>CAWELC010000012.1:0-123223 GCA_963809875.1 uncultured delta proteobacterium | reverse complement strand
TAGTGCAGCGGCACGTAAATACCCTGGCATTCGAGCGGTGATATTCTTTATGAAACCGCACGGGGGGATCATATGAAAACGGAGTTGCCGACGATCGGGAGGTGTCTTCGGAAATATTCGATGAGATCATCCTTCCCCAACTGGGGCGGAAGCGCCCGGAAATCCTGATGGGTCCACGTCATGGGGTGGATGTCGGGGTCGTCGATCTCGGACACGGCCAGGTGATGGTGACAACGACCGATCCCATCTTCGTCGTGCCTCCCTACGGGTGGGAGCGTTCCGGCTGGTTCGCGATCCACATCCTGGCTTCCGATGCGGTCACATCGGGAATCCGGCCGAACTACATCACCATGGACCTGAATTTCCCCTTTGTCCATGACCCGGGAGGAGTTCGAGGCGATGTGGGCGGTGATGCACAGGGAGTGCGACAAGATCGGCATGGCCGTCATCTCCGGGCACACGGGCCGCTACGAAGGGTGCGAATACCCCATGATTGGCGGAGCCACCGTGATCGGCATCGGACCGAAGGACCGGTACGTGACCCCGGACATGGCGCGGTTGGGGGATATCGTCATCCTCACCGGAAGGGGGCGGCCTCGATCGAGGCGGCCGGGCTGTTCGCCGTCACCTTCCCCGACCGCATGGTGAAACGGTACGGGGAGAAGGCGGCACGGGAAGCCGAGGAGGTCTTCTGGCGGATGTCCATCGTGGAGGACGTCTTCACGGCGATCGAGGCCGGGGTAAAAGGGAAGACGGGTGACCCCAATGTCTACTCTACTTTCTCTGGTTCGGCTGTATCTTCGTTCTCAGGATGATTGGGGAGAGCTTTACGACATCGCACATTTTGCCTTTCAGGCATTTTCGATCTTTCCATTTTCTTAAGTCTAAGAAGAGATGCGAAATTAGGCTCGGGATTTCATAATTCATTACATAAGATAGCAGATAGTTAAGATGATTTGCCCCACTTGTCTATATCTAATCCAAGTTTACGACCGTGATACCATCCAACGTTTCTGAGTATACCGTCTGCCAGTGGCATTCCTATAATCAATCTCTGAACTGGAAGTTGGAATAGGACGGCGTCAATCATGCCATAGACTCCAAATAGGAGCATAAGAAAAGATAAACCGACTATTACTGCATTTAGAATAGAACCATTTGATAATAAAGATAATTCCCCAAATAACAGCATAAGCGAGTTGCATGAACCATGGCGCCACTAACAACGAAAGCATGTTTAGCCATCTAAAATAGAATAAGCTAATAAAAACAAAGTTCAGACCAAGGATGGCTTAGCATTATTATCCCTACTGTCAGATAACCATATGAGGAGAGTAAAAATGGGAGAACGAAAGTAAGCAATATAGTCTGATTGAGCCATATCCAAGATACAGCCTCACCGATAAGTTGATTTAACGACTTATAGGGTAAGAGTTGCAAAAGTAATCTGATAAATATCTAATAGAAGCTGTGAACTTAAGCCCTCGTTCCGAGTATACGTTCCACTGAGTAACTTTATACTCATCGTGGAACAGAGTTATTATCGCATTATGGAAGAACTCTCCTATATTCATTCCTTGTCTCCTGGATTTCTGATTTCCATAGGTCTCCTTGGCTTGAACTCCTCCTTTCCTTGATTCTCTCATTTTATTATTCCAATCATAACAATTATTCCGCCAATAATTCGACAGGCTCTTTCAAAGGCATGATATATATTTGGCGCGAAGAACAACAGGCGGTTCCATAGTTATAAAAAAGGAAAAAACCGAAGTCAAGAATAGTGTAATAACCAATATGACGGAACTTGTTTTCTTAGAGTTTGGCACAATATTAAGTGCCAACATAAACAGAAGCAGCACCCGAACCTCCATCGGCAATTATATCAATCCAAATCGCTCCCAGTAATGAATTTGGGTTGATTCCAGCCGAGAAGCAAACGACCAATCGTTGATAATTCTCAGAAGCAACCATACTAGTACTCGTGTAAATATTGACGCTGGAATAAAACTAATCCATCGCAATGTTTTAAGGGCTGTATCTTTCATCCCACTCTGTTCGCCATTTATCTTTACAGATTAATTTCAAAGAATCCTCGCTTAACAAAGACAATATACACCCTTCATATTTCCCGATCAATACTAAATACAATGATCTTTGAAACACAAAAAAACCCGCCTTTCGGCGGGTTTTTTCGGTCTTACTTGTGCGCGGGGGGGGTAAGTATATTACAGCCCGTGGATCTTGATCTTCTCGTAATTCCCCATGACCCTATCCACACACTTCGGGCAGCTTTATGCTCCTCTTGGTCATCTCCTCCACGAATCGCTCCCGGGTCACGGGACCGCCATTAAAGCGAAGGGCCTTTATTCCTTAACAAACGGGCCTGTCTGTGATAGCGTAGCGCTATGCCGAAGAAACAAGAGATCAGGCCGAAGAAGAATAAACTGCTGAGTTTTCTCCTGAAAGTCTTGATCGTCCTCGGCGTCGTGACGTTGCTCGTTATGGCGATTGTCGGCCGCATCTTAAAACAAGAGCGTTACTTCTGGCATCCCCACAGCCCCAAAGTAGATACCGCTGTGACCTGCCCCCATTGACGACGCCGGTGCCCGTTCCAAAAAAAACCCGCCTTTCGGCGGGTTTTTTCGGTCTTACTTGTGCGCGGGGGGTGTATCGATACTAATCGATATTACAGCCCCTGGATCTTGATCTTCTCGTAATTCCCCATGACCCTATCCACATACTCATTGGGCAGCTTGAGGCCCATTTTGGTCATCTTCTCGACGTACCCCGGCCCGCAGTTATACGCCACGAGCGCGAGCCTCACGTCCTTGAACTGGAGCATCATCTTGAACAGATAATACGTCCCCATTTTGACGTTCACGTCGGGACGGGACAGCGTGCTCTTTCCCTCGTAGGGGATCTTCACCTCGTGGGCGATCATGCTTGCCGTTGCCGGCATCAGCTGCATCAGCCCGCAGGCCCCCTTGTTGGAGACGGCCAGGGGATTGAACGCGCTCTCCGTCTGGATGATCGCCAGGATAAACTCGGGCTCATAACCGTATTTTGCCGACTCGAAGTAGATCAAGGATGCAAGCTCGCGCTCCTCGGTTTCGGTGAGCCCCGTATTGAACGAGTGGATATAGTCGTAGATGGAAAGCTGCCTGCCCGCCTCCGTCGCGGGGTCCGTCCCGAACAGGCCGCTCCAGATGAGCTTCTCGGCCGGCACGGGGCCGGCGACCATGCCCGAGACGACGCTCGCCCAGCCGATCGAAACGACCGCAAGCAGCACCAGCGTCCACAGGGAAATCTTCGTAATCCTTCTCTTTTTTGCCTTTTCGGCGTTCCGCGCACTATTTGTAAGGACCTTCCGCTCGCTGTTAAGCTTCAATAAGCACCTCATGAATTGACAATGGGATTTGTTAGATGTGCGGGTCTTGTGTAGTGTTATCGTAATTATCGCACATGAAGGGGGTTACGTCAAGCAAAAACGGCCATAATTAGATATAATTTCATGTCAATTATGCATTATTATACTCCAGTGGGACATATATATAGTAAATATACGAATAATTTGCAGGGGAAACGGACGCCATCGCACACCCCCACCCGCACAGCTGAGATTGCCGCGGTCGGCCGAGCGCTCCCTCGCAATGACGGGATGGGGTCAGGTCACGTTGAACAATCACAATGAAACACCGATCGCCAACGGCGGGCGCGCATAAATGGAGCCCCTACGGATTCTAACGCGGATGCGTCCAATACACACCCGTAGGGACACGATTCATCGTGTCCCCGCAAAACAGCCCCGCGAGAATGCGTCACGACCTGTCCGATGTGGCAGTCATAGACCATCACCGCGTGCGAGTTTTCATGAGTGATACGGCCCCCAAATCGCAGATTTGTCGGTGAAACAGCGGCATATATGCCGCCCCTACGGATCGAATCAGCGTTCGATTGAAAACACGATCCGGCGATGCCGTCTTGTTTCTTCCCTCTCCCCTACCGGGGCCCCCAGAAAATCGAAGATTTCGTGGGGTGGTATATAATAAAAAGCCCCTTTTTCGGGGCTTACCGCCGTTTAGCAGCTGATGCTGCCAGCTCGGTGCGGCCTGTTTCAATTTCTATAGATATAGACGTCGGGGACCGAAAAAGGATTCATGCGCACCGCCCCGCCCGCCGTCCGCCGCTCCGTTCACGCCGCCAAAACCCCGAAAAACCGTTGACCCCGCGCTGCTCTTCTGCTACAATCCCCGCCATGGAAAAGACCCCGCAACCCCTCACCGCCATCACCGTCGACGGCAGGCGGCCCGACTATTCCGGCAAGGTCCGCGAGATCTTCGACCTGGGCGACCGGCTGATCATCGTGGCCACCGACCGGCTCTCGGCGTTTGACGTCGTCTTTGCCGACGGCATTCCCGGCAAGGGGACGATCCTCACCGAGATCAGCAACATCTGGTTTGGGCTCCTGACGTTTGTCGAAAACCATATCATCGAGACCGACGCCGCGAAATTCCCCGCGCCGTTCAACGCCCGGCCGGAGCTTGCCGGCAGGTCGGTGCTGGTGAAAAAGGCAAAGCGCGTCGACCTGGAGTGCATCGTCCGCGGGTATCTGGCCGGTTCCGGCTATAAGGACTATCAGAAGAGTGGCATGATATCCGGCCATAAGCTGCCGGCCGGCCTGAAGCTCGCCGAGCGGCTCCCCGAGCCGATCTTCACCCCCTCCACCAAGGCCGACGAGGGCCACGACGAGAACATCACGACTAAAGACGCCGAGGAGGCACTCGGAAGCGAGCTGGTGGATACCGTACGGAACCTCTCGCTTACCATCTACCGCTTTGCCCACGAGAGGCTGCTTGCCCGCGGCGTGATCCTGGCCGATACGAAATTCGAGTTCGGCACCATCGACGGCAGGGTCATCCTCATCGACGAGGCCCTGACGCCGGATTCGTCCCGTTTCTGGCCCGTCGGCTCCTACCGCGTGGGAGAGTCCCCGCCGAGCTACGACAAGCAGTTCGTCCGCGACTGGCTGGAGACCACCGACTGGGACAAGCGGCCCCCCGCCCCTCCCCTGCCCGCCGATATCGTCGCGGGGACACGGAAGAAGTATCTTGAGATCCTGTCGATCATCCGGGAGATAAAGAAAGCCGGGCCGACAGGATAGCTCCCGTCGCATCCTCTGCGCTTAGTCTCCGATGTGCTTGTCTTCTGGGGTTGGATCGGGGCCCCCATGAAAACAGAGTTTTCATGGGGTGATTGGACGGACACCACATGTGGTGTCCCTACGGGTGCTAACCGGATCCGTCCATACAACCGTAGGGACACGATTCATCGTGTCCGCAAAACACCACCGCTAAAATCGAAGATTTCGTGGGCTTAGAGACGGGCGGCATATATGCCGCCCCTACGACTGACACCCCAAAAATGCAGGCATTTTTGGGGACCCCGTCGGAAAACCCCCGTGATGTGAGCCTTTCCGAGGTGTTCTTATCGTCCAGGCATCCCTTACCGTTCCGTCCCCTCCCTTTCCTTGCCGCCCTTCCTCTCGAACAGCAGCAGGTACCCCGAGAAGAGGACCCAGCCGGCCGTCATGATGATGAGCTGGCTTGCGGTGATCGAAAGGGCCAGCAGCGTGAAGGCCGCCTTTTCGAGGACCGAGATCATCAGCGCCACCGAGAGGCCCGTCACCACCGCGTAAAACCAGCTCGACAAGAGGACCAGGCGGCGCCCGAAGAAGTAGAAGGGGAGCGCCCCCACCGTGCTCATGAGCGGCATGAAGACCAGGTCCCAGACCCCGGCGTAGGGCGACAGGAGATTTGCCACCGCGCAGCTGATCGGGACAAAGAGGATCAGGTGCCGGCGCGCGGCCACCAGGATCACCAGGCATTCGCTCACCCGAAACTGGATCGGCCCGTAAGCGAACGGCGCCACCAGATACGTCAGCGCGACGTAAAGCGCCGAGATGACCGCCACTTCGGCCAGCCGTCTCGTCCTGGTGATCTCGGGTATGTGGGGGATGTCGTCTCTGATAGGTCTTCCGATGCCTGCGCGAGGTTTAGGAGATCGAGGGCTTGATGTAGGTCTCACCGCCGATGACCCCTTCCTCGCCGCAGATGGTCCGCTCCACGAGGTCGCTCATGATGTCGCCGATGTTGTCCCGCGTGATCCAGTTCTTGTGGAGGTAGTTTGCCCCGGCATCCAGGATCTCTTTCATCTCCCGCTGCAGTGAGGTCACGGCGATCGTCAGGATGGGGGGCGTCTGGTTTCTCGCGGCCTGGATGACCTCCATTCCGCTGGTCCCCTCCATGACGATGTCGGTAAACACCAGGTCGGGGCGAACCTTTATCTCCGGCGAGTTGATCAGCTTGATCGCCTCATTGCCGGTCTTGAGCGTCTTGATGATCAGCACGTCTTTATAGAGATTATCGAGGATGTCCTTGAGTATCTTGGTCATGAACTCGCTGTCGTCGATGACCAGGGTCTTGATCTTGACGAAGACGATGGCCCGCTTGATCATCAGCGACGACAGGTTCGTGTAGGCCTCCCAGTCGGTCATGGAGGTCATGTTCACCAGCGTGTTGACGAAGATCCCCTCGACCGGGATGAGCGAAAAGAGCTCCTTCTCCTTGTCGTTGAGCTCGTACTCGCCTTCACCCTTGGTGATCTTGTAGATCGGCAGGATCCTCTTCTTGATCTTGGCCTTCTCGTCCTTTTGCCTGAGCCCTTCCAGGAGGAGGTGCGAGACCTCCAGGTCTATGTTGAACCGGGACCGGTCGATATCGGTGATGTCGTAGGCCTGAAAGCGGGCGTCCTCCCACTCGATCATCCGAAAGAAGGCTTTCTTGCCGGTCAGCTCTTCGCCGACAAAGGCGCCCACGATCCGGGAGTTCTCGAAATAGAGCCTCCCCTCGCTGCCGTCTATGGAAAAGAGCGTTATCAGCATCCGCTTGTTGGCGGAGATCCCCTGTATGAGGCTGACCAGGGACAGCGCCGTAAAGTTCCCCTCGATCTGCGGGACTTTCCCTTCTAAATCATTCATAGATGACCTCAATAAGGGCACAGTTAATACTGGCTCTTTCCCTTGTCGGACGTTATAGGCTTGGGCGCGAGACCCTGTTCTTCCATCATCTTGCGCACCATTTCGCTGTTGTTCTTGTAGTCGCTTCTCGGGTTGATCTCGAAGGCCTTGTCGAACTCGGCCAGGGCCTCGTTGAGCTTGTTCGTCTTCACGTAGAGGGCGCCCAGGTTATTGTGGGCCTTGTCATAGTAGGGATCGGAAGCGATGGCCGAGAGATACTCCTGCTCGCTCTGGGTCGTCTCCCCCTTTGCGCTGTAGACTATGGCCAGGTTGTAGTGATACCGCGCGTTTTCCGGGTCCAGCTCGATGGCCTTCTTGTAGGAGTCCAGCGCCTGGTCGTAGTCCTTGATCTGCGAATAGACCTTACCGAGGTTATAGTAGCCGTCGGCGAAGGTTGGATCGATCTCGACGGTCGTCTTGAACTCCTCGGCCGCCCCGGCGTAATCGCCCGCCTCCAGCAGCTGGGCGCCCTTGAGGTTGTGTTCGTCGGCCGACCCCTTGACACTGTTCTGAAAGCGCGCGAGCGTCTCTTCGAGAACCCGGTTGTTCGGGGACTTCTCGAGGCCCCGGTGTATCGTCTCCTCGGCAAGGTCGTAGCGTCTGGCGAAGAAATAGGCCCGCCCCAGGGTATCCAGCGCCTTCAGGGAATCCGGCGCCAGGTCGACGGCCTTTAAGGCGTATTCTACGGCCTTTTCGGGGTCCTGATATGAAGGATTCGTTGCGTTGATATAGAGGAGCGCGAGCTGAACATATGGCTCCGCCGACCTTGAATCCTCATGGGCGGCCTTCAGAAACTCGTCGATGGCCGGGGCATACTGCATGCTTTTGTAGTAGTAGAGGCCCCGATAGAGGAAAAGCTTCGGGTTGTCGGAGTTGAGCTTCTTTGCCTTGTCCAGCATGAGGAGCCCTTCATCGCCCAGCCCCTTTTCTATGTAGGCCCGGGCGATCTCGTACATGATCTCGTCGTTTCTCGGGTCGAGATCCATCGCCGTCTTATACTGCCTGAGGGCCTCGTCGAACCGCCCGGTCTCGGCAAGACACTTGCCAAGGCCAAGATACGCGGGCGCAAGGGAGGGCTGCACCTTCACGGCCTCGTCGAACTCCTTAATGGCATCCTCGTACTGCATGAGGTTGTAGAGTTTCTGCCCCTCCGCCAGGTGTTTGAGAGCGGCCGGCGAGACCGCCCGTCCGCAGGAAGCAAGGATGCCGACCACACAGATGACCACGCAGAGGGCCAACAGGAACCCGCCCTTTATGGCCCTCGACGGGTTCGAACGGTTCAAGCTTTTCGGTAGGCGAATCATCTGTCTCCTGTCTCTCCTGCCGGTAGATCTCTTCCCGGCCACGCCGGTGAATCAACCCCTTGCCGAGCTGTTCGTGGAATATCCTAGCTCACTACCTGCTCGAGGTGATGGCTTTGATGGCGCGTCGGGTAAAGGAAAAGTGCGCCTATCGTCATATATTCATCAAAAAGTGGATCCCACCTCTTCGGGTAGTACATCGCCAGCTCAAGCTCTCTATCATCCGTTGAATTCAGCCTCCGCAAAACGGAGTCCAGGGTCCTGTCATACTTGGCGAGCAGCCGTTTACCGCTGTATACCCGTGCACCGCCCCAGGGTCCCGTATAATCGGCCAGAAGAAACAGCGGCGTGCAGAGATTCAATACCAGTGAGAATATCTTCGAGAAACCCTTGGGGATTCTTCCAAAAAACAATATAAGCCAGAACAGAGAAGGAATGAGCATATACCCGAAGGTTACGTGAAACAGGAGCTGTTCGTTGGTCCACGCGCGGACTTTGCTCGGCTTGCGAAGATCTTCTTCCGACAGCGAGCTAAAACAGTCGTGAAAGGCCTTACGCGCCGATTCCAGCTCCGATCCTATATTTTCTCTTGACTGACTATTCCCGCCTGCTCTCATTGATCCCCCACGTAAGTGAAGAGAGGGCGAGTCAAACAAATCTTTTCAAATTGGCGGAGAGAGAGGGATTCGAACCCTCGGTAGGAGTTGACCCCCTACACTCGCTTAGCAGGCGAGCGCCTTCAGCCGTGCTCGGCCATCTCTCCGCTGAACTGCGGTGAAAAGAGACTGTCCGGGATCGAGTCGTATATCGGCCCCGCATTACGCGCGGCCGCCGCTGCCGACCTTGTACGGCAGGACGGCGGGATGCGCGACCCGATCAATGGTGACGCCGTGCGGCGTCACGTATCTATCTTTTCGCTTTACTCCTGTTAGTGGCGGAGGGAGTAGGATTCGAACCCACGGAACTTTCGTTCTGCGGTTTTCAAGACCGCCGCCTTAAGCCACTCGGCCATCCCTCCACGAACGTTCCTCTATTAATTCTACTCGAAAATCAGGAAATTTCAACCCATTTTACCCGCCCCAGGGCGCTCAGGGAATCGACGCCCTCCCGTTCATGTACGGGCGGAGGGCCTCGGGTATCTCAACCGATCCGTCTGCCCGCTGGTAATTCTCCAGGATCGCCACGACGGTCCTGCCCACGGCAAGCCCCGAGCCGTTGAGCGTGTGGACCAGGCGGGTGCCCTTCTTCCCCTTCTCCCGGTACTTGATCCCGGCCCGCCTCGCCTGGAAGTCTTCGAAATTGCTGCACGATGATATCTCCCGGTAGGCGTTTTGCCCCGGGAGCCAGACCTCGATGTCGTAGGTCTTCGCGGCCGAGAAGCCGAGATCCCCCGTAGAGAGGACCACGACCCGGTAGGGGAGCCCCAGCCTCCGCAGTACCTCCTCGGCGTTGTCGGTGAGCTTTTCCAGCTCCTCGTATGAGTCCTCGGGCCGGGTGAACTTGACGAGCTCCACCTTGTTGAACTGGTGCTGGCGGATCAATCCCCGGGTGTCCTTCCCGTAGGAACCGGCCTCTTTCCTGAAGCAGGGGGTATAGGCGCACCGATAGATCGGCAGATCCTCTTCCTCGATGATCTCATCCTGGTATATGTTGGTGACCGGTACTTCCGCCGTGGGGATGAGCCAGTAGTCCGTATCCGCCACCCTGAAGAGATCACCGGCGAACTTGGGCAGCTGCCCCGTCCCCGTCATGGACTTGCTGTTCACCATGAAGGGAGGCAGCACCTCGGTATATCCGTGCTCGGTCGTGTGAAGGTCAAGCATGAAGTTGATGAGCGCCCGCTCAAGATGAGCGCCCGGCCCCACCGAAAGACAAAAGCGCGCCCCGGCGAGCTTGGCCCCCCGTGCGAAATCCAGGATTCCCAGCTTCTCACCGATATCGGCGTGCTCCTGAGGAGCGAAGTCAAACGTGCGAATCGTTCCCCACGTGCGAACCTGGACGTTGTCCTTATCGGAAGTCCCGGCCGGCACGCTCTCATGGGGTATATTCGGGATAACCGATACGATCGCTTCCAGCTCTTCGGTGATCTCGGAAATCCGGGTATCGATCTGCTTGATTTCGTCGGAAACGCCCTTCATCCGGGAGATCAGTGACGTCGTATCGCCCTTATCCTTCTTCAGACGCGCTATCTCGTCGTTTACCTTGTTTCTCTCCGATTTAAGGGACTCCCCCTTTACCAGGAGGGCTCTCCGGTTTTCCTCGATCTCCAGAAATCTGGAGAGATCCACCCGCTCCCCCCTGAGAGAGAGCCGCTCGGTGACCCGATCGATATTTTCCCTGAGAAACTTAACGTCAAGCACGTCGACAAATGTCCCCAAAAATATAAAACTTGTAAATAGTACCATCACGCCATACAGTAGTCAACATTTTTGTAAGACTAAGTTGTGGCGCAGTCACATGAAATTCTCTTCGACGGATTTTAACACTTTTTCGGTTTTAAACGTCAAATAGATAAAGGAACACTTATGCCCTGCGATGAAGAACTGGTCAGGCGCGCCCGGGGGCACGATGAACAAGCCTTTGAACAGCTGGTTAGAAAGTATATGAAACAGGTCTACGTCACGTGCTACTCTGTAGTGAACAATCATTTTGACGCGGATGATGCCGCCCAGAAGGCCTTCATCGCGGCCTATACGAAGCTCTCAACGTTCGAGGGACGGTCTTCGTTCGGAACCTGGCTGGTCAGGATCGCCGTGAACCAGTCGCGGAGCATCCTCAGGCAGCGGCGATCGAGCATCATCATGGGACTCGTCAGCGACCCTCCCGATCCCCGGTCCGATATTCTCTCGCGGCTGATGGCCAAGCAGGAACGCCAAACGCTCGATGAGGTGATTTCCCATCTCCCCGAAAAACAGCGTCTCTCGGTCATCCTTCGGCTCCACCAGGGACTTTCTTTCGCCGCGATAGCCCAGGCCCTGACGATCAGCGAGGGGTCCGCCCGAACGAATTTTCACTACGGCATGCAGCGGATCATGCGCGATATCGCCAAACCTGAAAAGGGCGGTAACGGAGATAACCGACCATGACCTGTGACGAGATTTCGCGTCTTTTCCCGGAGTACCTTATCGGGGAGCTGCCCGAGCGGACGATCAGGGAGGCTCAGGACCACATCGCCGTCTGCCCGAGATGTGCGTCGCACCTGGCCTTTATGGAATCCGTGGCGCGGCGGATATCGGTACGACCCGTTGACCCGCCATCCGATTCGTATTTCTCCCGCTTTCCGGGCGAGGTCATGAGGAAGATCCAAAGAGTGACGTCGGGGCCGGCAACCCAAGGACATTCACACTATATCCATCGGGCGCTGTATACGTCTGTGGCCGCCGCGGCGGCCGCGCTCCTTATCTTCTTTGTGTGGCCGGCCCAGCGGATAATCGGACCCGGCCATGCCGGACGCCCGGGCGCCGGCGTGCATACCGTCGCGGTCACGGCCTCACCCGAAGAAGAGCTTTCGCACGAGATCGCTTCCATCGACCTGCCGGATACCGACGGCACGCTCGACCTGCTGTACGGCGCCGAGCCGTGGGAAGCATTGCCGGACATCTCTGACGCGGAATGGATTGAAGTGCTCAGCGAGCTCTCCCGTGAGAGCTCCGGATAACAACAAGGAGGAGATCATGAGGCGTTTGTACGTAACGGCGCTCTGCTCGGTCATTATCGTCGGACTCGTGATGTCGGCGGGATGTGGGAAAAGATCCAGGGAAGAAACGAGAAAGGAGCGTCACGGTGACATCAAGGCCCGGATCACAGAGCTCAAAAAACATGTAATGGCCAAGACCATGGAACTGGACGAGGCGACCATCGACAGGGTTATCAAGGTCACCAACGGCTATGACGAGCGTAAGATCGCCCTCTTCGAGGAGCGGCGCGAAAATCTGAAGGCACTGAAGACGGCGTTGAAGTCCGGCAAGGCGACCGATCCCGAGATCGCGGCTCTCATCGATATCGTCAATAAGAACGATGAGGACCTCTTGTCGCTGCGGCAGGAAGAACAGAAAGAGCTTTCAACGTTCCTGACGACCCAGCAGCTCGGCCGCTACCTCCTGTTTGACGAGAAATTCAAGCGCGAGGTGAGGAGACATATCGAGTCCAAGAGAAGCTCCCACTGGAAAAAGTGGACGCGGGATGACCGGGCGCTGGACTAGCTACTTTCGGTTCTTTCTCAGTATCTGGTATTCGTAGACGGCCCTGTTATGTTCCGAGAGTGTGCTCGAGAAATAAGAGGTGCCGTCGTTTTTTGAGACGAAGTAGAGGTAGTCGACGTCCGCAGGGCTCAGCGCGGCGGCGATCGACTCCCTGCCCGGGTTGCAGATGGGCCCCGGAGGCAATCCGGGATTCAGGTATGTATTGTAAGGCGTCCAGGTCGTCAGGTCCCGTTCGGTCAGGTTACCGTCGAAGCGATCCCATATTCCGTAGATGACCGTGGCGCAGCTGTCAAGCTTCATCTCCTTTTTAAGCCGGTTGCTGAAGACCGCCGACACGAGGGGGCGTTCCACGGCGGCGCCCGTCTCCTTTTCTATAACGGAAGCCAGGATCACGACTTCGTAGTCCGTCAGCGTTCCCTTCGTGGTGACCTTCTCCTTTTCCTCGTCAAATACCTCGAAGAAACGTTTCACCATCAATGTGATAATCTGGGGCTCATGCATCGACCGATTGGCGCGGTAGGTGTCCGGGAAGAGATATCCCTCGAGCGTCGGGGCCTCGATATCCAGCGAGGCCAGGAAGTCCTTGTCCTTGGCGAGCCGAAGGAATTCATCCCTATCCACGAAGCCCTTTTCCGCCAGGAGATCGGCGACCTCATAGATATTGAGTCCCTCCGGCACGGTGAAGGGGTATTCGATGACCCGCCCCTTGATGAGCATCACCAGGATATCCTTGGGCGACATCGTCGGATCGACCTTGATACTCCCCCGTCTTGATCTGTTTTTCGGCGCCCAGATAGCGGGCCGCGGTCACGAAGAGACGCTCGTCCAGGATGGCGCCCTTCTCCTTCAGGACATCGGCGGTCTCGCCAAGCGTGTCGCCCTCCTCCACCACCACGACGATCGGCTCGGATAGCCTGCCGGTGGGCACCAGAAACGCCCGGTGGACGAGGTAGGCCGCGCCGACGGCGCCGACCAGAAGAACGATCAGGAAAAGCGCGAAGATTCGCTTTATCCGGTTTGTACGTTTTTTGCGCTTCATATAGTCACACTATTGATGGAGCCCGCCATCGGGCCCTTACGCTCACGTCTCTGCGCCGCCCGGCCTTTCCCGCAGACGTTTTTCGAGGATAATTGCCGCGGCCACGCTGTCTATTGTCAGTTTTCTCTTTTCCCTGCTCACGTCGGCTGAAATCATCAGCTTTTCGGCCTCGACCGTCGTGAGCCGCTCATCGATGAAGACCACGGCGATATCGATCGCCTCGGTCACCCGCCGGGCGAACTCCCGGACCTCTTGGGCCCGCGGTCCCGGCGTCCCGTTCATATTGATCGGAAGGCCCACTACGATCTCGCCGATCTCCTTCTCGCGCACGATCCGGGCGATGTTCTCCAGACATGTGCTATTATTCTGGATTGTCATGAAGGGTTGCGCGATGGTGCCGAGGGGATCGCTTATCGCGAGGCCGATCCGCTTGTCTCCAACGTCCAGCGCCAGTATCCTCACGTCAGACCCCTCTTCGATCGCCCGAAGGCACAACCGGGGCACGATGGTCGGCCCCGGCCCGGACCAGTTTCGACGAATGAAACGACCCGATGATATCGTTCATGCCGGTCGTCTCTATTTCGTCGAAGGCGGGATATATTGCTGCATCCATTTCTTTTCGAGGGCCGGCAGCCTGCCGTCCCCCTTCATGATCTCGATGCAGTTGTTCACCCAATTGAGAATGTCCACGTCCCCTTTGCGCATCCCGATGGCCATCGGCTCATACGTAAACGTTCCCGTGAGGGCCACCGTATTCCTCGGGTACTTCGCGGCGAAAATGGAAACCCTCGCCCTGTCGGCGACAAAGGCTTCCGCCCGCTTTTCGATTACCTCCCGCACGGCCTCCTCATCGCTCTTGAACCTGATGATATCTGCGTCCGGGAAGTAACGACTGAGGACCATGTCGTCGGAGAACGTCGTTGCAACCACCATGTCTTTACGGTTCAGATCGTGATAGTCGTGAATACGGAACAGATCATAGTTTTTTATGAGAATGGACAGACCGGAAAGGTAGTAGGGCGTCGAGAAATTTATCGCCTTGTTTCGCTCGGTGCTTACGGCCATCGCCGAGATGATGAGATCGAATTTTCCGTCTACGAGCGCAGGGATGATGCCGTCCCAGTTCGTGGGTACGATCTCGAGACTGACGCCCAGGTCGTCTGCCATCATTTGCGCCAGATCCACATCAAATCCCACGATCTCACCGTTCTGATTCTTCATCTCAAACGGTTGATATCGGATGTCGGACACGTCCATCCCAACCATGAGCTTGCCTCGCGCGATGATTGCCGCGAGGTCTGAACCGGACGCGATGACCTCCGGAGAAACAATTCCGTTCGTGTTATTCTTCTTGGAGCATGAAACCGAGAAACCACACAGCAGGACGACGAGCGTCCATATGACGATCGATCGAGACATATCCGATCCTTGTTTTTTGATTTCGTAAGATTTTAGATTAGCGAAACGGCTGTCAGGAAAAATATAAGGTCACGTCGTGTGCCGGACCGGGATTAACCCCGTCGTTACCGCGCCAACGTGACTCGTATGGGCTCCGTTTTCACTCTCCGGGTTCTTGCCGTCTCCCCCCGCCCCCCGATCCCTTATCTCACCCCGCCGCTCCTGGCTCGTTTCCTCCGCTCAAAGAAGGACTCGTCCAAAGCTCGGCCGTCTGTCCTAGAGTATCTGACTGAGGAATAGCTTTGCCCGATCCGTTTTCGGATTCAGGAAAAACTCATCCG
The DNA here is from genome assembly GCA_963809875.1 of uncultured delta proteobacterium. Taxonomy (GTDB): domain Bacteria; phylum Desulfobacterota; class Zymogenia; order Zymogenales; family Zymogenaceae; genus JAFGAS01. Next base: position 107,867 of record CAWELC010000012.1, on the reverse strand, counting down.
GTTTTCCTTCTTCTACGATTTTGCCTTCGTCCATAAAGATCACCCGGTCACCCACCTCGCGGGCAAATCCCATCTCGTGGGTTACCACGACCATGGTCATCCCCTCGCGGGCCAGCGATTTCATAACGTCCAGCACTTCCCCGATCATCTCGGGATCGAGCGCCGAGGTAGGCTCGTCAAAGAGCATGATCTTCGGCTGCATGGCCAGCGCCCGGGCGATGGCCACCCGCTGCTGCTGTCCTCCGGACAGCTTGCTGGGATACACCGCCGCTTTGTCAAAAATCCCCACCTTCTCCAGCAGTTTGTTGGCTATCGAAACCGATTCGTCAAACGTCCTCTTTCGCACCACGAGCTGCGCAAGAATAATATTCTCCAGCACATTCTTGTTGGGGAACAGGTTGAAGTGCTGAAACACCATACCGATCTCTTCCCGGACCTTGTGTATCTTCACGTGCGGGTCGCAGATATCAATACCGTCGATGACGATCGTTCCCCGGTCGATCTCCTCCAGGCGGTTGATGCACCTGAGAAAGGTCGATTTTCCCGAACCCGACGGCCCGCACGCCACCACGACCTCTCCCGGATATATTTCCGCAGTCACGTCCTGAAGCGCCCGGATATGACCGAAGTTCTTGTATACGTTTTTCACTGAAATGATCGGCTCTGCCACAATCGTTCCTCTTTTGCTCTATCGTTAATCGGTTGACATGATCTTTTCCATGTTCCAGACGACTTTCGAGAGGATAAGGGTAATGACCAGGTATATGAGCGCTACCAGCGTATAGGTCTGGAACGCGGTAAAGTAGACCGCGACAAATTCGCGGCCCCTCCGCAGGAGGTCGGCGACCGCGATGATCGAGACCAGCGAAGAGTCCTTGAGCAGGGCGATGAAGTCGTTGCCGACCGGCGGGAGTATCACCTTGACCGCCTGCGGCACGATGACCTGCCGCATCGTCTGGTAATTGGTCATGCCGAGGGATTTTGCCGCCTCCATCTGGCCCTTGGATATCGACTGAATGCCTGCGCGGAATGTCTCCCCCAAATAAGCCCCGTAGCACCATGACATCGCCGATATAGCCGATACCAGCGGCGGAAGGTTGAGAAGGCTTCCCAGCCCGTAGTGGATGTAGAAAAGCTGGACAAGCAGCGGCACCCCGCGGACGACCTCGATGTAGACGGACGCAACCCCCTTGATCAGTGCGTTCTTCGAGAGCTTGCCCAGGCCCGCCAGCATCCCCAGGACCAGCGCGATAAGCATGGCCGCGATCGTCACCTCGAATGTCACCACGATACCGGACGGGAGAAACTTGAAGCAGGCATAGTAGGGCGTCTGATAAAAATAGAGGAGAATTAGTATAGTGGCTATCGCGGCAAACAGGGAGATCCTCCAGGCGTTGAAGGTATCCATATAGACGGAATACTTGAAAGCATTCATCTTTACTTCGTGGGACACCTGGATATTTTCGAGCTCCTTGTTCACCCTCCGGAGGAGGAGCCAGACGATGACCGCAAAAAAGATAAGAATGCAGCCGATCACAAAGCTCGGGGATATGATCCCCCCGACGTTGCCGGCAAAAGCTCCCGTAAAAAACTTATAGAGCCAGAGGCCAAACTTCGATCTGAAGCCGATCACGGTAAGCTCATTCTTGATGATGTTTTCAAGCTGAGCCGCGTCAAATCCCGAAACCATCTGGCCTATTCGGATAAAGAAGTGCCCGATGCGCCAGCCCGAGAGCCAGTCCCACACGTTTCTGAAGAAGATAAGACCGAACGCGATAAGGAAGTAGAGCGCATTCTTGTATATTCGCGCCATTTCGGAGATCTTCTTGATCTCCTCGGTATTGAGCATGACGATTTCTCTGCGTTTCAGCGGAGTCTTGATGAAGAAGAGGTAGTGACCCGCGGCAAGCACCCAGATAACTATCGTTGTAATGAAAAGGTAAAATACCACCGAGAACGTAAAACTCAGCGTATAGATCCCAAAATCGATACCGAAATATAATGCCTTGCCATGGACGATATCCGATACCAGGTACGGATACGGGCCCGTCTCGTTTATGTCGCTGAGGGTCGATCCGACGGCGAGGATATAAATAAACACGACGACAATCGCCAGTCCCTCGATGACATTCATTACCTTCAGATATTTCTTCAGGTCGTATTTCCTCTTCATGAGGAGATTGGTGGCCGCCACGATCGGGAAAAGGAGAATGATAACGAACCCGATCACGAGCGCGGGCCTGAGCTCCGTTGTGACCACCCGGAAGGTCCCCTCCGATATCTTATCGAAGTAAACGATCGAGGAAGAGGCAAACGCCGAGATCATGAGGAAGAAATAGAAGGCAATGCCGATGAGACCCAGAAAGGTATGGAACGTGATGAGACGCTCTTTGCGGCTCTTTTCGACCCCCTGCTGGTTGACGAAATCCATCAAGAGCCAGAGCCAGAAGACAAAAAAGGATATCGCGATAAGGCTGATTGCAGTCATGGTATGTTCCGGATTAGAAATAAAAAGAGGCGGGGCTATTCGCCCCGCCAGAGTCTCATCCCGAGGATGTTATTTCATTTTCCACTTCGCTTCGAGGGTTGGGATGGCGTCGGCCGGAAGCTTCTGCGAGGCCGCCGTTGATCAGGTCGACGACCTTGGTGTTGCCTTTCTTGATGCAGATGCCATAGGGCTCCGGAGTGTCGGTGATCTTCGGGTTGGAAACAACGAGCTTGTCCCCGTAGGACGGATTCACGAGGGCGTAATCAAATGCAACCGGGTGGTCGCACACAACCGCGTCCACGTCGCCCTTGAGAAGGGCTTCGATGGCCAGTCCGTTGTCGTCATAGTTCACGAGCTTGACGTTCGGGTCCTTGCCTACGAAGATGGCGCCGGTGGTCCCGATCTGGGCGCCGACTTTCTTACCCTTCAGATCGGCAAGGCTCTTGAACTTCTCGGCATCGGCCTTGCGGACGATAAGGGCCTGATAGATCGAGTAGTAGGGGTTCGAGAAGTCGTAATTCTGCTTGCGCTCATCGGTGATGCTGACCGCGGAGATGACCGCGTCATAGTTGTTGTTGTCCAGACCGACGAAGATGCCGTCCCACGGTGTGTTAATGAATTCGACCTCGAATCCGCCCGCCTTAGCGATCTCTTTCATCAGGTCAATATCAAACCCGACGATCTCGCTGGTTGTCGTGTCGACAAACTCAAAGGGCGGATAGGCCGCATCGGTTGCTATCTTCAGCTTGGGAATCTCGCCGACGGCGGTCGGAGTCATCGTTCCCCCGCCGGGCTTGCACGCCTGAACCGCGAGGAATGCTCCCGCGGTCATGGCGACCACGAGTAAAAGTGCAAAAACTTTCCTGTTCATACAATACTCTCCTTACGATTGGTTTTTTGCCTTTAATCTTTATGTCGGTATAGCCTCACCGAAATAAAGATTAGACCAGCCATTGCTTCTCAAACTTAAGCAAATATCAATAAAACTGGGCAATGTCAATACTATTTTCTCATCGCTGATAATTTCTTTTTCGGGATACGGCCCGTTTATCCACCTTCATCGACGTTTTCTACCGATTATTCATGCTTTCGGCCAATTTTGCGAGATTTTGAGAGAGAATCCCAACCATTTGCTCTCCCTTTTCCCTGGAGGCCTTGCTCGGGTCTCCCCATACCCCGCTCTTCCAATAGTGCCTCGTATCGCGCACCAGCAGCGGGCGGGGGAAAACCGGCCGGTCCGCCGGCGGCAGCTCGCCCACGAGATCGGGGGCAAGCGCCATAATCAGTGAGGTCTCAACCTCGCCCGCGTGAGAATCGTCCTTTGTCTCCAGGAGCGAGAAGAAGTCCGAGTCGCAGAGATCCAGGTCGCTTATCACCGCAAAATCCGTATCCTCATGGGCAAGCATGAGTTCATCCGCCGCCGAAAGGAGCGCTGCCATATGGTTGGCCCCGGCGTGCCCGGAATAGAGGATAAATCGTTTCATGCCGTGACGATAAAGCGATCCGACGACGTCGATCACCAGCGAGACGAGGGTGGACGAGCGGATCCCGATCGTCCCGGGAAAATCGGACGTGCTCCGGCAGACCCCAAAGCTTATCGGAGGCGCCACAAAGACGGGCACGATCTGCGACGCCCGCCGGGCAATCTCATAGGCGTGGAATATATCGGTGTGCATCGGAAGATGCGGGCCGTGTTCCTCGATCGATCCCAGCGGGACGATCACGGTCTTCGTTTTCTTGAGCCCCTCTGAAAAGGCGAGGGTCGTCATCTGCTCGATGATCATGGTTCGTTTACCCCCTTTCGAGTTCCGTCGTGTGCCCGGGGGGCCGGAATCCCCTCATGGGCGCAGGACGTCCGAAAACGGATGCGGCCCCTTGAGCAGCAATGGATGTTGATGTTCCTCGCGCCTCAGTGATGAGTCTCCAACGGTATGATGGCCGGCGTTCACCACCACGTAGATAAAAAGATAAACGCATGCCCAGGTGTGAGAGCCCCTTCGGCAAATATAGTCAGTGGATCGACGACTCCGTTTTCTTGCCGCCGGTCGCTCGCCCGGTGAAATATCCCGGCGCTCGTCTTATGCCGTCGTGCCCGCGTCAAGCATAAGGATTGAGCCGGTCACGAAACTGGAAGCGTCCGATGCCAGGTAGAGGGCCGCGCCGACCACCTCTTCAGGCTCCCCGATCCGGTGCAGCGGATTGGTCAGCTCGATCTGTTTCTTGAGCTCGACGTTCGACCAGAGGGGCTCAGAGAATTTCGTCTTTATCATTGCGAGGGAAATCGCGTTGACCCGAATGTTGAAGGGCGCCAGCTCCACCGCGAGGCTCTTGGTGAGCATCTCCACGCCCGCCTTGGCGATCCCGTAAATGCCCAGGCCCGGCGTAGCCTTACGGGCCGCAACGGTGCTGATATTGATAATCTTTCCGCCGCCCGCCTCCTTCATGAGCGCCACGGCCCGCCGGCTCGTCAGGAAGACGGCCTTCAGATTCACGTCCATGACCTTGTCCCAGAGGGAGACATCCGCGTCCGCGACGCTCGGGGTGAAGATATTCATGCCCACGTTGTTGACAACGATATCCAGTCCCCCGACCTGGGCGGCGATCTTGTCGAAGAGGCTATCGATATCGGCGGCGTTGCCGAGGTTGGCGACCACGGCCGTGACCCTGGCGCCCTTCTTTTCGATCGCCTCGGCGGCCGCCGTCAGCGCGTCCTGTTTCCTGCCGCAGATAACGATATCGGCCGCGCCCGCTTCAGCAAACCCCGTGGCGATCGCCAGACCGATCCCCCTGCTCCCCCCGGTGATCAGCACCCGCCTGCCTTTTAGTGAAAATAAGTCCATGTTCATATCCTGCCTCCTGCATAGACCCTATTGTTCGATGGTTCGGCTTTTGTATCACCGTTGTCGGGAAATTTCAAACACTATTATCGGTCCGCAGCCTGAATTTCAAGACGTCGGCGTCGAAGTCCCGCCCGGCGCGGCGATCGGTCTGTCCGTTCGCGCGTGTTTGTCCGCATCGTGTCTCCTTGCGTCTTTCTGAAAATCTCGGCGGGCGCCGGAAGAGCGTGAGAGCGCAGGAGTAGCCGGGACATCGGGGGCTTATGATGCCTGCGGCCGGACGGGAAAAGTGGCGAGCCCTCCCGGGGAGAAAGGCCCTTGCCCCTTGTCACAGGGCCTGCTTGATCCGTTCAAGGAGCCGGCGGGCCCGGCCCACTCCGTCGGTCGTAATGGGGCCTTGGCCGAACCTTTGCCGGTTGTAGATCTCGGTCAGGGCCTCAATATCGGGACCGATACGGGGGTGCGCCTCGCGGGCTCTCACGGCCAATTCCCTGGGCGTCATCGAGTCCCGTCTTTGAACCCCTTTTTTCGCAAGGTAGCGAACGGCCGAGCGATAGATACGGCCGATCTCCCCTGCCCCCGTGCCGGAGGAGGCGCGGCCGGCAAGCAGTGACCGAACGATGTACCCCACCAGAACGAGGCAGCACAGCACCGCCGTGATCATCGCGGGAATGAAGAGCGACCCCCTCTTTTCCTTTACGGCCGTCATGAATCGTTCCAGCTTCCCGCCGGCATTCGAGAGATCCTCGCGACTCCGTTCGCGGGCCTTCCCGACCCCTTCGATAATCCTTATCTGGTCGCCCATCTCGTAGTTGACCACGTAAACGTTCCATTTCATCACGAGGTCTTCGAAGAGCTCCCGGACCATCGATCCTCCGACGGCAGCCGACAGGCCCGCGGGGGGAGTCGCTTCAAAGGTCGTCCAGCCGGTCGCATCGGTGTATGCCTCGACCCAGGCATGGGCGTCGCTGGCGCGGACGATGTAAAAGGACCCCATCTCGTTGAAACTCCCCCCCAGGAAACCGGTCACGACCCGAGAGGGCACGCCGGCCACCCTGAGCATCACCGCCATGGCGGTGGCAAAGTGCTCGCAGTATCCCTTTTTTTCGTCGAAAAGGAAAATGGAAAGCGGATCCTTGCCCATCCCCTTTGGGTTGAGGTCGTAGGACATGGAGGCAATAAGCCAGTCCCGGATGAGCGCCGCCTTTGTGAGCGGAGCCTGCTCGTCGCCCACGATCCTCGACACCAGGGGCCGTATCCTCCCGTCCAGATTATCGGGGAGCTGCCGATACGCCCTCAGCTCTTCTTCGCTCAGGCGGTCGCCTTCCCGCCGCGATTCCGTTACCGGAGTGCCCTCCACGACGGAATCCACCGTATAATGAATCTTGTCGTTTATGGAAGACGCCATCTCCACGGTCCCGTACCGATCGACGGATAGATTCGAGAAGGGGCCGGCAACGACCGTGGGACGCGAAAGGACAAAGAGCACCCGGCTGTCGGTCGATTCGAGGTAATAGTCCTGATGGATGACAGGCCGAGCCGCCCTGTCGTCGAGGACGAATCGCGTGCCCATCCGCTTGACGGCCGTCCCCCTCGTGACCGATTTCTCCCAGTATTTTCCGTCAAAGGTGTCAAACGCGGTGCCGCGCCAGTAGACGTTCGCGCCCAGTTTCTCCGCATCATTCTTGTCGACGACCACCCGCATGATGGTCTGATTGCTGATCTTGAGATCCCCCACCTCCCCGAGCTCGACGTTATTGGAAAATCCGGGAACCCTGACCGGTTGCATGATCGATGAGGGGAGAAAGCCTGCCGAAAGCCTCGGAAAGACGACGAAGACGACGACGGACATCGCCACGGTAAAGGCGACCGATCCGAGCGTGAGCCAGACCAGGTGCGAGCGTGAGAGATCGATACTCCCGACCGCTCCCCTCACCCGCTCTATGTCCCCGGCCATGGTGAGGACGATCATCCCGGCGGTCGCCAGACAGAGATAAACGACGAACGATACCATGAAGATCGGGGAAAAGGTGAGGATTGTGGCCGCCAGGACCGTAAAGAGTGAGATCAGGTAGACCTGCAGGTAATGGCGCATCTCCGTCAGGAAGGTAAGCCTGACCGCCTGCACGGCAATGAGAAAACCGGTCGTCATGGCCACGAACGATCGGCCAAGGAAGAAGAAACCGCCCAGCGCGAGCAGAAAGATCAGGACGATCGACGCCGTGGCCACGGCGTCGGCCCGGGGTATCTTTACGATTCGCTCGCCCCAGAACCATGCCGCGGGAAGCGACAACGCGATCACCGCGATCTCGACGATCGAGAGGGTCCCCGTCAATATGAGGGTGACAAAGCCCGACGCCACCACCGCAAAGGTTATGGTCTTACGCGCGCGGCCGAGGTCGATCCGGCGCGCTCCGCGCGCGGCAGCCGTTCTCCTCCCGCTCATAGCTCGATTACCATCCCCCCCTCGACGTGCGGGGAGTGTTGTTCAATATTCGTATCCGCGATATCCAGCAGGGCAAGCCCTCTCAGGATCAGCAGGAGGTGATCCCTCCCCCGGCCGGAGGCGACAACCGTGCCGCCGCACACGACGGCCACGGCGTAACCCTCCGTGATGAAGTGCGCCGCCAGCGACGCGGCGCGCTCGATCTTTTCTTCGAAGACGTCCCCGCGAATGTCGCGAGCCGCGGCGATCCTGATGGTGACCGCCGGCTCCTGTTCCTTCGAGAATTCTCTGCGCATCAGTTTCCCCCGCTTGGCACTGCTCTTCCAGTGAATATGGCGGGGGTTATCTCCCGGTTGAAAATCCTTGACGGAGAAAGGATCGGAACCCTGGCCGGACTGAACGAGGGCGGCTTCTCCCTCCTTTCCCCGGAATTCGAAATCGTCAACGTCCGCGGGCGACAGGTGCGGAAAGACCAGGACCTGCCCGCCGTCAGCGGCCTCCATGCCTTTGGTAAAAAGCCCGAAGGGGAAACGTGTCGAGACCTTGAGCGGCGAGAGCCGGTGGAGCCCCCGGACGGGGAAGACGGTCTCAAGAAACCCCGCGGATCTGCTCCCGGGCAGAACCGTCGGAATGAGGGCTGACGATGTGTCCGGCGATCGTGCTTCCACCAGGAGGATGAACGAGGGAACGCGCCGCTTCCTGTTTTCTATCTCGACCCGCACAAGGGTGGGCGTCCTGGCAAACAACTGCTCGGGGAGGTGCCTGGTTACCACGAGGTGATTGAGGTCGAGGTTTGAAAGGATGCCCGAGGCCACGATGAACGACAGCATCCCGCCGAAGATCACGTAGAGGAGGTTGTTGCCGGTGTTGACCGCCGCCATCCCCACGGCAAACACGAAGGCGATGAAGTACCACCCCAGGGAATTGATGACGAGGGTACGGGGGGGTCTGAGCCACCTGATCACCCGCGCCCACGCCCGAGAAAGTCGTTCCAACATGGCTTAGAGGGGAACCGGAACCGAGTCAACGATATCCGACAGGATGTCCCGAGCCTCTCTGGACCTCCCGATCCCCGCGTGAGAGAGAGACTTGGTGACGACTCGATGGGAAAAGATCGGCAGGACCAGTCTCTTGATATCATCGGGGATGATGTAGTCCCTCCCCTCCATCAATGCCGCTACCTGCGCGGCCTTTCGGAGAAATATCGCGCCCCGCGTCGAGACGCCGAGCTTCAGGTGCTTGGCGGTGCGCGTTGCCTCGACCAGGCCCATCAGGTAGGAGAGGAGATCGTCGTCTACGGCGATCGTTTCGACCAGCTCCTGGAGGCGGGCAAGCTCCTGGAGGGTCAGCACCTCTCCGATCAGATCAACCCGGGAATGCTGGTCCTGAGACGAGACGACGATCCTCTCGAACCGCCCTTCCGGATAGCCGATCTCGAGCGTCATCATAAACCGGTCCAGCTGGGACTCGGGCAACGGGTAGGTGCCGTGGTATTCGAGGGGGTTCTGAGTTGCCAGGATCATGAACGGCCGCCGGATTTCGTACGTGCTGTTTTCTACCGAGACCTTTGCGTCACTCATGGCCTCAAGTAAGGCGCTCTGCGTTCGCGGAGACGTGCGATTGATCTCGTCGGCCAGGACGAAGTTATGAAAGATCGGGCCGGGAATGAATTCAAAATCATCCCCGGATTTCCGCAGGACCGATACACCGATGATATCGGAGGGGAGCATGTCGGAGGTAAACTGGATGCGCATGAAGCTGCCCCCCACGGATTTTGCGATGGCGGCCGCCAGCGTCGTCTTCCCGACGCCGGGTACGTCCTCGATCAGGAGGTGCCCTTCGGCCAGGAGCGCCGTCACCGCGAGCCTGACGACCTCGGGTTTTCCAATGATGACCTTTTCTATATTGGATACGAGACGGTCAATCAGGACGCGGGCGCCGGAAGTATCGGTTTGACGAGCCTGGCCTGCAATGGTGAGTATTTCCTTTTCCATCCAGTTATTATAATGCATTGGTCGGCTTTCGTCAACCCTCGGCGCCCTCTGCGCGCGGCGTGGCGGGAATAATTGGCTTGCCAATGGGAGATAAATCCAATAGAATGATATATATGGATGAACATGTCGAAAAGTACGTTGAAATCTACTACTCGTACAATACGTTCGAGACGGACGTGGTTTCGGATATCCTGGCCCGGGAGGCGATACCGTTTATCGTGAGGGACCAGCGGATGACCCCGTATCCCCTGACTATCGACCACTTCCCCGAGCAGCGCATCGCGGTCCCCGAGTCGGATGTCACCCGGGCGGTCGCGGCCGTTAAAACCGCCCGGGATAGCGGGGCGCTTCCGGGTGACGGCACTTTTGTCTGTGATGGCCGGTGAGCTCCGATTCATCGCCAGCCCTCCGCTTGGTAGATTATGCAGGTGGCTGAGGACGCTGGGCTTTGACTGTCTCTACCTTCACGACGAGAAACCGGGTGGACCGAAGGAATCGCGGTCGGACCGTATTTACCTCACCCGGCACGTCGACCCCTCCGAGCACCGGGTCCTATTCATCGGAGAGGACGGGGTTTTTGAACAGCTCAAGGTGATGGATGTCCTCATCGCCCTCAAGGGCCGATCCGTCCCCCTGTCCCGCTGCATCCGGTGTAACGCATCGCTCGTCAACGCCACCAGGGACGAGGTCAAGGGCGAGGTGCCTGAACATGTTTTTCTGTCCCATGACGAGTTTACACGATGCCCCGCGTGCGCAAGGATCTATTGGCCCGGGACTCACGTGGATAGAATCGAGGAACGGATCTCGCGGATACTCGGATGACCCTCCGCCCCCCTGCGCGGCCGCGCGAGAACCTCTTTCCCCTTTCAAACAGCCGACAAAGGAGGAGACCTCATGAAGGAGAGTGACCTGTGGGAAGACATAAAGGAAGGCGCCCGGGAAGGATTTGAAGTCCTCAAGGAAGAGATGGGAAAGCTCACCCAGGAAGTGGAAAAGCAGGGCAGGATCATCAAAAAGAAGATGGACCTTTCCGCGATCCAGCGAAAGGTGCACCAGGGCTTTTCGCTGCTCGGCAGCCGGCTCTACGAGCTGTTCGAAGACGGAAACGAAAAGAGCGTCCTCACGGACCCCGAAATCCTGAAGATCATCTCAGATATCAAGGGCTACAAGGCCGACGTAGAGGCCGTCGAGGACGAGATCGATCGGATCAGGGAGGAAGGAACGGAAAAGGCCAAGAGTGAGACTGCCGGCAAAGCCGGGAAATCGTCAAGCGGCCCGAAAACCCGGCGTCCGCGCGCTTGATCGCCCGGGCGCGGCCAGCCGTCGCGTCTGGCCGCGACGACGGCTGCACCTCGGCCGGACCTCCCCTTAAAAGATGTCCCGCTCCTTATCGCTCTCGGTTATCTGCACGCTGATGTTGAGCACGACGTCCTTGGCAATGTCCTGAATCCGAAAGGTCAGGGGAATCCGAAACGACGTCGGGCCCGTCCGCTCAACCTCGCCGCCCAATACCAGATCGACGACCGCCGGCTCCTCGACGGGGCTCCCTTCCCGGGGTGTCTCCATAGGCTCGATGTCGTCGACTTCTACCTCGATGGGTATCTCATCCGGCCCCACATCAGCGATCGTCTCTGTCTCCCCGTACTCGCCCATGACCCCCAGATGATCGCGCACCTTCCCTGAGGCCCGTTCCGCCTCAATGACGATATCCTCCGGTTGGCTCACCTCACCCTCGGAAAAATCGACCGGCCCGCGCCCTTTGGGCCGCGGCGTTTCCCGCTCGGCCCGGTGGGCTCGCTCGTCGATGATCTCATCGTGCTCCCCCGCGTCCTGGGGCGCCTGGCCGTACCGAAGGATCTTCTGAGATTCGTAGGAGTCCCTCAGGTGTCTGAGCACCATCCGGGAGATGGCCGAAAGCGTCTCCATCACGCCGTTACCCGTCGTCGCGATCGCCTCGACAGAGGGATACCCCCGCTCGTTGAGACGCTTGTTGAGCTCGGCCGGAGTGTTTATCTCGTCAAGATCGCGCTTGTTGTACTGAAACACGAACGGGAGCGTCTTGGTACTCTTTCCGTACTCGTTGAGGTTTTCCTCGAGGTTCTTGAGGCTGTCGATATTGTCGCTCAGCTTTTCCTTCTGGGAATCCGCCACGAAGACGATGCCGTCCACACCCTTGAGGACCATCTTTCGGGTCGCGTTGTAGAAGACCTGGCCCGGAACGGTATAGAGGTGAAACCGCGTCGTGAAACCCTTCACGTCCGGGATCTCCACCGGCAGGAAGTCAAAAAAGAGGGTCCGGTCCGTCTGAGTGGGCAGGGTAATGAGCTTGCCCCGATGTTCGGGTTTGAGTCGCTGGAAGATATACTGGATATTGGTGGTCTTGCCCGACAGGCCCGGCCCGTAATAGACGATCTTTGCGTTAATCTCTTTGTTTGCGTAGTTTATGAGGGCCATATCTTATCTTTCCCTCAGCTTGTTTTGATCTTTGCGGCCATCAATTTCTTCGCGTTGGCGGTGATTGCCGACGGGACGTTCTTGCTGCCGGACAGGTCCTTGAGGTCCCTTTTCGTCAGGTAGGGCATCAACCGCATGGCGATCCCTGTCGGCGTCTTCGGGTTGTAGACAAGGGCCTGGCGGATAGTGTAGTTTTTGAGCCATTCTCTGTTGAGCGTAATTATGCGTATCGCCTCGTCGTTGGCCTGCTTGTTCTGCGCGATCTTAAGGATCTCGTCTTCGGTGATCTTCGGGCTCTTGACGACGGCCGCAATGACGAGCTTGCTGGTGTCCTTGATAAGGATGGAGCGGACCTGCTTGTTGCCGCGCGTCGCATATTTTATCTTTTCGGAAACCGACATCTGGTGAATTCGCGCCGCGATATTGTGTTCATCTACCTCGTCCTCGCTCTCACTTTCGAGGGCGGCCGAATCGCCGTGTACAGCGGGCGTTTCTGACGGGCCGGGCTGCCCGGGCGGCTGTGCGTTTGCCGGCGGGTCCGCCGCCCGTTCCCGGTGCGCCGGGTCGGCCAGCTCCAGCATCGTCTGCCTGAGCGCCCCCTTGACCGCCGGATTTTTCAGGAGCGCATCCAGGACTCCCCGCGAGCGCAGCAGCCTCTCGTGGTTGGTCGCCAGCAAGCTCAGTACGGTCGTGTTTGGCCCGGAGGCCAGGTATATCAGCGTTTCGTCGGATGTGTCCCTATTGGCCAGGGCCCTCTCCGCAAGGAGGTGCGCCTCACGGTGGTGGCGAATCAGATAGTCAATGATCACCGGCTCTATATCGCCCGCGAGGATGGAATCGACGATCCTGGCCGAGTATCCGCAGATCGTCTCCTCCGCCAGTGCCTTCACGCCCTGGTCCCGATCATGAGAGAGGATATAGAGGATCTTGATGACATCCCGCGGCGCCAGCGGTATCAGCCCCTTGGCCGCCATGGAGCGTACTTCCCGGGGTGAGGCGGGGCTGACGAACTTAACGGCGCTTTGAGAGATCTTGATCTTCACTGACCGCTCTTGAGAATTACCGGTAAGAATCCTTTCCGCTCGAGGACGGTCAGGTCCTTCTTGGCCTCGCCGATCGTCCCGTAACCCCCGACCCTGAGCCGTTTGAGGTAGACCTCCACCGTCCTTTCTTCGACGCGGGGCGCGTATCCGAGGGCCTTCAGGCTTGCCTCCTCCGCCAACGCGTCATCTCTATAATAATAGATTCCGGCCGCTACGTCAACCATACCTTTTGTTCCCGGCAGCGACCGGGGGTTGAACCCTTTTGCGGCCAGGAGGGATACCGCTTCGTTCGCGTCTTTCTCGGAGACCCCCTCCTTTACGATGACACAGAACATTCTCATCTTCTGCTTCATCTCTTTTATATAGGGGGAAAAGCCGAGGGAGACGATCTTCTCTCGGGTGTGGGCCAGGTTTTCATCGACGATGTAGGCCCCGATCTGTATGGTAAACTCGCCCGCCTCGGGCGGGCCGGACGTCCCGTTCGGCGATCCTTCCGCGATGTTTCCCGGCTCCTTTTTCCCTATCGGGGGCGGCGCAGTGTCTTGCGTCCCCTCCAAGTCGGTCTCACGCGCGGTCGGTGTGGGGGTAAAGCCCGGACCGGGAGAGACCGCGGACGTCGGGGTGAAGATCAGTGAAACCCCGCTCTCTCTGAGTGCGATGTCCGTGAGCTTGTGGGGGACGGGGGGCGCGCTCTTCGTTTCGGGCTTGTTTCCGCTGCACCCGGCCGAGATCAGCATTACGGCGCACAGGATGCCGGAAACGATCACCGCCCGAAAGCGGCCTTTCCCACTCTTTTTCTGAGGCATAATACGTCTGTCGCCCGGCTACCGGCAAAGATGATATCGGGCGAAGTATCGGATGTGCGCGGCCTGGGTTAGCTTCTTCGTGTCAGGTGCCCCTGGGTTCACGGGCCATCGGGGCGATGGGAAGGTAAGTGGGCTACCCGCGGACACGCATGTCGCGCCAACCCCCGAACCATTCCTCTCTATTATCTTGGCGTCCGAAAGATCCTCGTCGACGCTTACACGCTGGTTGATGCATTACCGCAGGCGCGCAATGACATACGGCAGATACCCTCTACGGGCGGCATCGCCCCGAACGGGCAGCCTCCAAGCGGGCCGGCCCGCAGCTGCCGGGCTCTCCCGCGCCGGTGCGCCGCGATCCGCCCGGCCGCCCTTATGTGCGTCCGTCCAAACCGGCGTTACGATTCCTCTTTTTCCTTATGGGCGGCCTGGATGATTTTCTCGGCGGACTGGGCCGGAACCTCCTCGTAGTGATCGATCTCCATGGTGAAGGTGCCGCGTCCGCTCGTTATTGAGCGCAAATCCGGCGCGTAGGTGAGGACCTCGGCCATTGGGACGAGGGCCTTGATCATCTGGATGCCGTCCTTGACGTCGACGCCCGCGACACGGCCGCGTCGGCTGTTCAGATCGCCCATGACATCGCCGACGTAATCCTCCGGCACGACGACCTCCATCCGCATGATCGGCTCAAGCAGAACGGGGCTTGCCTCCATGAATATCTTCTTAAAGCCCATGGAGGCGGCAATCTTGAAGGCCATCTCCGACGAGTCCACCGAGTGGTACGAACCGTCCACCAGCGCGATCCTGATATCCGTCACAGGGTAGCCGGCCAGCACGCCGCCCACCATCGCCTCCTCGATCCCCTTCTGACAGGCGGGAATATATTGCCGGGGAACGGATCCACCGACGATCTTGTCGACGAACTCGAACCCTCCCCCCCGGGGCATCGGCTCGATCTCGAGCCAGGTATCACCGAACTGCCCGCGGCCGCCCGTCTGCTTCTTGTATCTACCCTGACCGCGCGCTTTCTTGCGCACTGTCTCCAGGTAGGGGACTTTTGGTGTCGACAGGTCGACCTCGACACCGAACTTGGTCTTGAGCTTGCCCATCATGACTTCGAGGTGGACCTGTCCCATGCCGGAAAGCACCAGCTCTTTGGTCAATTCATCCCGGTGGATCTTGAGGGTCATATCCTCTTCCATGAGACGATGGATCGAGCTCATGACCTTGTCTTCGTCGCCCTTACTCTTGGGCTTTATCGCGAAGAACATGATCTGCGGCGGGATGGCAAAGCCGGGAAACACCACACTGGCCGACTCATCGGCCAGCGTGTCGCCGGTGGCGGTATCCTTGAGCTTGGCAACGGCCGCGATGTCTCCGGCCGGCGCAGCGCTTGTCGGCTTCTGGCCCTTCCCCCGGACGTACATGATTTGCCCGATCCGCTCCTTGACTTCCTTGGTGGTATTGGCGACGGTCGAGTCGGCCTTCATCGTTCCGGAGAAGACCCGGAATATCGAGAGCTTGCCGGCATAGGGATCGGCGATGGTCTTAAACACGAGGGCCGCCAACGGCCCGTTCGGATCGGCCTTGACGGACGTCTCCGCACCGTTCTTTCCGGCGGCCTTCACGGGCCGTCTGTCGGCCGGTGAGGCGGCCGACTTGGCGATAAAATCGACAAAGGGCTGCGCACCGATGTTCTTGGTCCCCGAGCCGGCAAATACGGGCACGAAGCTTCCCTTGACAAATCCCTCTTTGAGTCCCTGAGACAGCTCGTCGGGGGAAATCTCGCCGCCTTCGAGATACTTTTCGAGCAGCGCGTCGTTGGACTCCGCGATGCTCTCGATCATCTCACCCCGAAGCGTTTCGATCGTCGAGGCCAGATCCGCCGGCACGTCCTTCTCGTCATAGTTGCCCGAGCCGTCCGCGGCGTACGCGAAGGCCTTCCCCGAAAACAGGTCCACGACGCCCGAGAAGGACGCCTCCTTCCCGATCGGGTAGGTCATGACCGCGACCTTGCATTTGAAGGCACTCTTGATCGATGCAAGCACCCGATCGAAATCGGAACGCTCCCGATCGAGTTTCGAGATAAATACGATTTTCGGGATCCCCAGTTCGTCCGCTTTCTTCCACATCCGCTCGGTTTGGATCTCGATGCCCCCCACCGCGTCCACAACTATCAGGGCGTTATCGGCCACCGACAGGCATATCTGGGCATCGGTACTGAAATCGGCGTCGCCCGGGGTGTCTATCAAATTGATCTTTTTCTTCTTCCACTCGAAGTCGAAGAAGGATGTGCTGATGGATATATTCCTCTTTATTTCATCCGGGTCAAAATCCATGGCGGTCGTTCCCGCGTCCACCCTGCCCATACGATCGATCGCCTTTGCACAAAAGAGGATCGCCTCGCAAAGCGAGGTCTTTCCGCAGCCTCCGTGCCCGACCAGCGCCACGTTACGGATATCGGTGGTCTCGTACGTCATATGCCCTTTTCCCTTTCAGAAAATAATCAAAGTGCCATAATATGTCTTTTGAGAAAAATGTCAAGGAAACTCTGCCCGCGGCGCCATATTCCTTTCGGGACGCGGCCTCCGTCTCACGTCCTGTTCAGGTAGTAGATGATCCTGAGCCCTTCCAGGGTCAGGAATTTATCGACCTCCTTGATCGTTTTGGACTCCCCTGCGATCAGCTCGGCCAGCCCACCGGTGGCGATTACCCAGGGGTCTCCCCCCGCCTCCTGCTTGATCCGGTTGACCAGCCCGTCGACCATATCGACGTAGCCCAGTATAATGCCGGACTGAAGGCTGTTTATGGTATTTTTCCCGATGACGTTTTTGGGTCGGATGAGCTCCACCTTGAAGAGGCGGCTTGCCTTGGCGAACAGCGCCTCGCTGGAGGTCATGAGCCCGGGAGCGATCACCCCGCCCATGTATTCGCCGCTGTCGCTCACGTAGTCGAAGGTCGTCGCCGTCCCGAAATCGACAATAATATGGGCGGATTCTTTCCGATGATAGGCCGCCACCGCGTTGACGATCCGGTCGGCTCCGACCTCCTTGGGATTATCGTAGTATATCGGCATGCCGGTCTTTATGCCGGGCTCCACGTAGAGCGGCCGTATCTCGAAATATTTCTCACAGAGCTCATCGATGATTCCCACCATGGGGGGTACCACGCACGAGACGATGATATCCTTGATGTTCTGCGAGCTGATTCTCGATGAATAGTAGAGGTTCTGGATGAGGACACCGTATTCGTCGGACGTCCGCTCCGGCAGTGTGACGACACGCCAGTTGCTCACGAGGTTATCTCCGTCAAAGACGCCGATAACGGTGTTGGTATTGCCTACATCAACTACTAAGAGCATTTCCAGCCTCACTCAAATTGTAGATCACCTGAAATAACCTTCGATATTTTGCCGTTGTCGTCCTGAACGAGGAGAAACCCATCGTCGTCGATACCGACGGCGTGCCCCGAGATACGCGCCCCCGCCACATCGATGAAGACACGCCGTCCCGTGGTCTGCTCGAAGGCGCGAAAGCGCCCGATGATGGAAGCGAAATCCAATGTGACGTAGAGGGAGTATCCGTGATCCAGGCGGTTAAGAAGCTTGTAGAGGACATCCTTGACCGAGACGGAGTAGCCCAGCTCCAGGTAGAGCGAGGTGGCGACCCCGGCCAGATCTGCGGGGATCTCGTGCTTGGTGCAGTTGACGTTGATACCGACACCGAGGACGAAGAATTCCTCGCCATTGGCGTCCTTGCCCATCTCAAGGAGGATACCCGATATCTTCTTGCCCGCGACCATGACGTCGTTCGGCCATTTTATGAAAACGCCCTTGGGTATGTAGTCCGACAGCGTCTCGGCAACGGCCACGGCCGCCAGCAGCGTCAGGAACGTCGCCTTCTTGATCGGCATCTTCGGCCTGAGCAGCACCGACACGTACAGGTTCTGCCCCCCGGGAGACGACCAGTTCTTCCCCCGTCGTCCTTTTCCCCGTCGCTGGTGCCGGGCGACGACCACCCACCCTTCCTGCCCCCCCTTCTGGGCAAGCTTCATGATGTCCTCGTTGGTGGAATCGGTCTCATCCACCGAGATAATCTCCCGGCCCATCACCCGGGTCTTGAGCATGCCCTTGATGAAGTAGGAGAGGTCCTCGGTCATGGTGTCTCGATCTTCATATTGATATCCACCGACCGGGCCGAATGGGTAAGGTATCCCATCGAGATGAAATCGACGCCCGCCCGGGCATAGTCGCCGATCGTTTCGGGTCTCATATTTCCCGAGGCCTCGGTCAGCGCGCGACCCGAGACCTGCGCTACCGCCGCCGCCGCCTCTTGGGGGGTCATGTTGTCCAACAGGAGGATATCGGCGCCGGCGGCCAGGGCCTGGCTGATCTCATCACTGTTCTTCACCTCCACCTCGATCCTGGCGGTGTGGGGCGCCCGCAGCCGTGCGCGGGCCACGGCGTTGCTGATGCCCCCGGCTGTCGTGATATGGTTGTCCTTGATCAGGACGCCGTCGGAAAGCGAATAGCGGTGGTTCCTGCCGCCGCCCGTTCGCACCGCGTACTTCTCGAGGGTGCGCCATCCGGGGGTGGTCTTGCGGGTATCGACGACCGCGGCATCCGTTCCCGCGATCTGCGCCACGCAGCGCCCCGTCAGGGTGGCGATGCCCGACAGGCGCATGAGGAAGTTGAGGGCCGTCCGCTCGCCCGAAAGGAGAACGTGGGCCGGTCCCGAGAGCCTCGTGATAAGGTCGCCCGCTTTGACCCTCTCACCGTCCCGCTTCTCGTCCTCGAAGGTTACACGGCCCCCGAGGCGGTCGAAGACCGCCTCGAACACCGGCAGCCCCGCCAGGATCAGCTCCTCCTTGGCGCGCACCACGGCCGCGGCCCAGGCTTCCTCCGAGACCGTCGCCTGCGTCGTGATATCGCCGCCGCCGAGGTCCTCGGAAAGAGCCAGATCGATAAGCGCCATGACGTGGGGGGTCAGTTCCATAGAGTCCGTTGCCTGCCGGCATGCGTTTCGGGCGTTGCCGGCCGTGAGGAGCCCTTTTCCTGCCGAGATTTTACTGGAGCGGTTCCCGGGACGGCCCCTATTTCCCGCCTTTGCTGAAATAGTCCTCAAGCCGACTAATGCTCTCGCTCACCCGCTCCTTCTTGGAGACCAACAGCGCCATCCGCTCTTTTTCCTTGGCCACGACGTCCTCCGGAGCTTTCTTGACGAACTCGTCGTTGCCGAGTTTCCGGTTCACCTTTTCCAGCTCGTCGTTGACCTTGCCTATCTCCGAGGCCAGGCGCTTCTTTTCTTCTTCGAAGTCGATGACCCCCGCCAGCGGAATATAGACCGTAAACGGGCCGCTGACGGCCGTGGCCGACGCCGGGGGCCGGGAAATCGACTCACCAAGCTGGACGGTCTCGACGCCGGCCAGCGTCTTTATATATTCGACGTTTTCATTGACGACCGCCTGATCCTTCTCTTTGGCCGAGATGAGCGCCGTCAGCCGCTTTTTGGGGTGGATGTTCATCTCGCCCCGGATGTTTCTGACGCCCGTCACGAGTTCCTGGATCAGCTCGAATTGATGCTCGGCCCCGGAAAATACGAGGGCGTCGTTCTTTTTCGGGAACGGACCCGTAATGAGAGCGCCCGTGGAGCCGGGGAGCTTGGCGTGGATCTCCTCGGTGACGAACGGGATGAAGGGATGAAGGAGCCGCAGCATGGTGTCCAGACAATAGACCAGGATATCCCTGACCCGCTTTGAGGCGATCGGGTCTTCGGACGAAAGGTATATCTTGCTCACCTCGAGATACCAGTCACAAAACTCGTGCCACGCGAACTGGTAGAGGGCCGACGCGGCGTTGTTGAATTCGTACCGGTCGATGCAGTCGGTCACCTCCCCCGTCACCGTCTCGAGACGGGTGAGTATCCATCGATCGGCAAGGGAAAAGTCCCTGTCCGTAAAGTCATAGTCCGGCGCGTACCCCTCGTCAAGGTTCATCATGACGAATCGGGAGGCATTCCAGAGCTTGTTGATGAAGAAGCGGTATCCCTCGATCCTCCCCTCGGAGAGCTTGACATCCCTGCCCATGGCGGCAAAGGCCGCCAGGGTAAACCGGAAGGCGTCGGCGCCGTATTTGTCGATGATGGTCAGCGGGTCGATGACGTTGCCCTTTGACTTGCTCATCTTGGACCCCTGCTCGTCCCGGACCAGGGCATGGATGTATACGTCGTGAAACGGGACTTCCTTCATGAAATAGAGTCCCATCATCATCATCCGGGCCACCCAGAAGAAGAGGATGTCAAAACCGGTCACCAGCACGGAGGTGGGGTAGTAGACGGCAAGGTCCTTGGTCTTGTCAGGCCAGCCGAGGGTGGAAAACGGCCAGAGCGCGCTCGAAAACCAGGTGTCCAGCACGTCCGTCTCCTGCCTGAGGGCCGCACCTTTGCACTTCGTGCAGCCCGACGGGCGCCTCCATCGAGACGATAATCTCGCCGCAGTCGTCGCAGTACCAGGCGGGGATCCGATGCCCCCACCAGATCTGTCGCGAGATGCACCAGTCCCGGATGTTGTACATCCATTCGAAGTAGGTCTTCTCCCACTGCTTGGGAACGATCCGGGTCTTCCCCTCCTCGACCGCCTTTATTGCCGCTTTTGCGAGCGGCTCCGTCTTGACGAACCACTGCTTCTTGAGGAGCGGCTCGATAACCGTATGGCACCGGTAACACGTTCCCACCGGGACGGGGTAGTCCTCGATCTTATCCAGGAGCCCCGCCGCGTTGAGGTCCTCTACCACCTTTTCCCTGGCGGCCCAGCGGTCCATCCCGGCGTACGGGCCGGCGTTTTCGTTCATCACCCCGTCGTCGTCGATGACCACCACCCGGGCAAGCCCGTGGACATTGCCGATCTGAAAGTCGTTCAGGTCGTGGGCAGGGGTGACCTTGAGGGCGCCGGTGCCGAATTCCGTGCTCACGTACGGGTCGAAGATGATGGGGATCTCCCGCTCGATGATCGGCAGGAGCACCTTTTTGCCGGCAAGATGGGAGTAGCGCTTGTCCTTGGGATTGACCGCCACGGCCGTATCGCCGAACATCGTCTCCGGTCGCGTGGTGGCCACCGTGATATAGGCCCCGCTGCCGTCGGTGATCGGATAGCGGATATGGTAGAGGTGTCCTCCCCTCTGCTCGTGTTCCACCTCCAGGTCGGCCAGCGCCGTATGACACCGGGGACACCAGTTGATGATGTAGTCGCCCCGGTAGATGAGGCCGTCCTCGTACAGGGTCACAAACACCAGCCGCACCGCCCGGGAGAGACCCTCGTCCATGGTAAAGCGCTCGCGGCTCCAGTCGCACGAGGCGCCCAGCTTCTTGAGCTGATTGATGATCAGGCCGCCGTACGTGGCCCGCCACTCCCAGACCCGCTTGACGAAGGCCTCCCGCCCCAGGTCATGGCGGGTCTTGCCTTCCTTGGCCAGCTCCTTTTCCACCACGTTCTGCGTGGCGATCCCCGCGTGGTCGGTCCCCGGCATCCAGAGGGTATTGTTGCCCTGCATCCGTTTGGTGCGGATGAGGATGTCCTGCAGCGTATTATTGAGGGCGTGCCCCATGTGAAGAGATCCGGTAACGTTGGGTGGCGGGATGACGATCGAGTATGGAGGGGCGGTCGAAGAATTGTCCGCCCGGAAGAGACCTTCCCGCTCCCAATATTCATACCACTTGTCTTCGATCTGCGCCGGATTATAGCCCTTCTCTTCCACGGTGACTGACTCCACGATCAAAAATAACGACAAAAAATGAGGGGATGGTTCATCCCCTTATGAAAAAACGTCCGGGTACTGTTTCTCTCCCTCGGTTACGCCTTCTCTCCCTTGAGACGCTTGATCTCCTGCTTGATGAGCTCCTCTGCCAGCTCGGGAACCACCTCCCAGACCACCTTTTCGATGACCTCCCGGGCAATCTTATCCACGAGGTGAGAGACATCCTTTTGATCGAGCGAAGCAGCCGATTTACCGGCGCCGCCGACCGTCCCGGAGTCCCTCGGGGCCGGGGCTTCTTCGGTCAGATCCTCAAAGTCAAATGTCGACGGTTCCGATTCGTCGCGACCGACCTCTTCGTCCAGAGGCTCCTCCTCAAAGGAGTTCAGGTCTACCTCGAACTCCCGCCGCGCAGGCTTTCGCTCGGCCGCGGGCTTCGCGGACTCCCGGGTGAAGTCCCTCAATTCTTCCTCGGTTGTCCTGCGGATGAGGGCTTCAAAGTCCCCGGCCGTCTTAACGGCCCCGGGGGCTTTTTCCCGCTCGGGCGCGGGCTCATCTTCCCAGTCAAGCTCCATCAGCTCGTCTTCGCCGGATTCCTCGACGAAAAGATCCTCGGGCTCCTTGCGCCCTCCTTTGAACGTACCCGTCGGGGACTCTTCGAAGTTTTCGACGAGCAGGTCTTCCTCAAAATCCTGGACGGGCCGACCCTCGGCGCGCGGCGACGGGCCCTCTTCGTCCGATAAAACGATCTCGTCTTCGTCACCCGAGATGGCGAAGTCATCGTCCGTGGAGGTCTCCTCTACGGCTATCTCGGCGTCACTCCTTTCTTCATCGAGGAACTTCTCGAGCTCGTCCTCGCTGATTTCCTCGCCCAGCTCGAAGCCCTCGGTCTCGGCTTCGCGGGGCTTTTCATCCCGGACGAAGAAATCGTCGGAGACCGGTTTCCCCGCGGCCGCGGGCCGAGGTGCCGGTCCCTTCACGGTCGGCGCTTCGGGTTGGGCCGGGGCCTTTTCGGCTGCCGGCGGCCTTGCCGCTTTCTCCGGGGCCTTTGCCTCACGCTTGCCTCCCGAGATATCTTCGAATTCCTCGACCGACCATATGTCCTCGGCCTCCGGCTCCTTCATGGACGGGCCGTTGGTCGCCCCCGGCTCATCTTCCCATGGCGTTTCGAGGTCGGCCTCAAGAGGCATTTCGGCCTCGGCCGGCCGTTTGGGCGCCGGTTTTTCCCTGTACTCCTCCTCGACGGGCGTCTCGAAGCCGATATCGACCTCGCTGATGTCCACCGGCTTCTCCCGGGGCACCCCCGACTTGGCGGCCATCTCCTTGACTTTATTGATCAGGGTGTGGGATTCGAAGGGCTTCTTGATAAAGTCATCCGCGCCGACTTCGGCCGCCCTGTCCGCGTCAAACGGCTCAAACGTGCCCGTCAGGAGAATGATCGGAATATTCCTGAGCTCGGCGTTACCCTTGATTTCCTGGCAAACCTGATAGCCGTCCTTGTCCGGCATAACGACGTCCAGGAGGATGACGTCCGGCCTGATCTCTTTGGCCTTTGCGACGGCCTTGGAGCCGTTATCGACGATCGTGAGATCGAAATCCTCATGGGCAAGCGTAATGCTCACAACCTTCTGGATCGTTACGCTGTCGTCCGCAAGCAGGATTTTTTTTGCCATGGCATACAACCTGTAAAAGGTTACCTATGATGCGGGGGCCAGTGCATGCACGTCGAGAATGATAAAATTCCTATTGTTGTGAGTGCCCCGAGCCTTGAAGAAATTCTTCATGACCCCTTTGAACTCCATTGGGATCGGCTCCGGCTCCCGCTCAAGCTGGATGACTTCGTAGCTCCCGTCAATGGAAAAGCCGATGATCTCGGCGCCGATCCGGACAAGGACCCCGATTTCCCTGTTCGCCTGACCCGCCATGCCCAGCCTCTTCTTCAAATTTATATAGGGGACCGGTCGTTTCTCATGAACGATGAACCCCCAAAAGAACGAAGTCAGCAGAGGCACCGGGTAGATCCGATCTATGGAAATGACCTTGACGACGTCGGCGATGGGAACCCCGAAGGTCCTTCTCTCAAGGGCAAAAAGGAAATATTGCTGTCCGATCACGCCGTCAGGTAGTCCTATCGAGAGGCGGGCCAATCACGCATGCTGAGCCGTCACCCGGCTGCCGTATGGCCGCGGCGACGCCCCGCACGGCGGTCAACCACGAGTCCTAGCGGGCGGCCCATGCCCGCTCCATAAGCCGCGGCACATCCAAAAAAAGGATGAGGTCCTGTTCCCTCAGGAGCATGCCCTGATACACCAGGGTCTCGTTATTCTGGGCGACTTCGGGAAACGGGAAAAAGGTCAGCTCGTTTTCCCGGTGAACACCCTCGATACGATCGACGATCGTACCCATCATCTCGGGCCCGTTTCCTCCGTTTCGCTTGAGGATGATCATGCTCTGAAGGCCTTGCCCTTCCTGAGACGTCTCGACGCTGAAGAATTTCTCAAGGTCCACGACGGGTATCTTGGCCCCCCTCAGATCCATCGTCCCCAGGACGTACCCCTTGGCCGGGCCCATGGTGATGCCGGCCAGTTGGACGATCTCCGCCAGATGTTCAACCTTGATCGCGAACCGGATTCCCCCGACCGAGAAGACCGTGATGAGGTTTCCCGGGGCTTCTCTTCCTTGACTCCGTCCAATCACCGGGGACCACCCCACTATCTTGCCGGGCGCGAAAAATCGGCTCCCTTTATCTCGAATAATCGCCTAAACAGTAATAATTACATGGAAAAAAGTATCATAATCGCCATAAACTGTCAAGCTTTTATTGTCTCGCACGGACGGGGCATCGAAATGCAACACCCTGAAATCATGATAGAATTTTATATTTTCCGCAGGCCCGGCAGGGCGATACATCGCGCGTGGGAGACCTCACGCCATCGGCGGCGCGCCGGCGCCGCTTTCCCCGGCTTCCCATGCCGGTTGAGCCCCCGGCGTCTTGACACAGGCGCCCCTTCGGGATATAGTTAAAGAAAGCGAAAATAAGACAAAGGGGTTTTGAAATGGCTGATATCATGGAAAAGATCCACTGGCTCGGCCACTCCTCTTTTGCCGTGCACGGCTCCCGGACGGTCTGCCTGGACCCCTACCATATTACCGGGTCCAGAAAGGCCGACCTGATCCTCGTCTCTCATACCCACGCCGACCACTTTTCCCCCGAGGATATCGCCAGGGTCGCCGGGGAAAAGACGACCCTCGTTATCTCGGCCGACGCCAAGCCCGACTATCCCGCGCACGTGATCACGATGCGGCCGGGAGACAGGATCGACGTCATGGGAATGGTCGTTGAGACGATCCCCGCCTATAATTTCACAAAGCCCTTCCACCCCCGCGGGAACGACTGGCTGGGCTACATCCTGACCATCGACGGGATGCGCATCTATCACGCCGGAGACACCGACTTTATCCCCGAGATGAAGGGGCTGGTCGCCGACGTCGGCCTCATCCCGATCGGGGGGACCTATACCATGGAGCATGCCGAGGCGGCCGAGGCCGTCAAGGCCATGAAGCTGGCGCGGGCCGTCCCCATGCACTGGGGAGGGATCGTCGGCACCGAGAAGGACGCCGCCGGCTTCAAGAAACTCGTCGGGTCGGCCGCGGACGTAATCATCATGAAAAAGGAGGCGTGAGCCCGCCGGACCGGATCGGACTACTCACGGCCCCACCCAAAACGCTCGTTTTGTCCCGGAGCGTCCGGTTACCGACCGGGTCGCCCTCTATTTGCGCCGGCACAATAACTTATACCGTCCAGATGATGAGATATCGTACCGCAGTGCTGATTCTTCTGGCTTTCTGCATCGCATGCGGGAGCCTCTCGGTTTCCCATGCCCGGGAGGGCGGCGGCGTCGGGTACCTGACGACCATCCTGCCCGGCGGCGAAAGAGAGGCGGTCCCGTGCGCCGTCTGGTACCCTGCCGTGGGGGGCAAGACGCGGGCCGTCTACGACTTCGGACGCGCCACGCGGACCGGCGGCGCCTTCACCGACGCCAGGCCGGACACCGAGGGCGGGCCGTACCCGGTGGTCGTCTACTCCCACGGCTATTCGGGATGCTCCATAGCCTCGGCCTACCTCTGCGAGGCCCTGGCGGCGGCGGGCTTTGTGGTCGCTGCCCCCGACCATTCCGATGACCTCAAGGTTTGCTCCCTTTCCCCGGGGTTTCAGAGAGAGCGCTTCATCGCGCTGAAGATCCTCATCTCCGCCGTTAAACTGGGGGACCGCCTGGCCGAGGGGAAATACGACGTCGACGAGTTCCGGTATCGTTTCGACCAGATCGAGGCTGCCATAGACTACCTTGCGGCGGAAGGCCGCGATCCCCGATCCCCCTTCTTCAACCTGATCGATATCAAGCGCATCGGCGCGGTCGGACACTCCCTGGGAGCGTTTTCGGTCATGGTCGCCGCGGGGGCAAGCGACGTCGGCATGGATTTCCCGATCGACGCCGTTGTCGCGATGTCCGGCCCGGGGGGAGACGTCTTTACCTGCGCCCAGATGGAGAAGATCAAGATTCCGGCCATGCTCATGTACGGCACGGAGGAGGCCGACAGGCAGAGAAAGGGGGAAGGTATCCTGGCGCAGTACCGATGCCTGGCCGGCCCGAAGTTCCTTATGGCGCTGGTCGGCGGCGATCACCTGAGCTTCTCCGAGGGCATCTTTTCGGATTCCTCCCCGGGAGGCAGGCTGAAACGCGAGACCGACGCCCGCCACGATCTCATATCCCGCTACGTCACCGCCTTTTTTGCATTCTACCTTGCCGGCGACGACCGGGCCGGGGGAGTCCTCCGGGAAAAGGACCCGGGCCTGGCCCCCTACTACTTCTCATTCTGAGGGGTGTCCTTGACCACCGCGACAACCGCCCGGGCCAGCACCGCGAATTCCTCGACGGAGCAGGTCTCCCCCCGTCGGCCCAGATCGATCCCCGCCAGCTCACCGATCCTGTCCACCACCCCCGGGGGAGCCCCTCCGAGGAGCGCCTTCAGGGCGTTCCTGAGGGTCTTCCTCCGGTTGCCGAAGGCCGCCCTCACGACGTTGGAGAAGGTGCCGATGTCCCCCACGTCGGCGCGCGGACGGTCGCGAACCTCAAAGACCACGACGGCCGAATCGACCTTCGGTCTCGGCTGAAAGTTGCCCCTCCCGACCGAAAGCGCGATCGATATCTCGGCCAACAGGGATGCCGCCACGGTCAGCGCCCCGTACTCCTTCGTCCCGGGGCAAGCCGTGAGACGAAGAGCGACCTCCTTCTGAAGCATCACGACGATCGTCTTGACGGCCGGATAGGCATCGAGCAGCCGAAAGATGAGCGGGGTTGAGATGTTGTAGGGAAGGTTGGCCACGACCTTCAATCTCGCCCCGGCCGACGAGCCGAGAGCGCGATAGTCATACCGGAGGGCATCACCGAAGACGACTTCCAGCCGATCCGAGCGGACCGTCTCGGCCACGAGGGCCGCCAGCTTCCGGTCCGACTCGATCGCGATGACCCGTCCCGCCTTTTGCACGAGATGGGTGGTCAGCGCGCCGGTTCCCGGCCCGATCTCCACCACCACGTCGTCCGGCCCGAGATCGGCAAGCGAGACGATCTTCTCGGCAATACCGGCGTTCACCAGGAAGTGCTGCCCGCGCCCCTTGTAGGGAAAGATCCCCGTCTTGCGGAGTGTATCGCCGAGGGAGGTCATGATTCCTGTCTTCGGGCCCGCCTCCTCTTGATGTAGAGAACGGCCCCGAGGGTTATGAGATAAGCCACGATCGCCGACGCAAATCCAAGGATCACAAAGCCCGTCATGATCGAGAGAAACACCTTGCGGCCGAGGGAGAAAAGCTCCAGGAAGTTTTTCCAGATATCCGTCGGCATCGCGAGGGAGTAGCCAAGTATGCGGGAGCCCAGCCGCAGCTCGAACAGATAGAGGAAGGTCATGGTCACGGGGTTGTTGAAGAGGGTTCCCAGCACCGCGGCAAGGCGGCTTGCCCCGAAGAGCAGCGCGAGCCCCAATGCCGCGACCGTATGCATACCCATGAAGGGCGAGAAGGCCAGAAATATCCCGATAGCCGCACCGAGGGCGATCTCCCGCGGGGAATGGTGGGAGAAGATGACCATACGAATCCGCTGCTTGAGGCTCGTACCTTTCGGGGGCAGTTCGTCGTACAGGCTGCGCCTGAACGAGGAAAATGTCGTCTTCTTTTGCAGGGTCACGGGTTTTGGATCGTCCATCGGGATACCGCATTCATTGTTAGGTTATCGAGAGCGGCCTCTCCGGCCCTTATCGAGCCTGCGGCCGCGATCATCGCGGCGTTGTCGGTGCACAGCTGCTTGGGAGGAAGCAGCGCCCTTATTCCTCTCGATGAGGCCCGCCGGGTCATCACCTCGCGAAGTCGCGAGTTAGCCGCAACTCCCCCCGTCACGACTATGGTGTTGATCGACTCGCTGCGCGCCAGCTCGACACTCTTTTTCACCAGCACGTCGACCACCGCCTCCTGGAACCCGGCGGCTATCCTCGCGACGAGACCCTCGTCCAGATCGTGGGCGGCCACGACGTTGCGCACCGCCGTCTTGATCCCGGAAAACGAGAAGTCGTACGAGCGTTTCTTGATATGGGGACGGGTAAACTCGACCGGCGCCCCCCCGGCCCTTTGGGCCGCCGCCTCGATGGCCCGTCCGCCCGGATAGCCCAGCCCCAGGAGCTTTGCCGCCTTGTCGAAGGCCTCGCCGGCCGCGTCGTCCATCGTCTGCCCCATCAGGCGATATTCCCGCTCCCGCCGCGCGATATAGAGGTTCGTGTGTCCACCGGAGACCACCAGCGCCACGAACGGGTACGCGGGACGTTCGGGGCCGAGAAAGCTCGACGCGATATGCCCTTCGAGGTGGTTAACCCCCACCAGCGGGATTTCCCGGGCCAGGGAAAGCGCCTTGGCTGCCGAGACGCCCACCACCAGGGACCCTACCAGCCCCGGCCCCCGCGTGACGGCAATCAGATCGATATCCGATAGCGTCACCCCTGCCGACGTCAGCGCGTGATCGATGATCGGGATGATGTTTTCCACGTGCTTTCGGGACGCCAGCTCCGGCACCACGCCGCCGAATAGCCCGTGCACCTCGTCCTGAGACGATACGATGGAGCTGAGCACCTCAAAATCATCCCGGAGCACGGCCGCGCACGTATCGTCGCACGACGTATCTATTCCTAATATCAGCATCGGCAAAAAATCTGTTGAGGTTGTTGTCGGTTTCGACTAAACTAGTAGAATACACGGCCCCTCCGGATAAGTCAACAGGAGACCGCATTCATGGATGACATAAATTTCCGTACGATCATGACCGTCGGCGAGCTGACGGGCCTGATAGCCGGCCTCCTGGAGGATGCTTTCCCCTTCGTCTGGGTCCAGGGCGAGATCTCGGGACTGGCGGCCCCCTCGTCGGGTCATCTCTACTTCACCCTGAAGGACGACGCGGCCCAGATTCGCGTGGTCCTCTTCAAGAACCAGGCGCGCCTCCTCGGCCTATCGGGAGCGCCGGGTTCAAGGAGTGCGGGCGGCGATGCCGGGACGAGCCTCCCACCCGGGCTCGAGCAACGCTCCGACCGGCCCCCGTGGCGACCCGCCGACGGTCAGCACGTCCTGGTGTTGGGGCGCGTCGGGGTATATCCTCCCCGGGGGGAATACCAGCTGATCGCCGACCACATCGAGCCGGTCGGCATCGGGGCGATGATGCTGGCCCTCGAAGAGCTCAAGAAGCGCCTGGCCGCCAAAGGATACTTTGCCGACGGACGCAAGAGGACGCTCCCCTATCTCCCCGCGAGAATCGCCGTGGTGACGTCCGGCACCGGCGCCGCCCTCTTTGACATACTCAAGGTGATTTTCGGCAGGATGCCCAAAAGCCGCGTCCTGGTCGTCCCTGTCCGGGTGCAGGGAGAAGGGGCCGAGCACGAGATTGCCCGGGGGGTAGATCTGGTCAACCGGATGGGGCTTGCCGATGTCATGATCGTGGGCCGCGGGGGGGGCTCCCTTGAAGACCTCTGGGCATTCAACACCGAAGCCGTCGCCGATGCCCTGTTTGCCTCGAAGATCCCGGTGATCTCGGCCGTCGGCCACGAGATCGACTTCACCATCGCGGATCTCGTCGCCGACGTAAGAGCCGCCACCCCCACCGCCGCCGCCGAGCTTGTCACCCCGAGGCTCGATGATCTCCTGATGACGCTGGACGGGACCGAGCAGCGCCTGACCGCACAGATGAGACACCTGATCTCCCGGCACCGGGAGCGGCTGGGATCCCTCGGCGGGCGGGTCAAAAGCCCGAGGCAGGACATCGACCGCCTCAGGCTCCGGTTTGCTATGGCGTCGTCTCGCCTCGGCTCGGCAATGGAGACAATGGTTTCCGGCAGAAGATCGGCCCTGGCTTCCCTCTCCCACGCCCTGACCCGGCTCTCGCCGGAGGCGGTGCTGGCCCGCGGCTACTCCATCACCGAGCGGGCCGACGACGGAGTGATCGTCCGCAGCGCGTCGGATATCGAGGTCGGCCGGACCGCGCGGATCAGGCTTCATAAGGGGACGCTTTTTGCCGACATCTCGAGAAAGGAACCCGATGAAGAATCCTAGATTCGGCCTTGTCACGGCCGCCGTGTTGATCTCGCTTATGTGGCCCGCGGCGGCCTCCACTGTGAACATCGACTTCCCCGACCGGGTCATCCAGGGCGAGGTCTACCTCATCACCCTTTCCGGGGACGATACGATCGCCTCGGCCAGGGGGCTCTTCGCACGACGCAGCGTCTACTTTAATCCGACCGGGGTCCCCGGGACTTTTACGGGGCTTTTGGGCGTCGACATTGCCTCGTCGCCCGAGGTGAAGAGCCTGTTGGTTACACTCAAGAGGATGAACGGCGCCACCGAAACCGTGACAAGAAGCATCACGGTCGTCAAGGGGAGCTTCTCGGTTCAGCACCTGACTCTGGACGACAAGTGGGTGTCGTATGACAAGGCGACACTCGCACGCATCCAGCGCGAGGCCGAAATCTCCACCGCGCTGTACGCCACCGAATCCCCCCGCCGGCTCTGGTCTCAGCCCTTCATGATGCCGCTGGTCGGCGGGATAACCACGTCTTTCGGGATGACGCGCTACGTCAACGACAACACGCCTTACTCCCACGAGGGAATCGATATCTCGTCGGTCACGGGGACACCGGTTGCCGCCGCCAACGACGGCCGGGTGGCCCTGGCGACGGACAGGTATCTTTCCGGGCTCTCCCTATTCATCGATCACGGCCAGGGTCTCTACACGATCTATTTTCACCTCTCCGATATCCTGGTCACCGAAGGAGAATCGGTAAAACGGGGACAAATCGTGGCCCTTGTCGGCGCTACCGGCAGAGTTACCGGCGCCCATCTTCACTTCGGCGCGCGCCTTAACTATAACAGGATCAACCCGGCCGAGCTCGCCGGCAAGGGACTCTACTGATTCCTTTTCCTTGACTTTAGATACGGGAAGTAATAGCATTAAGAATTAGGTAAAAATCCGTACATACACGAAGACATCGGGAGACAATGAGCGAGATCGACTTTGACTCGGGGCTCAAGAAGCTCGAGGGGATTGTTCAGAAACTGGACGCCGGGGACCTCTCCCTGGAGGATTCCCTCAAGGTATTCGAGGAGGGCATAGAGCTGGTGCGCCTCCTGGCCAAGAAACTGGACGAGGCCGAAAAGAAGATAGAGACGCTGACTCAGGTCGAGGATGGGTCGATCACGATCGAGGAATTCGATCCCAAGTAATGCACAACGCACCGTATACACCGTATACCGCGCTCCAACCGGGCGGGAGGGATGACCTGCCGGCCCGCGGCCATGTCGGCGCAAAGACGAGGTGGGAGCATCTTTAACCTCTCCGATTACCTGGCTCAAAAGAATACGCTCATTGACGGCGCGCTCACGCGGATCATTAACGAGATCGACGACGCTTCCGGGACCCTCAAGGAGGCCGTCAAGTACAGCGTCTTCGCAGGCGGAAAGCGAATCCGCCCGATCCTTACGATTTGCGCCGCCGAGGCCGTCGGAGGAAACACGGACGACGCCGTTACCGCCGGGGCGGCCATCGAATGCATCCACACTTATTCCCTGATCCACGATGACCTGCCCGCCATGGACGACGATGACTTCCGTCGGGGCGTACCTACCAGTCACAAGGTATTCGGCGAGGCGACCGCGATCCTGGCAGGTGATTGCCTGCTGACCGCCGCGTTCTCGATCCTTTCGGACGCATCCCGGTTTTCCGCCGATGGGGCGACCCTGCTGCGGGTCATTCGCGAGATCGCCGTGGCCTCGGGCGACAAGGGGATGGTCGGCGGACAGATGGGCGATCTTGAATCGGAGGGAAAGGAGATCGATCTGCCGTCTCTCGAATTCATCCATGTCCGCAAGACCGGTGCATTGATCGTCGCATCCGTCAGAACGGGGGCCCTCCTCGGCGGCGGCACGGAGCCGCAGATAAAGGCGCTGACCGACTACGCAAAATACCTCGGCCTTGCCTTCCAGATCACCGACGATATACTCGACGTGACGGGGACAAGACAGGAGATGGGAAAGTCGACGGGTAAAGACCACGTCCGGGGGAAAGCGACCTACCCCGCCCTCCTGGGCCTTACCGAATCCAAAGAGCGCGCCCGGGAACTGATCGACCGGGCCCTGGCGTCCCTTTCCGATTTCGACGACGCCCGGGCGCTTCAGGCGATCGCACGAATGGTCATTGAACGACAGGCATAGAAACCATGACACGGCTCCTTGACGAGATCAACGACCCCGGGGACATCAAGAAGATTCCCGTCGACCAGCTCCCGATTCTGGCCGAAGAGATCAGGCGGCTCATCATTACCACGATCTCGAAAACCGGCGGCCATCTGGCGTCGAGCCTCGGCACCGTCGATCTGACACTGGCCCTCTATTTTGTCTTTGACCCCGAGTGCGATCAGATCGTCTGGGACGTCGGCCACCAGGCCTATTCCCATAAGATACTCACCGGCCGCAAAGACGTCTTCTCGACGATCAGAAAGCTCGGAGGGATCTCCGGCTTTCCGAAGATCGAGGAAAACCGCTATGACAATTTCGGCACCGGCCACAGCTCCACCTCGATCTCGGCGGCCCTGGGCATATCCACCGCGAGATGCCTCCTGGGCGAGCGCGGTAAGGTCATCGCCGTCATCGGCGACGGGTCCATGACCGGCGGCCAGGCGTTCGAGGCCCTCAACCAGGCGGGACACCTCCAGAAGAATATCATCGTCGTTCTCAACGACAACGAGATGTCCATCGACCCCAACGTCGGCGCCCTCTCCTCCTTCCTGTCCCGCAAGCTCTCCACCAAGACCATCGTGAGGATGAAGAGGGAGATCGAGATCTTCCTGAGGTCTTTCCCCATGATCGGAGAGGAGATGGTCAAGGTGGCAAAGAGGGCCGAGGACGCCATCAAGGGATTTATCACTCCCGGCATGCTGTTCGAGTCGATGAACTTCCAGTACTTCGGCCCCATCGACGGCCATCGGATCGACCAGCTGGTGGAAACCTTCAATAACGTGAAGGATATCAACGCGCCCATCATCGTCCACGTCCTCACCAGGAAGGGGAAAGGATATAAGCCGGCCGAGAAAAATCCGACCCGGTTTCACGGTATCGGGCCTTTTGACGTAGCCAGCGGTAAACCGATCGATTCGGGCCAGACCATTCCGACCTACACCCAGGTCTTCAGCAAGACACTTCTCAAGATGGCCGCAAAAAACGACAAGATCGTGGCCATTACCGCCGCCATGTCCGAGGGCACGGGGCTTTCGGTCTTCGCCGACAAGTATCCCGACCGCTTCTATGACGTGGGGATCGCCGAGCAGCACGCCATCACGTTCGCCGCGGGGCTGGCAACCCAGGGGTTCGTCCCGATCGTGGCCATCTACTCCACCTTTCTGCAGCGCGCCTACGACCAGGTGCTCCACGACGTGTCTCTCCAGAACCTGCCGGTGGTCATCGCCATCGACCGCGGCGGAATCGTCGGAGAGGACGGCCCCACCCACCACGGCATCTTCGATATCGCCTACCTCCGATGCATCCCTAACCTCATCCTGATGGCGCCCAAGGACGAGAACGAGCTTGCCCGGATGCTGGTCACCGCCGTGGCGGCCAGGCGCCCCGCCGCCATCCGCTACCCGCGGGGACGGGGCCTTGGGGTAAAACTCGATGCCAACCCGACGGCGCTGCCTCTCGGCAAGGCGGAGGTGATACGCGAAGGCAACGACATCACCATTATCGCACTCGGCTCGATGGTGGGGCCCGCCGTTGAGGCGTCCGGGCTCCTGACCAGCATGGGCATTGAGCCCACCGTCATAAACGCGCGGTTCGTCAAGCCGCTCGACAGCGAAACCATCCTCAAGTACGCCGCCCGGACGGGCACCGTGCTGACCGTCGAGGAGGGGATCCTGTCCGGCGGTTTCGGCAGCGCCGTGCTCGAGGAGATCATGCGCTCCTACGGACCCGGCGTGATGGTCAGGTCCATTGGAATTCCCGACCGCTTCGTTGAGCACGGCCCCCAGGAAATCCTCAGGGATACCTATGACCTGTCGGCCCGGGGGATCACGAAGATCGCCGTTGGGCTGGTCACCGGTAAGGCCGCACATCTGAATGAAAGCGCCGACCTCAAGAGATAAGGAGCGCCTGGATACCGCGCTCGTCGCGCGGGGGCTGGCCGAATCCCGGCAGAAGGCCAGGGCCGTTATCCTTGCGGGCGCGGTCCTGGTGGACGGCGCGCGCGTCGACAAGGCGGGCGCACTGATCGACCGGGACGCCGAGGTCGCCGTCACCACTTCCCCCTGCCCCTACGTCGGCCGGGGGGGGGTGAAGCTTGCGGGGGCGCTGGCCGAGTTCGGTGTGGACGTGCGGGGACTGGTCATGCTGGACGTGGGGGCGTCCACCGGGGGTTTCACCGACTGCCTCCTTTCAGCGGGGGCGCGGTCGGTCTACGCGCTGGACGTCGGCTACGGCCAGCTCGACTGGCGGCTCCGGACCGATGAGCGGGTCGTCGTCATGGAGCGGACCAATATCAGGAACGTCGGTGCGGCCGATTTCCCCGGTCAAATCGACGGGGCCGTCATCGACGTTTCGTTCATCTCGCTGGCCCTGGTGCTGCCGGTGGTCTATGGGATCGTGCGGGAGGGGGGGATCGTGATCGCCCTGATCAAGCCCCAATTCGAGGTGGGCAGGGGCGACGTGGGAAAGGGGGGCGTGGTCAGAGACCCCGATAAGCACCGCGAGGTCGTGGAGCGGATCGCGGCCGTCGCCCGGGAAATCGGCTTTGCCGTGTCGGGAACGGCCGAGTCGCCACTGACCGGCCCCAAAGGAAACAGGGAGTTCTTCATTTATCTGAAGAGATAATCGTGGGTTATACGGGCGCGCGCTTGGACCCCCTTGAGACCATCTATACCGACGGTCTAACATATTAAAAGGAATAGTCGTATGAACCCCACACAGATCAAGGCCTTTTTCGACACGAAGCCCCCCATCGTTTTCGCCCACCGGGGGGCCAGCGGGACGACGCCCGAGAACACCATTGAGGCGTTCGAAGAGGCCGTGAGGATGGGGGCGACCTATCTGGAGACGGACGTGCAGATCAGTGCCGACGGCGTCCTGGTCCTGGCCCACGACCCCCACCTGGGACGCACCGCGGGAGACGCGCGGGCGATCAAGGAGCTGACCTTCAAAGAGCTCATGGCCGTCGACGCCGGCGCGACTTTCAGCCCCGACGGCGGAAAGAGTCACCCATTTCGGGGTAAGGGGTTTCGGGTGGCCACCCTCGAAGAGTTCTTGAAGAAGTTCAAGGATCGCCGCGCCAACATCGAGGTCAAAGACGGGACGCCCGCAACGGCCCGGCTCGTCCTGGCGATGCTCAAAAAATATAAGGCCGAGGATCGGGTGCTGCTGGCCTCCGAGCAGCCGGACGCGGGCCCGTTCATCCGCAGCGAGGCGCCGTCCATCCCCACGAGTGCGTGCCGAAAGGAGGTGCTCTCCTTTCTCATCAAATCGGCCCTCTGTTCGCGCTGCCCCCGTGCCGTCCCCTTTGAGGCCCTCCAGGTCCCCGCGTCCGCCCAGGGTATCAGGGTGGTCAACGGGAGGTTCATGGCGGCGGCAAAGCGGCTGGGAGTTCAGGTGCACGTGTGGACGATAAATGACAAAGACGAGATGCTGAGGCTCTTTCGTCTGGGCGCCGACGGGATATTCACCGACTTTCCGGATATCGGCCTGGCCGCCGCGCGCCAATTTCGGAAATAGGGCCCTACGCCGGGAGCTCTGACGAAAAACGCACGTTCTTGAATGACCGAGGGATAGCCCGCTTGAACTTCACCGAGGGATAACCGAGCATCAGGCAGGCACAGACCCGGTTATCGGGTGGGATGGCCAGTCGCTTTCTGAGCGCGGCGCTCCGCTCGACGATCGGCGGGATCAGCCCCGAAAAGCAGGCCCCCAGGCCAAGGGTATGGGCGGCGATCGACGCGTACGACGCGGCGATGGTGCAGTCCTGATCGATGGCGACCTTGTATTTGTCGCCGTGAAAGATAATCAGGACGGGGGCCTCGTAGCTGAAATACTCCCGATCCTTCTCGGCTTCCTCCAGCGCGTGGCGGGCCGCCGGGACCACGTGACTTCTCAGGGCGTGGTACAATGGCCCGCCCTGCACGAGCCGCATGATGCCCCTCGTGACCGGGTTTCCCATGATGAAGAGAAACCCGCGATAGTCTTTCCTCACCTCTACCAGGAGCTCCTCGATATCCGTCCGCCGATCCATCACCAGGATTTCCACGTCCGTGGGCGGCACCCCCATGGGAGCCGTGGCCGCCGCCCGGACGATGGACTGGATCATGTCCTTCGGTACGGGCGTCTTTCTTATAATTTCGGACGGATCGCCGGGAGAGAAGCGAGGCGTAGAATGGGTCAAACGCGACCGCGCCCTTGGGCACGGGCGCAAACATGTCGTAGCTCAGGCCTTCGGCCGTGATCGATCGGGATGGACAGACCGCCATGCAGTTGCCGCACCCAAAGCAGTCCCAGTCCTCATAGGAATGGATCTCATATCTTCCGTCGGTCTCCCGGATGATCCTCGCCCCGCAGACCCGCGCGCAGAGCCCGCAGTCGGTGCAGGTCTCGTAGTTGATCTTCGTCATCGGCGTACCCCGTTCTTGTTGAGTGTCACCCGATCCACGTCGGGACGAGTCTCATTATAGGCCGTTCGGACGCGCAGTCAAGCCCTTCTTCACTCGGGTCGCCCCGCGGGTGGGTCCCCAAGTGCCGCCTCCCTATTCAATCGGCGTTCCCGAGATCTTGAAGACACACGCGGCCGCGCCCATCGCGCGGCATTCGGTCTCCACCACCCGATAGCGCTTTCCCGTCGCCCAGAATAGTGCTTCGTCGTCAAATCCCTCCTCCCCGAAACAGACGGGCCTTTCGGTCCCCTTGATGGTGTGGCACCAGCTGCACCGGTTGATCCTGATCTCGTATCCATCACCGGTCTTTCTGAACTCCTGGTGCCCGTCGCCGAATATCTTATTGGTCTCGTAGCTGATGGCTCCCTGGATGGCCATGATCCGCTCGTCATCGCTGCCCAGTTTTTTCAGCTCCATGCCCACCAGGCCGAAAAGCTCCGGGCTCTTCTCCACGACGAACTGGAAACCGCGCCTTCCCGCGCTCCTCATGATCGCCTTGGCTCCGGCAATCCCGATCACGTCGATCATCCCCTTGACGAGGGCCGAGAAGTCGACGGCATTGGACTGAATACCCGAGTTGTTGGGAGGGTAGTTGCCGGTGAACTTGGACAAGCCGGTGATGTTCAGGATGGACTTGAGCCCGTTGATCCCCACGAGATCCTCGATGGTAAGGAGGGAGACATATATGAGCGAATTGGGTATCTTGCGTTCGTCAAGCATATGATCCTCCGGGAGCGTGGCGAAAGAATCTGAAATGAATGGCCGGGAGACATCATAATACGAAATAGAGATTACAGACAAAGAAAAACGTATTCTCAATAAAAATTTTTATATAATATTAACATCCGGTTCTTCACATCGCGTTGAATCGTATTTGACTTGACAGAGTTGTTCGAAAAGAAATATAAGAAGGAGGCAGACTTCCCTCGGATGACCGGCGTTATTTCCTGTCCGCTGTTTGGCCGGAAGGGAGGGAGTATTTGGTCCCCTAAAGACGAGGATACCATGACCAGAAAGGCAGAGGTAACGCGAAAGACCGCCGAGACCGACATCACGCTCGCCATCGACCTGGACGGCGAGGGAAAGTACCGGGTGTCCAGCCCCGCGCCCTTCCTGAACCATATGCTGGAGCTCTTTGCCAGGCACGGGCTCTTTGACCTGACACTGCAGGCCGCGGGCGACAGCGAGATCGACCTCCACCACACGGTGGAGGACATCGGCATCTGCCTGGGCGACGCGGTGGACAAGGCCCTGGGCGACAAGGCGGGCATCAAGCGCTACGGCACCTCCACGGTGCCGATGGATGAGGCGCTGGCCACCGCGGTGGTCGATCTCTCGGGCAGGCCTTTCCTCGTCTATGAGGTCGAGTTCGGGTCGGACAAGGTCGGGGAGTTTGACCTGGAGCTTTTCGAGGAGTTCTTCAAATCCTTTTCCGTGCACGCCCGCGCCAACGTCCACATCGTCATTCACCACGGTAAGAACGCCCACCACATGGCCGAGGCCTGCTTCAAGGCCTTCGCCCGGTCGCTTTCCGACGCCGTCAAGGTCGACCCGCGGATCAAAGGGGTCCTGTCGACGAAGGGGAAATTGTAGACCACCCCATGAAAACTGCGCTTTCATGGGGGCCCGGGTGGGAGAGAGAGGAGCCGGACCCCCACTCCACCGTCATTGCGAGGGGTCGAAGACCCCGTGGCAATCCCCTGACTGTCACCTGGAACCTCGTTCGCGGCTCTCTCCGACGAGGCCCCCGCGAAGCCTGCTTCGTGGGGTGATGTTCTATCCCCTGACTATTGAGGTAAGACCGTTTCTCGCCCGTAGGGGCGGCATTCATGCCGCCCTTTCATTAGAACCCGTCATCGAGAGTGCACCTCCGTAACCCCCCCCCGTCATTGCGAGGAGCAGTTGCGACGAAGCAATCTCAGCTTGGGAGGGTGGTTGTTGCGCGGATGGTGCTATTCGCTAAGGTAAGTTTGCAGAGTCTCGAACTTAGTAAACTTAATTTGGTGTATAGAAGAACCTCCTCTCTTTTCGGTGCGACTCAAGGGGCAAGCCTTAACCCCGTCGTTAAGCGGTGACAGCAAGGGATTGCCACGGGCCCTCCGGGCCCTCGCAATGACGGTGGCTCTGCGGGCGGCATATATGCCGCCCCTACGGGTAGAAATCGGGTTCCTTCTTCTACTAACCCTCCCCCCCCCACCGGCCCCCTCCGCGTCCCACGGCCAAGCCGGAGGGTGCCCGCGTCAAGAAGAAACACTGACAAGCTTCGCTTGTCAGTGCCACCCATCGCCCAAGACACAATCCCCTCTCCTTCTCTTTCCCACCGGGGCCCCCATGAAATCGAAGATTTCATGGGGTGGTATTTACACCCTTCCCATCAGCGGATAGCTGTACCACTCCCCCCGGGCCGCGGCAAACGTCGCGATCAGGACAAAGATGATATCCACGATCGCCACGACCAACAGGGCCGCGAGAAAGAGAAACCCCACCAGGATGATCATGAGCACGACGCCGATGATCAAAAGCACCATCATCGCCACCGACATGATCACCTGAAAGATCAGGGCCTGCCGGCTGTGGTGGGAGACGAAGGGGTCCTCGCCCCCCTTGATCAGCATGACCAGGAGCGGGACGATAATATTGAGCCCCGGTACGATAAACCAGAAGAGTCCCGACAGGTGGCAGATGAAGGCGAGGTTCTTCTGGTCGTTGGTGATGCCGGGCGACTCCGACGGGGCCGGCGGGGCTTCAGGCGCTTTTTTGCGCGGTTGCCTAGTCATATCCAAATCCCAACCTGTAAAGGAGGTTCATAATGGTATCGAAATCGGTGAACAACAGGAAGACGCCGATTGCCACGAGGATCAGGCCCGACACGACGTTGACCACCGGGATGAAGCGCTTGAACCGGTTGAAGAAGGAGAGGAACGTGTTGAACGCGAGCGACGAGATCAGGAAGGGGAGCCCCAGCCCGAGCGAATAGATAAAGAGGAGCAGTATCCCGTATCCGGCGTTCATCGAGGAGCCGATCATCGCAAGGCCCAGGATCGAGCCGACGATGGGCCCCAGGCACGGCGACCAGCCGGCCGCAAAGGTGATCCCGACGAAGGCCGAGCCGAAGTATCCCGCGGGCTTGTCCCTCAGGTGCACTTTCTTTTCCAGGTCCAGAAAGGGGATGCGCACCAGGCCCGTGATGTAGACCCCAAAGAGGATAATGAGGACCGCGCCGATGCGCCTCACGGTATCCCGGAAATCAAAGAGCGTTTCGCCGAGGAGCCCGAAAAGCGCCCCCATCGCCACGAAGACGACGGTAAACCCCGCGATGAACGCCAGGGAGTGGAGCACGGTGGCCTTCCTGATCCTCGCCCGGTCGTCGCCCTTGAGATCCTCAAACGAGATGCCGGTGATGAAGGTCAGGTAGCTGGGAAGGAGCGGCAGCACGCACGGGGAGGCAAAGCTGATGATCCCCCCCCAGAACGCCACGAGCAGATTAAGGTCGGTTTTCATACTCTTTCCTGTATCATCCTGCGAAGAATCGTTCTCGCGGAGTCCTCCGTCTGCCCTCAAAGAAGGCTTCGTAGGGACTCCGTCCGAGGAAACGGGTTTGAGGAAATGGGTTTATACTGACGAACTCCTACGGGCGAAAAATGAAACCTTCGGCGCTCGTTCACCTGCCCTAGAATATATATTTTACCTCAAAAAAGGCCTGATCGTTATCAGAAAAATAACCGAAGATCGTGTCGCGCTCTCCCTCGAATATATTCAACCCCAGGGAAAATTCAAGGGCATCCGACCATTTATAAGTGACCTTCGGCATGATGAAGAAGTCGTCGCCGTTGATCTCGTAGATGGCCCTGACCTCGGGGATGATCTTCTTCCCGAAGAGCTCGAACTCCTTATAGGCGTAGAGGCTCACGCCGTTCTGGAACTCGTCCTCGATCAAGTCATGGCCGTAGTCGAAGATGATCTTCTGGATGAACTGGGCGTTGACGTAGAAGTCGCCCTTAAAGAGCCGGTCGACTCCCAGGACATAGAAGATATAGTTGTTTTTCGTCGCGTCCAGAGTCTTGGTGTAGGTAAACCGGTCGAGGAAGATCCCCGCCTCTCCCCGGATCCCCCAGCTGCCCCAGGTCGTGGCGAAATCAAACCCGACCATGTGGTACCGATGATAGTCCAGCGATACGATCCTTTCCAACTCCGCCGGTGTGAGGCCCGCCAGGTAGGCGGGAACATTGTTGGTCAGGATAGCGTTTCTCAGGGCGTCCGATACCGTGACGGTCGGCAGACGGTCATAGACGTTGAGGTACGAAAAGGAAAAATCCCACCCCCGGTATGTCGACGAGATCCGCGCACCGCCCTGGATGTTCTCCGGGCTGTAGGTGGGTTTATTGGGCAATGAAAATGCGATGCCCGCCCGGTTGATCAGCTTTTGTGATTCGTCGTCCAGGAACTCCGACCAGGGGAAGGCCCCCCCGACGAAGTCCGTAAAGAGGCCGTAGTGAAAGATCGCCCAGTCCGAGCCGACCAGGTCGTATTTGTACTCCTGGAAGAAAGGCAGCGCCACCAGCTCCACGGTCGTGTTGCCGTGCGTAGTAGTCGAGCTTCACGGCGACGCTCGGGACCTTCTTCTCGCCGACGTCCCCCGTGAGGATATTGGTGAGGTCCAGGGGGTTGATGACGTCCGTCGGATTGATGACGTCGGCCCTCCCCCACGAGATGATCTGGTTTCCGACCCTCAGGTCGAGCTTGTCGAAAAAGACGTCGAGGTAGGCCTCGAAGAGGACGATATCGTGATCATAGCGACTGCTGCCGCCGGTGGCGTAGTCGTACTTCGCGTAGGTGGAGATGAAGACGAGGAGCCGGTCGTTGACGGGATACTTGAGGGAAAGGAAGACCTTGGGCTCGGCCTCGAAAAGGTTCTCAAATTTATTGTCGATCGAGATAT
This sequence comes from uncultured delta proteobacterium, assembly GCA_963809875.1. GTDB lineage: Bacteria > Desulfobacterota > Zymogenia > Zymogenales > Zymogenaceae > JAFGAS01. Next base: position 65,855 of record CAWELC010000012.1, on the reverse strand, counting down.
CTCCGGCCAGCCGGATCTTGAGGTACCCCGCCAGATCGACCTCGGGCCCGAAGAGGTCGGAGACGGAGCCGGCCGGCCAAAAGCCGGTCGGGCGCGAGGTAGGCGGGCGGCGGGGCGGCGATCGTCTCGGCGACGTGCCTGACCGTATCGGCGACCCTCACGTCGCCGACCGCCGTGAGCGCGCCCGACAGCGCGTCGCTGCGCCGCCGCTCGAGATCGGAGAGCTCGCCCAGGAGCTCTTCCCGGAGGGCGGGGCTCCCCGCGTCGATGATGCGCCGCCTGACCTCCTCGATCCGGCGGTCGATATCGGCCGAGACCTTCTCGAAACCTGCCCTGATCTCGTTAATTTCGGCCCGGGACTCATCGTAGTGAACGGGCGCCCAAAAGGGATCGGTCGCCTTGCCGGTCGCGTCGTCTCCCGCCGTGGCCCCGGCGGGAAGCGAGGAGCCCGATGAAAAAAAAGACCGGCACCCATCGCATGCCGGTCTTTCGTATCCGCCTGAACGTCCCTCTCACCCTAGTCCCTCTTGAGGTAGCGCTCGGTGAAATATTCATCGGGGATGTCGGCGTTATACTGCACCTTGTCCAGGAAAAGCTCGGTCTTCTTCTTGTCCTGGACGTTGTCCATGACGCTGTCACTGGTGGTCCAGATACCCTGGACCTGTTCGAGCTTCTTGACGGTCAGGACCTTGAGGAGCGCGCCGTTCTTATCGTAAAACTCGATCTTGACCGGAATCCAGACGTCCGGGCGCACCCAGGAGATGAGCTTTCCGTACTGCGAGTCCGAGCCCTTTATGGGGACGCTCTCCACGACGTAGACCTGCTTGCCGTCGAGCTTCTCTTCCCTCAACAGCTTGTGATTGTCTTTGTCGACCTTGCGGTTTTCGAGGTCTTCGTAGGTGAACTCCGTTCCCATGAAGCGTGAGCTCTTTTCCGAGGACGCGATCCGGCGTGGTTCCTGCTTGAGGGCGGGCAGATAGAGGAACTGGTCGTCGTCCCGATTTGCGTTTTCCCAGATCAGAAACCCGGTCCCTTTCACGTCTGCCGGAGACAGGAAGCGGATCAGCGACTTGCTGAGGTCCCCGTATTCCTTACGGACGGCCCTCACGACCCGCTCTTTGCTCTGTCCCTTATCGTTGAACAGAAGCATCCTGCTCTCTATGATGGACGATTTCCCGTTGTCGCGGTCGTGGACCTTGGTCATGATCTCGGTGCCGGTAAGGGCCAGCGATGCCGCGGGTAGCGCAATCAAGAAAGCGATAAGCACTCCTGCGGCCGGTACGATCGACGATTTCATTTTCATCGTGCTCCCTCTCCTTTGAGATATAGTATCACAGCGTCTTTAAATGTCAAAGCCAAAGTTCCCGTACTCGATAAATCTATCAAACGATTGATTGATTGTCAAGAGAAAATAGCGTCGGGCGATGAGAGAACGCATCACTGATCAGGGATGTTGACACGCATGCTGCAACAATGTATATTTTTCCTGTTCAACGCATCTTACGTAAACAGAGAGGAGCGCTCATGCGTGGTGACAGGTGGATAACGTTTAAGCTGATGAATCTTGTTTTGCGATTCCTGCCCGTACGGTGGGGCGGCGTCTATATCGGTGAAGGGGGAACGATTGACTGCCCGTTTGAATTCGAGAAGGGAACCTGCATCAGCGATCATTTTTGTGCAAAGGGGTACGGCAGCATCCATATCGGCAAGTACTGCGCGATAGGGGCCGACGTAAAGGTTATCACGAGTGACCACGACTTCGCGTTACCCTCGATGAACTTCCTCCTCCAGCAAAGCCTTCTGGGCAGACGCTATCCCGCGAAAGTCGGGAGCGTCAAGATCGGAAACGACGTCTGGATCGGGGATAACGTAATCATCCTGGCCGGTGTCGAGATAGGCAGCGGGGCGGTAATCGGAGCCGGATCCATCGTGACTCATTCGGTCGGAGACTACGAAATGCGCGCGGGGGTTCCTGCCCGGTTTGTCAAATTGAGAATAAAAAAGGAGTTGATCGGCCCCATGCTGAAGCTCGCATGGTGGGATTGGGACGGCAGGAGGTTGATGGAAAATAGAGATTTCTTCTCGAGCCCTGTCAGCTCCGCGAGCATCGCCGCAACTAAATAGCCCGCACGCCCGCACTAAAGGCGGCCCACGTTTCGCCCGTGCTTATTGCCCGACGAGGCTTGCAGGAGGTTATGCCGCGGGTCTCGCACAACCCCCCCGGCGGACGCAATGGTCCGCGGCCTTGCCGTCACCGGTACAACGAGGCAAACGGGTGCCGCCGAGGACTCACCACCGGTTGTAATGCACCTTCTTTTCGTCGTAGCGGTCCTCTTTGGCCTTCACCTCGTTGGAGCGGCCCACGGCCACCAGGGACAACGGCACGACCGTCTTGGGGATCCCCAGGAGCTTTTGGATCCCCTTGACCCGCTCGGCCCGCGGGTGGCAGCCGAGCCATACGGAGCCCAGCCCCAGCGCGGTGGCCGCCACCAGCAGGTTTTGGGTGGCCGCGGCGCAGTCCTGATCCCAGAAGCCGGAGTGGAGCTCAGTATCGACGTCGCCGCACACCAGTATGGCCAGGGGCGCTTCCTTGAGCGGGTTGGCATAGGGATGGACGGCGGCCAGCGCCTCCAGCGTCGGCCGGTCCGTGACGACCACGAAGCGCCAGCACTGCTGGTTCCCCGCCGACGGCGCGCTCATGGCGGCGGTCAGCAGCGCCTTTATCGTCTTCTCATCCACCGCGTCTTTCTTGTATTTGCGAACACTTCTTCTTGTCAAAATGGCATCAAGGGCGTCCATTGCTCGCTCCTTTTCGTCAAACTACCTATCGGGCGATCCCGCGCGGCGGCCTTCAGCCGCCCGGGCGCGGGGCCTCACTGCCGCCGGGTTCTTCCGCTCCAACCGAGCATTTTACCGCTGTGCCGTGACTCCCAGCTCCTTCACCAGTTTCTCGGCCCCCTCAATAGTCTGTCGCACCACGTCGCCCGCGTGCATCAGTTCGGTAATCAATCCCCCGATTTGCCCGCAGTAGACCGTCCCCTCCTCCACGTCGCCGTCTACCGCAGCCATCCGCGAGCGCCCTTCCCCGATCAGGTCCAGCAGCTCTTCCTTTGAGACGCCGGCGCGCTCCGCCTCCGCGATCTTTTCGGTGAGCTTGTTCCTGACCGCGCGGGTGGGTCCAAGCGTCCTGGCCGAGACCACCGTCCCCGTGTCACCGACCCCGAGTATCGCCTCCTTGAATTTCGGGTGGGCCTTTGCCTCGTGCGTGGCGGCAAACCGCGTTCCCATCTGCACCCCCTGAGCACCCAACGCGAGGGCCGCCACAAACCCCCGGGCGTCCGCGATCCCACCCGCGGCGATCACCGGAACCCGGAGCCATTTTACGAGCTGGGGAATCAGCGCCATCGTCGCGATCTCGTCAAAGCCGTCGTGTCCCCCCGCTTCGATCCCCTCCCCGACCACCGCGTCCACCCCGGCTTCCTCGGCCTTGGCGGCAAGCCCCACGTTCGGCGAGACATGGACGACCTTGAGCCCGGCGTCCTGAATCCTCTTGGTGAAACGCTTCGGATTGCCCGCGGAGCTTACCACCACGCGGGCCCCGCCCGTGACCGTCACGCCGATGAGGGCCTCCGCGTCCGGCCTGAGCAGCGGTATATTGACCCCGAAAGGTTTTTTCGTGGCCGCCTTGGTCAGACGGATCTCCTCGGCAAGCTCTTCGGGGGTCATGCTCCCGCCGGCCAGCACGCCGAGCCCCCCGGCTTCAGAGACGGCAGCGACAAGCTCGTGCGTGCAGATCCAGACCATGCCGCCCTGGATGATAGGATAGTCGATACCGAGCGTATCGCAGAGTGTCGTTCGAAACATCGTCGCCTCCCGTTACCGTTTTTATCAGTATAGTATCATTTCCGAACGCGGTCAAAGGAAAAACCCGATTATCCCTTGAACATTCGGCACGCCTCTGGTAGAATTTCTCTAACATACATCTTTAAGGATCACGTAACCATGAAGAGGATTCTCGTCTGCATAACCGTGCTGTCGCTGCTCGTGGGATCGGCCGCCGCTTTCGCCCAGGAAGACCCGCTCAAGGCAAAGGTCATAGAGATCGAGAAGGCGCGCCTTGAGGGAAACCTTTCGCCGCTGATCGTGAAATACGAAGGGCTTGTCAAAGAGAATCCCGGCGACGCTTCGCTCCATTACCTGCTCGGCGTCGCCTATCTCTACGCGGATTTCGACAAGAAGGACACGACCTTCGACAACGCCTTTGCCGAGTTCACCGAGGCCAGGGGCCTCAACCCCAAGATGAAGTACGTCAACAACTCTCTCGCCTACGTCTTCTGGGCCCGCGGGGATTACGATAAGGCGATCGAATCATATAAGGCCGAGATCGCCCTTGACCCGAGCTACGGCTGGAACTACTACAGCCTCGGCCAGGCCTACGAAGCACTCAAGCAGTGGGACAAGGCGAAAAGCCAGTACATCATCGCCACCGATAAGGAAAAGAAGGACCCGAGGATCGCCAAGGCCTATAACAACCTCGGTGAGATCTACATGAACTGGGACGGAGATTACTTCAAGGCCCTGGATAACTTCACCAAGGCCGTCGAGCTCAAGCCGGACAAGGCGCTTTTCAGGGAGAACTATAACAAGGCCGTCAAGAAGCTCAAGGAGCTCAAGGAATCCCTCGACAAGGGACAGACAAAGCTCCCCCCGGAGACGGTTGAAAAGCTCAAGAAGATGGAGCTCAGGGAGATCGAAGTGGGGACTGAGGGGACGTAGCCGGCCGTCCGCGGGGGACGCCCGGGACCGGGGCTCGCGGTGCGCGACGCCCCGCGACGCGAGTGAGTAATTATATTATCAAACCGCTATGGGACATACCATGAAACCTTTTTTCGCGGGCACCAGGCCCGGTAAACCGATGACCGTCGGGGGGGAGAAGTTCGAGCTCCCGATCCTCTATTTTCGCGACGACGCGTTCGCCCTCTTTTACACCGCGGACCCCGTCAAGGTAAAGGCCCTCCTCCCGTCGGACAGGCTCTATCCCGTGACCCTGTCCAAAAAGAAGGCCCTGCTGGGGGTGGCCTGTTTCAACTACATCGACACCACCATCGGCCCCTATGGCGAGGTGGGCATCGTCGTGCCGGCTATCTTTGCCGATAAGAAGCCCCCGCACCTGATCCCGGCGGTGCGGGAGGCCTACGACCCCCGCTTCGGGACGGTCGTTTTGCATCTGCCCGTCACCAATACCATCGCCCGGGACGGGGGACGGGGGGTCTGGGGGTATACGAAGTTCGTGGCCGACATGAAGTTCGTTATCACCCCCGAATACCTCGAGTGCCGGCTTTCGGAGGAGAAGCGGCATATCCTGACGGCCCGGGTGGCGCGCCGGGGCTTTGTCAAGAGGGACTACTGTCCGCTCTCGACCTTCTCGGTGAAGAACAAGAAGCTCATCCAGACGACCATTCCCCAGGTCGGCACGGCCCGGCATTCGCTCTTCCCGGAAGGCTCGTCGCTGGAGCTGGGCGATCACGAGATCACACGACCCCTCAAGGAGCTGGGCCTCTCGAAAAAGCCCCTCCTGTCCCGCTACTATCTCCAGCGGTCGGCGATCCTGCCGGAGGGAGTAGTGATCGAGGAGAACGTCCGCGAGATGGAAGGATACCGCGGGACGGACCGGCACGGGGAGCACACGGTCGTCTACCTGGAAGAAGAAGAGAATAAGAAGAAAAAGAAATAGGCACTCTTTGTGCCTGAACCCATGATTGCCTTTCGTGACCGACACGCGGCGTCGGAGCGGCCCGCGGCGGCCGGTTTTGGCCGGTCCTTGACCTGATGGAAGAGAGCAGAAAATATACCGCCTGCTGCGGCCTCTACTGCAAAGACTGCATCCCCTCGAAAGAGACGCTGTTCGAGGCGGCCCGCATCCTTGGCGAGCAGCTGGGCTCGCTCGATTTCGGGCGCTACGCCGCCCTCAAAGCCTCAAGGGATGAGGTCTTTGCCGGCTACGACCGGTTCCGGGAATACCTCTCTGCCGTCACCTCCCTGAAATGCCCCGGCCCCTGCGCCGAGGGGGGAGGAAAGAAAAAGTGCGCTATCCGCGCATGCGCGAAGAAAAATGGATATGCCGGCTGCTGGGAGTGCGCGGAATTCGAAACCTGCGCCCTGCTGGAGCCTTTCGCCGCCTTTCACGGCGACACCCCGAGAAATAATCTCAGGCTCATCCGGGAGCACGGCCTGGACAGGTGGGCCGAAAACCGCGGCCCGCACTACGTCTGGAGCAGGCGGCCCGTAGCGGCACATCTGCTTTCTGGAATACAATGAAAACGGGACGGCTCTCGCCGTCCCGTTCGTGTTTCGTAGGCAACGCGTATCGGACTGCTACTTCTGGCTCATCGGCTCCAGTTTGGGCTCGATGATCGGCGCGGGGGCCGCGGCCGGTGGTACCGGCTTGGGGACGCCCAGCTCGTAGGTCAGCATGAGATAGCCGCCGTACTGCCACTCGGAGGTATCCGCATCGAGGCTCGACGGCCCGTTGAACAGCAGCCGGGGGAAGAATGGCACAGACGCCGTGAGCGAGCTGGACGCGTTTCCGTCCAGATCATAGTCGAGGGAGTCGATCGGGAATGTCCCGTTCGCGCCCAGGGACAGAGTCAGCCGATCGCTCGCCTTGATGTCCGTGCGGACGGTCAGGGTCAGGTTCTGGAAGAGATCCGCTATCGTCGTACGAGGCCGCGAGCGGCGGCGCGGGAGGGGTGATGAAGGCGAAGCGGGAGTTATAGTCCCGGTCGAGCTCCATGCTGCCCCACCCGATGTCGTACCGGATACCGAACCGGGCGGTCAGGGCCGGGCTTAATTCCTTTTTCATATCAAGCCCAAGGCTGATGATGTCCCGCCTCTCCAGGACGTCCTCCTCGAAAACCGAGACCGAGCCGATCGGGGCGAAGACCGCGATGCTGTTGACGTTGCTCTGGTCATACTTGTTATGGTTCTGCCAGTGGGTGTAGGCCGCGATCGCCTCCATGTCCCATCCGCCGGCCACGAAGTCCGCCCCGAACCCCCCGTTGATGTACCAGAGGGCGTTGTGGTTCTCGTAGTCGACCGGCCCGGGGACGTAGACGATCTCGGGGAGGTTGTAGGGAATGAAGGTCCCGGTCCCGAAGCCGTCCACTTCCCAGGCGGCGTTCATATAGCCGAAATCGACGAAGAACGGCAACGAGAGATCGTCCGAGAGGGCGTAGGTCACCTTGACATAGGTGCCGATGTCCCACCCGCTCAGGTCGCGCGAGTCCAGCACCTCCGTGTGGGTCCTGTCGTTGAGCGGTAGGCCGCCGGGAAACGAGTCGATCAGCACGTCGTCCTTGTCCACCCCGCCGAAGAGATACCCGCCCTCCAGCGACGCCTCGATCGTCCACGCGTCGGAGGCCTTCACGGAAACCCCCAGCACGGGGGCGAAGCGGTGGTAGTCGAGCACCAGCTCGCGGTCCATGGTCGTCGTCTCCGGTCCGAAGATGAGGGAGGTCCCGCTTCCGTCAAGTCCGAAGTCGCTCTCGTGGACCCCGTAGCCGTACTTGAGCCCCATCCCGAGCGAAAAGGCCGGGGTAAGCTCGATGTTATAGAGCAGCCCGAGAGAAAAATCGCTGGACGTGATCTGGCGGTCGAGCGAGGAGGTCATGTTGCCGGTGAAACCAAAAAAGCTCCAGCGGTAGACCTGGTCGCCCTCCATGTCGGTGTTGAGGTGGCGGTAGCCCATGATGACCCCGAGCTCGGTACGGTCGGAGGTCTTGAGCACCACGCCCAGGTCGGCGCCCACGCCGTTGGTCACGTATTCCTCCAGGCCGGAGCCGGTCCCGAACCCGGTGACCCCGGCGGTAGCGTACGTGAAGTCGTTGTCGAGGTCAACCTTGGTGTATCCCCCGGTATAGTAGAGGTCCATGAGGAACCGGACGTCCTTGTCCGTGCCCATCAGCGCCGGGTTGTCCCGGAAATCCGGAGTCCATTCGGGTTTGTCCTGGATCACGATCGTCTTGGGGACGCTGTAGAAATTGGGCTCGTCGATGAAGATGCTCTCTCCGGCGAAGGCCCCCGAAACGGGCAACAATATCACCGTAAGAACCACGAGGAAAACAAGAGATGATGCTTTGCTAACGTTCATCAAATCCTCCTCACAATAGAATTCTGCGCCTGCATATGGGTTACAGCGAACCCGGGTTTGAGTATCGTCCGGAGCGGGCCTGCGATCGGTACGGAGGTCAAGAGGCTCCGACCCTGCGGATGTCGCACGCTCGGATTAGAGCAGTCTAATGTCTTGGCTTTGATCAGTCAAGTAAATTAGTTAGTTTTTCCCATTATAATTCGGTCGGACCGTCCCCGGAGCCCCTGGCTCCGGGAAAGGGACGCAATGCCGGTCCGCGAAGACAGCGCCCGGTTTTCTCTTAATAAAAAACGGGACGGCTCTCGCCGTCCCGTTCGTGTTTCGTAACAACGCGCATCGGCCTGCTACTTCTGGCTCATCGGCTCCAGCTTGGGCTCGATGATCGGAGCGGGGGCCGTGGCCGGCGGCACCGGCTTGGGTATCCCCAGCTCGTAGGTCAGCATGAAATAGCCGCCGTACTGCCACTCGGAGGTATCCGCATCGAGGCTCGATGGCCCGTTGAAGTCCAACCGGGATGGGAACAGGGGAGTCGCCTGGATCGAAGTCGAAGCGTTTCCGTCCAGATCATAGTTGAGGGAGTCGATCGGGAAGGTCCCGTTGGCCCCCAGCGTCAGCGTCAGCCGGTCGGTGGCCTTGAGGTCCGTGCGGACGGTCAGGGTCAGGTTCTGGAACAGGTCTGTGTCGTGGTACGAGGCCGACAGCGTCGGCACCACGGGAGCACCGACAAACGCGAACCGGGACGTGTAATCCCGGTCGAGATCCATGCTGCCCCACCCGACGTCGTACCGAATCCCGAACTGGGTGGTCAGGGCCGGGCTGAATTCCTTTTTCATATCAAGCCCGAGGCTGATGAAGTCCCGCCTCTCGACGACGTCTTCCTCAAAGACCGACGAAGAGCCGATCGGGGCAAAGAGCGCGGTGCTGTTGACGTTGCTCTGGTCGTATTTGTTGTGGTTCTGCCAGTGGGTGTAGGCGGCGATCGCCTCCATGTCCCATCCGCCGGCCACGAAGTCTACCCCGAACCCCCCGTTAATGTACCAGAGGGCGTTGTGGTTCTCGTAGTCCACCGGCCCGGCGACGTAGATGATCTCCGGAAGATTGTAGGGATAGAAGGTCCCGGTCCCAGAGCCATCAACCTCCCAGGTGGTGTCCATATAGGCGAAATCGACGAAGAACGGGAACGACAGATCGTCCGACAGGGCATAGGCCACCTTGACATAAGTGCCGATGTCCCAGCCGCTCAGGTCACGCGAGTCCAGGACCTCTGAGTGGGTTCTGTCGGTAGGGGGTATGAAAACGGCCGAATCGGTCAGCGAGTCGTCCTTGTCCACCCCGCCGAAGAGATACCCGCCCTCGACCGAAGCCTCGATCGTCCAGGCGTCGGAGGGCTTCACCGTGACGCCCAGCACGGGGGCGAAGCGGTGGTAGTCCAGCACCAGCTCGCGGTCCATGGTCGTTACCTCGAGGCCGAAGGCGTTGGAGGTCCCGCTTCCGTCAAGTCCGAAGTCGCTCTCGTGGATCCCGTAGCCGTACTTGAGCCCCATCCCGAGCGAAAACGCCGGGGTAAGCTCGACGTTATAGAGCAGTCCGAGGGAAAAATCGCTGGACTTGATCTGACGGTCGAGCGACGAGGTTATGTTCCCGGTTATGCCCAGGAAACTCCAGCGGTAGAGCTGGTCCCCCTCCATGTCGGTATTGAGGTAGCGGTAACTCATGATGACCCCGAGCTCGGACCGGTCGGAGGTCTTGAGCACTACCCCCAGGTCGGCGCCCACGCCGTTGGTCACGTATTCCTCCAGGCCGGAGCCGGTACCGAACCCGGTGAGCCCGGGGACCCCGAGGAGACCGTACGTGAAGTCGTTGTCGAGATCGACCTTGGTGTAGCCCCCCGTGTAGTAGAGGTCCATGAGGAACCGGACGTCCTTGTCCGTGCCCATGAGCGACGGGTTATCCCGGAAATCCGGAGTCCATTCGGGTTTGTCCTGGATCATGATCGTCTTGGGGACGCTATAAAAGTTCGGTTCCTCGATGTACATAGCCTCCCCGGCGAAAACCCCCGAAGCAGGCAACAGCATCACCGTGAGGACCGCAAGAAAAACAAGAGACGATGCTTTTCTGATGTTCATAAAATTCCTCCTCTTAATAGACTTTCACAACGATACACAGCTGACGAACTAACCCGGGGTTGAATAACCTCGGGGGTGGTTACGGTCGTTTTGCGGGCGAAGAGGCCCCGATCCTTGGATACGCACGCCAGGGTTAGAGCATTTTAATGTCGTCTCCTCGATCAGTCAAGTAAAATAGTTAGTTTTTCTTAATATCCGGACCTGAGCCCCGCTCCGGGAAAAAGCTGTGACGACGGCCGGCGCCGATAGCGCGTGGTAGTCCCCTAAAAGGAAACGGGACGGCTCTCGCCGTCCCGTTCGTGTTTCGCAGGCAATGCGTATCGGATTGCTACTTCTGGCTCATCGGCTCAAGCTTGGGCTCGATGATCGGCGCGGGAGCGGCGGGCGGGGGCACCGGCGTCGGGGCGCCGAGCTCATAAGTCAACATGAAATAGCCGCCGTACTGCCACTGTGTGGTCTTGGAGTCGAGGTCCGTCGGGCCGTCAAACCCCAACTGTAAGAATGGAGGAACGCTGGTGCCGATTCCGGATACGTCTCCCTCCAGCTCGTAATCGAGGGCGTCAAGCGGGAAGGTCACGGCACCTCCGAGCGCGAGCGTCAGCCGGTCTGACGGTTTAAACTCCATCCGCGTGGAGAAGGTCAGGTTCTGGTAGACGTCTTTGCCGGTATAGGACAGCGACAGGGTCGGCGCCGGAGCCCCAAAAAACGCGAGTGCGGACCTGTAATCCCGGTCGAGGTCCATCCTGCCAAACCCCAGGTCGTAGCGCAGCCCGAGCTCGGCGGCAAAGGACGGCGTGAAGTCCCTTTTCATCATCAGCCCGAGGCTGATAATGTCCCGTTTCTCGACGATGCTCTCCTCAAAGACTGAGGTCGCGCCGATCGGGGCAAAAAGCACGGTGCTGTTGACATTGCTCTGGTCGTAGTCGTTGCGGTTCTGCCAGTGGGTGTATGCGCCGGTCACCTCCGTATCCCATCCCGCCATGGTGAAGTCCGCGCCGAGCCCACCGGTGATGTGCCACAGGGCACTGTCGTTCTCATAGTCCACCGGCCCGGGCGCATAGACGATCTCCGGCAGGTCGACGGGGAAGAAGTTGCCTGCCGCGGTGCCGTCGACTTCCCATCTCGTATCGCCGTAGGCGAAATCAGCGAAGAACGGCAGCGAGAGTCTATCGGAGACGGCGTACGTCACTTTAAGACCCGTTTTGATATCCCACCCGGAAAGGTCGCGGGATGCGAGGTTCTCCACGTGCGGTCTGAAGATAGCGGGCACGACAGCAACGGTGCTGTTCAGGGTGTCGCCCTTATCCACCCCGCCGAAGATGAACCCGCCCTCTACCGATGCGTCAATGGTCAGTGCATCGTTCGGCTTGACCGATACGCCCAGCACGGGCGCAAACCGGTGGTAATCCAGCGTCAGCTCGCGGTCCATCGTGATCACCTCGGGTCCGAAGGGAACAGAGCTCCCGGTACCGTCGAGCGAGAAGTTGCTCTCGTGGACGCCGCGGCCGTACTTGAGTCCCATCCCGAGCGAAAAGGCCGGGGTAAACTCGATGTTATAGAGGAGCCCGAGGGAGAAATCGCTGGACCTGATCTCCCGCTCCAGCGATGAGGTCATACTTCCGGTGGCACCGAGGGAAGACCACCGGTAGACCTGGTCGCCCTCCATGTCGGTGTTGAGGTAGCGGTAGCCCATGATGACCCCGAGCTCGGACCGGTCGGTCACCTTGAGGACCACGCCGACGTCGGCGCCAACCCCGTTGGTGACGTACTCCTCCTTACCGGAGCCGAAACCGGCGCCGAACACGGGGATCCCCCCGATATGATAGGTGAAGAAGTTGTCCAGATCGACCTTGGTGTAGCTCCCCGTATAGTAGAGATCCATGAGGAACCGGACGTCCTTGTCCGTGCCCATGAGCGCCGGGTTATCCCGGAAATCCGGCGTCCATTCGGGCTTGTCGGAGACCATGATCGTCTTGGGGACGCTGTAGAAATTGGGCTCCTCGATGTACATCGCCTCGCCGGCAAAGGCTCCCGAGACAAGGAAAACCGTGCCGAAAAAGACGGCGAGAAAAATTGAGAACGATATTCTCTTTAAGCTCATCGCAACCTCCTTTTGAAAGACGTGCATAATAAACGGCACCCTCCAGGCGAACAAGGAGTCAACTTCCTGCGGGGGCGGGCGTATGGCGAGAGAGAGAGTGAGGGCGCTCCAATCCTGGGGGTCTGACTAAAAGAACCTTAGAACATTTTAATGCGCTCTTCCTTGATTCGTCAAGCGGATAATATCATTTGCCTGTATTATTCTGTCTTTGTGAGAGATTACGGAACGGTCGTTCCGTGTTGATCGACGGCCCTCGAGATCGGTCTCGCGGCGCCGGTCAGGTCCCGCAAGGGGGAATGCGCCTCCGATCGGCGCTGTCTTTCACATCGCCCTGCGCTTCTTGAGATGGATCATGATGATCGAGACGGCCGCCGGCGTCACGCCGGGGATGCGCGAGGCCTGGCCTATCGACAGGGGCCTGGTCTCTTCGAGTTTTTCGGCGGCCTCCGCCGAGAGGCCCGCGAGCCCCCGGTAGCGGAAATCCCCGGGGATCGGCAGCCCCTCGAGCCTCCTGAATCTGCCGATCTCTTCGTCCTGGCGCCGGAGGTATCCGTCATACTTGGTCTGGACCTCGACCTCCGAAAGGATGTCGTCGGCAAGATCCACCAACCCCGGCACGATACCCGTGATGATCGCCCCGGTCACCTCCTGGCGCCGCAGCAGGTCGGCGTGGGTCATCTTATTGATGATGGGCGAAAGGCCCCGGTCCGCCAGGCGCTGGTTGGTCGCCCTCGTCGGGTAGAGCGGCTCTTCCATCAGGGCCAGGCCCCGTTCCAGCGCCCGCTTCTTCTCGCTGAATAGGCTCCAGGCGTCGTCGCCGATCAGCCCGAGCTCCCTGCCCTTCGGCGTGAGGCGGAAGATCGCGTTTCCCTCCCGCAGGGCCAGGCGATATTCGGCCCGGGACGTGAACATCCGGTACGGCTCGTTGGTGCCCTTGGTCACCAGGTCGTCTATGAGCACGCCGATGTAGGCGTCCGAGCGGGACAGGATAAGCGGCGGCCGGCCCATGACATGGCAGGCCGCGTTGATCCCCGCCACGATCCCCTGGGCGCCCGCCTCCTCGTAGCCGGAGGTCCCGTTGACCTGGCCCGCGAGAAAGAGCCCGGAGACAAGCTTGGTCTCCAGCGTCGGCAAAAGCTGGGTCGGCGGCACGTAGTCGTATTTTATGGAATAGGCGGGCCGGGTCATTCGCGTCTCCTCCAGGCCGGGGATGGCCGAGAGGATCCTCATCTGCTCTTCTATGCCGAGGGTTGTAAACAGTCCGTTCGGATAGACCTCGGTCGTATGGAACCCTTCGGGCTCCAGGAAGATCTGGTGGCGAATTCTTTCGGGGAAGAACAGCACCTTTTCCTCGATGGAAGGACAGTAGCGGGGTCCTTTCCGGTTCAGCCACCCCTCCGAGACCGCGTCGTTGTCGATGCACTTCCTGATCACGTCATGGGTATGGGCGTTGGTGTAGGTCACGTGGCAGGGGAGCTGGTCCCGGTCGATGGGTCCCGAGCGAAACGAAAACGGCGTGATCGGCCACTGAAGGGGCTGCATCGGTCGTCTTCGAGTAGTCGATCGTCGCGCCGTCGAGCCGGGGCGTCGTGGCCGTGGAGAAACGCTCGACGACGAAACCGAGCTCCCTGAGCGAATCGGAGAGAAACTCGGAAGGGGGATCGCCCAGTCGGCCGGCTCCAAACGAACTCCGGCCGATCCTGACCATTCCCTTGAGAAAGGTCCCCGCGGCGATGACGACGGCCGAACCCGGGAACTCCTCCCCGTACTCGGTCAGCACCCCCACGACTCTCCCTCCCTCGGCCAGGATCGCCCTGGCCATGGTCTGCCGGACTGAAAGACCGGGCGTGTTTTCGAGGAGTGCCTTCATGTAGGTGCGGTATCCCGCCCGGTCGGCCTGGGCCCGGGAGGAGCGGACCGCCGGCCCCTTGGTGGTGTTGAGGGTCCGAAACTGGATACCCGCCGCGTCTGTGGCAAGGCCCATCTGGCCCCCCAGGGCGTCGATCTCCTTGACCAGCTGTCCCTTGGCAAGCCCCCCCACCGCCGGGTTGCACGACATCTGGCCGATCGTGTCGATGTTTCCGGTCAGCATGAGGGCAGAGGCCCCCATGCGGGCGGCGGCCAGCGCCGCCTCGATGCCGGCGTGCCCCGCCCCGATGACGATGACATCATAACGGTTCATATAACACGATCATCCACGGTTGTTGCGGGATGCCCCATCGTCGCCCCCCGCGATGGCGCCGAGAAACCGTCCCGGCATCGGAGCCGACACGTCTGTCAAAACAAGGGGCCGTCTGAATAGAGGCTCGACAGAGGGGGTGACCGACCAGCCGGATTCGAGCCATGCTCGATTTCTACGGGGCTATCTCATCGTCGGTCAGATAACAGGCGGGGTCCGACGCCCAGGTGTCGCCCGTCATAGCCTCGGCCCGCGCCCGGAAGTTTCCGGCGCACACGTCAAGCCACCGACAGGTCGCACAGCGGCCGGTGACATATTTCTTTTTTTCCTTGAGCCGGGCCATCAGGGGGTTCGAGAGGTCGGTCCAGATCTCCGAGAAGGGACGCCGCCTTACGTTGCCGAAGGAGCGGCCCCTCCAAAACTGGTCGGCGTAGACCTCCCCGTCGAAGCTGACGCACGAGATCCCCACGCCCGACGAGTTGCCCTGGTTGAGCCTGAGGAGCTTCAGAACCTCGGCTGCCCTCCCGGGGTCCTCCCGCAAGAGCCGGAGATACACGTAGGGGCCGTCGGCGTGGTTGTCGACCGTCAGGACTTCCGGCTGAAATCCCCTGTCGGCAAGATCCTTCGTCCGGTCCATGATCAGGTCGACCGCCGCCCGGGTCTGGGCATGGGAGAGCATCATCTGACGGATCGCGGCGCCCCGGCCCGAGACGACCAGGTGATAGAAACAGACCCGGGGGATCCTTTCGGTCTCCATCAGGTCGAAGATCGGCCCGATCTCGTGGGCGTTGAGCGTGTTGATGGTGCAGCGCAGTCCCACCTTGATGCCCTGCTTGAGGCAGTGTTTCACCCCCGCGATTGCCCGGGCGAACGCCCCATCGACCTTCCGAAACGAGTCGTGGGTCGCCTCCAGGCCGTCCAGGCTTACCCCCACGTATGAGAGCCCGAGGTCTTTGAGCCGGGCCGCCCGGTCCCCGGTAATGAGGGTCCCGTTGGTGGAGATGACCGCCCGCATACCCCGGCCCACGGCGTAGGCGATAAGCTCTTCCAGGTCGGGCCGCATCAGCGGCTCCCCGCCCGAAAAGAGGATCACCGGAGCGCCGAATCCCGCCAGGTCGTCGATGAGCGTTTTTACCTCGCCGGTGGTCAGCTCTCCGGCGTAATCTTTGTTCTCGGAGTCGCTGTAGCAGTGGATGCACTTGAGGTTGCACCGCCGGGTGGCGTTGAAGACCACCACCGGTTTCTTGTCGGCCGAAAATTGCAGAAGGTGCGAGGGGAGCCGTTTGGAGTCGCCCCCGTACCGGAGGACGTCCGATTCCTCGACCGCGCCCATATAGAGTTTTGAGATACCGATCATGTCTTTTCCGAATAGTGGGAAACCAGCGCCTTCACCAGTCCCCCGATGGTGTGTTCGGACGCCTCTATCTCGACTGAAAAGCCGGCGCCCGCGGCCGCGGCCGACGTGACCGGTCCGATCGAGGCGGCCGGCGGAATGGAGGACTCCGGAAGGTCGAGCCCCCCTTTTCTCTTGAGGTCGATCATCTCCCTGAGGTTTGTCGCAGACGAGCCGCTCGTGAAGGAAACGAGATCCGCCCCCTCGAACGCACGGGTAAACTGTCCGTCGGACGTCTCCGGAGCGACCGAGCGATAGGCCCCGACGTCCGACACCGAGGCCCCCGCCTCGGTCAAGAGCCGGGGGAGCACGTCCCGGGCCCCCTCGGCCCGAAAGAGGAGGATACGCTTGCCGTCCGCCCCCGCCGCGATGATCGCCCCGGCCAGGGCCTCGGCCACAAACCGGTCCGGGACGATATCGGGGACGATCCCGCGTCTGCTCAAGGAGGCCGCCGTCCCCGGACCCATGGCCGCCACGGTCACTCCACCCAGAGCCCGGGCGTCGCGCCCGAGCCGATCGAGCCCCTCGAAGAAGGACTCCACCCCGTTGGGGCTGGTGAAGACGGCCATATCGTTGTCGGAAACCGTCGCCACCGCGGCCTCGGCCGCCCGTTCGTCTTCCGGCCGGGCGATCCGGATGGTCGAAAGCCCCACCGGCAGCGCGCCGAGGGCCCTCAGCCGGTCGGCGAGCTCGGCCGCCTGGTGGTCCGCCCGCGTGACGATGATGCGCCTGCCGAAGAGGGGAAGCTTCTCGAACCACGAGAGGGTCTCCATCAGGCCCGCCACCTCCCCGATCACCAGGACCGCCGGGGCCGTCACGCCGCCCCGGCGAGCTTTCTCGGCGATCCCCGAAAGGGGCGCCCGAACGCTCCGCTGCGCCGGGGTCGTCCCCCGGGAGATCACGGCGCACGGCGTGTCGGGCGATTTTCCGCCGCTCAACGAGAGCGGCGACGTTTTCCTCGATCCGCTTGACCCCCATGAGGACCACGATCGTCCCGGAAAACCCCGCAAGGTATCTCCAGTCGACCGACTCGTCCTCCTTGGTCGGGTCCTCATGTCCCGTCACAAAGACGACCATCGAGGCCCTCCCCCGGTGCGTAACGGGGATGCCGGCGTATGCCGGGGCCGCCGTCGCCGACGTCACCCCGGGGACGACCTCAAAGGGGATCTGCGCGCCGATCAGCGCCAGTGCCTCCTCTCCGCCCCGCCCGAAGACGAACGGATCGCCTCCTTTTAGACGCACGACCTTTCGGCCCGCCTTGGCCTCCCTGACGAGAAGCCGGTTGATCTCGTCCTGAGAAAGGCTGTGACGACCGCCTTCTTTACCGGCGTAGATCATCCGGGCTGCATCCTGTGCGTGGGAAAGGACCGCCTCGTCCACCAGGTGGTCATAGACTACCACGTCGGCCTCGGCCATCACCCGCACGGCCTTCACCGTCACGAGCCCGGGGTCTCCCGGCCCCGCCCCAACCAGCCAGACCGTGCCGATCTTAGTCCTGCCCGAGCCGCTCATCTATCCTTCCTCAAGGAGGGCGCGCGCCCCCCGTCCTATAAAATCGTCAGCGAGCGCGCCGCCCATCTCGCGGCCGTCGCCCGGCGTCCCCGCCAGCTCCCCTTCGATCACCCGGTCTCCGCCGGGAGAAAGCACCCTCCCGGTCAGGATGAGGCGCTGCCCCTCCATGCGGGCCCACGCCCCCACCGCCGAGCGGCACGACGCCCCGAGACGCTCCACGAAGGCGCGCTCGCAAAAGACCGCGCGGCTGGTATCCGCGTCATCCAGGTGGGCGACGACTCCTTCCTCTCCCCGTCTCACCTCGAGCGCCAGCGCTCCCTGGCCCGCCGCCGGGACGAAATCCTCCGGCGAAAGGAAAAGGGCGTGCCGGGCCTCGATCCCGAGCCGGGCGATCCCCGCCGCCGCCAGGAGTACCGCACCGTACTCGTTATCCTGCAGTTTTTTCATTCTCGTGCCGACGTTTCCCCGAAGCGAGGCAACCGCGAGGTCGGGCCTGGCCCTCAGGATTTGCGCGGCGCGCCTGAGGCTCGAGGTCCCGACCACGACTCCCGCCGGGATCGTCCCGATGTCGGGCACGGGCGTCCGGGCAACCAGCACGTCCCGGACGTCCTCCCGCTTCGGCACGGCGCCGATCGCAAGTCCTTCGGGAATCTCCTGGGGCATGTCCTTCATGCTGTGTACCGCCAGGTCGATGCTTCGCGCGGCCAGCGCCGCTTCGATCTCCTGGACGAAGAGCCCCTTCCCCCCGATCTCCCACAGCGCCGTCTTCGTTGTGCGGTCGCCCTCCGTCGTGATGGTGACAATCTCGCACGCGCACTCAGGGCGGGCGGCCCGCAGCATGTCGGCTACGGCCCGGGCCTGGACGAGCGCGAGGGGGCTACTCCTCGTGCCGATCCTGATCATCGGCGTCCTCCCCGTCCAGGGCGAAGAGACCCCGGATCAGCTCCACGGTCGATTTCCCCGCCGCATTGGCATCGCGTTTCAGATATACGGTGGGGTCGTGGAGGATCTTGTTGATGACGGTTTCCACCAGGAGCGTCAGCCGCTCGGCCTCGCCCTGGCCGAGCCCCTCCCAGGAAGCGAGGGTTTTCCTCACCTCCTCCTCACCGATCATCTTGAGTTTTCTCCTCAACAGCACGATCGTCGGCACCAGGTCCAGCGAGTCGAACCAGGCCATGAACTTGGCCGTTTCCTCCTCGACGATTCGCTCGGACCGGGCCGCCTCCGACTCCCGCTCGGTGATGTTTCTTTTCACCACCGTGTTGAGGCTGTCTATGTTGTAAAGGGAAACCCCGGCGATATCTCCCACCGACTCTTCGACGTCCCGCGGAACGGCGATGTCGATGATGGCCAGCGGCCTGCCGTTGCGCCCTTCGATCGCCTGCGCGACCATCGGCGTGGTGATGATCGGCCGCTCCGACCCCGTAGAGGTGATAACGATATCGACCGACCCGACGGCCTCCATGAGGTGTTCCCAGGCGACATATTTTGCCACGAACCGCTCACAGAGCGCCTCGGCCTTGTCCCGCGTCCTGTTGGCTATGAGAATCTCACCCAGCTGGGCGCAGGCGAGCTGCTTGAGGGTCTCTTCCCCCATCTCCCCCGCTCCGATCATGAGGACGCTCTTTCCCGACGGACCCCCCAGCGCCTCTTCGCAGAGCCAGAGCGCGGCGGAGCTCACGGAAACCGGGCGGGACGCGACGCCCGTCTCGTTCTTGACACGCTTTGCGGTGAAGAAGGCCCGGTGCAGAAGCCGGTTGAGGACCGGCCCGGAGGTATCCGAGGCGGTCGCCGCCCGGTACGAGTCCTTGACCTGGCCCAGTATCTGGGGCTCGCCGACCACCATCGAGTCCAGCGACGAGCTGACCCGGAGGACGTGGCGGACGGCGTCGGGGCCCTCCTTGATGTAGAAGTAGCTCTTCATTGCCGAGGGGTCCCTGCCGTGAAATGCGCCCAGATATTCGATGGCGTGCCTTACCGCCGCCGATACATCCGGTGAGAGCCCCAGCATCTCCACCCGGTTACAGGTGGAAAGGACCAGGCACTCGTCGATATCGGGAGAAGTCGCCAATCCCTGCAAGAAATGCTCGATCGATTCCTGGCCGATGCCCATCTTCTCACGGACGTCCACGGGCGCCGATTTATGGCTCATCCCGACCAGAAATATCGTCACGTTTCGCTTCATCGCCGCTTCACTTCTTTTCAATAAGGTCATCGAGGTCAATCGCCGGGGTCGCGCCTCCCTCGGCCAGGACCTCGCGCACCATTCCCACGATCCGGCCGGTCTGCCCACCCGAGATCATTTCGGCCAGGGGAAGGGCCGCCGCCCGCTCCATGACGGCCGAGAGCCGATCCCCCGTAACCCCGGCGCCCCGGAGTCTTTCCCGGAGCCGCCCCAGAATCGTGAGGACTTGTTCGTATTGGGGGCCGTACTGCGACTCGAGTTCGCGCCGAATCAGCTTGACCATGGACGGAGCGACGCCGCCCGACGAGACGGCGATGACCAGGTCTCCCCGGCGGACCACCGAGGGGAAGAAGAAGTCCGACAGGACCGGATCGTCCACCACGTTGACGAGCACCCCCCGATTTCGGCACGACCGTGCCACCGCCTCATTTTCGGCGCGGTCATCCACGGCCGAGACGCATAAAAACATGCCGGCCAACTGCTCGGGGGCAAACGGGCCGCGGACGTGAGTGACCTTCCCCTCATCGATGAGCCGCGCGAGCTCGGCCGTTACCTGGGGAGATACCACCGTGACGCGCGCCTCCACGTCCAGCAGCGACTGCACCTTTCTGGTGCCCACGGCACCGCCCCCCACGACCAGACAGGGGCGGCCGGCAAGCTCTATGAACATCCCGAATAGACTCATTGACCCTGACCCGGTGCACGCGATGCGCCGGCGCACCGGTCGGCGCCGCGCAAGCAAAAAGCCGCCCTCTTTAGGCGGCACGCATGATACCGAAAGATTGCGAATTCGATTATTTGGCTGCTTTCCTCGCAAGGAGCTGTTCAACGAGGATCACGATATCGATGGGTCTGGTGGTCTTGGGGATATGCACCTTTGAGCCGAGGACATCGTGATGGTGTTCGTGAGGCTGCTCCGATATCATCGAGCTGACCGTAACGAAAAGCACTTCCTTGGAAAAATCAAGCTCCTGGGCCTTTTTCATGAACCGCGTGCCGCCCATCTTTGGCATGATCTTGTCCACGATCACGACGTCGGGATGCATCTTCTCGAACTTCCGCAGCCCCTCTTCGCCGTCCTCGGCGGTCGAGACATCAAAGCCCGCCTCATTGAACTCATTGGTCATGACTTCCCGAAAAAAGTGGTTGTCATCGACTATGAGCACCCGTTTCTTATACTCCATGGCATCCTCGGTATCGATCTGCTCAAAGATTCATGCCACGTGCGCGCCTCATCTGTTCAAGTATACTCCCGATCTCCTGCCTGGTCAAGACGCCGTCGCTCGCATCGAAAAATAGTCGGGAGAGTATCCGGGCGCCCGTTTCGGGACGAATTGAGCCGTCCATCAGACCGTCGATGAACCGCTCCCAGATCACAGTAGCCTCCTGACTGCTCATGCCGGGAGGCAGCGCGGCCTCTCCTTCGGCTTCAAACCGCTCAACGGCCTTCAGAGCGCCGCCGGCCACCCGATAGGCGGCCCAGGAGCCCACCGCCGACAGGATCACCACAATGCCGATCGCGGCCAGACACCCGTACAGGCAGGCGCTCCTCCCTCCACTCCCTGCACCTCCCCCGGTTGTCTTACCGCCGTCCATCGAAAGGCCTCCCCCCTCTCCCGCACCCGCCGGGATGTCCTGTACAGACTCGGACCCTCATTTTACCCCGGTCTCCAGCGCGTCGATGATCCCGGCACAGACCAGCGGCACCATGATCTCATGGTGGCCGATGAGCGTAATCCCCCTTCCCGTCCCGGCCGTGGGCCGCCCGACGACGTTCGTCTGGGGGCGGTAGTGACGCATAAAGTCCATGTTGACCGTCGTGAAGTCCTCGACGGCCGCACCCACGTTGCGGGCGAGCGATATCGCCTTGAGGAAAACCTCCGGCAGGATCACCGCCGATCCGATGTTGAAATAGACTCCCCCTGATAGGGTGGCGACTGCCGAGGCAAAGGTACGAAAGTCGGCAAGCGACCCGGCGCCGATCGCCTCACCGGAGGCGTCCGGATGCATGTGGATAATGTCGGTACCGACCGCCACGTGAACGGTCACGGGGATATCGAGGCGCGCGCCCGCCGCCAGGATGCTGTGCCGGCGGTGAGGGAGACCCTCACGCTCGATCATCGAACCTACGGCCTGCCCGATGCCCTGCCCGTTGCGGGCTCCTTCGCGTATCGCCTCGTTCAGGTACCGGGAGGTTTCCCGGGCCATCCCGAACTCCCCTCCGGGCAGGACGGCGTCCACATCCTCGGAGGTCGATCCGGCGTAAGCCAGCTCAAAGTCGTGGACGATTCCCGCTCCGTTGAGGGCTACCAGGCTGACGATCCGGCGCTCCATCAGGTCGACGATGAGCGGGGCCAGCCCCACCTTGATGACGTGGGCGCCCATGGCCATCATCACCGGACGGCGCGCCTTCACGGCATCCACCACCGCCCCGATCACTGCCCTGAGGTCGCCCGCGGCAAGGATCCCCCCAAGCCCGTCGATGAATTCCCTGACAGTCATGCCGGCCACGGGCGGGCGGGCAAAGTCGGCCACGGTTACCTTGCTTGTGCGATCCTCCAGGGAGTAGGTCTTTATCTTCGTCAGATCCAGAGGGACAAAGCCGTGCCTGGTCATGCGGCCCCACCGCCAAAGAGCTTGTTATCCACCAGCTCGCACAGGACGTGGCCGAGGGCGATATGGACTTCCTGAATCCGCGGGGTGTTTCTCGTCGGGACAACAAAGGCGTATTCGGCCAGTTCCAGGGCGGGCCCCCCATCACCGCCGGTAAAGAGGACGGTGACAATTCCCAGCTTCGATGCCCCTTCGAGGGCTTTGGTGATGTTGCGCGATTTGCCGCTCGTGCTGACGGCCACGGCAAC
Organism: uncultured delta proteobacterium; assembly: GCA_963809875.1. Lineage (GTDB taxonomy): Bacteria > Desulfobacterota > Zymogenia > Zymogenales > Zymogenaceae > JAFGAS01. The sequence goes on along the minus strand of CAWELC010000012.1, from coordinate 43,349 downwards.
GTCCCCCTTGACCCCGAGCGCCTTGATCTGTTTTACGAATATGTCCGAGAAATCAAAGTCGTTTCCGATGCTCGTCAGGATCGAGGTATCGGTGGTGAGCGCGAGCGCCGGCAGGGGCGGGCGATCGATCTTGAACCGGTTAACGAATTCGGCCGCTATATGCTGGCAGTCGGCCGCGCTTCCCCCGTTTCCGAATAAGAGCAGTTTGTTTCCCGCCTTGAACGCCCTGACGATCAACCCGGCGACCTCAACGATCTTCTTTTCGTACGTCTCGGCGAATTTCTTCTTGATCTGGGCGCTGTCGATGAACGCATCCTGAATAACCGGGTCCATGGAATTCCTCTGCATCGGATAGAGACTCATAATATAAAACGGCAATGGACCTGTCAAGGGGAATCAATCAGGCCTGCGGGGTCATCCTATTTGTTGATTTGGTACTCATCGATCTTTTTCTTGAGGGTGTTGCGGTTGATGCCGAGGATCTTTGCGGCCCTGGATTGGTTGCGTCCGGTCCGATCCAGCACCATCTTGATGAGGGGAGCCTCCACCCTGGAGAGGATAATATTGTAGAGACCCCGAACCCTGTCCAGATCCATCTTGGATACGATGGGTTTCAGTTTGGACGAGAGGAGGTTTTCCAGCGAGATCCTCCCGAGAGGGTCCGGGTCTTCCTTCGTGATGAAATCGGGAAGCGAAAGCGGATCCACCGCCCCCCCGGTCTCGGTGACCATCGTGAATATGACCACCCCGATGAGATCCCGGACGTTTTTCGGCCACGGGTAGCGCATGAGCATCTTGCGCGCCGAAGGGGTTACCGAGACCCGCGGGATGCCCAGCACCATCGAGACACTGTTGACGTAATAGCCGAATATAGCACCGATATCTTCGGGGCGCTCCCGCAGGGGGTCTATGCGGATCGTATGGGCAAAGCGAGAATGATCGAACCGTTCCTCGATACCGAAAGAGGGATCATGGTGGACAATAATCCGAGGTGACTTAGGGCCGGCGTCGACGTGCTTGGTGAGCATTGACTCGATCAGCGTCGCCTCACGCGACGAAAGGTGCTGGCTGTTCTTTACGATCAGGGTCCCCCCGGAGAGGTTCGCGTCGTCAAGATGGGAGACGCTGCGCCTCTTCTTCCTCGTTTCCGTGAGGGGGTCGAAGAGACTCAGGGGGGTCAGGAAGCGGCCGGGCCTCAGATGGACGCATAACGACAGCTGGGTCTTCCCCGTGCCTGCCTCACCGATAAACAACACGTGGCCGCTCCCCTTTCTGGCGGCCGACGTATCCCTCCTGACCTGGTGCGCGTTATGAGACCGCCCGATGAAGACCTTATGGGGATTTCCGAAATTTGTCAGCAATGCCTCGGCGACTCGATCTTTTGCGTCGGTCTCGGCCGTCCGTTCGGTGGAGAAAAGGACAAAGAGAATCTCCTTCGGGTAGTAGGGCTCGCAGAGGAAGCCGGAGACGCGGGGGCCCAGAAGAGACGCCAGGCGCTGTCGGTCTTTCTCTTCAACCGCGATGATGATCGATACATCGGGTCGACCCTTCTTGATCGAAGACAGGAGGGCCTCTCCCCGCTTGAGGAGATAGGACGATCCGATAAAGAGGAAATCGGGACGGTCCGCCTTGAGAACACGCCGGACGTTGGCCAGGTGCGTCTCCTCGATGACCGATATCTTTTGACCCTTCAGCACGTCGCCGACGGCCCGCGCCGCGTCCTCGGTCAGCTGAAAGATCACCGCCTGCTTTCTCGGCTGTGGTTCGAGAGCCTGCTGCATGAGCATTCCGTCAATCGCCCAAGAGGTAACCGCTCATCAAGGCCATGATATCGGCCGTCGTCTCCCGGCCCATCAGGGCCGCCCGCGCGCCGGCCGCCCCGACGTGCCCCCTCACGTAGTAGGTGCAGTGTCGTTTCAGGACGGAAGCCGCCTTCCTCGGAGGGTAGAGCTCGTCGATAATCAGTCGATGCCGCTCGATCATCGCGAAGAGGTCGCGAGGCCCCGGTTCGTGTCCCGTTGGACGAGAAGACCCAGGGTCTTCCCATGGCGGCCCTTCCGATCATGACGAAAGCGGCGCCGGTCTCTTCCATCCGCCGCCGCGCCTCGTCGCGGCCGGAGATATCTCCGCTTCCGATCACCGGAACCGAAAGACGTCCCGCCAGATCCTTTACCAGGGACCAGTCCGCCGTTCCCGCAAAGAACTGGGCGGCCGTTCGGGGGTGGAGGATCACCGCACCGGCCCCCGCGTCCGCCAGCCGAAGGCCGATATCTCGATAGTTGATCGAGGACGCGTCCCACCCCGCCCGGATCTTGGCCGTAACCGGCACCGTGACCGCGCGGACCACCGATTCGATGATCCGCCCGCAGAGATCGGGCTCCTTGAGGAGGGCCGCCCCCGCCCCCTGACGCACGACCTTCTTGACCGGACAGCCCATGTTGACGTCCACCAGGGCCGCCCCGCGTTCCTGGGCGTATCGGGCGGCGTCGGCCAGCGCCGACGGGTCCCTCCCGAAGAGCTGAACGGCGCACGGCGCTTCCCGGGGGTGGCAGGTAATCAGGGCCGTGCTTCCCGGCTGGTCTCTCCTGATCCCCTCGGCGCTGACCATCTCCGAAAAGACCATTCCCGCCCCGTGGGCGATCAGGAGTATCCGCATGCTGACATCGATGACGCCGGCCATCGGCGCGGCCAGCAGGCGGGAGCTAAGCTGGAGACGACCGATATTCATGCGCCCTACGCACCGATCGGGGGCCGCTCGATCTCCATGAAGACCTTGCCCTTCTTGAATATTCGCACCGTTCCGGCCGACTCTGATATGACGATGGCTATTGCGTCGGTCAGTGATGTAATCCCGGCGGCTGCCACGTGCCGGCTCCCAAGCCCCTTGGGCATATCCTCTTCCTCGAGGGCCGCGTTGAGGTGCCTCCCGGCGGTCACCAGCACGCCGTCCCCCCGCACGACGAAGGCGCCGTCGATCGCCGAGAATTCCTTTATGGCGTCGCGGAGCTGCGGGTCGTGGATGGAGAGCTCTTCTTCCGAATACCCCTTGAAGGGGTTGATGATCAGTTGACGTGAGAGCTGCAGCACGCGCTCCTCGTCCCCCAGGACGAAGATGGTGCCGACCGATTTCCCTTCTCTGCCCCGGGCGGCCAGCTCCATGGCGAGATTCAGCACCGTCTCAAAGACGTCCGGACGGACCGAATCGGGAACGTCCAGCAGCTTTGCGGAGCTGAAGATCTCGAACTCCCTTTCCGTATCGATCACCACCACCGAATCGTTGTTTCCGAAGGACGCGACTCCCGTCACGCAGACGATCCGGTCGCCCGGCTTGATGATTCCGCCGGAGATGGCAAGCATTACCGCCACCTTGATCTGGCCCATGCGCGTGAGCTTGATATCCGGGACCTTGAGCGCCTTGCCGTGGATGGAAAACACCTCCTGGAAGAAATCATCTCCCCGCACCACCGGCACGGCGTTCATCTTCTTGATCTGCTCACCGGTCCGCTCGTAGTCGTCCTGCCCCTGAATGATGACGAATACCTCCTGCGCCTTTATCCGCTGGGCGATATCCCCGGCGCTCTCGAGCATGAGCCGTGAGAGCACCTGCTCCTTTCCCGTTGCCCTCTTGCCGATCATTGTCGTCCTTCCATATGGGGTGATGTGACGATGTGGCTGCCGCTACGTCAGCGTGCCGTCGGGCCGTTTTTCAACGGCGCTCGGCGCGGGAAGCTCTTTTTTTACGCTGATATATTTCCTGATCTTTGAGACAATGAGTCCTGCCGCCGACCGTCCACGGTCGACCCCCTCCGCGTACCGGTGGAAATCATACGTGCCCATATCTTCCACCTGCGGCTTGATGATAACATCGGGCCGCTCGGTCTTCATACGCATACCGACGATTTGTGACTCCATGATGCCGATCGATCCCATGATGATATCAAAGACGTTCGGCAGCTTTCGCTCACCACCGCCGGACGCGCGCGCCCGCGTTTCTTTCTGATCGATGGCCGTCCGTTTGACCGCCATTTTCTTCTCGATCTCGGGGCAGATGTCCACGGCAATGATGAACTCGGCCCCGAGGTCCCTGACCACCTGGACCGGCACCGGATTGACGACCCCGCCGTCCACCAGCAGCATGTCCGCCCACCGTCACCGGCTTAAATACCCCGGGGATGGAGATGGAGGCGCGCACCGCGGTCACGAGATCGCCCCTGGTCAGGATCACCTCCTGGCCGGTGTAGAAATTCGTGGCGACGCACGCGAAAGGAATCGGCAATCCTCTATCCGCGCGTCACCGAGGTGATCACGGAGAAATTGCTCGATCTTTTTCCCCTCGATAAGCCCGCTGGTGGGAAACATGATATCGGCAAGCTTCAGAGATTCCTTCCGCGTGAGGGGGGCGACAAACCTGACGAGATCATCCAGCTTTCCGGCCGCGAGAAACGCCCCGACGAGCGCCCCCACGCTCGCCCCGGCAACGAACTCGATCTTGACGCCGGCCGACGTAAGCGCGTTGATCACCCCGAGATGTGTTAAACCGCGGGCGCCGCCGCTGCCGAGGGCGAGCCCGACCTTGAGGCGATACTTATCGGGGAGGTACTTGAAGAGCGTTCGGTAGTCAAAGGGAGATTTCATGTCTTTCCTGAGGAGTCGCGTTGCCTGGGGATGAAACGTTTTTCCCGTTCTGAACATCTTATTAATCGGGTGGTAAATAATGTATACTAACAGGGGCTTGATGTCAACGAAATACCTTTTCTTGGGGATGGATGCGCTCCGCGAAGAAATTCTCTTGATTTTTTTCTCATGACGCGGTAGAATTAGCACTCGATGGGGATGAGTGCTAAGGCACCGGGAAAGGTCCGATAATGCCTCAGGGAAACAGGAAAGGAGATAGGGAGATGAAAATGCTTCCGGAAAAAACGAGCGCTCTGGCGCTCTATATACATAAAATAAACCGATTTCCCCTCCTCACGAAAGAAGAGGAATATGAGCTTGCCGTGACGGTGGCGGGAGCATCAGGATATAGAGGCGGCCCATAAGCTGGTGGTGTCCAACCTCCGGTTCGTGGTCAAGGTCGCCTATGAATACGCCGACTACGGCCTCAAGATCATGGACCTCATCCAGGAGGGGAATATCGGTCTCATGCAGGCTGTCAAGAAGTTCGACCCGTACAAGGGCTTTCGACTCATCTCGTACGGCGTCTGGTGGATCAGGGCCTATATCCAAAACTTCATCGTCAAGTCGTGGAGCCTGGTGAAGATCGGGACGACCCAGGCGCAGAAGAAGCTCTTCTACAAGATGGGACAGGTCAAAAAGAAGCTTGGAATAGACGCAACCACCGAGGAAGACATCAGGGCCATCGCGCAGACTCTTGACGTGAAGGACCAGGAAGTACGGGAAATGAACGGCAGGCTCTCCGGCCGCGACCTCTCGCTGAACGCGACCGTGAGAGACGACGAAGAGACTACCTACATCGATTTCGTATCCGAGGAGCCGACCCAGGAATCCAGCCTGATCGACGAGGAGGAGACGGCACGGCTCAAGTCGGATATCGGGAAGGCCCTGACCGTGCTGAACGAAAAGGAGAGCTACATCGTTCGGCATCGGATCATGGCGGCCAGGCCCAAGACGCTGGCCGAGATCGCCGATACCTTCCACATATCGCGCGAGCGTGTGCGCCAGATCGAGGAGGGCGCACTCAAGAAGCTGAAGAAAGACCCGGCGATCGAGCAATGGGCAAACCAGTAGACCAATAGGGACCCGATAGCGACAGACTGCTCAAGCCCCGCGGACCGGTTATCCGGTTCGCGGGTTTTTACATTTGCGTCCGATCCGCGTACCGCTTGAGCCCGTTTCTGTCATGAGACGGCCCTTCCGTTCCAGGCAAGCGGACGCTCTCCGTTAAGAAGAAGATCCCCAACCGTATGACACGGCTTGACCCCGCCTTGTCCAATCATCCGCCCGGGGAAGATCCCGGATTGTGTATAGTACTCATTATTACCTATTACATACGGCAGTTTTAAAGGTTTTAATAATATTTACGAAAACATATTCATTTTTTTCTTTACAGTCATTCCGCGCTATGATACCATGCAATAGTAGCAAAGGTGAATTGGGGGTTTTCTTTTATAGCAGTGTGTATACAGTATTCAAACTTAGTCATTATTGAACGGTGCAGAAAATGAAAGAAAGAAAGAGAAAGTCTCGCATGAATATCAGCCCGAAGGAGGTATCGGAGCGGCTCCAGTCCCTCATCAAGAAGTCGGGGCTCAAGCAGTACCAGTTCGCCGAGAAGTGCCACATCACCGCTGCGGCCCTCTCGACCTACCTCAACAAGGACAGGATCCCCGAGTCTGCGATACTGGCGCGCATTGCCAGCTTCTCCAATACCTCCATGGAGTGGATACTCGGCGGCAAGACCATCAATGATCAGCTCATGGAGAAGGGCGAGGAATTCAAGGAGCAGGTCATGAAGGACATGGCCGACGAAATCGAAATATGGCGGGAAAAAGCCATCGAGGCGGAGAATCTCCTGCGCTCCACCCAGGAAGTTATGAGCGTCATGGAATCCGGCGGTGACTATAAGGATGCGGATCCCTCGAAGATAAACCGTGACGAGGTAACGCTGCTGTCGAGCTTCCGCCTCCTGTCCTCCAAGGTGCAGGAGAAGGTCCTTCAATATCTGGAAGACCAGCTTCAACTCCTGAAGCTGAGCAAATAGCGCCTCTCGGCTGACGAAAAAGCCCCTCTCGCGGGGGCTTTTTTGCTTTTTACCCGCCGGCGGGCCGGCGCCCGCACTCGGCCGTTTCACCGTTTCATGCGCCGGTACAAAGTCGACCACGGGGGGACCGCGCAAGGAATTTAGTTGACAAAACCGCGCATTCGATGTTAACGTACACCGAGTGCATACCCAACAAAACAGACGGGAGAAATACTATGACCTATGATCGTACATTCTTTGCGGTGATCCTGTCGGTCGTCCTTATCGCCTCCCTGGCGGCATGCGGCGGCGGGCCGGACAACGTCATCAGGGACGATAGCCAGCCGGTCCCGGTCCTGGAAGCCGACCTCTCCACCGCCGAGAATTATTTTACTAAAGAAGACTACGCGAGTGCGGTCGTCGCGTACGACAACTTCATCAAGAAGCACCCCCTCAACGAGAATATCCCTTACGCGCTTTTCAGGGAGGGCCTGGCTTATTTCAAGATCTCCGAGGACACAAAGCGCGACCAGTCAAATACGGAAAGGGCCGCCGAAAAATTCTCTCAGCTGATCCTCATGTATCCCAACAGCAAATACGTCTCCAACGCCATGAGCTACCTCAGGCTCTGCCACGAAAGGCTTGCGCTCTATAGCTACAACGTCGGCGTCTACTATTTCGACAAGGGAGAATTCAACGCGGCGATCGTCCGGTTTCAGGATGTGATCACCAAGTACCCCGGTTTCGGGTACGATGAGGAATCAAAGCGGTACATCGAGGAGAGCAAGAAGCGCCTCTCCGAAAAGAAATAGGAAGGCCGGCATTACCGGAAAAGGACTTCCGCCCACACGGGAACTCCAGGTAGAGGAGAAATGGACAAAGCCGAAAATAATAACTACTGGTTGGGAAAAGAGGCCTTCGAGCACCAGGATTACAAAAAGGCCGAGCAATACCTGAATCAGGTGATCCAGTCGGGTTTTGACTTTGCCGACGTCTACAATATGCTCGGGATCATCTACCATCAGGAGGGAAAGTACGAAAAGGCGGTCCAATCATTCGAGAGAGCGCTGGAGATCAACCCGAACTACACCGACGCGTCCATGAATCTGGCCGTGATCTATAATGACATGGGCCTGTTGGATAAGGCCAAGGCGGTCTATCTTGACGCCCAGGCCAGGGCGCAGACCAAGGTGTCTCCCAAGGGGCTTGATCCCTTTTCCCTCGGAAAGCTCTCCAACCTCCATAAGGACGTCGGCGACGTCTATCTGTCGTACGGCATGTACGAGGAGGCGATAGAAGAGTATACGAAGGCGCTGGCGCTGAATCCCGATTTCGTTGATATCAGGACCAAACTGGGCATCGCGCTGAGGGACTCCCGAAAATATGACGACGCGCTCGTCCACCTCAAACGCGCCGCCTCCGAACGGCCCGATTATACCCCCGCCTTCCTCTCCCTGGCCCTCTGCTACTTCAAGATGGGCAAGAAAAAGGAGGCAAAGGATATCCTCACCAAGGTCATGAAATCGGAGCCCGGCAACAAGATCGCGGCGCTCTATCTGAAGATGCTGGAGCCCTGAAATAACGTCGTTTTATGCGCAAAAGCCGCTCTCGCAGAGCGGCTTTTTTTGTTTCGGGAACGGCGCCTTGACCCGACCCCGTATCTTCCGAGGCCGGTCCGCGCGTGGACGGCACGGCCTGCTTTGGCCTTTTATTGAAATATCTGTTTGACCTTTTCGAAGAATCCCCGCGTCTGGGGGTGTGTTTCCTCGCGGTTTTCCAGTGAAAACTCCTCGAGCAGCTCCCGCTGCCGCCGATTCAGCTTTGTGGGCGTCTCCACGCGAACGATGACGTGCTGATCACCGCGCCCGTGGCCCGACAGGTGCGGGACCCCCTTGCCCCTGAGGAGATGAGTCTCTCCCGATTGCGTGCCGGGCTTGATCTTTATCTTCACGAGGCCCTCGATGCTCGGCACCTCGATCTCGGCCCCGAGTGCCGCCTCCGGAAACGTGATCGGAACCACCACGATGATCTCGCTTCCTTCCCGCGTAAAGATAGGATGCGGCCTGACCTCGATGACGACGTAAAGATCGCCCGGCGGCGCCCCGCCGTTCCCTTTCTCGCCCTCCCCGGAAAGCCTGAGGCGGGTGCCCGTCTCCACGCCATGGGGCACTTTGACCGTCAGGGTCCGGGTCTCTTTCACGCTGCCGGAGCCGCGGCACTCCTTGCATGGGCTCTTGATGATTCGGCCCGTGCCCCGGCAGTGAGAGCAGGTCCGCGAAACGGCGAAGAACCCCTGCTGGGTCCTGATCTGGCCCGTGCCGCGGCAGTTGGGACACGTCTCGGGCCGGGTGGGAGGCTCCGCCCCGCTCCCGTCGCAGTGCCGGCACGTCTCGTGGCGCGGCACCTGGATCTTGGCCTCTACACCGAAGATAGCTTCGGTAAAATCGATGGTCAGGTGATATCGCAAATCGGGGCCGCGGGCTCCACGCCCTCCCCTGCGGCCCGCGCCGAAGATATCGCCGAAGACGTCCGAGAAGATATCCTCAAATCCCCTGAAACCGAAATCGAAATCCCGAAAACCGCCCGCCCCTCCGCCTGTAAAGGCCGCGTGACCGTAGCGGTCGTAGAGCTCCCGTTTTTCCGGATCGGATAGGACAACGTAGGCCTCGTTGATCTCCTTGAACCGCTCTTCCGCCCCCTTGTCGCCGGAGTTCTTGTCGGGGTGGTACTTGAGGGCCTGTTTCCGATAGGCCTTCTTTATCTCATCCTGCTCGACATTCCTCTGGACGCCGAGGACATCATAGTAGTCGGTTTTTTCCACCGTGCTCGTCTCTCCCCTCCCTTTGCCATGCGGACGGTTCTTCGTTCCCCCGCTATCGGCGGGAACTGAATTGAAATAGAACGCTGATCCAACCCGCGAGTCGACCGGCGCTCCGCGGGCTCAGTCTATTTCTTGACTTCTTCAAAATCCGCGTCGACCACGTCGTCCCCGCCTGCGGGCTTGGACCCGGCACCGCCCGGCGCCTCCCCCGGCCCCGGACCCGCTTCAGGACCCTGCGGACCGGCGCTCGAAGCGGCCTGGGCATAGATCATCTCGGCAAGCTTGTGGGAGGCCTTGGTGAGCTCATCGGTGGCCGACTTTATGGCCTCGGCGTCGGTCCCTTCCATCGCCTTTTTCACCTTCGCGAGGGCATCTTCGACGTCTTTCTTGACCGCCGGATCTACCTTGCTCGAGAATTCCGCGAGCGATTTTTCCGTGGTATAGACCAGCCCGTCGGCCGTATTTCGCGCCTCCGCCACCTCCCGCTTCTTCTTATCCTCTTCGGCGTGGGACTCGGCGTCTTTCACGAGCTGCTGGATCTCCTGTTCCGAAAGGCCGCTCGAGGCCGTAATCCTGATCGACTGCTCCTTGCCCGTGCCGAGGTCCTTGGCGGAAACGTGCATGATCCCATTGGCGTCGATATCAAAGGTGACCTCGATCTGGGGGATGCCGCGCGGTGCCGGCGGGATGCCCACCAGGTCAAACCTGCCGATAGTCTTGTTGTCGGACGCCATATCCCGCTCCCCCTGGAGCACGTGGATCGAAACCGCCGTCTGGCTGTCCGCGGCGGTGGAGAAGATCTGGCTCTTCTTGGTGGGAATGGTGGTATTCTTCTCGATGAGCTTGGTGGAGACGCCGCCGAGGGTCTCGATGCCCAGCGACAGGGGGGTGACGTCCAACAGCAGGACGTCCTTGACCTCGCCCCTGAGCACCCCTCCCTGGATGGCCGCGCCCATGGCCACGACTTCGTCAGGATTGACCCCCCGGTGCGGCTCTTTGCCGAAGATATCCTTGACCTTCTGCTGAACCTTGGGCATGCGGGTCATTCCGCCCACGAGGATCACCTCGTCGATATCGCTCGCCGACAGCGCCGCATCCTTGATGGCTGTGCGGCAGGGTCCTTCAAGCTTCTGGATGAGGTTATCCACAAGCGCCTCGAGCTTGGCCCGGGTCAGCTTGATGTTGAGGTGTTTGGGCCCGGCGCTGTCGGCGGTGATGAACGGGAGGTTGATGTCGGTTTCCATAGAGGTGGAAAGCTCCATCTTTGCCTTCTCGGCGGCCTCCTTGAGGCGCTGAAGCGCCATCTTGTCTCCCCGCAGGTCGATCCCCTGATCCTTCTTGAATTCATCGGCAAGGTATTCAATGATGTTCTGGTCGAAGTCCTCGCCGCCGAGGTGGGTGTCGCCGTTGGTGGACTTCACCTCGAAGACGCCGTCGCCCAGCTCGAGGATGGAGATATCAAACGTGCCGCCCCCGAGATCGAAGACGGCGATCTTCTCCTCCTTCTTCTTGTCCAGCCCGTAGGCCAGCGAAGCCGCGGTCGGCTCGTTGATGATCCTGAGCACGTTGAGCCCCGCGATCCTTCCGGCGTCTTTAGTGGCCTGTCGCTGGCTGTCGTTGAAGTATGCGGGAACGGTTACCACCGCGTCCGTGACCGGTTCGCCGAGGTAGTCTTCGGCGGTCTGCTTCATCTTCGTGAGGATCATCGCCGATATCTCCGCGGGGCTGAAGTTCTTGTCCCCGACGGTGACCTGGGCGTCGTCGTTAGTCGCCCTCGTGATCTTGTAGGAGCAGATCTTGATGTCCTTCTGTACTTCCGCGTCCTCGTATTTCCTGCCGATTAGGCGCTTGACGGCATATATCGTGCGCGTGGGGTTGGTGATCGCCTGTCTCTTGGCGACCTGACCCACGATCCTCTCGTTGCTGTCGGTAAAGGCGACAACGGAAGGGGTGGTGCGGCTCCCCTCTGAATTGGTGATCACCTTGGACTCACCGGCCTCCATAACGGCGACGCACGAATTGGTCGTCCCCAAATCTATTCCGATAACCTTTGACATCTCCTTCCTCCTTCGTCGTCGGGATTGCCTCTCTTATTATTCCGTATCATCTATTGGATCCCCGTTCTTCGCGTTGGGGACATCTTCCTCGTCCTGAAATTCCTCGTTCCCCCAGGGCGACTCCTGCCCGGGACCGTCACCCTGCCTCGCCGAGACCCCGACCATCGACGGCCTGATGAGGCGGCCGTTCATAAGGTAGCCCTTGGTTATCTCGGTGACGACGGTGTTGGGGGGGGACTCGTTTGTCTTGACCTGCATGAGTGCCTGATGAAAATTCGGATCGAACGTCTTGCCCAATGAGTCGATCGGCTCGACGCCGAATTTCGTGAGGGTATCCATGAGCTGCTTATGGACCATTCTGATCCCTTCCATCAGCGCCGCCGGGTCCGAGTTGCCCTCGCCGTGGGCGATTGCGCGCTCGAGGTTATCCACGGTAGGCAACAGCGTCTTGATCAGCTCCTCATTGGCGAACTTCCGGAATTCCTCCGTTTCTTTGAGCATCCGCTTCTTGAAGTTGTCCAGGTCCGCCGCGGCCCTGAGGTAGCGCTCGTACGCTTCCCTGGCCTCCTCTTTGGCCTTGGCGATCTCGTCGCCCGGCTCGTGGCGGCCCCGGTGATCGTCCTTTCTGCCCTTGCCGGCCCCGTGCCTATCCATGGTCGGGCCCCCGTCCGTATCGGTCTCATCGGCGGCCCCGTCACCTTCGATCTCGGACACCATCTCGTCTATCGTTTCCTGAGATACCTCGTCGGTATAGGGCCCTTTCCCCGGCTCTGGATGGTGCCCTTTCTTATCTTTGTCTGCCATACTCCGGTTACTCCTCGTCCAGGATTCTCGTGATCAGGTGCGCGGTAAAATCGACGATCGGGATCACCTTGGCGTAGTCCATTCGGGTGGGACCGATAACGCCGATGCTCCCCAGGATGTTTCCCTCTTTACGGTAAGGTGAGGCCACGAGGGTGCAATCCCTCATGGTCTGGATCTTTGTCTCCGAGCCGATGTATACCTTGACCCCTTCGGCCCGCGTCACCTTATCAAGCAGCTTTATCAGGTTACTCTTATTCTCGAAGGTCTTGAATATCTCTTTCATCTTCGTGATATCGGTGAATTCCGGGTAGTCGAAGATGTAGGTGCTCCCTTCGATGAAGAGCTCGTCATCGCCGATTTCGGTCTCGAACACGTTGCTGGACATCCTCAAGGCATGTATCAGGATGTTGTCATAGAGGTTCTTCTCGCTCTGCATCTCCTGGACAATCTTGCGCCTGACCTCTTTGAGCGTCAGATCCGACAGGACGTCGTTGAGATAGCGCGACATCCAGGCGAGCTTCTCCTGGTTGAATTCATCCTCGACCGGGATCAGCTTGTTATATATCATGCCCGTCTTCGATACGAGGATGGCAAGGATCCTGTTTTCGGAAAGCTTCACGAAATCGATATATTTGAATTTCGTCTCCGAGAAACCGGGGGTGCTTACCATCGATACGCACCGGGACATCTCCGAGAGGACCCGGGAGGTCTCCCTGACGACGTCTTTGAGCTCCCTGGTGGGCGGATTCAGGTTCATCTCTATCATCCGCTCTTCGTCCAGGGTCAGGTCCGAGACTTTCACGAGACTGTCGACGTAGAAACGATACGCCCGCTCGGTGGGGACCCGACCCGCGGAGGTGTGGGGCTGAACCAGGAGCCCGATCTCCTCGAGGTCGGCCATGATATTGCGGATGGTGGCCGGAGAAACGTCCAGTGCTCCCCTTTTTGATATTGTCCGGGAGCCCACCGGATCGCCCGTCCTGATAAAGTCCGTGATAATGGTAAAGAGGACGGCCTTTGCCCTGTTGCTCAGTTCTATCTCCATACCATTGTTCTCCTCAAACGCTTTTAGCACTCCATGCGCAAGAGTGCTAATAGTTCAAAATAACAACGAAAGCGCGGTTTGTCAAGTCAAAAAGATCGCAGACGGGTTGAGTGCTTGACAGCGAGGGCAAAAAACTGGTATATCACTCCCATAGATACGAAGGGACTGCCCGGCGGCTGTCGCGCGACGGTTGACTTCACCACTTCACAAGGAGGCGCACATGTCCGATTTTCTCAACGACAAAGACTATGACAGGTCAAAGGTTACCACGGAGCGAAGAGGCCCCACCCTCATCATCACGCTTGACCGCCCCGAAAAACGAAACGCGCTGAACGGCGACATGATGTTCGGCATCAGGGACGCCGTCGATTCCGTGTATACCGACCCCGAGATCCGATCCATCGTCGTCAGGGGGGTGGGCAAGGGATTTTCGGCCGGGGTCGACTTCGCGGCGCTGGCCGGCACGGGACTCCTGGACGCCTCCCCTCCTCTCGCCCGCAAGATCATCCGGGTGATGCAGGACGTGGTCAACCTGATCTATGACATCGAAAAGCCGGTCATCTTTGCGGTCCACGGCTTCTGCTTTGGAATGGCCACCGAGCTTATCCTCTCCGGTGACTTCCGTATCGGCCAGGAAGGGACGAAGATCGGCATCCAGGAGACGGCCGTGGGGTTCATCCCCGACGTGGGGGGAACCTCCCGGCTCACCAAGCTTATCGGACCCATCAAGGCCAAGGAGCTCATCATGACGGCCAAGATCATCGACGCCCGTGAGGCCCACGCCATCCAGCTCTTCAACGAGGTGGTCGGCGACGCCTTCGAAGGGGCGCTGGCGCTGGCCGATACGCTCAACAAGAACGCACCCCTGGCCGTGGGGCTTGCCAAACGGGTTATCAACCTCGGCCAGACGCTGGATATCAGGAGCTTCATGGACCTGGAGGGGGTCGCCCAGACCAGCCTCGTGGGAACCCAGGACGTCAGGGAGGGGCTCACGGCCAAAATGGAAAAACGCGACCCTAAATTCACCGGAAAGTAACGAGCCGAAAAGGAATGAAAGATCCGAGCGGGTCATCGGCAATGGGGAGCAATGGGAGCCGCCCGCCGACGTGACGGCCGGGCAGACAACGATACCGCGAGGGGCGCAACGCCCCTCGCGTCATTTCAGGGCCTTCCCCGGTTGAGGGGCTGATAGGCCTTGATAAACTCGAGGACCGTATCGATATAGAAATAGTAGGTCTCCCCTCCGATGCTGCCGGCGATATGATCGGCCATGTCGTTGGCCTGGTCAAAGGGACCGGTCACCCCACCGGCAAGGAACTTCCCGTCGTACCCCTGGATAAAATACCATTTGCCCCCGTCCCGGTAGCATGCCACCGTGTGAGAATCCGGGAGCTTCTTCATATCTCGGGAGATATCCACGGTAAAGAGGCGGGCATACCAGCCCCCGTACTCGAGGGCCTCGACGATCAGCGCGGCAAAATCCTCGCAGTCCCCGCCCTTCATGAGGATCGTTTCATAGGGCGACTGCAGGTAGTTCTTGCCGTCGTTGCGCTCGGGGATATACTTGAGGGCCTTTTTCGTGTAGTAGGCGCACAGCGCCGGGACCGAGAGGCGCGCGCGGATCTCCTCCCACTCGTCCCAGCGGCTCCCTGTGCATCCCCCCCATGACGCCGCCAGGAGCCGTTCCAGGTCGTAGTCGGCCAGGAGCTCCCGGGCGGACGCGGGGTTATCGGCATAGAGCCACAGGATCGCCTCGAGGGGGGCGCAGTAGGCCCGGGCCTCGGGGTTTGGGGTGCCGAGGATCTTCTCAAACGCGTCCTTGTAGCCTCCGCTCCGATAGTCGGCCCAGAGGGCAGGCAGTCCCGCGGCAAGCGGAGATGTGGGTGTGTTCACGCCCGGGATTCGGGCCAGCTCGGCGGCAAACGTCTCGTCGGCCCAGAAGACCTCGTTGAGCGCGTCATTCTTGTAGACCGCCGGCCTCGGTGTGAACGCGGCACAGCCCCACGCGGCCGCGATCGAGGCAAGCAGGATGAATATCACGATTTTTTTCATGTCGCTCATACTCTCCCCATCGTCTGCCCGTGTCAAGGAAAAACGGCTTGCAATTTTCCGGCAAAGACGCTAGGATATCCAAAAGAGGTAAGGAGCTTCCATGACCAACCCGCTGTTCACGGCGTTTCCCGCGCTGACCGGAAAGATCCCCCATCACGACTTCGGCACCTACCCTACCCCCGTCGAGCGTTTGGGCCGTCTCGAAAAGGAGCTGGGGATAGCCAAGCTCTTCATCAAGCGCGACGACAAGAGCTCGGACGTCTACGGCGGCAATAAGGTCAGGAAGCTCGAATTCATCCTGGGCGACGCGCTGGCAAAGAGGGCGCGCCACACCATAGCCTTCGGTTACGCCGGCTCCAACTTCACCCTGGCCACCGCCGTATTTGCCACGAGGGTGGGGATCAAGCCGATATCCATGCACCTGCCCCAGCTCAACGCGAAATACGTCGGGAAAAATCTCCTCTACCAGAAGCTCATCGGGGCCGAGCTTCACGAATTCCCGAACACTGCCGCCGTCGCGGCGGCGACCCTGGCGATTTCCGCGCGCTGTTTCGTGACCACCGGCAGGTTCCCCTACATCATAGCCGCCGGTGGATCGAGCCCCGTGGGGGTGATCGGAGGGATGAGCGGGCTCTGCGAGCTCAAACAGCAGATTGACGACGGCCTCGTGCCCATGCCCGATCTCATCTATGTTACCATCGGCTCGTCCGGCACCGCCGCAAGCCTTGCCCTCGGCGTCAGGGCCCTCGGCATGCCGACGAAGGTGAAGGCGGGGCGGGTTTCCGACCTGGCCTACGCCAGCTTCACGAAGGCCCGCCAGCTCGCCCGGCAGGCCGCAGGGATCCTGGCCCCCTACGAGCCCGCCTTTGCCGGGGCCGATATCGGGCCCGAGAACCTCGAGGTGCTCCACGACTGCATCGGCGAGGGCTACGCATGCTTCCGGGAGACGGCATGGCCGCCGTCAGGCTCTTCAAGGAGACCAGCGGCATCGTTCTGGACGGCACCTACACCGGCAAGACCGCGGCCGCCATGGTCGCACGACGCCCGGGCGGGTTTGCTGAAGGACAAGACCGTCCTCTTCTGGAACAGCTATAACTCGGTGAAGATCGAACAGAAGACCAGGGGAGTCGATTACCGGACCCTGCCCAGGAAGTACCACCGCTATTTCGAGGAGCCCTATCAGCCGCTGGAGATTGCGGACTGACGACCTTCATCGGTCAATAATCGCGGCGCGATGTCTATCGCGCCGCCCGCTTTCATCCCCTCCGCACCCCGTGCATCGAGCTTATTCGGCCTCGGTCGTCATCTTCTCTTTTGTGTCTTTCTTTACGATCGTCGTCTCGGAGACGTCGCTCATGAGCCGGGCGATCGGCTGCGTGCCGGGGAAATTCTCCATGACGATTTTGATCGTTGCCGTGATCGGCACCGCCAGAAAAACGCCCGCCAACCCCCACAGCCACCCCCAGAAGGCCAGTGCCATAAGGATGAAGAGGGGCGAGAGCTTCAGCTCCCTGCCCATGATCCTCGGCTCCACGTAGTTGCCGAGGAGAAACTGTATTGCCGATAAGACGCCAAGCATCAGAAGCGCCGCCGAGGGAAAGAACTGGACGAGCACCGTCAGAACCGGCGGTACGATCGCGGCATACGCGCCCACGTAGGGGATGAAATGGAGCACGAAGGCCGATACTCCCCAGAGGATCGCGAACTCCACCCCGCACGCCGAAAGGAGCCCCGCGAAGATAACGCCTGCGACGGCGGCAATCGCGGTCTTGATGATGAGGTACTTCAGGACATCCTGGTTGATATCGGCCGCCATATCAATGTATTTCCTGGACCGCCGCCCCCCGTAGGCGTATTTGAGCCGCGCCGGAAAGCGGTCGGCTTCCAGCAGGATGAAAATCATCAGGAAGATTACCACGAGCGTATTTCCCACGAACTCAATCAGCGACCCGAGGGTTACCGTCGCGTATTCTCCAATCTTTGCGGCCGACACATAGTCCGCAATGTCAAGCTCCGCCAGCTTGATGTCATCGCTGACTCCCAGGTCTTTGAGCATCCTAATCCCGCCAACCCAGTCATCGAACTGAACAATCTCGTCCTTGACAGTTACCTCGTAGGCCGGGAGCTTGGTCATGAACGCCTGGACATTGAGCGCAATGAGCTTGCCGAGAAAGAAGCCGACGACGATCACGGCGGCAAAGATGATGAGGTAGGCGATGGGCCGGGGCACGTGGATTTTCTTGAGGAGACGCGCGACCGGGGAAAAGAGTATGCACAGGAAAATCGCGATGAACAGCGGTTTCAGGATCGACCCGAGGTCGCGCAGCACGACCACCAACACGACGGCAAGGATGATCCCGACCGCGATCGAGACGAAGTTCACGCTCCCGAACAGCCCTGCAAGCGAAAGGCCGCCTTCCTTAGTACGCTCGACTCGTTTTCCCGGCATAGCATAACCTTATATCGGATACGATCCTACCGCAAGGGGCGAGACAAGCCGGGCGGTCATCGCCGGAGTCTCACCCGCTTTGTGATCGCGGCGGGCAGCGACAATAACTTCCGAGGGACCCGTTCTTCCTCTTTGCCCGCACCCTCGCTCATTAGGCGGGCTATGTTCTGGGTGCTGGGGAGGTGTTCCAGCACGATCTTGATCGTCGCCGTGATCGGCACCGCCAAAAACATCCCCGTAATCCCCCAGAGCCAGCCCCAGAAAGCCAGCGAGATCAGGACGACCAGAGGGGAGAGGTTCAGGTTCCTTCCCATGATTCGCGGCTGGACGAAATTGCCCAGGAAGACCTGGATCGAGATGAGGACGACCAGGAGCACCAGCGCCGTCGCGGGCGAGAACTGCACGAGGGCGGTCAGCACCGGGAGGAAAACGGCGACGTAAGAACCGAGGTAGGGGATGAAGTTGAGGAGAAAGGCGAGCACCCCCCAAAGGATCGCGAACTCCTCTCCCATGATCAGAAGGATCACGACATAGGACACGGCAATCGTGAAGTTAATGAGGGTCACCACGCCGAGATACTTGATAACGCTCAGGTTGATCGTTTCGCCCACCTCCATGATCTCGACCGACTGCTCGGGGCCGTAAGCCCACCGGATACGCTCGGGGAGCTTATCGACCTCAAGAAGGATAAAGATCATGAAGAAGATGACGACCAGCGTGTCCGCGACGATCCCGACGAACGAGCCGAGGCTCTGGCCCGCCGCCTTTGTGAGATTCTGGATGGAGATATAGTCGGTCAACGGGATTTCCGAAAGGTCGGTATTCAGGTCGACTCCGAACCGCTCGAGGATCCCGTGGCGGGATACCAGCTCCACCGCCTGGGTGACAAGCGCCCTGAACTTCGTTTCGTAGGAGGGGAGGTTGGCGATGAAATCGGTGACGTTGACGGAGATCAGGGCGCCCAGCACGTAGAAGAGCGAGAAGAAGGCGCCGAGGGTCACCAGGTACGTAATCCCGCGGGGGATTTTATATTTGGCAAAGAACGTCCCGGCCGGGTAGACGAGGATGGAGAGGAATATCGCGATGAAGAAGGGCTTAAGGATGGAGGCCAGGTCGCGCATGATGATGGCAAGGAGCACCGTCACGCCCACCGCCGCGGCGACGTGGATCACGTTGATGGGGGGAGTGGGGGGCGGGGGTGATAGGTTTTCCGCGGACTTCACCGCGACGGGCTGTGTATCGCTTTTCCTGGCCACGGGTTACCCCATTAGTACATTGAGCCTATTTCTTCTTATAACATAAAAAACGCGACCGCACAATAATAACCCCCTCTTCCCGGAAACAAAAACGGGCGGTGAAGTGCGCCGCCCGTCCCGGTATATCTGTGAATCAGGTGAGCACCCGCAGGGGCGCGCTTCGTCGTGCCCGTCCTATACTTTCTTGATTACGGTGACAGTCGGGGGATTGCCGCGCCACTATCACCCCACGAAGCAGGCTTCGTGGGCCCTGATGGGAGAGAGGTGCCTTCGCAATGACGGTAACTCTATTTCCCCTTGCTCGGAAACTTCTCGGCAAGCTCGGTGAGGCGTTTGAGGAGGTCGTCCTTGTGGATGATGCGCTTGATCTGCGGGAACGGCAGCACCATCTGTTCGATGATGACCCGATCTTTGCGCGTGGGGTGGACCACGATCGTGGAGATCTTTGCCGCCTTATTGTTTTCCCTGATCCCGCCGAGTATGTCGATAAACGTCCCGTCCCCCAGGTAGACGTCAAGGATCATGAGTATGGCGCGTTTGGCGTGGCTGATGATGAACTCGGCCGCCCCTTTGCTCCCCCCGTAGGCCTCCACCCGCGCCAGCCCCTCGAAGATCGTGCCGATGTCTTTGCGGAAGCTCTCGTCACTGTCGATGACCACGATTACGTCCTGGTCCCCCCCCGGGGCGGAATCTCCCTGCATGAGGGATCCCTCCGCGAACTTCACGTCGAAGGGCCCCTTCAGGCCGGGGTCATCCTTCTTCATGAGACGCACCGTCCCCTCTATCCGGGACGCATCGAAGGCGGCCTCGGCGCCGCAGTGCCCGCACGGGTAGGGGATGGTCTCGTCGGTCATCTCCCGGATCAGCTCGAGGGGAAAGCCCCCCGTCTTACCGCAGGAGGGACAGGAAAAGACGATCACCTGATTGACGATGGTAATGACGACTTCGGGGGCCATAGCAGCGCACACCACAAGAGAAGTCCAACGAACGGGAACGACCTGGCGGAATCATACCACAAGACGCCCGGGTTACAAACGTTTTTATCCCATCCGGACTATTTATGGAAGATATCTCGCGGGTAAAACGGCAGGTGTGTGGGCAATCGGTGGGGCACAGCGATCGTCTCGCTATTCCTTCTTGACGATCTTGATGGAGAGCTCGATCATCTTCTTGATGAACTCCTCCTTCTGGATGCAGAACTTCACCTGAGGATAGCTGCCGAGCCCTTCCCTGACAATCTCGTACTGGCTCATGTCGGTGTAGGTAACGATGGTGGGGATCCTGCCGGCCTTGCCGTCGTTCTTCAGGGCCTCCAGCACATCGAAGCAGTTCCCGTCACCGAGGTCCAGCTCCATCATCATGATGGTAACCTCCCCGGCGCGCATCTTGATATAGTCGGCGGCGCCCCTCGCGCCCCGGTAGCCTTCCACCCGCGCGATGTCGGAAAACGTGATCCAGACGTCGTCCCGGAAGGAGTCCTCCTGGTCCACGACGAGGATCAGGTCGGTCAAGCGCACCGTAGACGGCATCGGTGTGCCCCGCTCGCCGTGGACGCGCTGCATCACGTAGTCGGCGGGAAGCTTTTCGGTCGCGGCAGGCGGCGTGGGAGCGGGCCGGTGCGGCCGTGCTTCTTTTTGGACCGGGGGGGCCGCCTGCGGCTTCTTGGGCGGGGGGGGTGGCGGCGGCTCCGCTGGCGGGGGCGGCTCCGCGGGTTTCTCGTGTTCAAGGGGATTTTTCACCAGAGGGTCACCGGCGACGATGGAACCTACGGCGGCCTCGATCCTGGATTTGTTGAGGCTCACCATGTAGCTGCAGCGGGGACATTTCAGGGCCGTGATGGCGCTTGAGATCCCGCCCACCGTCTCGGGTGAAAAAACGTCCTTGGCCAGGCAGTGGGGGCAGGAAAAGACGATCCGGCCGCGGACAAGCTCTATGATGACGTCCTTGATCATTGGCGCTTATTGTACCAAGATATCGCACCGATTTCAATAGCCAATTTCCCGGATCGCCGTCCCGGCCGGCCCCATTTCACTTGACACAAATCGACGCGATACACTATAGTAACGCCACAAGGAGGCCCCATGCCCGATATACGCTTTTCGAAAGACATCCTGGTCAGGCCGGATGACGCCCTCATCGTGGTCGACCTCCAACCCGATTTTATGCCCGGAGGCAACCTCCCCGTCTCGGGAGGCGACGAGATCGTCGGCGGCATCAACCGGGTCCTTCCCCTCTTCGTGACCGTGGTTGCCACCCAGGACTGGCATCCGAAGGACCACCGCTCGTTTGCCAGCATGCACCCCGGAAAGTCGCCCTACGACCTGTTCGAGGCCCCGGGGCTGGGGCCCGTCCTGTGGCCCGATCATTGTATTCAGGGGACAAAGGGCGCCGCGTTCCACCCGGAGTTTGAGGCCGACCGGGCGACGCTCATCCTCAGGAAAGGCTACCACCGTGATATCGACAGCTATTCGGTGCTCAAGGAAAACGATATGGTTACCGAGACGGGGTTGTCGGGCTACCTGAAGACCAAGAAGGCGCGTCGCGTATTTCTGTCCGGGCTGGCGCTGGACTACTGCGTCTTTTACAGCGCAAAAGACGCCGTAGCGATGGGCTTTGAGGCGGTGGTCATCTACGACCTCACCCGCCCGGTCGCCTCTCCACCCGGACATCTGGAGATGTCCCTCAAGACGATGGAGGACGCGGGCGTGCTATTCACTGAGTCAAAGACTCTTCTGTGAGCTCCTTCTTGGCCCGCGCCATCCGCGACCTCAGAAACACCAGGGCGATCGCCCCCGGCACCGTCACGTAGGAAACGGCCACTTCGAAATAGAAGGGGAGCGTCACGTCGTTGCCCCGCACGAAAAGCGAGGCCATGATCGGGCCGAGGATAAACCCGATATTCCCGCCCATCTCGAGGTAGCTCACCCCCTGCCCCGGCCGGTCGACTATGGCCTCCGTGGCCATGGAAGGAAAGATCGGAAAGAGAACCCCTACCCCCATCCCCATCGCCCAGAATATCAGGAGCCAGATCCAAAAATGCGTCACGAAGACGAGGATCGTCAGGGGAATGAGGGCGAAAAAACTCCCCACGATGATCAGCGGCTCGATGCGGACCTTGCCGAAGAACTCGCGCTGGGTCATCCAGATGGAGAGGATCATCCCGAACGAAAGCGCCCCGAAGAGGTAGCCCGCCTTGTACCCGGCGATCCCAACCGAATCGGCAAACAGGGGCATGATCAGCAGGAGCCCGCCCCAGACGAACATGAGCGTGAAGTTCAGGCCCGATAACAGCGACAGGGCGGCCAGCCCCCCGGGTGCGAACTTCATTCGCCCGGCGGACGGATTGTCGTTGTTGGCCACCTGCGGCGGCCTGTCGCCTCCGATATCCTTTACCCGTTTCAGGAAGAGCGCCAGCGCGATCACCCCGAACATCGAGCAGACGATGAAGGGCGACGAAAAGGAGCCCGACAGCCAGAAGGTCACCGACCCCAGCACCGGCCCGACGATCGAGCCGATCATCTCCAGCGCCATAAAACGGGCATTGGCCATCCTGCGCAGGTAGGCATCCCCGTAGAGTCGCGCGATGATCGTGTAGCAGGCCACGACCACCATCCCCGAGGATATACCCAACAGCGCCCGAGCGGTAAAGAGGATGATCGCGTTTGGGATTGCGGGCGCCGCCGAGGCGATCGTGAAGATAATGATCCCCGCGGTGATGACAGGCCGGGGGTCGATCCTGTCGATGAAGTGCCCGACGATCGGCTGAGAGATGCCCCGGGTGATGGCAAACAGCGAGATAGCCAGTCCCCCCAGCGTCAGACTTATGTTGAGGTGTTTGATGTAGAGCGAGAGTATCGAGATGATGATACCGCCGCCGATGTTGGTGGTAAAGATGGTCAGCGCCATGGCGTTGATCGAGAAGTCGTTACGAGGGTCGCGTATCATCATCATCGATAATAACGGGCCGGCTGGCGGCGTGTCAAGGGAAAGATGGGAGTATCAGAGGCGACCGGCGGAGGAACGGGGCTTCGGGCCTTTGGCGGCAAGCAGTATCTGTTGGCCGTCGCGGGAGATCAGGTCCCGCGGGACAAAACCCAGGCCCGAGAGGTAGGCCTTGAAATCCGTGGCGATAAAGTCACGGTAGTCGTCATATCCTCCCTCGAGCCGTTCGAGGACCCCCATAATCGCCCGTTCGACGAGGCGACACGGGGCGCGTGGGCTCCATGAAAAGGGCATGGCCCGCACAAACCCTGTGGATCTCGGCCACGACGGCGTCCCTGACTACCCGGGGCATGCCGTGCAGCCCGCGCCCCGCCACCACCAGCCCGAAGGTGTCGTCACCAAACGGGAGGTCGGCGGCGTCGGCCACGAGGAACTCGACGGGAAGGCCGCGCGCTTCCCGCCGCGCCCTTGTGACCATCAGGGGCGAGAGGTCTACGCGCCGTCACGCGCGAGCCTCCGGCGGCAAGGATGCGGGAGAAGAACCCCGTCGCGCAGAAGACCTCCAGCACCGAGGTCTCCGGTCCCATCGGGATGGTCCGGGGCAGGAGCGCCGCCGCCTCGCCAAAGACCCCTTTCGAGAAGAAGTCAAATAGTCCGTAGAACGACGACGCCGTGTCGAAGGTCTTGCGCGCCCTGGCCCTAAAATTGCGGGCCGAACCATCCTCCCGGTTCATGTTCAATTGTCTTTTCCATCCTTTTGGGACCCCGGATCGTGATGATCCGCTCCGCCGGTGTGAATTCGCCCGTGCCTAACCTGAAATACTGCTCGGCCGTCACGGAGCCGTCCTGATGGACGTGGATCAGGTTGAAATTGTGACCCGCGGTCGCTATCCACTGGTCGTAGGGCTTCCCCGATGAGCCGCACCCGAGGACCGAGATGACCTTTTCGTTTCCCTTCGAATCGTAGTAGGCGGCACGGCAGAATTGGGGATAGTGTCGGTGGCCGTGGAGGATCAGATCGAAGTTCTCCTGGACGAGCCGGTAGATGAATACCCCCGCGTTTTCGAGCATCATGTAGCTCTCGTCGGCCAGCGCCGGGAGATAGCTATAGGTGGTCGGCAACGGGTGGTGGTGGACGAGGGCGATCTTCAGGGACCTCTGGAAGGCGTGGGCATTTTCCGATTTCTCCAAACGGTGAATCTGCTGGGAGAAGTCATCGAGGTCCTTTTCGATAATCAGCCCGTGGGACTTGTAGCGGATCCTCTGTAGAAGTCTTCGCTTGAATCCGCCCCGCGGCTCCACAACCCGGTTGGAGTCGAAGGGGACGATGGTGATCTCGTCTGCGGGAGAGAAGAAGAAGGAACGCTCCACTTCGCGAAAGGCCTGATAGAAGCGCCGGTCTTTCCTGAAGCCGTAGGTCCCCTCCCAGAAGAAGTCGTGGTTGCCGGGAATCACCAGGAAGATCGGGAGCCTGCCGGTGTTTTTCTTCACGCGGGCAAGGGCGTCCCTGATCATGTGCATGAAGGGATGCGGATCGTATTTCGGGCCGTCGACGACGTCGCCGGTGAACAGGACGTATCGGGGGCCGATCTCGACCAGGTAATTGAGCACGAGCTCCAGGAGGTCGACGTTCTTCCCGTCGAAGTGGGTGTCGGAAAGCTGAAAGATGGTATATTCTTCCTGCATCGAACGCTCCCCGCTATGAGAAAACCGCTACAAAACGACGGCGGGCGATGATTAGACGGCCCGCGAACCGACACGGTCGGCCCATGTCCGACGCGGCGGTACCCTGCCGACCCCCGCTATTTAAACCCGCGAGCGATGACCCCTGCCCCGATATATTCGGACAAGCTGCTCACCGTCGTGGGAGACGACATACGTTATGGCGTTGTTCGGGTTCTTGTAGAGATCATCGATGATCCACCGGATCTCTCCCCGGGCGGCTTCCAGGTCTTCGTTCATCACCAGAGACATCAGAAGCGGCCGATTCACCTCCCGCTTCAGGTTCTCACGACTCCACACGATGTCCCCGACAAAGAGGTATTCACGGCCGTCTTTCGTCCTCACGTAGATGATCTGCTGTCCCGGTGCGTGCCCGGGCGCCTTGATCAGGACGATGCCCGGGGCCGGGCTGTAATAACGGTCGTACGACAGCGGCGTATACCCGTCCAACGCCCCGGTTGGGAATCCCGCGTCTTTCATGAGGGGGCTTTCGACCTGTTCGGTGGTAAGGAGGAGGCGAGGGAGTATCTCATTGATATAGGGGGATGTTGCGACGCCTCCGATATGGTCGTAATGCTCGTGGGTTATTAAAACCAATGACGCTTTCTTCAGCGACTCCTGGAGGACCTTGTAGTTTTCATCGGAATAATCGCTCGGCGCAAAGGGCATCGCCTCAAAGGACGCCTTGTCCGCACACGAATCGATGACGACGGTCTTGTCCGGGTAGACCACCTGATAGGAGGCAAAGGTCATCGGGATCTCCCCTCCGCCCGCTCCGGCAATGACTATCCGGGCAGGGAACGTCCCCTTGGCGACGACAAGGGACCGTACCTCGACCGGAAGCCCCGCGTTGTCGGCCGCGGCAAGCCTCCTGACCTCGTCCATATCAATGGTGAAAGTCGACTCGGCCGGGATCGGGCCCCGGTCCAGCAGAAAGTATTTCCCGATGAAGCCGGCGACAACGAGACACGCGACGAAGATCAGAGATATCTTGAGGAATTTCTTCATACCACACCTCATCCGTATGCGGGACCTTATAGAGTACTAAAAAGGAGACGCTCCGTCGGGCATACGCCCGGTCGTTACGTATCTCCACATTCCCCGGCCGACCACCCTTCCCCTGCTTTCCCTCTCCTTTCGTCGCGGACCTCCGACCGAGTAGAAGGACACGTCTCTTGTGATGGCCGGCAAATCGCAAACGCCCGCAGGCCGGCCACCCCCCGGAAGAAAGCGCAATCGCGGACGCGCCCTACCCTTTGGCCTTAAACCACGAAAACACGCCCCTGATATCGTCTGCCTTCAGACGGTTCTCGTCGACGACCGGCCCGCGAACGAGATCCTTCGGTCCTGCCGCCTCGATAAAGTAATCCTCGATGCAAAGATAGTCCATCTCGGTGGACATGAAGCACCTGATGGCGTCGGCGGGAGTCTCGACGATCGGCTCCCCCGCGATATTAAAAGAGGTGTTGAGGATCACCGGAATTTTTGTGATCGAATGGAATTCCTTGATGAGGTCGTAGTATCTCCCGTTGTCCTTCTTGGTCACCGTTTGGACGCGCGCCGTCCCGTCCACGTGGGTGATGGCCGGGACAATTCTTTGTTTATCTTCCTTTACTTTGGCGATAAGGAGCATATAGGGGCTTTCACAGCTGATCTCGAAATAGTCAAAGGCGTGTTCCATGAGGACGGACGGGGCAAAGGGCCGGAAGCTCTCCCGGTGTTTCACCCGTGCGTTGAGGACGTCCTTCATGTCCGGCTTGCTCGGGTCGCACAGGATGCTCCGGTGTCCGAGCGCTCGCGGTCCGGCTTCGCTTCCTCCCTGAAACCATCCGATGATTTTGCCGTCCGCCAGCATCCGTGCGGCCTTGCCGACGATATTCTTCTCCCGGGAAAAGCGGATATTCGGGGTAGTTTTAAGGGCGGTTAGTATTTCCTCTTCCCC
This sequence comes from uncultured delta proteobacterium, assembly GCA_963809875.1. Lineage (GTDB taxonomy): Bacteria > Desulfobacterota > Zymogenia > Zymogenales > Zymogenaceae > JAFGAS01. The sequence continues at coordinate 16,559 of CAWELC010000012.1, read as the reverse complement.
GTAGGGTCTGCCCAGGTAGGCGTTCTTGAATCGATATTTCTTCGGGTTTTCCCCCGCGATCATATGGGCCCCCCAGAGGGCGCACCCCAGTGCGATCCCGGAGTCGCACGCGGCCGGCTGAATGAAGATATTTGCAAAGGGCGAATTGTCGAGGATCTTCTTGTTGGCCACACTGTTCAGGCCGACACCACCCGCGTAGCAGAGATTCTCCGAGGGGCTGATCCGATGGAGATAGTTTGCGATTTCAATGAGGGCCTGCTCCGTCGCCTCCTGAACCGAATAGGCAATCTCCGTGTAGAGGTCGTCAGGAAGTGTTTCTTTTTTCCTTATCGGGACGTTCGGGTAGAACCGCTTTTGGAAACGGTCGACGTAGTTGACAAAGTTTTTTTCGCTCTCGGTGAGGACGGCCCCGTCGACGATATCACAGAAGTCACGGGTCATGCTCTTGCCCTTCACACCGCCGTAGGGAGCAAGTCCCATGACCTTTCCGGAGCCGAAGTCACCAAAGTTCAGGAATACCGAGGTCGCCATGTAGACAAGCCCCAGCCCGTTCTGGTATTCCGGCAGCGAGTAGTCCTTCCGTATCGAAGAGAGGGTCCCGTTCTTCGCACGGTAGAAAGACTGCACCTCATGGCATCGGTGGTAGTCTTTTTTATCGATGATGCGATTGATAAATGGGAGAGGCTTTCCTATCTCCAGATCGTTGACCTGGCTGCCCAACCCGTCGACGACCATGACGGCGGCCTCTTCGAAAGGCGACGGATAGAAGGCGGAAGCAGCGTGGGCGTCATGGTGGGAGATGGTGTGGACGTTCCCCCGATACCCGAGCATTTTTCGGATGGATGCCTCGAACCTCTCTACGCCGTTCCTGTCCAGCCGCGTCAATCCCACGATCAGATCAACATCGTTGATTTCGTGGATACCCGCCGCCTGAAGAAGATACGCAACCGAAAGCTCCGGGAATCCCCCGCAGTGTTTGTTGCGGTTGAGACGCTCTTCCCCGATCGACATAAGGCGACCGTCGGCGATCAGTGCGACACCGGAATCGTGTCCGAATTCGTGTATCCCCATGATATTCATCGCATCAATTCTCCATATCCTGTTTTTTGCTTCCGGACCGGACCAATGGACCTATCAACCGCAGTCCCTCCTATCGACAACCCCGATGCGATAGACTCCGGGGGCTCCCTCGGATTGTACCGCCTCGTCCCGGGGACCGAACAACTCCTCGCGCCGAGCATCCTCTGCTTAAAAGGAGAGGCACAATACGGCGCTATCTCCCCTTTTCGGAAGCGATAAGCACTCTGTGCTTTTCCTCCTTTGCCTGGTAATATTCCCTTACCGAGTTATAGAGCGCGATGTGGGGCTGGGCCTCGGGCCGTTTCTTCTTGATGAGGTTCATCGCCTCCCTCAGGGAAAATCCGCACTCATGCAGGTAGCACAGCACGATCGTCGACGATCGGCTCACCCCCATGAGGCAGTGCACAAGCACCTTTCCATGGCGGATGCGGCTGTGAATGAAGTCCACCGCCTCCGACAGGTGCGACAGGTCCATTGCCTGGCCGTCGTCGATGGATACCTTATAGTAGTCGAAGCAGTTTGTGTCGGGCTCGTGGTGGGCCTCTTTGGCGACGTTGAGGATCGCCGTGATGCCGCACTCAAGGAGCATCGTGCTGTTCTTGGCGTCCGAAAGGTCGCCGATGGCCAGCCTATCGAGAATGAAGTCCATATCTCTCCTCAATCAGTCTCTTCAGGTCCCCGGGAGCGATCACGAGCCTCGCGAATATCTGCCGTTCTATATTCCGGGTGAGCCTCTTCATCTCGGTGATTCGCCGCCTCGCCTCGTCAGAGGCCGAGCCGTATCTCTCGAAGAGATATTCAAAACGCTCATCCAGGGTAACGATCTCTTCGTGGTTCACCCGCTTGTCCGCGTAGTTGACGAGCTTTGCCTCGTCGATCGCTCCGTTGTCGGCATAGTCGGAAAGCCACACGTGCTGGCCGACGATGGGCGAGACCTCGACAAACCCGAGATCGTCGGTGGTGGCGGCCCCCAGCTCGCCGTGGGGCCTCCCCTCGGCAAGTCCCCGCATCTTGGCCACGTCGTGCAGCAAGGCGCCTGCCGAAAGGAGCGCAGCATCCAGCTCGTTTCCGGCGCCGATAAGCTGCCCGCCGAGGAAGAGGGCGACCCGCTCCACGACGATGCTGTGGCCGATGATGTTTTCGGGGACCTCGTGTTCTTTCAGCACCGCGAGGCACTCCGAACGGGTCGGAATCATACGATGACCTGCCGGGTTAGCGTGTCATTATAACGTATTGTTGGTGGACAGTCCACAATTGTCTTGAAATTCCGGCACAATTTCGATATAGTTTTTTATTGGAGGTTGGAGGTCTCCCCCGCATGAAAAACGCCGCCATTGCACTGGAAGACGGGACGATTTTTTACGGCCGCACCTTCGGGGCCGACGGTATCCGTGACGGCGAAGTCGTTTTCAATACCTCCATGACCGGCTACCAGGAGATACTCACCGACCCGTCCTACAAGGGTCAGATCGTCACCATGACCACCCCGCAGATCGGCAACTACGGGATCAATCCCGCCGACAACGAGTCGTGGACGCCGCAGGTGGAAGGATTCATCGTCAAGGAGATCTCCCCGGTCGCGAGCAACTTCCGCTCCCATGAGGAGCTCTCGGCGTTTCTCAAGCGCCACAATATCATCGCCATCCAGGGGGTGGACACGCGGGCGCTCACGCGCCACATCAGGATCGGCGGGGCTATCAAGGCGGTCGTCTCGACCGTCGACATCACGCCCGAGATCCTCATCGAGAAGGCCAGGAGCTCCCCCGGGCTCATCGGCCGGGACCTCGTCAGGGAGGTCACCACCGACGCCATCTATGAGTTCAAGAAAGAGCCCGCCGACCTCTCCTCGATCACCGGCCACCCCTCCCGGCGCCCGAAGGACACCGGGCTCATGGTGGTGGTCTTTGACTTCGGCCTGAAGGAAAATATCGCACTGTCCCTGGTCGCCCGGGGCATTAAGGTCAAGGTAGTGCCCGCCTCCACCCCGGCCGACGTGGTCCTCTCGCTCAAGCCCGACGGGATACTGCTCAGTAACGGGCCCGGGGATCCCGAGGGAGTGCCGTACGCAATAGCCGAGATAAAAAAGCTCATCGGGAAGAAGCCGATCTTCGGCATCTGCCTGGGCCACCAGCTTTCGGCCCTGGCCCTCGGGGGGACGACCTATAAGCTGAAGTTCGGACACAGGGGAGGCAACCAGCCCGTGAAGAACCTGATAACCGATCGGGTCGAGATTACCTCCCAGAACCACGGTTTTGCCGTGGACGCGGATTCGCTGCCCGCCGATGCCCGGATCACCCACCTTAACCTTAACGACAACACCGTCGAGGGGTTCAGCCACCGGCAGCTTCCCCTCTTCTGCGTCCAGTACCACCCGGAGGCGTCTCCCGGCCCCCACGACGCGGGCTATCTCTTCGACCAGTTTATTCGACTCATGAAGGACTTCGCCTGATCCATGCCGAAGCGAACCGATATCAAGAAGATCCTCATCGTCGGCTCCGGCCCGATCATCATCGGTCAGGCCTGCGAATTCGACTATTCGGGGACACAGGCGGTCAAGGCCCTCAAAGAAGAGGGCTATGAGGTCATCCTCATCAACTCCAACCCCGCCACCATCATGACAGATCCCGAGTTCGCCCACGCCACCTACATCGAGCCGATCACGCCGTCGGTGGTGGAAAAGATCATTAAGAAGGAGCGGCCCGACTGTCTGCTGCCGACCCTCGGCGGCCAGACCGGCCTCAACATCGCCGTCGAGCTGGTTAAGGGAGGGGTCCTGGAAAAGTACGGCGTGGAGCTGATCGGCGCGCGCTACGAGGCCATCGAAAAAGCCGAGGACCGCAACCTCTTCAAGGAGGCCATGACCAGGATCGGCCTGATGCTCCCGGACAGCGGCTATGCCGAGTCTTTCGCCGAGGCCGAATCGGTGCTGGCGGCCGTGGGTTTCCCCGCCATCATCCGTCCCTCGTTTACCCTCGGGGGCACCGGCGGCAACATCGCCTACAACCGCGAAGAGTTCATCGAGTACGTCCGGTGGGGCCTGGCCCAGAGCCCGGTGGGCAGGGTCCTCATCGAACAGTCGGTGCTGGGCTGGAAGGAATACGAGCTGGAGGTGATGCGCGACGGCGCCGACAACGTCGTGATCGTCTGCTCCATCGAAAACCTCGATCCGATGGGCATCCATACCGGCGACTCGGTCACCGTGGCCCCGGCCCTGACGCTCACGGACAAGGAATACCAGATCATGCGCGACGCCGCCATCGCCATCATCCGCGAGATCGGCGTCGATACCGGCGGCAGCAACATTCAGTTCGCGGTGAATCCCGAGGACGGGAAGATGGTCGTCATCGAGATGAACCCGCGGGTTTCCCGCAGCTCGGCGCTGGCCTCCAAGGCCACCGGTTTCCCCATCGCCAAGATCGCCGCAAAGCTCGCCGTTGGATACCGCCTGGACGAGATTGTCAACGACATCACGCGCGAGACCCCGGCCTCGTTCGAGCCGACCATCGACTACGTCGTGACCAAGATCCCGCGCTTCACCTTCGAGAAATTCCCCCAGACCGATCCCACGCTCACCACCCAGATGAAGTCCGTGGGAGAGGCCATGGCCATCGGCCGGACCTTCAAGGAGTCGATCCAGAAGGCGCTGGTCTCTCTCGAATACGGCTATAACGGCTTCTCGAGCCCGCTTACGGCCGAGGAGCGCGCGCTTCCCGAGGCCGAGCGGCGGGAGATCGTCCTCTCGCGGCTGATGCTGCCCACGCCCGAGCGCATTCTGCTGGTGGCCGAGGCATTCCGCCACGGCATCGCGCTGGAGAAGGTGCACGAGATCACCCGGATCGATCCCTGGTTTCTGGCCAATATCTCCCAGATCGTGGAGATGGAACAGGAAATCAGGCTCCTTGCCGGACACCGCAACGAGCTGGGGGACGAGCGCTTCAAGCACTATTTTCTCGAGGCCAAGGAGTACGGCTTTTCCGATTCCCGCATGGCCGAGCTGATGGGGATCACCGAGCTCGAGTTCAGGAAGCTCAGGCAGGATCACGGCGTCGAGGCGGTCTTCAAGCGGGTGGATACGTGCGCGGCGGAATTCGAGGCCTACACCCCCTACCTCTACTCAACCTACGAGACCGAGTGCGAGGCGCTCCCGACGGATAAGAAGAAGATCATGATCCTGGGCGGCGGCCCCAACCGCATCGGCCAGGGGATCGAGTTCGACTATTGCTGCGTCCACGGGGCCTTCGCGCTGTCGGAGGCGGGTTTCGAGACGATCATGGTCAACTGCAACCCCGAGACCGTCAGCACCGACTACGACACCTCCGACCGCCTCTACTTCGAGCCGCTGACCTTCGAACACGTCCTGAATATCGTCGGTAAGGAGAAGCCGTACGGGGTCATCGTGCAATTCGGCGGCCAGACCCCGCTGAGACTTTCCGTCCCCCTCGAAAAGATGGGGGTCCCCATCATCGGGACAAGCCCCGATTCGATCGACCGGGCGGAAGACCGGGAGCGCTTCCTGGAGCTCCTGACCAAGCTCGGCCTTAAGCAGCCGGAAAACGGAATCGCCCGCTCCGCCGACGAGGCGGTGGCGGTGGCCCGGCAGATCGGGTACCCGGTCCTGGTCAGGCCCTCCTACGTGCTCGGCGGCAGGGCCATGGAGGTCGTCCACGACGAGAGCGACCTGGGCAACTACATGAGGCTCGCGGTGCTGGCCAGCCCCGAGCACCCCGTGCTCATCGATAAATTCCTTTCGGACGCCATCGAGCTGGACGTGGACGTCGTATGCGACGGGACCGACGTCTTCATCGGCGGGGTGATGGAGCACATCGAGGAGGCGGGTATTCACTCCGGCGACAGCGCGATGAGCCTTCCGGTCTTCTCCATTTCGGACAAGATCGTCAAGAAGATCAAAGACCAGTCCAGGAAACTCGCCCTGGAGCTTTCCGTCGTGGGGCTCATGAACGTCCAGTTCGCCCTGAAGGACGGCGAGATTTTTATCCTGGAGGTTAACCCCCGGGCCAGCCGCACCGTGCCCTTCGTCAGCAAGGCCATCGGGGTGCCGCTGGCCAAGATCGCCGCCCGCGTCATGGCGGGCGAAAAGCTCAAAGACATCGGCCTGCCCGCTGAGGTTATCCCGAAACATATATCGGTCAAGGAGTCGGTCTTCCCGTTCGCCAAGTTCCCGGGAACCGACATCATCCTCGGGCCGGAGATGCGGTCCACCGGCGAGGTGATGGGGATAGACAACACGTTCGCGCGGGCCTTCTATAAGGCGCAGCTGGCCTCCGGGCTCATCCTTTCGGCCGACGGGGCGGTCTTCGTCAGTGTCAGGGACAGCGACAAGGAGCCGCTCCTGCCCGTCGCGAAAAAGCTCGTGGATCTGGGGTATCGGCTGGTCGCCACCACCGGGACCCACCGGTTCCTCAAGGAGAACGGCGTCCCGGCCGAGTTCGTCTATAAGCTCAAGGAGCAGAAGCGCCCCAACGTCGTCGACATGATCAAGAGCGGCGAGATACGGATGGTCATAAACACCACCGTCGGCAAGCAGTCGATCAAAGACTCGTATTACATCAGAAAAAATACTCTCCTTTTCAGTATCCCGACGTTTACCACCGTATCCGGCGCGCGTGCAGCGGTGGAGGGAATCGAAAGCAATCACACGGGCAAGATAGAGGTTAAGTCTCTCCAGGAGTTTCACCGAAGCTTTTCGCGGCCCGCAAAGAAAGGTTGACCCGAGACCGGCCTTATCCTGATTTGACGGTGAGGAGGAGCTATGGAAAAGAGATTCCGTTTCCTGAGGTTCTTTTCGGTTGTCATCAAGATAGTGGCGTGGATCATCCTGATCGGCAGCTTTATCGCCCCGCCCTTCATCGCGGCCGCCGTCAGCGCGGTCAATCTTGCCGGCGGCCAGCCCCTCGCCCCCACCATGGGCATGCTTGAGACCGGCTTTGTCTGGGTCGTCGTGCTCTTCTTCGGCGTCATCCACTTCCTCGCCCTCTACTCCTTTTCCGAGATAATCCTGCTTTTCCTGGCCATTGAGGAGAACACACGCAAGACCCCCGCCCCATCCGCCGCCGCAATGACAACCGGAGGAGAGACGAAATGAAAGCCGCGACCTGGATTACGGCGGAGCTTCCGTTTCTGGTGATGCTCGCCTTGGTCGGAATGAACCTCTGGGTGGAGATCGGCAAGAACCGCCTCGATCTCTTACCGGCCAACCTCCCGCTGATCGCCTTGTTGATCGTATACCTCGTTTTCCGTCGCCACGAAGGCCCGTAGGTGGCTCGTTCGTACGGACCACGGGCCGGATCCCGGAAACGGGGTTGGGCGCTACCGGACTGAACCACGCAGGAGAAGTCGGTGTTTGAGAAGCGCGAGGAAGAGACCCGGATCATCCCGCCCGGCGCGGCGCGCCCCGTCACGATTACGACCGAGATCAGGACGGACCCGCTGACCGGCCGGACCGTCCGCATCACACCCGTACGGACCGGCGAACCCCCGATCGATTTTTCCGACCCCCCCTACCGGGCTCACGTTCAACAGAGCGCCGGAACCTGCCCCTTTTGCCCCGGGCGGGTCCTGGAGGCCACTCCGCGGTTCGTCCCCGAGATCATCCCCACGGGGAGGTTCGCGTTCGGGGAGTCGATCCTTTTTCCGAACCTGTCGCCGTACGGACGTCACAGCGCGGTTTCGACCTTTTCGTCCGCTCACTTTATCGAGATCGGGCAGTTTACCGAGCGCCTCTATCGGGATACCCTTATCAACGCGAGACAATATATCGCACGGGTCTTTGACGTCGATCCCGCGGTGCGCTATGCCGCCGTCACCCAGAACTACCTCCCCTCCTCCGGGGGGACGCTCATTCACCCCCATCTGCAGGTCAACCTCTTTGTCACCCCGACCAACTACCTGCGGGAGATCGCCCACTGCTCCGCGAGCTTTCTGGAGAGGACGGGGCGCCCCTTCTGGACCGAGCTAATAGAAGAGGAAGAAGCCCGGGGCGAGCGCTTCATCGCCCGCACGGGCGATATCGCGTGGATGGCCCCCTTCGCGCCGCAGGGACAGAAGGAGGTCTGGGCGGTTTTCGGGGAGAGGTCGGACTTCCGGGACATTTCCGACGATGAGCTGTCGGCGCTGGCCCGGGGGATCCTGGCAGTCGAAGAATACTGGCGCGACGCCGGCAACAACGGCTTCAACCTCGGGATATATTCGCTGGCGGGCCGCCACGAGAGCTACCGGATGCTGGTGAGGATGCTGGTGCGCACGCGGTTTGTGCCCTACGCCCGAAACGACCAGTCATACTTCGAGGTGATCCTGGGCGAGGCGGCCACCGACGAGTTGCCCGAAAAAATCGCGGCCGACCTTAAAAAATACTTCGAATAGGGTTGACATCCCGTCGTTTTTGACTTATTTATATAAGATTCACGCACGACTGGGGGATCGTCTAGCGGCAGGACAGCGGACTCTGGATCCGTGAACCGAGGTTCAAATCCTCGTCCCCCAGCCAATCCATTTCCACTCCTCACGTCGTATTCTCCGGCTTTCGGAATCTCGGAACTTAACAATACGCGCATTGACTAACGTACGTAGCGGCTCTGCTATCGGGCAGGTCACGGAAACCGGCTGCTTTGGGCTGCAAGAATGTGTTGACATTGCGGACAGTAATTGTATAGTATTTTACGGTAGTACATCATATAAGTTAGCGGCTCGGGGATTTGAGATGGCTCAGGCACATCCCCTGGTCCCTCATGCGCGACCCTCCGGATGTGGCGCATCCTGCTACCGCTTATAAGGTCTGACTTCCGCCATGCTCGTCTGCGCTCGTAACCGTGCGTAGTCTCTTATCTCGCATTTCCTGGATCTCCGGTTCCAGGCGGCCGTCTTCCGGTAAGACGGAGCAACTGAGAACAGTTCGGGAACACTATGACTTGGCACCTCCCCCCATACGCCGTCGCCTATCTTGCCAATGCCCTTCTTGCGACACTAGCCTGTTACTTCTGCTGGCGTCACCGGGCTATCCCGGGGGCTGCCGCGTTAGCGTTTCTCATGCTGGCGATAGTGGACTGGACTCTCTTCCAGGCCCTCGAAGTGATGGTGGTGGAGACCCGGGCAAAACTACTCTGCGCCAAACTCGAATATACCGGCATCGCTTCCGTCGGGGTCCTATGGCTCCTTTTTTCGGCGCGTTTCAGCGGTCAAGACGGATGGATTACCAGAAAGACCATGGGTCTGCTCTGGCTAATACCGGTAGTTACCATACTGGCAGCCATCTCCAACGAGTGGCACGGGCTTTTGTGGAGCAGCGTCACAGCAGGATCGCCGGTCCGAAGCGACTTCCTGATCTATCATCACGGGCCCTGGTTCTGGGTCGTTATCTCCTATTCCTACGCAACCCTCCTGGCGGGCTCCTTTCTCCTTGTTCGGTCAATCGTCAAGTACCCACGTCTCTATCGGAAGCAAGCGGTCCCGCTCATGCTGGGCGTCGCCGTCCCGTGGGTGGGTAATCTCATCTACATCACCGGCAACAGCCCCGTGCCGGGCATGGATCTCACCCCCTTTTCTTTTACGATCGTCGGTCTTATTTATTTTTGGAGCATCTTTCGTTCCCGGTTGTTCGAGATCGTCCCCATTGCCCGGGACCTCCTTATCGAGAACATCACCGACGGAGTGATCGTGCTGGATACTCTAAACAGGATTGTCGACCTGAACCCGGCGGCGCGTCGGTTCTTCGGGGTGACGGATAGGTACGTTGGGAGAAACGCGGAATCGCTCCTCGGTTCGTTGCCGCCGTCGGTGACACACCCGAGTTCCTTCTCGGTAGAGCACCTTGAAGTCACCGATGAGCGTACTACGCCACGCACCTTCACTTTCGATATCTATCCGCTGATCGATCGATACGACCTGCCGTGCGGCCATCTGATTATGATGCGCGACGTGACCGAGCAGAAGAAGGCCCAGGAAAAGCTGAGCGAGTCTGAACGACGCTACCGGGAGCACGTCGAAGAGATCGGCGATATCGTCTACGTATTGGACGCGAACAGAAATCTTAAATACGTCAATACCACTCTCGGGCAATACATCGGCTATTCCCGCGGCGACCGCAACCCGAAGAACTTTAAGGAGATTGTCACCCCGCGATCATATAACAATCTCAGAAATCTGTTCGAGAAACAGGGATCGGGGAAAAAACAAAGGATCTTTGAAGTCGAGCTTGGCGGAGCCGGCAACGAAGTAAGCGTCTTTGAGGTTAGTGAGAAATACATCACGAATCGCGGCGGTAGTGTGGAGATACATGGCATCGGAAGGAACATCACCGAGCGCAAGCGGGCCGAGGAGGCAATGAGGGAATCCGAGGCGAAGTTCCGGAACGTATTCGAGACCTCGCGGGACTTTATGTACATCTCATCGCCCGATGGCAAGATCATCGACTATAACATGTCCGCAAAAGACTTTTTTGGCTATTCCGATGAAGAAATAAGAGGGATGAGCATCCTGGACTTCTATCATAACCCTGACGATAGGACTGACCTCATAGAGAAGCTGAAGGCAAGAGGCTACGTGGAGAACTACGAACTCAAGCTCAAGAAAAAAGATGGCTCCCTGATAGACGCTCTGGCCAACATCGTTGTCAGGACGGATAGTGAGGGCAACATTGTCGGTTTTCAGGGCAGCGTAAGGGATATTACGCAGATGAGGGGACTGGAACAGCAGCTCATGCAGGCCGAAAAGCTTTCCGGTCTGGGGACCATGATATCAGGCGTGGCCCACGAGCTGAACAACCCGTTGACGGCGATCATGGGGAATGCCGAGTTTCTGCTCTTGCGTAAGACAACGCCCGCCGACTCCATCAAATCACTGGAGGTAATACTCAAGGAATCCGAAAGGGCCGCAAAGATAATCACCGGGATGCTGACGTTCGCCAGGAACCACAAACAGGAACGCAGGATGACCAGCATCAACGAGATCATCATGGAATCATATAAACTGAGGGAGTATAACCTGAAGGTGTCCAACATCGACGTCCGCCTGTCCCTGGCCGGCGACCTTCCGCCGACGTATGCCGACCCGTATCAGCTCCAGCAGGTCTTTACGAACATCATTAACAATGCACAAGACGCACTGAGCGGCAAGAGGGGAGGGTCTTTAGCCATTCGTTCCTATCTAAAATACGGCGCCCTGGTTATTGAGCTCGAGGACGACGGACCGGGGATTGCGGAGGAAGACCTCAAAAGAATCTTCGACCCTTTTTTCACCACCAAGGAGGTCGGGAAAGGCACGGGGCTGGGCCTTTCCATGGCTTACGGAATCATCGAAGAACACGGGGGGAGGATCGACGTGGAAAGCGCGCCGGGCAGGGGGGCGAAATTTATCGTGAGCATCCCCGTCGTCGGCAGTCGGCGTAAGGAAAAGGAAGTAGTGATCGGGAAGAAAACCGAGCTGACCGGAAAGAGAATTCTTATTGTCGATGACGAGGAGCACATCAGGGGTCTCCTTTCGGCCGTCCTGTCCGCAAACGGGCATATCGTGAAAACATCGTCGTCCGGGCAGGAGGCCCTGGCGTTAATCGAGAAAGAATCCTTCGACGCGATCATCATGGACATTAAGATGCCGGGGATGGAGGGGACGGAGTTATACGCCCACATAGTTAACAACTATCCCGGAATGGGTAAAAGGATCCTCTTTATCACCGGGGATACGATGAACGATGATACTCAGGTGTTTCTCAAGTTAACCGAGAACAAATACATCGCAAAGCCATTTAGAATAGAAGCTCTCTATACGCTGCTTGATGAGGTGCTGGAGCACTAGCGTGTACGGCCGATTATACATGTTAACCACGGTTTGTCCCAAGAATCCCACTCGCATATCACACATCTGAAGACACCCTTCTCCCCCTGCACCGGGCTTTATGCTCTTGGTGGGCCACTATGCATGAATAACCTTGGTTGACAGGCACAGGATTTGTTACACGTTTGAATAAAGTTAAGCATATGGTTCATTTATTTCTTTACTTATGCTTCTTACAAAATCCATAATAACTATAATTTTTACCTTGACAAAAAGCCCTCAAATAACTGATAATCACTATCATTAAGAATCTCGGTTTCCTCTTATGGAAGAGCGTACCACCGGAAATAGAGTATTCGGCCTAGCCTTGCCGTACGCGCAGGCTGAGCATAACGCATTTTCACCGGATATACAGAGAGCGCGCCGGTATGTCACCACTATATTCTAATTTGAATCTTCATATGGCAAGCTACATGCAGCAGGAAGTAAACTCGCCTGTCCTCGATCGCGCATTCACTTCAAATCGGTATACGCTGCTCTCTTTCCCCGCATTCTCCTTTCCGAGGTTACCATGAAGCGCATCCTGATCGTGGATGACTCAAAGCTCATCCTCGCCCAGCTGACGGACATCCTTGGGGAGCTCGGATTCGCGGTCGCCGGGAAGGCCGTGTCGGGTGCCGAGGCCGTCCGGAAGGCGAGGAAATTGCGCCCGGATATAGTGCTCATGGATATTATTATGCCGGGCCGGATAGACGGCATCAAGGCGGCTCATCTTATTCGCAGCGAGATGGACATGCCGATCGTGTTTCTCACCGGCCACCAGGACGATGCGCTGATTGCCGGTGCGAAAGAGACCGGCGCCAACGGGTACCTGTTGAAACCGGTCAATCCCTCGGAATTGAAGGCGACAATCGAAATCGCCCTGCACAGGAAGGAATCGGAGAGCGAGCTCAACAGGCTTTACCGTGAAGTCATCGAGAACACCAACGACATCGTTTACGTCGTCGACGGGCAGGGAAACATGAAGTTCGCCAACGATCAGATCTTAAGAATCGGCGGATTTCAGAAAAAAGAGGAAATAGTCGGCAAGAGCTTCGCATCTTTCCTCACACCCCAATCGCTCGCTCGCGCGGCCGAGGTATTCAGGCGCCAGGTAAAAGGCGAGGAAATCGGCCCGTTTGAATTCGATCTCATCGACAGTGCCGGCAGCATTCACGCCTTTGAAATCCAGGAACGCGTGGTATGGAAAGACGGCAGGATCATTGAAACCCACGGGATAGGAAGAGAAGTCACCGAGCGCATGAAGGCCCAGGAGGCGCTCCGGGAAAGTGAGTTGCGCTACCGGCTGCTGGCGGAGAATGCCAACGACATCATCTTCACCACCGGCACCGACCTGAGATTCACGTATATCAGCCCCTCCGTCACGCGCCTGCGCGGTTACTCGGTCGAGGAGGCGATGGCCCAGCCTCTCGATAAGATCATGACCCCTGCTTCACTGGAAGCATTGATGACCGCATACCGGGAGGAGATGGAGATCGAGTCAAGAGAAACGAAATATCCTTCCCGGATGCGCAGGCTCGAAATGGAGCAGTACTGCAAGGACGGCTCCACCATCTGGACCGAGACGACCTTTGCCGCCCTGCGCGACGCCGATGGAACGCTCGTCGAGATACTCGGGATCACCCGCGATATCACCGAGCGCAAGAAGGTGGACGAGGAGCTCAGGGAAAAAGAGCGTAAACTCGCCGAAACCAATAAAATGCTGCAACTCATCATTGATACCATTCCCGTCCGTCTCTTTTGGAAGGACGTAGACTCGACCTACCTCGGGTGCAACCTCAATTTTGCGCGGGATACCGGCCGCCAGTCCCCTGCGGATATCATCGGGGATACCGATTACAGCCTGGTATGGCGCCGGCAGGCCGACCTCTACCGCGCGGACGACCGGGAGGTCGTCACGACCGGCCAGCCCAAGCTGAATTACGAGGAGCCCCAGGATACTCCCGACGGCGGGCGTATCTGGATCAAGACGAGCAAGGTGCCGCTGCGCGACCTGGAAGACAGGGTTATCGGCGTCCTGGGTACCTACGAGGACATCACCGAGCACAAACGGGCCGAGGAAGCTCTCAGGGAATCGGAGGAGCGTTATCGGGGTCTTTTTGCCAATTCCATCGAAGCGGCCTTCACGGCCGATCTGAAGGGCAACTTCACCGACGTCAACAGCGGTTTCGAGACGATCTCCGGGTATGGCCGTGATGAGATTATCGGCTTCAACTACCGCCAAGTGATGGATCCTGAAACTGCCGATAGGCTATTCAAAGCGTATAGTCGGCTTTACTCCAGCCGGCGAACCGATCAAGGACCTCACGTATAACTTCACGAGGAAAGATGGGCAACTGCGAACCGTAGAGGCCTACGTCAATAATCTCTATAAGGGCGATACGGTAGTCGGGTTCCAGGGCACCTTCAGGGACGTCACCGAAAAAAAGAAGATCCAGGAAGCGTTGGTTCAGAGCGAGGCGAAATACCGGGACTTGATCGAAAACGCCGTTGATCTCATCTTCCTTACGGACATGGAAGGGCATTTCCTCGAGGTTAACGGGTCGCTGCTGAGGGAGAGTGGATTTTCCGAGGAGGAGATCCTGTTGCGTAATTTCCAGGACTTTCTCCATCCCGACGATATCGGCGTCGCCCTGACGGCGTCTGAAAAGGCGAGAGACGGGCAGCCGTTCGAGTTCGAGATGAGGGCGAGGAGGAAGGACGGCGGCTACGGATGGTACTCTTTCTCCATCAGGCCTATTCTGAACGAATCCGGAAAGCCGACGTACGTCCACGGCATCGCACGGAACATCACGAAAAGAAAGCGGGCCGAGGAAGCCCTCAGGGTCTCCGAGGAGAAGTACCGCCAGTTTATCGAGAATGCCCAGGAATCGATTGCCGTCATTACGGATACTATCTTCCAGTACGCCAATCCCATGACCGAAAAGCTGACGGGCTACACGCTGAAGGAACTGAGGACGAAGTCGTTTGTCGATCTGATCCATCCCGATGACCGCGAAGTGATCGTAAAGGAATACCTCAGGAAGATGGAAGGAGATCCCGTAACCTACCCTTCCGAATTCCGATATTTCACCAAGGACGGCGAAATCAGGTGGTTCGAGGGCATCGCGGTTTCCGTCCCCTGGGAGGGAAAGCCGGCCATCCTCTATTTCGCCCGGGACATAACCGAGCGCAGGCGCGCCGAGGAGGCCCTTCGGGAATCAGAGGAGAAGTTTAAGAGCGTCTTCGAAACGTCCCGGGACCCCATGTATATTCGGACGCTGGATGGAACAATCCTGGATATGAACGATGCGGCCGAGAAGTTCTTCGGCTATTCCAAAGCGGAGTTTAAGAATCTCAATATAGCCGAATTATACGCCCATCCCGAACAAAAGGAAGAGCTGACCAGAAAGGTCCTGGAAAACGGATACGTGGAAGATTACGAGGTGCAGGTGAAGAATCGGGAGGGGACCCTGTTTGATGCCCTGGTAACGGTCGTCCCCCGGAGGGATAAGAACGGGAAGGTCGTGGGCGTTCAGGGGAGCGTGAGGGATATCACCGACAAGAAGAAAATGGAAGAACAGCTCATTCGGACGCAGAAGATGGAGGCGATCGTCTCTCTGGCGGGTGGGATAGCACATAACTTTAATAACATCCTCACGGGTATCATGGGATATTCCGAGTTTTTGATGTCTCGAAGAAAGAAGGACGATCCCGACTACAAAGCGCTGGAGACCATCCACCAGGGAACGATCCGTGCGGCCGAGCTCACCAGACAGCTCCTCAACACCGCACGGGCGGGGAAGTACATTCCCGTCCATGTGAATCTGAACGAGGTGGTCAGGAAAGCCCTTCCGCTGGTCGTGGGAACCTTTGACAAATCAATAGAAATAGATACTCGTCTCGACCCGAACCTCATGATGATTGAAGGAGACAACAGTCAGCTTGAACAAAGCCTTTTGAACCTGTGCATAAACGCACGAGACGCGATGCCGTCCGGCGGCGAGCTGGTTATCGAGACCGCAAACCAGAAACTGGATAAAGATTTTGTAAAGACCCATCCTGATATACGGGAGGGAGATTTCGTCGTGCTCTCGATTACCGATACGGGTATCGGGATAACACCCGAGATACGGGAGCGTATCTTTGAGCCTTTCTTTACCACGAAGGGACAGAGCGGCGGCACGGGGCTGGGGCTTGCGACGGTCTACGGAATCATAAAGAGCCATAAGGGTACGGTAACCGTCGACAGCGAGATGGGTAAAGGGACTACCTTTAAGCTCTATTTTCCCACCACAAAGAGGTCTAAAAAGGCCTCGGAAAAAGTGAAGTCGACCGGATCGCATGGCAAAGACACTATCCTTATCATCGATGACGAGCCGGTGATCAGGGAAATGTGGGGGGATTTTCTCACGCAACTCGGTTACCGGGTCATCACCGCAGAAGACGGGCAACGTGGCATTGAAATCTTTCGCAACCAGGAGACCGCAATCGATCTGATAATCCTTGATCTCATTATGCCGAAGTTCGGCGGCAAAGAAACCCTTCAAGCATTACGGAAGATTAACCCGGCAATACAGGTCATCGTTTCCTCGGGATATAGTGAGAACGGCCAGGCAAAGGAAATTCTTTCTCAAGGGGTAGAGGGATTTATC
>CAWELC010000011.1:0-83188 GCA_963809875.1 uncultured delta proteobacterium | reverse complement strand
CACAATCAGTGTCGTTGACGCGATATCGCGATCCTGACAGAGTATATACTCCCCGCCGTATCCCGAGAACGACAACACGTCGAGGCTGGAAGTATATGAGCCTTCCGCGATTTTCGGGTCGGCCACGACCTGGTAGTCGATCACCAGGCGGTTCTTGCCGTTCAGCAGCGGATAGTACCAGTTGAGGGTTTTTCTCCCGATCGGGTCAGGACCGGGCGACCCGTTGAACCGGGTGCTGCCGGGCACGTAATGGAATCCGTCGGGCAGCGTCTGCTCTATCCTGATGCGTGAAAGCGCCCGGGCTACCGAGTCATAGCAGTCGTTGTTTATGACGATCCGGTTGGTGAAGACATCCCCCGGCTTTCCTACCCCCTTGGATTCGGCCAGGATGATCTTGACGCTCCTGATGATCTCGGGCGAGAAGATCGTCTCGTTGGACTCTTCGTTTCCCGGATAACGCTCGACACTGGCGATCTCCATGATACGGTTCATGAAGGTCGTCATGTGGTAGGCCGACAATATTTTCCGTTCGCCGGAAAGATGCGGCTGCAGCTTGGAGATCAACAGGACCGCCGCGATGAGCTCCTGGTTGTTGTATTTGAGCTCGAGCTTGGAGTAATCGGCCGCCTTATAGATGGTCCCGGACGAGAGATAGAGCCCGATGGCCTGATCCCACTTGCTTTCGTCGAAACGATCGAAGTATACGAGAGCCTGCCTGAGGTACTTCTGGTCGCCGGTCACTTCCGACGTTCGGACGAGGGCAAGGATCGGAAACACGTTCGTCCCGAGCGTCTCGAATTCGCAGAGGTCGGTCGGTATCTTCTCGCCGCCCAGCCCGACCATGGGCGCAAATCCCGTGTCGGTCGCGAGCCGTGCTATGATGAAGTCCGCCTGTTTGACAATCAGACCCATGAGCTTTTCCTTGGCCGGTCCGTTGTCCATTACCTCGGCGGCCCTCGTCAACATATCAAGGACCTTTGAAACCTCGACGGTGTTGACGCTGCCGGTCACCAGTGTCCCGTATTCGGCGCTGTAATGGTGGGCTATCAACGCGTCGATGAGCGCCGCCAGTACCGCTTCGTCGTCGTTCGTGTCCGTCATGACCGCGCGATAGCCGTCAAAGAGTCCTTCTTGCCGTGCGTCGATAAAGAGGGCCATGGCCCAGATCGAAAACGCATCGTCAAAGAGAGTCGAATTCTTTTCGGCGATCTTGACAACGGAGCGTTTTTCCTTTTCATCCGCGACCATCGCAAAGCTGTGCGGCACGCCCGCGATTTTGTCTTTCTTGGCGTTACGGATGATCTCGCCGAGAGCGACACGCTTTGCCGCAACCGACATCGTTATCACGTCATTCACGAACCGCTCCGATTTTGACAGATCGTCGCGCCCGTTGTTATCCAGGATAACCATGAGCTGGCGCACCATGCTCGAGGACATGGACGAGACGGTGAGCTTCTCATCGAAGGTCTTCTCGTCCCACCCGCTTGAGATGCCGTCGGTATAGAAGGGCTTGCCCGACGCGTATTCGAGGTAGATGATATCGCTAAACCGTCCGCCGCCGGAAAGCCCAACCGCGTCCTTTACCCTTTCGACAAGGCGTCCGAGGATATCGTCTTCGGCCCCCTCTTTCGGCACCCGCCCCTTTACGTAGTCGGTCAGGTACTTCTCCGGGTTCTTTCCCGCCTTCTTGGCAAGCCTCCTGACCAGCTCGGACTCGGAAAGTCCTATTCCCATGCCGGAATTGAGGGTCAGGTTTTCCACGTTATAGCGGCTCACCTCACCGCCGACGAAAGCGCCGTAGACCTGTATACCCGGATCGGTATGATAGGGATTGAACGCCGGCAGATCCTTATTCAGGTTTGCCTGGTAGTCCCGCGTGAGGGTCGTGAAGTACATACCCTCGTCGGTCACGAACGTGTCGTCTATCACGGCGCTGGCGATAATGTCGGGGACTTCATAGCGCAGGTCGGCCTTCCACTTGTTCCAGTCGGAGACGGCCTCCTCGTTGCCGGTGGAAATGGCACCGGCCGGTGTGATGTTGAGGACCATCTTGCGCACCAGGATCGGGGCAAGATCGTGCGATATCCCCTTGTCGCGAATCGTCGTGATGATCGGCTTGATGTAAGACCTCCCGTTGGGGTCCTTCGGAACGATCGTGATGGGGGCATGCCACGGGAAGAACCTGTTTTCGTAGAGCTGAAGCTGCGACTGATCGAGCACCCGGTCCGTTGTGTATGACATCCGATCCAGATAATCGTGGCGCATTGCCGGGTCGCCGTACAACACCAGATCCCTGAGGGCCCCTATCAGGGCGCCGATCGACTGCGGGGTCAGCACCACCTCGTAGTCCGGGTCTTCCTCGTCGATAAAGATCATAAGGTCTTCGTACCAGAGCTCCTTGACCATGAACGAGTAGACGTCAAGTGCGGCTTTCCGATACTTCCTGTCCTCGGTAACGTTGTAGGCTGTCAGGAGCGCCCGAACCGCCAGGGCGTTGTCGACCAGGGTTCGCTTGACTCCCACGACGGGGCAACCGTCGGCATAGTTGTAGGACGTGTAGATACCGCCGTCGTCGCCCATGAGCTTTTCGATCATGAAATCGGCGATCTCTACGATCTTGCGCTTCGGATCGATCGTATTGATCGACAGGTCGCGGTTGTCAAACAGGACCGAGCGCAGCGCCAGGATCGTAAAGGCGAGGTCCTTTGCATACACGCTCTTTGTATCGTCGGTCTTCTCCGGCGAGTGTATGCTCACGAAGGTCTTGCCTTCCTTATTGTAGTGAATCGCTTCGATGGCCCGGTAGACCTCGTTCATCCGCTCCGTGATCTGCGGCAGTAGAGCCCTGACGTCGGGATCGGCCGAATGGAGCGCCACGCTTCTGAGCTTTGCCAGCCCCCAGAGTACGGAGGCATGGTCATAAAGGGTGCTGGTCTTATCGGTAGTACGCCACACGAGCCGGGACCCGGCCTTATCCACCTCGATCCTGCTGAAGTGAGGCAGGTATTTTACCGGCGGCGAGAACTCGGCACTCTTGGCCAGATCCATCGAGATGGACCTGGTTTTTTCGACCGCCTGGGTTAGCATCAACAGGCCGAAGAAACGCTCGGTGGGATCGGAGCTCGCCAGGTAGAGCTCGATCTGGTTGGCCTCCCGAAGGAGCGTAAAGCCGAGGGCTGCGGGCATGATGTTCTTGTCCATCAGCCTCTCTTCCCAGGCGAGCTTGTCGTCGGCGATCCGCTCATGCAGGTAGGGGTAAGAGCCGAAATATTCGAGGAATATCGGCTGGATATCCGGAGCCTTCGACAGGCCCGCCCGCACGGCAAGGTCCTTGATCATATCGGAGCCCGCCCGTTCGGGCGACGTCCCACTTCGTCTTGCCTTCTCCAGGACACCCGGTGCGTAGTCAAGCGGAATGCCCAGGAGCGATTCCATGACGACGTTTCCGAGGTTATACTGGGCGTACTCGCCGAGCTTGGTGATCATCCGGTTGTAGAGGCCGGTCATGAGGTATTTGCGCTCCGGATCGAATCCCTGAACCTCGAGCCACGGCGTCATCCTCTTTTCCGTCACCAGAAGCTCCGTGGCGGCATACATGGCGATATCGGTCTGGTAATAGATCTCCGGGCGGCCCGGCGCCGTTTCGCCGAACGCCTGGGAGCGCACGGGAATCATGGCTACGTGGAGGCAACACTCGGGACGCGGCCGCTCTTCTTCCACGGGGCGGCTCGGCCGCTCCACCGGCGACGCCGGCCGTGCAATTCGAGGAGGATAGGGGAAGGTCTCGAAGTCGACGAAGCCTTCTCCCTTGACGATGACCGTCTCCTTGTCCGTGAGGCTGATGGGTCTCCCCGCGCCGTCATGGGCGTTGAGCACAGCCGTGTTGACGTTGGCGCCGTGCCTGGCGGCGTGGGTTACCAGCACGTAGTAGTCGAGGGTGGTTACGCTTTCCGGCGGGACCGTCCCGATCGCGAAGGTATAGGGGTTATTGCCGACGGGGTCCGCCGAGGGGGTCCCATTGACCAGCGTCGTGCCGGGGAGATAGCGGAACCCGGACGGGAGCGTGTCGGTGATCGTCGCGTCGTAGAAGCTGATCTTGCGGTTGTTGGTAAAGCTCACCGTATAGTGGACCACCCCTCCCGAGCCGATGCTTCGCGGCGTCACCGACTTCTTAAGGATAAGCGGAAGGCTCGGGATATCGACGAAGACTTCTGCGTCGTGGGCATCCAGTGCGTCGGTGTCTTCCGTACACCAGACGTGGCCGTCTTTGATGATGGGTTGTGCGTTTCCGTCTTCTCCCTCGGCCCAGACGTGGTTTATCGCCTGGCCGCCGGTGGTGGAGTCGGTTACCCGGAGCTGGAAGGTGAGCGTCAGCGTATCGCCCGTCGCGATGGTCGCGGCAACCTCCCAGGAAAGCTCCCTGTCGACTATGACGGGCTCTCCGAGGTTGGCGCTTCCGGCCACGTACTCAAACCCGATGGGCATGGTATCGTAGAGGTTGACGACAAAGGCGTCCGAAAGGCCCACGTTGGTGAATGTCGTCTCGTAGTCAATGACGCTGTCGACGACCGCGACGGTCGTGTTTTCCGTATTTCCATCGATAGCCGTCACAATCTTATCGGTGACGAGGAACGGAAGGCGCCCGATCAGGGTGGTGCTGTCGTCGTCCGTCGGGTTTGTATCGGCCGGAATATCCACGTGCCGGTCCTTTACGACCGCCGCTCCGCTTCCATCCGTCCCCCATGTCTGGGCATGGTTTGTGATCGTCGACAGATGCACTATGTCCGAATTCGCGTAGACCCGGTACGTAAGGGTCAGCGTTCCGCCGCCGGGCAATACGATGCCGGCCGGCGCCCCCGCGAAGCTCGCCGCGTTCCACTGGATGGTGCCGGTAACGCCGGTGGGATTTCCATTATAAGTATTTCCGCCCCAGGACGCCTCCGTCCAGGCATTGGGAGGAGACGACAATGGAGGAGCGGGATCACCATACTGGAGTCCGGTGGGCAATGTATCCGACACATGGACATCGTAGGCCGTTCCGTCACCGACGTTTGTCACGACGACTCGGTAGTCCGCGTGCTCGCCGGGGCCGATTGTCCCCGGGTCAGGGACGGGATTTCCGGCGGCGTCATAGACCCCCAGGATGGTCTTGTCCACGATGAAGGCCGGGATGTGGGCCGTATTGATTATATAGGTTGACGTGTCGTCCAGATCGTTGTCCAGGGACACGTGCCCGGAGTTATCGGCCGGGACTTGATTGCCAAGAATATCGTTCCCGATCACTGTCACCGTATTGGTGTAGCCCGCGGGATCCTTGACAAGGTCGTGACTAACCCGGGCCGTTACCGTGATCGTCATGGAGCCGTTCCCCGCGATCGTTATGGTTGCCGGTCTTCCGTCCCAGGTGATGATGCGCCCCGTCGGATCGACCTGTCCGGGCGCCACCGATGCCGATTCATACGTGAAGTAGGACGGTAGCGTATCGGTGATGACGACGTTTTCGGCGTCCCCGCTGCCGACGTTGTTGATCGTAAAGGTGTAGGTAACCGCGTCGCCGGGCTCGATGACCCCCGCGGCGGTGCGGTCGGTGCCGTCGGACCCGATGATGGATACCAGGCCTTTGCTCGTCGTAAAGGCCGGGATCATCACGTGGACGTCGGCGGAGCTGTCCGTTCCGGTATGGGAGCCGCCCCCGAAATCGAGGGTGGCCCCTGTGGCCGAGGCGGAGTTCGCGATATCGTCGCCGTCCTTGTTCTGATCGATATCGGCGACGATCGCGTCAAAGGTGATCGTCAGCGGGTTGCCCGAGGTGGCGTCAAGGTTCGCGAAGTCCCAGGTCAGGGTCGACGCCGCGGTGCCGTCATGAGGGCCGGTCCACACCGGCTCCACGGCCACGGGACTACCCGGGTTTGCGGGATACGTTATCCGGGCGGTGCCGCTGCTATAGATGAGCCCTTCGCCGAGGTTTTCGATGATGGTGAGCGCGGGTATAGTCGCCCTGGGCAGGGTTACGGTAATCGTATAGGGCGCCGTGGAGAGGATCGTTACGTTTCGCACGGTGTCCGGTGTCTTGGCGATAGTGGCGGCGTTATTGACCCGCACCGAGTCAGTGGTCGACGCGATGTAGTCGTTGGGAGGGTTGGTGCCCGTGCCGGTCCGCCGCTCGGATCCGGAAGGCAGGCTTTCCCAGGTCGTCGTCACGCTGTTGGTCAGGAGTTCGTTCGGGTTGATGTTGTTGCCCAGAGTTACCTGGTACTGGAGCGTGACACTGTCTCCCACGGCAATGCTTGCGATGTTATAGGTGATGGTGTTGCCGGAAATCGTATGAGAATTTCCACCTGCTGTCCAGGTCAGGCCGGTCATCTTCACGGGAGTCACGTCCGTCACCACGACGTTGTGCGCCGTGCTCGACCCGCCGTTGGTCACCGTCAGCGTGTATTCGATCGTCGCACCCGCCTCGTAGAGAGTTGACGGCGCCACGAGGGCGTGGGCCTTGAGAACCGTCAGCAACGGCTCGTGAACGTTCAGGTTTGCGGAAGAGGCGGAGCCGCTCCCGGTGAACCCACCCGCGCCGGTAAATACGTACGAAGCGGTGTTGGTGATCGTATCCGTGTCCTGATTTTGGACCGTGTTGGCCACGACAGCGCTAAACGTGATCGTCACCGCCGGATTTGCCACTCCCGAGGCATCAACGGAACCGAGATTCCAGGAAAGGGTTGTCGATCCGGAACCACCGTTGCCCCCTGACACCACGGGATCTATCGCAGCCGATGTCCCGTTCGGAAGCGTCACAATGGCGTCGCCCGCTCCCGACACGAACCGCAATCCCTCGCCCATCGTGTCGGTTATGATGAGTGATGGAATCGTCGCCCTCGGCAGATTGACGGTAATCGTGTATCCAGCCTCCGAACCGATCGTCACGTCCGGCGTTGTGTTCAGGACCTTGGTGATGGACGAGGTCGTGTCCACCGTCACGGTGTTGGTGGCATTGTCAAAGTAGTCGTTGGGACCCGTCCCCGAACCGGTGCGTCGCTCCGGGTGCTCGCCGGCAGTGGCGTCGTGCAGGCTCGTCCAGGTCAGGTGCGTGTTGTTGGTAAGGACCTGGTTGGGGACGACGCCGCTGTCCACCACCGCCGTGTAGGTAAATGACCTGGTCCCGTTATCAGGCGCGCCTCGCGTCAATGGATCGAAGGTCCAGGTGATCGTACGAGTGCCGGAGTTATAGGTGCCGCCGCCGGAGATGGAAGCACTATTAACGGTGAGGCCCGTCGGCAGGACGTCCGTAACGACGATGTCGTGGGCGTCGACCGTGCTCGCCCCGGTGTGGTACACGGTCACGGTGTAAATCAGGCTCTGACCGGCGACGACGACGTTGTCCGCGTCGTTTTCGTTCTTGGTGATATCCAGCACCGGCTCGGTGATCCGAATCGTGTCGGAGGCCGAGTCGGTAAAGTTTCTGCCGTCTATCGTATACGTCGTATTGGCCGTATTTGTCTTGTTATTGCCGTTATTATTGGCGGCCGTGTTCATCACGAGCATATTGAACGTAATAACGAAGCTCTGCGTACCGTAACCCCCCGGAACGTTGCCGAGGTTGAAAGTGAGGACCCCTCCCGTTGTGGAATCGGGCGCACGCAGCACGCCGTTAAGGTATGCGGTCCCGGCCACGTAGGTAAAGCCCGCAGGGAGCGTATCCCTGATAACAACGTTGGTGTAGGCGGTGCCTTCGCCGTAATAATTTGCCGTGATCGAGACGGGCACCGTCTCGCCGATGGTCGCCGTCGTCGGGACGATGGTCTTGGTGATGTTTGTATATCCGACGTATGCCTCTGCGCTGGCGGTGGCGTAGAGACACCCGCCGGCGCATCTGCCGCTGACTGTCAGGGTGTTGCTGAGGTCGCCCTCGTTGCCGGTGGCCTCGGTGAATACCTGGAGGAGACGGGTTATGGTCTCGCCGGCATTCAGCGTTACGTTACTCCAGGTAATCGTGTGATCGCTGATGGTACCGGTGACGTTTCCGTGCGCCGTGGTGATAATGAGCTGCGCCGCCGGTATGGTGGTCATGTTGAAGTCTTGACCGAGGACCTCGGTGATGGTAACGGAACCGGTCTCGGTCGCACCGCCGGTATCCGTAATAGTGATCGTCCATCCGGCACGCTCGCCGGGCCCGCGCACCTGCAATGTCGGATTGAGGGCGGCGGTGAAACTCGGCGTCGTGGGACGGACGCTCGTGACGACGGGACCTACCGTCGTAGAGCCGCCGCCGCAGGTGGGGCTGTCCTCATAGGTGAGGGTAACACTGTTGTTTCCGCCGATGTCCGTGCAGTCAGGGTTGCCCCCGGCGTCGGTGCCGTAGGTGATACCGAAGGTGATGGTGATCGTTTCGCCGGCCGAATCGTTGTAGCCGATATAGCCGTCGAAGTTCGTTTCGCTCCAGGTGAGGACGGTCCCGCTCCCGGTTACCGACGGCTCCGTGCTCCCGAAACTCCTCCCCCGACTGCTGGTAATGGTCGTGGAACCGGGGACATAGACGAACCCGCTCGGTATCTGGTCTTCGAGACTAATGCCGAAGGAGGCCACGCCGATATTGCGGACCTGGACACTAATCGTCCCGCCGCAGTTGGTGACGTTGGCGACGACCGACGAGATATCCATATCAGGAGCGGTTATGATGGTAGTCGTGTTGCTGTCGGCCGACTCCTCGGCGCAGGCGCAGTTGCCCCACGAGACATGGGCCGTGTTCACTCCCTCGCCGCACCCATCGACGATCGCACTGATGGTGTACGTCCTGCGCTCCCCGGGGTTCATATTGGGCACGATCCAGGGATCGGCCGTGCTCCCCGATCCGGAAAGCCCGCCGTCTATGGTAATGGTCGCCTCATTGATCAGGGCGATAGGAAAATCATCCCAGAGCCTGACGTCCGTCGCCACGTAGTCGCCCGTATTTTCCAGCCGGATTTCCCAGGTCGCGGTATCCCCGGGCTGGAGGTAGAGCGGGTCGGGGCTCGAGGTCTTGGTAATGGTAATGTTGGGGTGGTACGTCCTGACGACCAGGCCGTTGGTCGCCGGTTCCCCGGCACTCTCGCAGGGGGTTCTGTAGTTGAGGTTCAGATCTATCGTATCTCCGTCCTGGAAGGTGCAATCGGCTCCCGAATCCAGGCCGAAACTCACCGTATACTCCTGGCCCGGCGCCATACCGGCGGCATCGGTGAACTCCCAGGTCAGCGTATCAGCCGACTCGGTAAAGACGACGCCCGAACACGCGGGGCCGCCGCAGCTCTCGCTTCGGGACCCGCTCACGTAACTGAGGCCGTCGGGGAGCTCTTCGGTGACGACGAGGTTATAGGCGTTGGACCCCCCGACGTTCTTGAACCGATAGGTGACGGTGGCATCCGATGGGCCGGAGCCGCACATATCGACCCTCGTCGAGCTGTGGCCGGTAATAATCACCCTGGTGGGCAGGAGGACGACCTGGGAGCCTTGTTCGTCGGTGGTCTCGCAGATATAGTCGGCCCCTACCCCGCACCCCCACTGGGCGTGGACAGCGTTAGTCAGATCGGAGCAGCTTACGACACTGCCGACCAGGGTGATCTGGACAGTCCTGCCCGGGTCAATCGAGCTGACAACCCAGGTGAGATTGCGGTTGTCGGGATTGTCAAAGGTCACCGTAGCCCCGGGATCGACATCCGCAACGGTATACGAGCTGTATTCGATGCCCGCGTTCAGAGTATCCATCACGCTTATGTTGTAGGCGGTGCCGCTGCCCCGGTTGGTCACGTAGATAACCCACGTGGGCAGCTTATCCTTGCTGTAGATAACCTCCGGGGTCTTCTTGATGATGATCTTGCCTTCCCAGACCCGGCGCGCCTCAAAGAAGCTCGTAACCGAGACGGCCGGATTTCCGCAAAGGTCATCGGCGGTCGCACCAGCGTCGATCCGGGTGGCGCTGGTACAATCCTTGTGAACAAGAAACTCGATATATCCCGCCCCCGAGCCTGAAATGGCGCCGAACGTCCAGGTAAGGGTATTACCGCTCGCGACCGGCGTCGTCCCCGCAAAGGGGCTCATGATCCCGCTGTATGTCGGGGTCTGGGTTTCATCGTAGGTGTAGTTACCGTTCGTGTTGATAGTAATGACGACGTTGTAGGACGGGTTCGTCTGGCTCAGGTTGATCCTGAAGGCGGCGTCCTCGCACTTGTTTATGACGTTGGAGCAGGGGTTGCTCGGCCCGGCGTCATGACAGAGGCTCGTTATTGTGAGGTTCGGGATTCGACGCTGCGCCGTTACCCATACCCCCTCGTGGTAATAGTCATCGCCGGAGCCGCACAGCGTGGCGTGGCCGACAACATGGATATCCGTCCAGTCCACGAAAGTGGTCGGGCTGGGCAGGCCGGACGGAAGGCAGAGGGTGTAAGAAACGGTGAGGACATCACCCGCGTGAATATCATAGGGGTCGCCCGGCGGGCTCTTTACCGGGAACCCTGAAATCGACCCGAGGGAAAAATCGCTGCCGACGGTGAGAGATACCGTATCGGTGTAGGTCGAAGCGCCCCTGGTCAGGTGAAATTCGGCGCTTCCCGTCAGGGCTCCCCCGGTAAACGTCTGCCCGTTGTTGGCATTTTCCCGGATGGTGACGTCCGACCAGTTGGTCAGGTTATCCGAGAACGTGAAGGTATTGGTGTAGGTGATGCACCCGCAGAGCTCCTGGGCGGTCACGTCGGCCGATTTTATGGCCGTAAACGGCGCCTGCGTTTCGTCATCGCACTCCACGGCGATTTCCAGCGTGTCCTGGACGTCACACGAGGCAAAAACCGGAGCGCCCGCGAGCGCGGCCGTTACCCGGTTGACGAAGGTCGTCCCGCAGTTACAGGGATCATAGCCGGAAGCCGTGGTGTCCAGGGCCATGGTATACGTGAGCGCAAGGTCTCCGCCGGCCACGAGCGTATCGGCGGGGAGGTCCCAGGTGATGGTGTGGGCCACGGGGTCGTACACCCCCGGCACCGGCAGCGCCGGAGTGGTCACGTTCACCCCTACCGGGACGTAGTCCACCACCCGGGCGGGCGGGGTCACCCCGCCCGTCAGGGGACCGTCATAGGAGACGGTAATGGTATAGGTGGCAACAGCCCCGTTGACGTACAGCGAATTCGGGCCCGTCTTGGCAACCTCGAGGATCGGCGATCCCACCAGGTTTAACACGGCTGCCGCGGGGTTCACCGGGCACATCGAACAAACCGGATCGGCATTGATGACGCTTGCCCGGTTGATAAAATCGTCGTCGCAATCCGAGGAAAGGTAATCGGGAGTAAAGGTCACCTCAAACGTCCGCGTGACGTGGTCCTGGCCGCCCGGCACGAGAAATGTCTCGTCCATCCAGCTGACCAGCTGGCCGACAACCGTTCCTGTGCCGGAAGGAGCCGTTGCGGCAAAGGCGTCCGGAACATCATCGAGAATGTCGGCGGTCGTGGACGTCCCCTCCGGGGCATAGAAGGTTACGACTATATCATAATCCCCGCTCTGTCCCTGATTCAGGTTCGTCGGGCCGGATTTGAGGATCGTGAAATAGGGCACCGTCGGGGGATCGCCGATGTGGAGCTCCTGGATGGGTGGGGTGAATTCGGCTCCGCAGTCGTCGTCAAAACGGGGAACAAAGATTATGGAATCGCACTGCACCGGGGCGCATGAGTCTTTCCACTTGATATTGAAGGTGAAGTTACTGGTGCCGTTTCTCGGCACATCGCCGATAAAGAATTCTCCCGTCACCCCGTTAGGGCCACCCGCGGTGTAGTTTGCCGGCGGAGTATCAATATCCAGCTCCGGAGGGAGGATTATCCCCATGTAGAGCGCCCTGATAGCCCCCGCGGTGCCGCCGGCGGGGTCGCTATTGGTCATGTTCACGGTTACTTCCGCGCTGCCGCAATAGGGAACGGTCAGGGGCTCCGGGGTCATGGTATACGCGAGGTTGGGCGTCAGGTATTTAAGGGTGACGCCGTCGGTCGCCGAACCGTTGCCGCACGGGGCGCCGCCCGGTCCGCAGTCCCCGTACGTGCCGGTGACGATCAGACCGAGCTCGGTACAGGAATTGACTTCAGCCGTGATGTGGGTCCAGACCAGTGAGCCGCCGGGGACGATAGGACCTGCGATAGTCCCCGTGAGACTATTGCCGACAAACGACCCGGAGGTCGACGTGGGATTGATAAAGCCTGCCTGGAGGATCGCCGTGAGGTTGATGTCGGTGAGATCGCCGACACCGACGTTCGTGATGGTGACGTCCCATTCGGCCGTCTCACCCACTCCCTTGAGCTGCCCGAGCGGGCTCAATTCGATGATGAGGCTGGGCTTGAGGACGGTTATGGAGCCGGACTCGGCCTCGACGCTGACGGTTGACGTCGGGTCCAGAGGATCCGGATAGGATACCGTAACCAGGAGCACCCGCCCGATGATCGCATCACAGGTGGGGCTCACCGTAACGGTTCCCGTCCAGCTGTCCCCCGTCGAACCCATTTCGGCCAGGGTAATGGAGTCCCAGGTCACCATGGGCGGGCTCGTCGAGCCCGAGGGAGTGGACGAGACGTAGACATAGTCGGAGGCCGCCGTATGGCTTCCGGCGTTTGCTACCACCAGTGCGTTTATCGTGACCCCGGTAATTTCGGTGTCGGTCTCATTGGTCACGGTAACGGTAAATGTCCCGTTGCCGCATATGCTGATGGACGGCGATAAAGGCGTAATAGGGGGAATAGCAATGTCCTGCGCGAAGGCGAAGGCGCCGCACAGGAGTATCAGCACGACACATTGGACTTTCTGTTTCATGGCAACAATACCGGTTTATAATGAACTGACAATTTCAACCCGACCCTTACCGTACCCCCAAATCAATCCGAACGCGCAGCCCGTTTACTATTCTGAGCGGGATATCGACCTTATGATTCTTGCCGCCTTCCACGACGACGACGGTGGCCTCTTTCTTGGCCTTCTTATACGCTTCTTTAAACTTCCGATCTTCCAGCAGGGTAATTCGATGCTTTTCGGCGGTCACCTTCTCAAAGGTGAAGAGGCCCCGCGTATCGGTCTGGACCCTGACCTTATCATCCAGAAGGACCGTGATCCCTTTCACGAGGGTTTCCCTGGGGTCATACACTCCGTTGGCATTGACGTCGACGAAAACCCTTCCGGAGATCGTCCCCTTGGGCAGCCTCTTCTCCGCTTCCCTTTTTTCTGCTTCTTTCTTGAGTGCTTCTTCCTTGCGGGCCGCCTCCTCTATCTTTTTCTCCTCGGCCTTCCTCATCTCCTCCAGCTCTTTCTTGGAGGGGCCGGTGCGCCCAAGGGCAAAGCCTGTCCTCCCCGTTCCGCCTGAAAAAAGCGACACAATTTTGGAGGCATCGCCGATGACGTAATAATCTTTGGGGAGCTTGCGCACGTCCAGGCCGACAAGATGCTCGCCGGAATCGACCGCGTCAAAGATGAACGAGCCTTCTTCGTCACTGCTCGTCCGCTCGCCGTTTTCGAGGATGACCCAGATACCGGCGACCCCTTCCTCATCGACGTTCTTGAGGCCGTTCTTATTCTCGTCGATAAAGACTCTCCCCTTGATCTTTCCTTTCCGTTCGAGCGCCCCGGAAGAGATCCCGATGTCGGCGCTGTCCCGCGCCGTCAGGGTCCTGCCGGTCGGGTCCCTGCCCGTCACGGTAACCGTGTTGGTGCTCCTGCCGGGTGCGATATTGGGCTTGACCATCCCCTGGTACTTGAGGGTGATCGTTTCTCCCCCCGCAATGTCGCCGATCTGCCAGAGGAGGGTCGTGCCTCCCGAGGGATCGGAAAACTTCTTACCGTTAATGACGGTGGTACCTTTTACGTAACCGACGCCCGCCGGGAGCGCGTCCCTGACGATTACGCCAGTAAGCGCCCCGCGGCCGTTATTTTCGATCCGGATGGTATAGAGCACGATCCCGCCCACCTTGGCGGCGGAGGGGAATACCGATTTGTCCACCGAGAGCGTCGCCGACTCGGGCGTCTTGCCGACATTGAGCGTCACGACTACATCTTTGGTCTGGTCGCCGCAGACGCCCTTGACGGTGATGTTGTAGGTTCCTTCCTTGATCGTCGAGTCTGTCTTGACGGTGAGGGTAACCCAGTCGTGGGTGCCGGTAACCGGCAGCACCACCGGGTCTATCGAGGCGTCCTTGACCCCGTCGGGGAGCGGCATCTTTACGGAGAAACGGACGGGTTGGAGGAAATTATGGGCGTGTATCTTAAACGCTGCGGGATCCCCCGGTTTTATCTCGGGTGGCGTCTGGGAATCGGCCGAAAGCGAGAACTTCTCGGCCGGCTTTTCGACAACGAGCTTTACGGCAACATCGTCGGCCTGGTCACCGCACGTGCCCTTGACGGTGATGTTGTATGTTCCTTCCTTGATCGTCGAGTCTGTCTTGACGGTAAGGGTGACCCAGTTGTGGTCGGAGGTAGCGGGCAATGTCATCGGGTCTAACTCGACGTCCTTAATCCCGTCGGGCAGCGGCATCTTTATGGAGAAACGGACGGGATCGAAGAAATTATGCGCGTATATCTTATATGTAGCGGTTTCGCCGGGCTTTATATCGGACGGCGTTTGGGGGCCCGCCGAGAGAGAGAACTTTTCGGGGGGCTTTTCCACGGTGAGGGTCACCGTATCGCTCTCGGTAACGCCGCCGCTCGTTCCTTTGACGATGATGGTATATACGCCGGGCGGGGTATCGGACGTCGAATGGATGCGAAGCTTCGTCTCGGCGTTCCCGTTGCACTTATTTCCCGCGGGGGATACGGGGTTGGAGTCGAACTCATAGGACACGCCGGCCGGAAGGCTGCTTTTCTCGACTGATAGTGCAACGTCCCCGGTGTATCCCTTGCACCACTTGACCACCGTCGTAAAGAAGGTGGACTCGCCGGCCTTGATGGTCTTCTTCTCGTGGGCGTCGACCGAAAAACAGGTAGTCGGCGAATTGACGGTGAACGTCACAGTGGGGTGGCCGTTAAATTGATCATGTGAATCGGGGTTAGGATACCTGGCAAATGCGTCGAGTCTCAGGCTATACGGCCCGGGCGTCACGCTGCACGTCGAGTTGATCGAGAGCGTCCCCACCGCGGTTGAGTCCCCGTCGCTGTCCGATATCTCGATCGAAGGGCAGGATACCTCAGACGGAAGGCCTGTAAGCGAGATGACTATCAACCCCTTGAATTTGTATTCAGGATGCAAAGAGACCGTCACCTGAAACGTGGTGCTCTCGCCGGGATCGATAGCCCTGCTGCCCGGGGTTATGGTGACACTTTTAATAGGACACGCCAGGGCCTCGGCCGCGTTGTCGAGGTAGCCCATCGCCGTCCCCGCGTGGGGGGCAAGGGCGTACGGAACGAGGAGTAGCAGTAAAACGAAGAGAGTCAATCGAAGGAGCGACGGTATTTGTGGTTTCATCGGTAAAGACCCATTTTTAATTAAAACTTACCCGTCATCTTCAGGTATCCGATATCGGCGCTGTAATCTGTCTCGGGCACGTCCCGGTCGTAGAGTTCCTGGTGCTCGTATCCAAGTGAAAGCTTCAGGTAATCCAGGACGTCGTATCCGACTTCCACGAAGGTGTCCATCTTGCTGCTTTCGAGGGCCCCGTTGGTTCCCGCATACTTGAACCCGCCGACGAGCTCCCAGCCGGGGGTGAACTCATACCTGCCCCCGAGTATATACGTGTTGGTTATCGTCTCTTCGGAGTCCAGGGGATCGGTCTTCAGGGAGCTGCGCTCAAACCGATACTCACCGTAGATCGCCAGATTCCCCGGCTCGGGAGAGTATTCGATCATGACCGCCGCTTCGTCCTCAAGCCTCTCGTCTGCGGCGGGCTCGGTCTTGTCGGCCCTGCTGTCCATCGCGTAGGAGACCGACAGCACGAGATCGGGTGTGATATCCCACACGATCTCCGCCTCGGCGATGTAGTCGACGCTCGTCGTCTCCGGGAGGGTCGTGGCGTCGGTGTTGAACCCGACTTCGACTTTGAGGCGCATTCCCACGGTATCGGTCGGCTTATAGGTGACTATCGTCGAGACGAGATGTTCCCGAGTGACCTCGCGCCCGAGGCCGTAGTCCTGTTCCCTCAGGAATTTGTAGACCGCTTCGGCACGAATCCGGTCGCGCTGATAATCGACCCCAAGCCAGGTCGCGTCTCCCCGAAGGGCAATCCCTTCCTCCCCGCGTCCCGCGACCAGGACCTCATCCTGTTCGATGAAGAACCTGAGATCGGGTATCGGCTTGAAATCAACGCGGGCCAGGAGGTAATTGGTCTTCTGGCTCAGGCTGTCGTCCGTGAAGTCCCTGAAATCATCGTACACGTAGGCAGCCTCGATCCTCACGGGTCCCGTGATGCGAGAGCTGCCGAGGGGGCCCATCATCCCCATGATCATGCGGTAGGTTTCAGTATCGATAGTATTTGCACCAAGATCGTCAAAACCCCTGATCCATTGCGTGCCCACGAAATAGTTGAACTTATCAGGCGGATTGTAGCGGTAGGACATGTATACGTCCCGGGTCGTAATGCGGGGACTGGCCGTGTCATAGGGAACGTTGTTCCTGATCTCCCGGTAGCCGGCGCTGAGGCTCTGGTTAGGGGCAAGCAGATATTCTCCCGCCAGGCCCCAGGACTCCTCATCGGTGCCGATACCGATTTCCAGATCAGGATTCAGATCGTAGATCTCCGTTCCGGACCTGAAGTCGAAGGGAATGTCGTACGCGATCTCCTTGATCACCTTATTGATATCGAAGCTCGTGGTGCCGAACGTCGGAAAATCCTTATCCACCCGATAATAGCCGCCCCAGAGTCGAAGGGACGGGTTCGGCTTCCAGACGAAATTGCCCCGGTAGGCGAAGTTCTTCACGTCTCCCGAGTCGGGGATGTCGCTGGCGGCAAATTCGGCGCCGAGGTAGAAGTTGTCCTTATTATCGATGGTCAGGTCAGTGCCGTAGATCTGGCTCCGGCTATCCCAGCTCCCCCCGATCGTATCGCCCACGGGGCCGTTCGTGAGGTAGGTCACCCCCATCTTGACATACTCGTGCGGAAGAAACCAGAACCGTCCCCCCGCCACATACCGGTTGTACCCGCCTTCGGGGTCATCGAATTGGTAGGTCACCACGATCGAGATCGGGTTTCCGGAAAAATCGGTGGAGTCCACCGGATAGGTGAACTCTATCTCCCCGGTGTCGTAGTCGATGGTATAGTCGATTCCCCGCTGCTGGATCTGGTTTTTGAGGATAAGAGAGGGGTTGTTCTTGTCGCGGATCCGGATAAAGACCGATTCACTGCCGATCATCACCGGAAAGTTCGAAAGAAAGTAAGGCCCCGAGCTGCCGTCGGCCGGAATCTCATCCTCGGCCTGGCTTCCGCGCACCGCCCCCCCGACGACCTCAAGCCCGTAGTCGCGGTCCTCAAGGTGAAGCATGGCGCCCCGGAACTCCGGCTCGAAACGGGTGAAGAGGGTATCGGTAAAGACGCCATCCTGGTGATCCCCGATCGACAGGTAGTTGAGGTCCTTCTTTATCTTGATATACATCAGGAGGTTCGGCTCGAGGTCATAGGTGATGTCCCGATAATGGACATAACCCTCCAGCTCGTAGCCGTGATAGAAGGTACCGTCGGCCAGCAGGTCCACCTTGGAGGAGTTGGAGAAGTAGGAGGGAAGACCCCGGTCACTTTTCTCAAAGATGATGGGGTTGCCCCCAACCGCAGTGTAGTTGACCCTCAGGACGGCCAGCCCCATGAGGAGCAGGTCGGTTCCGCTGTCTTCATCCTGGATCCTGACGGCATAGGTCAACGCGGGCAGCAGGAGCAGCAGGGCAAAAAAAATGGACGCCCTGGAGATTCGTCCGGCAATTCTAAAGATTTTCACTATCGAGCTCCCCTTCCACAGGTCTGTTCCGAATCATTCATGGAGAGTGCATGGAGAGTGCACGTTGCACATAGAACACCAGAGGATATAATAAGCAAATCTCATACCATGTGCGGCCTCGTCGGATGATTTATAATATGTCAACGATATCGATATGTTATCGGGGTACCAACTTAATCACGCAAAAGACTCCCCCGCGTAGCGTTACAATGTTGAAACAATCCCGTTTCAAGTCACCCGTAAACATTGCATGAAACTGAAATAGAGGGTGACGTATGACCGGGATTCCCTGTCCCCTCCGTCGAAAAAGCGCGGCGGACAATCCCAAAGGCGTCGATAATGACAGGATGGCTCCCGTCGCGCCAACGCAGCACGCTCCGGGGGCAAAGACAGGGTATTTGTCCGGATATCTCCACGTGTTCCCCTGAGGACGGCACAGGTTTACGAGTCATCGGATGACACCGTCTCCGCCTCGGTTTGTCTCGTGCTGACTGTCGCGCCCGTGCATGGCTTATTAGTGATTCCTAATGTGATATATAACAACTGTTATTATCGTTGTTCGTCCACAGTATATATTTTATATGCCCAGCGAGTCAAGCATTTTCTCTTGATGGTCAGGCGATAGGCGGAGGAAGTCCGGAAAATATCGAGCGATCCACACTTCCCCGCAGAGCGGAAGAACTATTAGGCGAGGGTTATCGGAAGTCTTGCGCGCGACAAGAGACGGGGGGCGTGCGCCCCCCGTACAGTCGCCGGCAGATTTGTGTCCTTTCTAGGCGAAATAGTGATCGCGGTCCTGGAGAATGTAGTCGGCCGTGCGATGGGCCATCGCCATTATCGGGATCATGTTGTGCGTCGACGAGGAGGTGGGATTGGTGGAGGCATCCACTACGAAAAGGTTGCCAACGTCGTGGCTCCTCCCGTAGCTGTTGACAACGCTCGTCCTCGGGTCTTCCCCCATGCGGCAGGTGCCGTACTGGTGGGCCGAGATCAGTGAGATGGATGCGGGCTCTATCCCTTTTTTCTCGATAATATCTAATTGCGAAACATTTTCCACGATCGTCGGCTCCGTGTAGGCCAGCAGCACCTTCCTGGCGCCGGCGGCAAAAAATATCTTTGCCGCCTCCTTTATTCCCGTCATGAGGCGCCCCTTATATTCGTCGGTGAACGAGTAGGATATGACGGGTCTTCCATATTTATTGACCGACACTTCGCCCGACGGATGATCGGGGACCAGTACCAGGACGCCGGTGAAATGCGGATAGAAGGTCATCAGCTCCTTGGTCACCATCCCGAACCCGGGCAGCTGGGCGGCGGCGATGCCGGGACTGCCGAAGATCCCCTCGATCCGAAAGCCGGAAAGCCCCACTTCCTCGTTTGCCTCCTCGAAATGGGTCACCGCATAGGCCTGGGGAATCCCCCGATAACCCTTGACCACCTCGTCGAAGATACCGAATACGGCGCTCTGGGGCTGGAGCGACAGGTTTTTGCCGACCTGCCCGCTCGAATTGGAGATCTTGGAATTGAGGAGTATCTGGGCACTATTGACGCTGTTGGCCCCGAGCATTACCACCTTGGCCTCGATGCCGAGGGCGACCTTCGGCTGGTTGGTCTTTCGATCCATGATCGAGCCCGTGACCAGGGAGGCCTTCCCATCCTTCACCGTAATGGTTTGCGCCCGCGCGTAGGTATACACATCGGCGCCGGCATCCACGGCCTCGGGGACGTAGACGGTGTGACCGGCGCGTTTGGCGTCGTACGCGCAGCCGATCAGGCAGTAGCCGCACCCCACGCACCCGACCCGGTTGTTGTTGAACCGCTCTCCCGCGTAGCCGAGGGCATCGGCCCCTTTCCTGATGAGGGAATTGTTGGTGTTGATCTGGGCCTCGCTGATGCGGTCGACCGAGAGGATTTTTTCGACCTTTTCGAAATAGGGCGCCATAATCTCGGGGGTCAAATCGACCACGCCGTATTTGCTCGCCCAGTGGGAAAGCACCGCGTCATGGATGCGCACGCAGTCGCAGACGTTTATCGTCGAGCCCCCGCCTACCCCGCGTCCCTGCATGACTGCGATCGCCATGTCCTTGGTGGCGCGGGCGTTGCGGGCGACATAGTTCTCGCCGAACATGTCGGCCTCGCGCTGGTTGTAGTCCGCCCCCCGGTGATACCCGCCGTCCTCCAGGACGATGACCGAGAGCCCCGCCCGGCCCATCTCCCAGGCCATAACGGATCCCCCGGAACCCGCGCCGATAATGCAGACGTCACACGAGCGGTTGACGTCCGACACGATATCGTCAGGCTTTATAAACATGACACTACTCCTCCACTCGATAAAATGGGGACTAGACCAGCGGACCCTCGTATCCGATGGAAGGCCACACCTTTTCGTTGATGTAAAACCCCATGAAACAGAGCCGCTTGAACCCCAGGAATGCCCCTCTCAACAGCGTCACGGAGCTTGTCTGCCATGCGGCCAGGTAGTCGTCCTGTTCCTCGGGGGTCATCAGGCTGAAGCGCGTGAATTTCCCCTTGATGAAGAGCGGCCCGTGCTCGATCAGGGCAATCGCGCTCTTGAAATCTTTCTGAACCTCGGGATAGTCGGTGGCGGCAAAGCCGTCGAAGAACTCCACCACGCCGGTATCGAGCGCCCCCTCAGGATAGACTCCTCCCCGCGGGACCACCCGGTCGGCAAACGCCCTGATGACGGCATATCCCTTATCGTCGAGGAACTTGAGTCCCTCGGGCGCCTTTTCATAGCCGCCGCAGGAAGACAGGGCGCCGCCCGCCCCCACGGCGGCCGATGCCACGGCAAGCCCCTTCAAGAAGACCCGCCGGGACGGCCGAAAGCCCGTCAAGATGTTCTCGTCGCTCATAGACATGCCTCCTGCTAAAGTGACCACGCACACCGTGTCGTTGGGGAGCGTTGGCGTCCGGAAGACCTCGCCACTCCGGCCGCACGTGGCCCCCGTTCACGACGGCACCACCATCCAGTAATGCTGCATATATATATTTTTGTGCT
Source organism: uncultured delta proteobacterium (assembly GCA_963809875.1). Classification (GTDB taxonomy): domain Bacteria; phylum Desulfobacterota; class Zymogenia; order Zymogenales; family Zymogenaceae; genus JAFGAS01. The sequence goes on along the minus strand of CAWELC010000011.1, from coordinate 62,271 downwards.
GCGCTGGCTCTCTGGTTGACGCTACCGGACATGCAGGAGAAGCCGAAGGGAGGATAGAAGGGATGTGCCGTTTGCCGGTTGCCTGGGATTGTACCAGATATTTTGCCTCTTTTCTATGGATTATTTTCTGCGGGTGACGTATTATTTTTTCGATGACAACGCCAAGCTTAATGGAACAGCTCGTGCTCGTGTTCGACTGCGGCGCCACCAACGTCCGGGCGATCGCGGTAAACGAAAGGGGTGATATCGTCCATCGGGAGGTCCGACCCAACGCCGCGGTGCGCCAGCGGCCGGATCGAGACTGGCTCATATGGGATATCGAGGCCGTCTGGCGCAAGTTGATCGACTGCGGGAGAAAGACGGTTGCCGCGGTGGGGAAAGACGCCGTCGGATCGATCGTCGTCACCGCATTTTCGGACGACGGGGCGCCGGTCGATGAAAACGGGAACCTCCTCTATCCGGTCATATCGTGGCAGTGTCCGCGCACGGTCGATATCGCCAATCGCGTCGAGGAATATATCCCGTCGGCCGACCTCTTTCGGATCACCGGCGAACAGGTCATGACCCAGCATACCCTCTTCCGCCTGATCTGGCTCGAACAAAACGCCCCCGGGACGCTTGCCCGGGCTCATAGATACCTGATGACGCCCGGGATCATCAACTTCCGCCTGACGGGCGCAATGACCAACGACCCCACCACCGCCGACAGCATGATGCTCCTGGATATACGCCGACGCGACTATTCGACCGATCTGATCGGAAGGATCGGCCTTAACCGGTCGTTGTTTGCCCCCCTCGTGGAGCCGGGCACGATCATCGGGAGGCTAACCGGTCCCGCCGCCAGGCGCCTGGGTCTTCCCGAGGAGGTCCCCGTGGTGGCGGCCGGCCACGATACGCAGTTTGCGATCGCGGGGTCCGGATGCCCGCCCGGTGAGGCGGTCCTGAGCTCGGGCACCTGGGAGATCCTCTTCGTACGACGAACCGCACCCGATACCTCCGACCGGGCCAGGGCCCTCGGGCTCAAGAACGAGTGCGACGCAGTGCCCGGTCTCTATAACGCCGGCTTTCAGTGGATCGGCTCCGGGGCCCTTGAATGGGCGGCCGATACCTTTTTCAGGTCCCCGGGACGAAAGAAGGACGTCTATGACCTGATGATCGCCGAGGCCGAGCACGTCCAGCGGGGCGCGGAGGGAATCATGGTCTACCCCTCGTTTATCAGAGGCTCGGGAATTGCCCGAAGATACGACGCCGCGGGGACGATAACGGGCCTTACGCTCCAGAGCCGGCGCGGTGCCATCTATCGAGCATTCCTGGAGGGGCTGTCATTTCAGCTGCGCGAGGCGCTGACCCTTTTGGGCGGGCTGACCGGGACGAATTTTTCCCGGCTGACGGTCGTGGGTGGAGGGTCAAGAAACCGGCTCCTGAACCGCATACGCGCCGATGTGCTGGGCGTCCCCGTCAGGCTGACCCGTCAGGTCGAAAACACGGTCGTCGGCGCTGCTATATTCGGTTTTATCGGGATGGGCCTGTTCAGGGATCACGACGAGGCGCTTTCCCGCATCGATTTCTTTTCGGAAATGGTGGAGCCGTCGCGGGAACGGGGGCCCTATGATGAACTCTACGAACGGTTCGTGAGGATCGGCCCCGCGATCGACCGGATTCGGGCCATGACGGGGCCGCCGTCAACCGACCGGTGACCCGGGCGGATATTCTTACGTGATAAAAATATCGAGATACGTGTAAAAAATATATTGACAGAGAGCCGCATCGTGCTATAGTAGCGAAAATCCAAGATAGATCTTGTGCGTTCGTGCGATTGATGCGATTGAATCTAAATGAGATTGAACGATTAACCGAATAACGATGAACGAAAAGGTCCCCATGTTGTTTCAGGTAGTGCTCAACGGTATCTGCTGGGTGTGGCGCGGCACCATACGAGGAGGTTCGTCCGCCCCATAATATCGTCTACCCTTATATAAGAAGAAAGACAAGATAATAGAGGCCGCGGGTGAATCTCAACACCCGCGGCTTTTTTGTTTGCTCGGCCGCGGGAGAGTATGCCCGCGGCTTTTTTTGTTATGGAGGTATCTGGTCATGCTTACCCCGTCGTTTTCCGAGTTCGAGCGGTTATCCCGGACGGGTAACCTCGTCCCGGTCTACCGCGAATTTCTCGCCGATATGGAGACGCCCTGTCAGCGCCTTCAGGAAACTGGACGGCCCCTACCATTCCTTTCTCCTCGAAAGCGTGGAAGGGGGAGACAAATGGGGGCGGTTCAGCTTCATCGGGATCGGACCCTCCACCGTTTTTCGCAGCCGCGGACGACTCGTCGAGATAAAGCGTCTCGGCCGAACGATCTTCGAGGGCGAGGTCGATGACCCCCTCGAAAAGCTGAAGGAGTTCATGGGACGGTACCGGGCGGTAGAAGTGGACGGTATGCCCCGCTTCTTCGGCGGCGCCGTCGGGTATATCGGCTATGACATGGTCCGGTTCATAGAGCGCCTTCCCGAAAAGGAGTCCGACGATCTCACGGCGTACGATATGTACTTTATGATCGCCCAGACGATCGTCATCTTCGACAACGTCAAAAACAGCATCAAGGTGGCGGTCAATATATCTCTCGAGGACGACGCCGACACGGCCTCAGCGTACGAAGAGGCGGCCCGGCGGATCGAGGCGATTGAGCGGCGCCTGACCCGCCCCCTCAAGGCCGACGCGCCGCCGGCCGGAAAGGCCGGAGTCGCCGTCGCCGGTGTCACCCACCACAAAGGAAGACTTTCTCAGGACCGTCGCCCGCGGCAAGGAGTATATCGAAAACGGTGACATCATCCAGGTCGTGCTCTCCCGGCGCCTGGAGGTCAAGATCGACCGCCGACCCTTTCGATCTCTACCGCGCGCTGAGGACCATCAACCCTTCTCCCTATCTCTTCTACCTGAAATTCGACGCGGTGACCCTCGTCGGCTCATCCCCCGAGGTCCTCGTCCGGCTCGACGGGCAGAAGGTCGAGATCAGGCCCATTGCCGGCACCCGTCCGAGGGGAAAGAGTCCGGCCGAGGACGACCGGCTGGCCGCGAGATCTCCTGGCCGATCCCAAAGGAGCTGGCCGAGCATATCATGCTCGTCGATCTGGGGAGAAACGATCTCGGGCGGGTATCCGAATTCGGCAGCGTCAGCGTCACGGAGCTGATGCGGGTAGAGAAATACTCCCACGTGATGCATATCGTCTCCGATATCGAGGGAAGACTCATCAACGGCAAGGACGCCTTTGACGTCCTGCGGGCCGCCTTTCCCGCCGGCACCCTGACCGGCGCGCCGAAGATACGCGCCATGGAGATCATCGATGAGCTGGAGCCGTCGTGCCGGGGACCCTACGGGGGCTCGGTGGGATATATCGGGTTCTCGGGAAACATGGACATGTGCATCACGATCCGCACCATGGTGATTAAGAACGGATCGGTCTACATTCAGGCCGGCGCGGGGATCGTCTACGACTCCGATCCCGAGCGGGAGTATCAGGAAACCGCTGATAAGGCACAGGGGATGATCAGGGCCATCGAGATGGCCGCCGATAACATGGCGTATAGATAGGGGAACCCAATGATCCTGGTGATCGATAATTACGACTCGTTTACCTATAACCTTGTCCAGTACCTCGGGGAAATGGGCAGGGAGCCCGGCAGTCTTCCGCAACGACGCAATAACGGCCGATCAGGCGCGGGAGCTCTCTCCCGACTATATCGTGATCTCCCCCGGGCCCGGCGCCCCGCAGGACGCGGGCGTATCGGTGGATCTGATCAGGAAATGCACGAGGGTGCCGATACTCGGGGTGTGTCTCGGCCATCAGGCCGTCGGCGCCGCCTTCGGCGCCCGGATCGTCAGGGCACGGCGGATCATGCATGGCAAGTGCTCGCCCGTCTACCACGACCAGGACGGCATTTTCGCCGATATACCCAGGCCCTTTTCCGCCGCGCGCTACCACTCGCTGGTTATCGATCCCGGTTCGGTTCCCGATTGTCTGGAGGTCACGGCCACGACAGAGGACGGCGAGATCATGGCCGTGCGGCACCGGCTTTACCCGACGTTCGGCATCCAGTTTCATCCCGAGTCTATCATGACCGAACACGGCAGACACATACTTAAGAACTTTCTATTAATGGGAGGCACTCATGATTAAGTCCCTGTTGCAGAAGGTGGCCGACGCCCAGGACCTCACCTTTGAGGAGATGGAGACGGCTATGGAGTATATCATGAACGGCCAGGCCTCTGAGGCCCAGATCGGCGCGTTCCTGACCGGACTCCGGCTGAAGGGCGAGACGGTCCAGGAGATCGCCGGTGCCGCGGCGACCATGCGCAAGAAGGCGGTGAGAATATCACCGCACCCGCTCAACGGCAACGCGCTGTTGGATACCTGTGGGACAGGGGGGACGGCAGCAGGACATTCAACATCTCGACGGCTGCGGCCTTTGTGGCGGCCGGCGCCGGCGCCCGCGTGGCAAAGCACGGCAACCGGGGGGTATCGAGCCGATCGGGAAGCGCAGACGTCCTGGAGGCCCTCGGCGTGGACATCACGATCGAGCCGGCGCAGGTCGAGCAATGCATCGACGAAGTCGGCATCGGGTTCCTGTTTGCGCCAAGGCTGCATGCCGCCATGAGACACGTGAGCGAGCCGCGCAGACAGCTGGGCTTTCGCACGATATTCAATATCCTGGGCCCGCTCACCAACCCCGCCGGCGCCGATGCTCAGCTGCTGGGTGTTTACGACCCCGCGCTCTGCCGCGTGATGGCCGAGGCGCTCGTCATGCTCGGGACCAAGCGGGCGATGATCGTCCACGGGGACGGGCTGGACGAGATCACCACCACCGGGACCACCAACGTCTCGTACGTTCATGACGGCACAATCGAGCGAATTTACCCTGGACCCCGGGCAGTACGGGATCAGGACCTCGCGCGTCGAGGATCTCATGGGCGGGGCGCCCGCCGAAAACGCCCGGATCATAGAAGATCTCCTGAGGGGACTGCGGGGACCGAGACGGGACGTGACGCTGCTCAACGCCGCCGCGGGTCTCGTGGTCAGCGGGGTGGCCGCGAGTCTTGCAGCGGGACTGGCCAAAGCGGAGGAATCCGTGGACAGCGGCGCCGCTCACCGAAAACTCTGTGCGCTTCGCCGGTTCACGGCCGGCGTCAACTGCTGATGAGGGGAGGTAACCACCCATGAGCGCAACCCATGCAACCGACCCGACGCCGATCCTCCGGCGGATCGTCGAAGGCCGGCGGCGGCACGTCGAAGACGCCGGGCGCCTGATCGACATAAAGGAGCTACGGAATCAGATAGGTTACCTCGAACCGCCGAGGGGGTTTCGCGCCGCCGTATCCCCCGAGCCGTCGGACGTCGCCGTTATCGCGGAGCTGAAGAAGGCAAGCCCATCTCGCGGCGTCATCAGAACGGACTTCCCCCCCGCCGAGCTGGCGCGCTGTCTTGCGGAAAACGGCGCGGCCGCCCTTTCCGTGCTCACGGAACCGGACTTCTTCTTCGGGGATCCCGCCTATCTGGGGCAGGTGCGCGCCGCGGTGGGCCTGCCGCTTTTGAGAAAGGACTTTATCGTGGACCCGTATCAGGTATACGAATCCAGGGTATTGGGGGCCGACGCCCTCCTTCTCATCGTCAAGATCCTTGACCGACCGCTCCTTGCCGATCTCATCGGACTAACCCGCGATCTGGGTATGGAACCCCTCGTGGAGGTAAACACCGAAGATGAGCTTGAAACGGCGCTCGCGGCCGGATCCGGCTCTGATCGGGATAAACAATCGGAATCTCGAGACGCTCGACGTTGACAGGGATACGGCCGTGCGCCTGGGCAGGCTTATCCCGGACGGCGTCACGACCGTGGCCTTGAGCGGGATCAGGTCCCGGGCGGACATCGACCGGTATGGACGGTTGGGCATCCGATCGTTTTTGATCGGAGAGATGCTCATGCAGATACCCGATATCCGGGATATGGGCCGGGCGCTGCGCAAACTGACCCGAAAAACGACCGAAGAGACATCGTAAGGAGGCGAGATGACCGTACGTGTAAAGATATGCGGTATTACCAGGCCCATTGACGCCCTTGCCGCCGAGAAGGCCGGGGCCGACGCCCTCGGGTTCGTGTTTCATCCCGCAAGCCCGCGATACATCTCTCCCGAAGACGCCCGGATGATCTGTCGGGAGATCTCACCGTTCATCGCCCGGGTGGGCGTCTTCGTGAACCGGACGGAGGATTTCATTATCGAGACCGTCGGCCGATGCGGCCTCTCGGCCGCGCAGCTTTCCGGGGACGAGCCGGCGGATTTCCTGGCCGGGGCGCCTTTCCCGATCATCAGGGCCGTGCGCGTCAGGGAGAGGGGCGACGTCAGGTCGCTGGCCGCCTACCCGCCCGGCTCCACCATCGTGCTGGACTCGTTTACCCCCGGGTCTTACGGCGGCACCGGCGTCCCCTTCGACTGGGACCTCCTGGGCGCGGATGCCGCCCGGTGTCGGATCATTATCGCGGGCGGCCTGACGCCCCAAAACGTCGGGAAGGCCGTCGGCCGTTTGAGGCCCTTCGGGGTCGATGTGGCCTCGGGAGTAGAGGAAAGCCCGGGGATCAAGGATCATGCTAAGATGCGCCGCTTCATCGAGATCGTAAGGCGGTACGGAGGCACAACCAATGACGAGATATCCTGATGCCCGCGGGCACTTCGGGCCGTACGGCGGCCGGTACGTGGCGGAGACCCTGATGCCCGCGCTCATCGAGCTTGAGGAGTCCTATAAGCGGGAAAAACGGAAAAGAGGGTTGTTTGCGGAGATCGCCCCCTACCTCGCAAAATACGCGGGCAGGCCCACCCCCCTCTGGCTTGCGCGACGCCTCACCGAACACGCCGGCGGGGCGCGCATCTGGCTCAAGCGCGAGGACCTCTGCCACACCGGCGCCCATAAGATCAACAATACGCTGGGCCAGGCGATCCTCGCCCGCCGCATGGGCAAGTCGCGCCTCATCGCCGAGACGGGGGCGGGCCAGCACGGGGTCGCCACCGCCACAGCGGCGGCCCTCTTCGGTTTGTCGTGCGAGATCTTCATGGGGACCGTGGATATCGAGCGCCAGTCCCTCAACGTCTTCCGGATGAAGCTGCTGGGGGCCGGGGTCCGGCCCGTGGAATCAGGGTCGGCCACCCTGAAAGACGCCATGAACGAGGCCATGCGGGAGTGGGTCGGCACCGTCCGGGATACGTTCTACGTAATCGGCACCGTGGCGGGGCCCCACCCCTACCCCATGATCGTGCGGGACTTCCAGGCCGTCATCGGACGTGAGGCAAAGCGCCAGATCAGACAGGCCATCGGCCGCCTCCCCGACTGCCTGGTGGCCTGCGTCGGGGGGGGATCGAACGCCATGGGGCTCTTCTATCCCTTCGTGGATGACAACAGTGTGGCCATGATCGGGGTCGAGGCCGCCGGCGACGGCGTCCAATCATCCCGACATGCTGCATCGATCTGCGGCGGGAGCATCGGCGTGCTGCACGGCGCCAAGACCTACGTGTTGCAGGACGAGCACGGCCAGATCACCGAAACCCACTCGATCTCCGCCGGCCTGGACTACCCCGGGGTGGGGCCGGAGCACAGCCTCTTTGCGGACACCGGGCGGGTCTCCTATCGGGCCGTTGACGACAACGCCGCCGTCGAGGCCTTCCATACCCTCACGCGCCTGGAAGGAATTATCCCCGCCCTGGAAAGCGCCCACGCGGTGGCGGCGGCCGTCCGTATCGCCCGGGACATCGGTAAGAGGGGGGACATCATCGTCAACCTATCGGGACGAGGCGACAAGGACATACATACGATCGCCTCCCTCATGGAGGTAACTCTCAGATGAGCAGAATCGCCGACACGTTCCAGAGACTCAAATCGCGCGGTCAAAAGGCGCTCGTCGTCTACCTTACGGCCGGTGATCCGAGCCTCACCGCGACCGAAAAGCTTCTCACGGCCGTCGGCCGGGCCGGGGCCGATCTCATCGAGATCGGGGTCCCCTTTTCCGACCCGACGGCCGACGGGCCCACTATCCAGCGGGCGTCAACGCGCTCGCTGCGAAACGGGACGACATTGTCCGGCATCCTTGATATGGTCCAGGAGATCAGACCGCGCCTCCCGGCGCCGCTGGTTCTCTTCGGGTACTTCAACCCGATCATGAAATACGGGGTGGGACGATTTACCGAGCGGGCCCGCGAGGCGGGAATCGACGGGCTGCTGATCGTCGACCTCCCCTTCGAGGAGGCCGGCGAGATAAGACAGCACACCGACCGCGCCGGTATCGATTTTATCAATCTTGTCTCCCCGGTGAGCGGCGGGGGGCGCCTTCAGAGGATCGTTGCCGGCGCATCCGGCTTCCTCTACTATATATCGGTGACAGGAGTGACCGGGGCGAGGGACGGCCTGCCCGCCGATCTCGAGGAGCGGATATCCCGTATCCGGGATATCACCGATCTGCCGGTGGCGGTCGGGTTCGGGATTGCCAATCCCGAAACGGCCCGGCGAGCCGGCGCCGCCGCCGACGGTGTCGTGGTGGGAAGCGCCCTCATGAGCCTGATCGAGCGGCACGGTAGCGATGAGGGACGAATGCTGGAAGAAGTGAGCGCTCTTGTCGGAGCGCTCAAGGCCTCCCTGGGGCCGTAAGGCCCGCACGCGGCGCCCCATCGGCATCGGGAGCGGGGGGATAAGGCGGAAAAAAGGGGGGGGGACGACTCGATCGGAAAGACATTCCCCCCGGACCCCGGCGACCGGCCGCGTTTCATAAACCGTTGCGGTCGCTGGTTGTGAGAAAGGCCTGCAGCACCCGGGGATCGAAGTGGGCTCCCGCGTTCTCGGTAAGGTAGGCGGTGATCTGATCCTTCGAGAAAGCCGGCCGATAAGGGCGGTCCGTGCTCAGGGCATCGTACACGTCCACTACCGCAAAGACGCGTGCGGCCAGCGGGATCTCCTCCCCCTTCAGCCCCCTCGGATATCCCGTCCCGTCCCACTTCTCATGGTGGCAGTAGGGGATATCGAGGGCCGCCCGCAGATACTCGATCGGGGATAGGAGCCGGTAGGCGTACTCCGGGTGCTTTCTCATCACCTTCCATTCCTCCTCGGTGAGGGGCCCCGGTTTCAGGAGGATCGCGTCGGGGATTCCCATCTTACCTATGTCGTGCAGCAGAGCCCCCCGGCGGATGTGGTCCAGGTCGCCGCCCGATACGCCCATCACACGGGCAAGCCGCAGGGTCTCCTGAGTCACCCGCAGCGAATGCCCCTGGGTCTCGGCGTCTCTCATCTCGAGGGCGCCCGCCCATCCCTCGAGCGTCGCGTCGTAGGCCCTCTGGAGATCGGCGTGGGCGCGCTTGAGATTCTCCCGGTCAGTGAGGATCTCCCGAAAACGGTTGAGCCTGATGATATTCTTTATCTTGGCGGAGAGCTCGGCAAAATCGAACGGTTTTGAGATGAAGTCGTCGGCTCCGCTGGTGATCCCCCGTATCCTCGAAGCCGTGTCGCCGAGGGCGGTGATCATGATAATGGGCACCTGAGCCAGCGCCGGCTCCGCCCTGAGGTTTCTGCACACCTCGTAGCCGTCCATCTTCGGCATCATGACGTCCAGAAGAATCAGGTCGGGTACGATCTCGTGCGCCTTATTGACGGCATCCATGCCGTTTTCCGCAAAAATCAAGCGATACCCCTCGTCGGAGAGCATCATCTTTATCACGTCGCGGATGTTTGGCTCATCGTCGGCCACGAGGATCGTGGCGGTCGGGCTCATGGTATCCACCGTCGTCTCCTTCCTGACGTCATGGGCGGCTCAGCGCCCAACTCCCCGGGGAAAAACGGATCCAAGAAAAAAACCGCCGTGAAAGGTCTAAACCCACCCGGGGAGCTGACGGCCGATGGCCGTCTCTATTCACGTCTCATGCCCGGGTGTACTTCCCTCGTTTCCCTCATCCGCGCCCGAACGCGAACCCGGGGGGCCTGCCGCCGCGGCCGCCAGACGCTCGATGCGGGCAAGCCAGCGCTCCTGCGCCTGGATCACCTGATCCATCTGCCCGGTTTTCCACGATTGGGACCCGAAACAGTCTCGCAGGCCGAAGAAGAGGTGATAAGCGTCGCGCTCGTGGGCAAGGGCCGTGTCCAGAAGCTCTCCCCGGGAAAGCCCCTGCGCGGGTGGTGCGGTATAAAGCTCATAACGCGCCGCCTCTTCATCCATCCAGTCCAGGAAGGCGACGTCGGGCGCTCTGGAGGGCCAGCGGGACAGGAGGTCCCGTACCTCCCGAACGCGCGACCGCTTGTCCCGGGCCAGGTCCCTCCATGCCTCGCTCAGCGACGCATCGCCGGCGCGCGGCGCCGAGGCCTCGTAGAAGGCCACCGCCCGCTCCTGAACCCGTGCCCAGGCAGACAACGTATCCCTCAGCGATACGCGCCCCTTCGGCTTCACGGCGGGAAGTGCTTTTCGCCCCGGGGTGGGTAGTTCTCCCTTCGGGAGCGTCTCCGCCGTCACTACCGCCTGCCTTGAGGAGACCTTTCGCTCCAGATAGATCGCCGCCGACACGATCGCCGTCCCGAAGAAGAGCCCGAGAAGGTCCGCGGCGATGTCGTCCGGCGAGATCTGGGGGTCGAGTACGATCTCCTTGGCGACCATAGCCGAAAAGGAGAGTACGACGACAAACACCAGCGTCTTCTTCCATTCCCGGCGGTCCCTGCGGTACAGGGGATAGAGGATTATCACCCACCCGAGAGGAACGAATAGAGCAATCAGCCCGTGAAGCAGTGTAGTCGTATCGATCACGTCACGTCCGTCTTCCGCCGCTCTAAGTCGTGCGGTACGCTGAAGGCCGATGGGTCTTCGTCTTCGTATTTCCGCGCACCGTGCTTTCCAACAAGACGCGAGGGCAAAAGGGGTACCGCCATTCGCCACCGGGATCCGGGACTGCGCGGGCTTCGTCCCCCTCCGGTGTCCGGATATACTATGTGATTGTCGATAGGTCGCATGAATAAGGCCACAAAGGGTTTTTTCATACTATCATCACATGTGCAGTTTTACAAGAGGAGATATCTGAAAAAGGAAGGTCTGTAGTATCCGCCCGGCTTCTTCGTTGCCTGCCGTCCGTACGCATCGTGCGGGAGCGGCTTGTGTATCCCTGAGCCTGTCGGCTTCCCTATTGGCGGGAAATAGGATAAAATATGCCTTGACAAAAAAGTCGGCCTCCACTAATATACTACTAAAACTATCTAAATGGTAGTAATACCTTATCCGGCCGCCCGCCGTGACCCGATAAGGGGTGATTTCAATCACGCCCCGATGCCGGTCCACAGCATAGAGAGATCGCAAGGAGAAGATATATGACGGATTCGAAGAAAAGACTTTCGGTTGAGACGCTGGCGCTGCACGGCGGCCAGGAACCGGACCCGACTACCGGCGCCCGAGCGGTACCCATCTACCAGACCACGTCTTACCAGTTCCGCGACACGGACCACGCGGCCGCCCTCTTCGGCCTCACGGAGTTCGGCAACATCTACACGCGGCTGATGAACCCAACCACGGACGTCTTCGAGAAGCGGATGGCGGCAATCGACGGCGGCGTCGGGGCGCTGGCGGTCGCCAGCGGCCAGTCGGCCATCACCCTTTCGCTGCTCAATATCGCCCGGGCGGGAGACGAGATCGTTTCGGCCGACAATCTCTACGGCGGCACCTACAACCTCTTCCACTACACCTTCCCGCGACTCGGGATCACGGTTCGCTTTGTGAAATCCAACGACCTGGACGCCCTGAAGAAGGCCATAAACAATAAGACCAAGGCCGTCTACGCGGAATCTATCGGCAACCCGAAGCTCGACGTGGCCGATCTTGAGGGCATCGCGAAGATCGCCCACGATAACGGCATTCCCCTCGTCCTGGACAATACGGTATCCCCCTACCTGCTGCGTCCCATCGATTTCGGCGTGGATATCGTGGTCTACTCGGCCACCAAGTTCATCGGGGGGCACGGCACCTCCATCGGCGGCATCATCGTCGATTCGGGGAAATTCGACTGGACCAACGGAAAATTTCCGCTGATCTCCGGAGCCGGACCCGAGCTACCATGGCATCGACTTCGTGAAGGCCCTCAAGCCGCTCGGCAACATCGCCTACATCATCAAGGCGCGCGTTTGTCTTGCTGCGGGATCTCGGACCGGCTCTCTCGCCCTTCAACTCGTTTCTCTTCCTGCATGGGCCTGGAGACGATCCACCTGCGGATGCCGCGCCACTCCGAAAATGCGCTGGCGGTGGCCCAACACCTTTCGAGCCATAAAAAGGTCGCCTGGGTGAATTATCCCGGGCTCCCGGATCAGTCCGGAGCGGGCCCGTGTTGAAAAGTACCTTCCCGGGGCGCCGGCGCCATCATCGGTTTCGGGATAAAGGGCGGCGCCGAGGCGGGAAAGCAGTTCATCAACTCCCTCTCGCTCATCTCGCACCTGGCCAATATCGGGGACGCCAAGACCCTGGCCATCCACCCGGCGACGACGACGCACCAGCAGCTGTCCGATGAGGAGCAGCTTGCCACCGGGGTGACGCCCGACTTCGTCCGCCTGTCCATCGGCATCGAGCATATCGATGACATCATCGGGGACCTCGATTCCGCCCTTGCCTCGGCTTGAGGCGATTTGTGGCGCCCGGGGCCGCCCGCCCCGTACGGGGCCGGTCACGCGTAAGGGCGTCCCGACGCCCGGAAGAAAAAGAAGTAAAGGAGAGTTGGGAAAATGGACCGAACCGATATACTGGGTATCGGCAAGACGCTCGCGGACATCAGAGCAGCGTCGCCGGTTATCCACAACATAACGAATTTCGTGGTCATGAACACCACGGCCAATGCCCTCCTGGCAATCGGGGCCTCCCCGGTGATGGCCCATGCCGAGGAAGAGATGGCAGACATGGTCAACATTGCATCGGCCCTGGTGATTAATATCGGCACCCTCAGCGCGCCGTGGGTCAGGTCCATGTTCACGGCCGCGGATCAGGCGGCAAAGCGCGGGATTCCCGTCGTCCTTGATCCGGTCGGCGCCGGGGCAACCGCCTACCGGACGAAAACCGCCCGCGAGCTGATCGGCGCCATACGGCCTGCCGTTATCAGAGGCAATGCGTCGGAAATCATGGCCGTCTCCGGGGAGATGAAGACGACAAAGGGGGTGGACAGTACCGAGGCATCGCACGACGCGCTCTCGGCCGCGGCCGCCATCCATCGGGCATGCGGCGCCGTCGTCTGTGTCAGCGGCCCGACCGACTATATCGTCGGAGGGGATAGCGTGATCAAGGTAAAGAACGGCCATCCCCTGATGACCCGCGTGACGGGCATGGGTTGCACGGCCACCGCCCTCTGCGGCGCCTTTGCCGCCGTCAATAGCGATTATACCCGGGCGACGGCCCAGGCCATGGCGGTGATGGGCATCGCGGGGCAAAAAGCCGCCGAAGGGGCGGCCGGGCCGGGTTCTCTCCAGGTCCGATTTCTGGACGCGCTTTACACGCTGTCGGACCGGGATATCGCTCAACTCCTCGACGTGGAGCCCTGACGTGCACGGATTGTATCTTGTCACCGATCGCGCCCTGTGCGGGGATCGCACCGTGGAGGACGTCGTGCTCGCGGCGGTGAGGGGCGGGGTTTCGTACGTTCAGCTTCGGGAAAAGGAGTTGTCGACGAGACTGTTCATCCATCAGGCATTCAGGATCAGGGATATCCTGGCCCCTCTGGCCGTGCCCCTGATTATCAATGACCGGGTGGACGTCGCTTTAGCCGTCGGCGCCGACGGCGTGCATGTGGGCCAGGACGATATGCCCTACGGCATCGCCAGGATGCTCATGGGACCGCGGGCGATTATCGGCCTTTCAGTGGAAACATGGCAGGACGTGGAGCAGGCACAGGATCTGGACGTGGACTACCTCGGTGTCAGCCCCGTTTTTGAAACGCCGACCAAGAGTGACACGAAGGGCGCCTGGGGGCTTGACGGTCTGGCCCGGGTCAAGGCCTATTCACGACATCCCCTCGTGGCGATAGGCGGGCTGAACCGGGACAACGTCGGGGCCGCCGTCGCGGCCGGGGCCGATTGTGTCGCCGTCGTCTCCGCCGTCTGCAGCGCTCCCGATCCCGAGACCGCGGCCCGGGAGCTGGCGGATGCGATCCGGAATGCGGCGGTGAGGGGGTAGCGCCGTGCCTGCCAAGGGGATCGTGTTGGATTATTCGGGGACGCTGAGCATCGGGGCCGTCCTCTTTTCCACTCCCGAACGGCTGGCGCGGGCGCTGAGGCAAAGTGGACTGGCCGGCCTCGGGGTAACGACACCCGCCGTTTTCTGGGATCAGATCGTCAACCCGACCTGGGAGACAGGCAGCACAACGTCGGTGGGATATAAACAGCTCATGGCCGATAGGCTTTCGGGACTCTTCGGCCACGAGCCGCCGGTCGCACTCGGCGCCGCGTCGCGCTTCGTCGATGCCTATTTCGAACAATCGACCATCGACCCCCGCTGGCGGCCCCTGCTGAAGAAGCTGGCGGCCGATCCCTCCGCGAGGACAGTCATCGCCTCCGATCATTATGCCGAAGCCACCGACGTCATTGTCGGCTCGCTTTCCCGGATGGGGATCGCGGCTGTCTCAATGAGGCGTGATGCTCCCGAGATTCGAAACGTCTCGTTTCTGGTCGCAAATTCGGCCGACATCGGATCCCACAAGGCGTCTGAACCGTACTGGGAGGCGGTCAGGGGACTGAGCCTGCCGGAACGTTTCGAGCGGCTCCTGGTCGTCGATGACTTCGGGGCCAACGAGCAACAGGGTGACAGCTATGCAGAACAAGAAAGGGTCGCCGTTCGCCGCGGAGAGACGGTCGATATCCTGAAGAAGGTCTTTGACGTGGAGGTTGAGGTATTTCCCTTTATCCCGGCAGGGAGAGGTCCCGGCGTCGGGGTCGATGACCGGGGTTACGGAATGCTGATTTGCGAGGCATCGGCGCGGGTGATCGCGTTCTGCGCCGTCAACTCGTGATACCCGGCCGTTTAATCCCGTACCGTACCCGGACCCGCGGCAGGGCGATGAATCGATCCGGGATAGAGATTTGAGGGGGTAGGCAAACCGGTATCGGGGTCCGCCGGCGCTGTATGGATAGAAAGGAGCCGCTACAAGAGGACCTCGTTCATCGAGCCGCTCCTCAGCCCCGCCAGATCGAGGGTCACGTAGACGTATCCCAGCGCCTTTAGCGACGAGACGATGTCGCGGCGCCGCGCCACCGCCAGTTCCAGCAGGTCCGGGGGGACCTCGATGCGCGCGAGCGTCTCGTAATCCCTGACGCGGCACCGCGAAAATCCGAGCGTGCGCAACGCCCGCTCCGCCCGATCCACCCGCGCGAGGCGCTCGGGAGTGATCGGGCTGTCGTAGGGGATGCGGCTGGCCAGACAGGCCATTGACGGCCTGTCCCACGTGGGAAGCCCCATGATCCGCGACGCGCTCCTGACATCGTGCCTTGGTAAGCCCGGCGTCCATGAGGGGATTTCCGATTCCCATCTCGCTTCCGGCGCTCAGCCCCGGCCGGTAGTCCCCGGGGTCGTCGGCGTTGGCCCCGCTTACCACCGAGCGAAAGCCGCGCTCCCGGGCGATGCGCCATATCTCCGCGTAGAGGGCGCTCTTGCAGTGGTAGCAGCGATCGACGGGGTTCCGGGTGAAATTGGGGTCGTCAAACTCGTTGGTCTCGAACTCCACGAGCTCGACGCCGACCGATCCGGCGAGCCGCCGGGCCTCCTCGCGCTCCCCGGAGGGAAGGCTCGGGGAGATCCCGACGGCGGCAAGGACGTTCTCGTTGCCGAGGGTCTCCGACGACAACGCCAGGAGGAGCGTGCTGTCAACTCCCCCGGAAAACGCGACGACCACCCTTCCAAGGGCGGCCACTATCTCGCGGACGTCCCGGACCTTTTTCCCGAGCTCGTCACCGAAGGCCTCGTCCCGAGCGCTTTCCTTCGTACCCCGTGTCTTATCTTTCATGGCACCCCACCCCGCTTCTCACGCCCTCCCGGCCGATCGTCCGACATTCACCGGTCTGCCCCGCGTCATGACGGGCGGCCGTCAAGGTCTACCATTTCTCCCACTTCCAGAACTTCTCCATCTCCGGGGGCAAATCACCTCCGGGGCCGGGACCGAGTTTTCGGATCACCTGCGCGGGACGGCCCACCGCAAGGGAATTATCCGGGATGTCCTTAGTTACCAGCGACCCCGCCCCGATGACGCATCCCACCCCGATCGTCACGCCCGGCAGCACCGTCGTCCTGGTCCCGATCCAGGTTCCCGCGCGCACGAGGATGGGCTTGAATTTTATCTTCCCCACCCGCCGCGTGACGTCACCGATGTCGTGGGTGAAGGTGATGAAGTGAACGTTGGATGATATCCCCACCCAGTCTTCGAGGGTCGTATGGTTGATGGCCACACACCCCTCCCGGAGCGTCGCGCCGAGGCCGAGGGTTACCGGCCCCTCGATCGCCACCCGCCTCCCGATGACCGCCAGCCTCCCCAGCGTCAGCGGGCCCATGATCGTCGTCCCCTCCTCGATGACGGAGTCTTTTCCGAGGACGAGCTCGCGGTAGGACGACGCCTCCACGTCCTTATACACGAAGGCGACGCAGAACCGCCCCCCCACCGCATTGATG
The DNA here is from genome assembly GCA_963809875.1 of uncultured delta proteobacterium. Classification (GTDB taxonomy): domain Bacteria; phylum Desulfobacterota; class Zymogenia; order Zymogenales; family Zymogenaceae; genus JAFGAS01. Next base: position 45,587 of record CAWELC010000011.1, on the reverse strand, counting down.
ATCGTGCCCCGGGCGGCCGCCGCGTGCCAGGACCGGCGCGGGAAGATCAGGTGATTGAGCAACATCAACATCGGCCAGCGGATAACTTCCCTGAAGTCGGAAAGGAGCGCGTATCTCGAAAAGAGGTAATCGGATATCGTTTCTCTCTGCTCAGTCATGGTATATCTGCCCCCGGGCCATGGCTTGGACTCCAGCACTCGGGTTATCTTTGACACGCTCCGTTACCCGGAGCCGCGTAAATCCCTGAGATTCATCGCACCGCCGGGCGGCCGCAGACGTACGGTTACACGTAGCGCTCCACCGTGTCCCACAGGCTTCTGGTCACCTGCGAGAGGCGCTCGTTGATGACGACGTCGGCCGCGTCATCAAAGGGGGTGGGCTGGTTGTTTATGACGACAAGGCGCGCCCCGTTGGTGAGCGCCGCCACCACGACCTCCTTGACGTGATCCACCAGAAGCGATGAGCCCATTACAACCAACAGGTCGGTCTGCCGCGCCCGGTCCAGCGCCGTATCGTAGTCGGGCGTCCTCTCGAAGGCGAATACGATATTGGGCCCGACGACTCCGCCGCACGCGGCGCAGGTCGGCGGTATGCTCATGGCCTGGATCTCACCGAGGATATAGTCCATACCGCACGCCGCCCCGCACGAAAAGCAGCGGCCCCCGCGGAGGTTTCCATGGATTTCCAGGACGTCCGCGCTGCCGGCCTTGCTGTGGAGGCCGTCGGCGTTCTGGGTGATGACGGCAGAAAGGAGGCCAAGCTCTGACAGCCGCGCGAGGAAGTAGTGGTTAATATTGGGCAGGGCATGGATCATCGGCAGAAGGAGGGGGAACCAGTATCGCCAGAACATCCCGATATAGTTGTCCACCCCGTCCCGGTACGCGTCGATCGGCATGAACCGGTAGGCATGGATCCGCTCCCAGAGGAGGCTCTTGTCGCTCCGAAAATCGGGGACCCCGCTCTCCGTGGAGACACCCGCCCCCGTCAGGGCGACGGCGTTTTTTGAAAAGTAGATCAGCTGCGCACATCGGCGAACCCGCTCAAGCATCCCCGTTACTCCATGTTGTCGGCCCAGGCCGCAGCCGGCCCGACCACAGATGGCCTGCCCGCCCGACTCCACACGTCACACACGTCCGCCCTCCCCGTCTTTTTTGATTCTAGAGGAAGCGCTGTCTGTTGTCAAGGAGAGATCGGAGAGGGCTTTACCGTTGACACTCCACACTTTATGACCTATAATCTAATTGTATGAACCCTTCAGGTATTGGCAGTCACCATGGTTACCGAGTCAAAATATTCTCTTGCCACGAAAAGAGATCGAAAAGACTCGGCCAGAAGAGCCGAGATATTTCTGATTTGTTCCATCCTTTTTCATGTCATCCTGCTTGCGACCTTTTCCCTCTTCACGATTGACGCCGCTTCAAAGCCCGACAAACCCCTGATCGTAAGCCTCGAAGAAGACCGGAATAAGGATCCGTACGAGTTTAACGACTTCCCCCAGAAAAACGAGACCGACAAAGAAGTCGATTCTCATCGGCTCTCCGACAAGAACCGCGAGGTAGACAGAGAGACTATTCGGCGCGGCACGCCGCTGGGCGGCGGCTCTTCCCGTCCGCCTTCCGTCAGCCCCCCGCCGACCCCACGAAGCGACACGCCCACCAAGGATAACGACCGCACTACGCCTCAGACCGAAGATCGGCTTCTCGCCAAGAAGGAAACGACCTCAGAGCTCGCCAGAAAGAAGAACGAGTCGTCACCGCGTACCCAGAAGGAGCGCCTCACGGTGGAAGACCTGATACCCGGCGCGGACGACGTGGCGCGGCTCAACCAACCCTTTGGGACAACCGCTCCGGGTGTCACCGAGGAAGAGGAAGTCTCGCTGGAAACCTCTGAGTTCAAATACTACGCGTACTTCGCCCACATCAAGCGGCAGATCGAGCTGGCGTGGAACTATCCCCTCGAGGCCCAGGAGCGACACGTGGGGGGCAGGCTCACCCTCGCCTTTACCATCGAATCGGACGGAAACGTATCGAGCGTCAAGCTCCTCAAATCATCGGGCTACGAGATCCTTGACGAATATGCGCTCAACGCGGTGAAAATCGCCTCCCCGTTTAATCCCATCCCCGCCTCCATCGGCACAAAAAGGCTCAAGATCACGGCAAGCTTTGAATATGTCACATCGCTGTACGGTATCCGCTGACGTTCTCGCCTTAGAAATTCGTTGCCGTTTTGCTCAAAACAGTGTATAAAATGCACGTACGTTTTTTGAGGGGAAATGTCTTATGGAATACCTGTCACGTCCCGACATCATTCTTTTTATCCAGAGGGCAGCCAGTCCGATTCTCGACTGGTTGTCCATCGGCGTCACCACTTTGGGAAGCGAGGAGTTTTACCTGATCGCCATCCCGATCCTCTACTGGTGCGTGGAGAAGAAGTTCGCCTTCAAACTGGGGATGGTCTTTCTCCTGTCCGCGTACGTCAATGACCTCCTGAAGGAGATATTCCAGACCCCGCGGCCCGATCCCTCAATGGTGCGCGTGCTCTATCCCGAGTCGGGGGGCGGATACGCGTTCCCGAGCGGCCACGCGCAGGGAGCCGCGGTCTTCTGGGGAACGATCGCCTGGCAGCTCAAGCGGGCATGGGTGTGGGTCCTGGCCTTACTACTGATAATCGGCATCGGCATCTCGCGCCTCTACCTGGGCGTCCACTGGCCCATAGACGTCGTCGGCGGCTGGCTTATAGGTGCGGTGATCCTGGGGCTCTATATCATCTACGATACGACCCATCCGGTGCGGGGCCTCGTACCCAAGACCATCCCCCTGATTATCATCGTTATCGCCTTTAGCGCCATCCTCTTCGTCATCTATTCCGGCGATACCGCCGTGCGGGTAACCGGCACGCTGGCGGGCATGGCGATTGGCTTTATCCTCGAGGAGGAGTATTTCGTCTTCGAGCCGAAATCGGTCTGGTGGTACCAGATTGTCAAGGTGGTCGTGGGCCTTGCGGTTGTCTTTGCGATCAAGATTTTCGTGAAGAAACTGCTGCCCGACGTCCCCGTCTCGAACCTCGTGCGCTATCTGATCATCGGCCTCTGGGTCACCGCGGGGGTGCCTCTCCTCTTCCGGGGAAGAAGGATGTGATCGGGCCGAAAGTGGACAGACCATGACAGAGACCGATGATATATTCCTGCACCCGACTGCCGTAATCGACGAGGGAGCCCAACTCGGCCCCGGGACGAAGGTGTGGCATTTCTCGCACGTCTGCCGCGGCGCACGGGTCGGACGCAACGTGAACATCGGTCAGAACGTGTACGTTGCACCGACCGCCGTCATCGGCGACGGGGTGAAGATACAGAACAACGTCTCGATCTACGACGGGGTCGTCGTGGAGGACTTCGCCTTCCTGGGGCCGTCCTGCGTCTTTACCAACGTAAAGACCCCCCGAAGCGAATTCCCCCGCAAGGACAGGTACAACAAGACCGTCGTCGGCCGGGGGGCGACGATCGGGGCAAACGCCACGATCATCTGTGGAATATCTCTGGGCCGCTACTGCCTGGTGGGCGCGGGGGCCGTCGTAACCAGGGACGTCGACGATTTTGCCCTGGTCACGGGCAATCCGGCCCGGCCTTCGGGATGGGTCTGCATGTGCGGTGCAGTCATGAAGTTTAACAATAGGAGCCAAGCCACATGCGCCGAGTGCTCAAGGACGTACCGGAAGGAAGATGGCACGGTGCGCCCCGAGAAAGGATATGAAGAAAAGCGATGAAAGTCCCACTCCTGGATCTGAAAGCACAGCACGCCACGATTAAAGATGAGGTGAAAAGCGCCGTAGACGGCGTGATCGATTCCCAGTATTTCATCCTCGGCCCGGAGGTGGAGGCCCTCGAGGCCGAGATCGCCGCATACACGGGGGCGGCATACGGGATCGGGGTAGCCTCGGGAAGCGACGCCATACTCCTGGCCATGATGGTCAAAGGGCTGGGGCCCGGAGACGCCGTGGTGACGACTCCATACTCGTTTTTTGCCACCGCCGGCTCCATCACGAGGACCGGCGCGTCTGTCCTCTTCGTCGACATCGATCCGGCAACCTTCAACATGGATCCCGGCCGCTTCGAGGACCTCATGAAGGAGCTCACAAAAAACGGGGGGGCTCCCGTGGCCGCCGACGGCAGGGTTGTCAAAGGGGTCATGCCGGTCCACCTCTTCGGCCAGACGGCCGATATGGCCTCCATCATCCGTACGGCTTCTCGGACACGGCCTCTTCGTGGTGGAAGACGCGGCCCAGGCCATCGGTTCCCGCTGCCCGACCGGTAACGCGGGATCGATGGGGGACATGGGATGTTTTTCCTTTTTCCCCAGCAAGAATCTCGGTGGTTTCGGCGACGGCGGGATGATCACCACCTCGTCCGCACAGACGGCCGACGGTCTCAAGGTATTGAGGAACCACGGCAGCAAACCCAAATATTACCATAAGCTGGTCGGCGCTCAACAGCCGGCTCGACGCGCTTCAGGCGGCCGTTCTTCGGGTCAAGCTCAGGCATCTGGACGCCTGGAGCGAAAAGAGAAACGCCAACGCCGCCCGCTACCGGGAGCTCTTTGCCGCCCGCGGGCTTGCATCGCCCGAAGGCCCGGTCACGCTGCCGACGGAGATCGAAGGGTACCGCCATATCTACAATCAGTTCGTCATCATGGTCGATCGACGCGACGCCCTGCGCGAGCACCTTTCGCGAGCCGAAATCGGCTCCGAGATCTATTACCCGCTGCCGCTGCACCTGCAGGAGTGCTACCGCTATCTCGGCTACCGGGCGGGAGATTTCCCCCACGCCGAGTCCGCGGCAAAGCGCAGCCTGGCGCTGCCCATCTACCCGGAGCTGACGGCCGAGATGCAGCGATACGTGGTGGACGAAATCGGGGCCTTCTTCGAGGGGGCGGCATGATCGCCGTCATCGACTATGAAATGGGAAACCTGAGGAGCGTGGCCAAGGCGCTTCGAGAAGGTCGGGGCCGACGCGGTAGTCACCTCCGACGCCCACGTGATTGCCGACGCCGCGGGGATCGTGCTGCCCGGCGTCGGGGCATTTGCCGACTGCATGAGAAACCTTGACCACGCCCGCCTGATCCAGCCGATCCTCGACTTTATCGGGACCGGCAGGCCCTTTTTCGGGATCTGCCTGGGCCTCCAGCTCCTCTTCACCGAGGGTTTCGAGTTCGGCAGGCACGACGGGCTGGGGGTCATCGGGGGGAGCGTCGTAAGGTTTTCCGGCCCCCCCTTCGAGGGAGAGGGCCGCCTCAAGGTCCCCCACATGGGGTGGAATCAGGTACGGTGGAACACGCACGCGGCGCCTTTTGACGCCGTCTCGGACGACGACTATTTCTATTTTGTTCACTCGTTTTACGTCGTGCCCGAAGAGCGTCAGGACGCGGCCGGGACGACCGACTACGGCATGGATTTCGTCTCTGCGGTGAGGCATAACAACGTCTTTGCGACCCAGTTTCACCCGGAAAAGAGCCAGGACCGAGGGCTCTCGATCCTCAAGTCCTTTACGGAGATCACCGACCGATGGGCTTCGTAGTCATCCCGGCGGTCGATATGCGGGGAGGCAAGGCCGTCAGGCTTGCCGAGGGCGACTTCGATCGGGAGACACGCTATTTTGACGACCCGCTGGCGGCCGCCCTTCGCTGGGTCGGGATGGGGGCGCGGCGTTTGCACCTGGTGGATCTCGACGCCGCAAAGGACGGTTCGTCCGCCCACCGGGAGGTAATTGAACGAATCGCCCGCGAGGTCGGGGTCCCCGTCGAAATCGGGGGGGGCATCCGATCGATGGAGGCCGTTGAGGCCTATCTGACGGCGGGCGTCCAGTGGGTCGTCGTAGGGACGGCAGCGGTCGAAAGTCGCGATTTTGTTCTCTCGGCCGCCTCCCGCTACCCGGGCCGGGTTATCCTGGGTATCGACGCACGGAACGGCCTGGTAAAGACCAAGGGCTGGCGGGAAGAAGGGGGAATATCGGCGGTGGAGCTCGCCCGCTCCTACGAAGGATCGGGGATAGCGGCCGTCATCTATACCGATATCGCCCGCGACGGGCTCGGTACGGGGCTGGACATCCCCGGGACGCGCCGGATGGCCCGGGAGGGGGGGATACCCGTAGTCGCTTCCGGGGGAGTCAGGGATATCAGTGACGTCCAGGCGGCCGCCCGGCTGAATCCCGACGGGGTGATCGGCGTGATTGTAGGACGGGCGCTCTACGAAGGAAAGGTGGACCTGGCCCGGGCCAACGCCGCGGCAGATGAGATCGCCCGGGAAGGGTAAGGCGGCGATGGGGGCGCGTCCGGGAACGCGCAAACGAAGTAGATCAGACATGCGAGTAACGGATCGACCATGCTTGCCAAGCGAATCATACCGTGTCTGGACGTAAAAGACGGACGTGTCGTCAAGGGGGTCAACTTTATCGACCTGACCGATGCGGGAGACCCCGTCGAAAATGCCTCTTTCTATGACCGGGAAGGGGCCGATGAGCTGACGTTTCTGGATATCACCGCGTCGTCCGACAAGCGGGACATCATCCTGGACGTGGTCAGAAGGACGGCCGAGGAGATCTTCATGCCGCTGACCGTCGGGGGCGGCATCCGCACCATCGAGGATATCAGGAAGCTTCTGGTGGCGGGCGCCGATAAGGTCTCCATTAACACCGCCGCCGTCAAGGACCCGAACTTCGTTTTCGAGGCGGCCCAGCGCTTCGGCTCCCAGTGCATCGTCGTGGCCGTGGACGCCAAGCGACGCAGAGCCGGCGAGTGGGGCCGTCAAATCGGGGAGAGCCGTCGGAGGATACCCGGCAAAGACAATGAAGAAGAGCTCACCTGGGAGGTAGTGACCCACGGCGGTCGGGAGGCGACGGGAATCGACGCCCTGGAATGGGTCGTCACCATGGAGAAGCTCGGGGCGGGTGAGATCATGCTGACCTCCATGGACTTTGACGGAACCAGGGAAGGATACGACCTGAGGCTTACCCGCGCGGTCGTCGATTGCATCGACATTCCCGTCATCGCCTCGGGCGGCGTGGGCAACCTGGAGCATATCTTTGAGGGGCTTTCGGTCTCCGGGGCCGACGCCGCACTGGCGGCGTCCATCTTTCACTTCCGCGAATATTCCATCCGCGACGCCAAACACTATCTGAAGGAGCGCGGAGTGCCGGTCAGGTTATAGGCCGGCCGGGTTATAGGCGGCCGGGTCAGAGGATATGCGGGCGATGAGAGTCATTTCGGGGGATCTCAAGGGGCGGCGCCTTATCAATCCTGATGGGACAATGGTCAGGCCCACCGGTTCGCGGGTGAAGGAGGCGCTCTTTTCCATTATCGCCGACAGGATCATCGACTCTACCTTCGTGGACTGCTTTTCGGGCACGGGCAACATCGGGATAGAGGCCATCAGCCGCGGTGCGGCCCGCGCCTTTTTTATCGAGCGCAATCCGAGAGTGGTCGAGATCCTCAAACGGAACATAAAGAATCTCGGCCTGGCCGACCGGGCATCCGTCATGATGCTGGACGCCATCAAGGGCGTCAAGGCGCTGGGAAAGCTCGGTGTTTCGGCGGATATCGTGTTCCTGGACCCCCCGTATGCGTATAACCGAACCGTGGAGATCATCTTTTCTCTGGTCGAGCACGACCTGATTGCGCCGGGGGGCGTGCTGATCTGGCAGCACAGCGCAAAGACGCTCCCCCATCCCTCATATGGAGAGCTGAAATCGGACCACACCAGATTCTACGGAGATACGGGTGTTACCTTTTTTACACGAGCGTGAGGTGAACCATGCCCAGTCTTGCGATTCTTCCAGGGACCTTCGACCCTATCACGATGGGGCATATTGACCTGGCCGAGCGGGCGCTCAAGGTATTCGACAAGATCATTATCGCCATCGGAATAAATCCCTACAAGGTCACGCTGTTTAGCCCCGAGGAACGGATGGATATGATCAAGCAGGCGCTCTCCGAGCACAACGACCGGATCGTCGTCGACACGTTCGACGGCCTGTTGGTCGACTACGCCGCCTCGATCAAGGCAAAGGCGATCATCCGGGGTCTGAGGGCCGTCTCGGACTTCGAGTACGAGCTCCAGTTGGCGCTAATGAACCGGAAGCTTAACCGGAACATAGAGACCTTTTTCATGATGACCGGCTATCGGTATCTTTACGTCAGCTCCAACATCATCAAGGCCACCGCCATGGCCGGGGGATCGGTCCAGGATCTCGTAACCGACTACGTCGCGGAGAAGCTCAAGGAAAAATTCAAAGACCTCTATCAGAAGAGAGAAGGATAACATGAAACGTAAACTGTCCGACCGGGTCATCAGCCTCAAGCCGTCGGCGACGCTTGCCATCACCGCCAAGGCCAATGAGCTCAAGGCCAAGGGCGAAAACGTCATTGGGTTCGGGGTGGGCGAGCCGGACTTCGACACGCCGGCCAATATCAAGAAATCGGGCATCAAAGCCATTGAAGCGGGCAAGACCAAATATACGGACGTGGGGGGCATTAAAGAGCTCAAGGCCGCCATCGTCGAAAAGTTCATGCGCGACAATGGTATCGCCTACAAGCCCTCCGAGATCCTCGTCTCCTGCGGGGGCAAGCACTCCCTCTATAATCTCTGCATGGCCTTTTTTGAGCCGGGCGACGAGGTGCTGATTCCCGCACCCTACTGGGTATCCTATCCCCCGATGGTAGGGCTTGCGGGCGGGACACCGGTCATCATCCCCAGCGGGAGGGACAGGGACTTCAAGATCGACCCAGACGATCTGGCCCGTTACACTACTGGGGCGACCAAGGCCCTGATCCTCAACTATCCGTCCAATCCGTCCGGGGTGTCCTATAGCGAACGGGAGCTGTCCGACATCGCACACTTCTGCGTCAAGAATAATATTTACGTCATCTCCGACGAGATTTACGAGAAACTGGTCTACGACGGCTTCAGGCACGTCAGCATTGCCTCCCTTGGGGACGAGATCAGGCAGCTTTCCATCGTCGTCAACGGGGTCTCCAAGACGTACGCCATGACCGGCTGGCGCATCGGGTACGCCGCGGGTCCCGAGGCCCTCATCTCGGCCATGACCAAGATCCAGAGCCAGAGCACCACCAACGCGTCTTCCATCGCTCAATGGGCGGCCGTGGAGGCGATCAGCGGACCCCAGGACGAGGTGGAGCGGATGAGGCGGGAGTTCGAGGCCCGGCGAAAGCTCATCGTCGACGGCCTCAACGCGATACCGGGAGTGACCTGCCGCAATCCGGAGGGAGCCTTCTATGCGTTCCCCGACGTGTCGGGGACTTTCGGAAAGTCATTCTCGGGCACGAAGATCACCGGATCGATCGGTTTTGCGGCTTTCCTGTTGACCGAGGCCAAGGTGGCGCTGGTGCCGGGGGCGGAGTTCGGCGACGATACGTGCGTACGCCTTTCGTACGCGGCCTCGACGGCCGAGATCACCGAGGGCGTAAAGAGGATCGGAGAGGCGGTCAAAAAGCTCACGTAGGACTCGGAGAGCAGTCGGAAGCAGGCGAGTACGCCGACGGGCGGAACGTGACGATAGGCCGGCCGGCAGCGCGGCCGGTCCGTTTCACCGGGGAGGTGAACGGCGATCGATCACGGCTCCTTTTCCCCGAAGATCAGGGCATCGTAGATGAAAATCTCGGTGCCCTCGTCTTTCCAGGCGTCTTTCGGAAGCCCCGCCTTGAGACACGTGTGACAGAGGAACGTATCGCGGTCCCACCCCTGCTCGACACAGACCTGCGGCAGGAGCGTCCCCCGCCGATATCCGTGGGCGACGAAAAGCCCGTGCCTGCCCACCTTGATCTCCTTGACATCCGCGATCTTCTTCAGGGGAGAAAGGACCGATATCTCGATGTCGATGTCGTCAAGCTCCTCGGGCCCTACCTCGTTGAACCGGGGATCGTTTTTCGAAGCCGCCCAGGCCATGTCGACGACCGTATCGCATACGGGGTTGTCCGCCTCGAACCTCCCGATACAGCCCCTGAGCCTGCCTCGCTTGTGAAGCGACACGAAGGCCCCGGCGGGCACCTTCAGGCCCGCGTCCGTCGGCTCAACCTTCGGCTTCTTCCTGCCGTGCGCGCCCTCCTCGATGGTCTTTCGGGCCGCGGCCAGAAGCTCTTTCTTCTGGCTGTCGGAGAGACTGAAGTTACCCATGACTCCGCCTCCTCTCAGAGCGGATCGAGGCAGTCCGGACGCGCAACCTCCTGGATGTTGAGCTCGTCCCGAAACTCCTCAATGACCGCCTCCACCTCGATCAGAAACCCCGGGGACACGAGCAGCTCGATAATCGAGCCCGGCTCGTCGACCGTTCTCATGACGGCCGCGTTATCGTATGATTCGAGTATGAATTTGAGAAGGGCTATGCCGTCCCTGTTTACCCGGTAGTATTTCTGGATGGTGTCCACCGCCGCCCCGGAGGTATGTGATAAACCAGTATACCATAGATCATCGCCGATATACAGCGTCGATACGGCCTTTCCGCTCTATCTGGAGACGATCGATCTAGGGCTCGGGAATCCGTATCACTCCTGTCGATGCGCCGTCAATCCCCTCGCACCCGCATGCCGGCAGGGCGGCGATCAGCTCCAAGAGGTACCGGTTGAGAGTGGCGGCGTGAAGGCTCAAGCCCCTCATGAACCGCACGAACCCAACGATGGTATGGAAATTCCCGAGAAAGTAGAAGACCGCCCGTCGGATATCGAGCCGCCCGTCTGTCGTCATAACCGAGCCCATAACGGGGAGCTCAGCCGAGAGGTCGTCTGAGATGATACGGACCACCAGAAAAGGGACGCCCGCCTGCCGGGCGATACGACCGACGTGGATGCTCTCCATATCGACGGCCGCCGCGCCGAACCGATCCCTGAGCTCTCTGCGGTGACCCACGGCCGACACGAAGTGCCGAGAGGTAAGGACGACTCCCCGGCGGCCCGTCCGAGGAGGGACGAGCCGTGCCGGTGCGCGAAAGGTCTCGCGGGTCCCTTCGTCATCCACCAGCTCGTCTGCCACGACGATCGTCCCTGCCACCATCGCCTCCGAGAGTCCCCCCGCAAAGCCGATTGAGATGATGAGCCTCGGGCGTGCGGTTTCGATGAGGGCCGTGGTTGCGCTGCGGGCCGCCTTTTTCCCTACGCCGGAGACGATTACCGAGACCTGCCTTCCGGCCACGGCACCCTGGTGTATCGAAAACGGCCCGGCCCGGACCTGACGGCGCCCGTCAAGACTCCTGATGACGGGATCGGCCTCCAGCTTGAGGGCCGCGATGATCCCTACGGTGTGCACGTGCGGCCGCAGCAGGAAGGGTTGAGGGAATCGGGCCGGGAGCGCGGGGTGCCCGGCTGAGGATTTGGAGTGGTGCGGGGAATCATTGCGCGTCCCTGGCGCACCGAAACCCGACGTTTGGAAGCGATACGTAGGGGAGGTTTCCGGGCGCGCGCGCAAAGACCCTGACACCCAGAGCATCCGAAAGCCAGCTTCCTCCCCGCACGACGTGCGTCTCGCCCGTCTCGGGCCCTTTCGGGTCCGCGGCGGGGGACGACCGATAGTAGCCCTCGCCGTAATAATCGCTCACCATCTCGGCGACGTTTCCCGACACGTCATAGAGGCCAAACCCATTCGGCGCAAATATCCCCACCGGCGACGTCCCCATTCGTTTCCGCCCATAGTTGGCCGAGAGCGTATCGATATCGTCACCCCACGGATACTCTTTTCCTCCCAGACCACCGCGGGCGGCCTTCTCCCACTCGGCTTCCGTGGGAAGGCGTTTGCCCGCCCAGCCCGCGTAGGCCTCCGCCCCGTAGTAGCTCACCTGTGTCACCGGGTGATCGCCGTATCCTTCCTCGGCGACAAATTTCCCCTTTATCTCATCGATCCTGCAGTCGGGGCTGTCGATGAACAGGTAGTGCGCTCCCTCCACGAGCGGATTTCCCACCTCGTTCAGAAAGGCCGCGAACTCGTCGTTGGTTACCTCAAAACGGTCTACAAAGAAGTCCTTTACAAAGACCCGGTGCTCGGGCCGCTCGTCGGCATCACCCAGGGCGCTGCCCATGACGAACTCTCCCGCCGGGATCAGGACCATATCCTCATACACGCCGGCTTGGGCGTTCATGGCTCCCAACGACGTCAACAGGGCAACCGAAATGAACAGGGCCGTCACGATCTTTTTCATCGCTACCTCATTTTCCTGACACGCTGGTTACAGTACTGCGAACCTCGGCAACCGCCTTCTTCAGGACGGGCATCTGGGTATCGAGCGTCATGAACGCATTGTTTGCCCGCTTCAGGTCGGGGGCGTAGTCGGCACGTGACGTCCCGGAGGGACGCTTAAGGATCTCGCCGGTCGTCATGGATACGAAGTTGAAGTTACCCGAAAGATCCAGCAGCTGCTTTGCGAAGAGGAAGTTATCCTCGGCGGCATTGATGCAGATGGGGATACCCGTCACCATCGCGTTGACGTATTCCTCCTTGGTCAGGAAAGGAAACCCCTCGCCCCACTCGAGACCGAGGTAGTTATCCGGGTACATATCCCTGTCCAACAGCTCCTTGATCGTCAGAAAGAGCCTTCCCATGATCATCAGCGAGGCAAACAGGGGATCCTTGCGATACTTCGAATCGTGCTTCTCACGGTAGACCTCCCAGAAGTAGGCGGTCTCCGCCACTTTTGTGGCGAACACGGGATCGGGCATCCCCACTTTGAGATAGACCCTTAATTCATGGTATTTATCAAAGAGGGCGCGGGAGTCGGTGAGGAATTCCTTCTCCTGGACATAGGGCGGCCAGTAGGTAGAAAAAAAACGGTATCCCCCCCACAGGGCAAGCACGGCGATGAAAAAGAGGATCAACCCCCTCCTGATGCCCGCCCTCCGCGGGGCCGGCCGGGCGGCCGGCGGGGACACTGTCTCCTTCGGGGGCTTGGGACCTCCCCCGAAGAGCCCGAAGAGGCCCCGCTTCGGCTTCGGGGACGGCGGGGTTTCCATTGGGACCGGCATCGCCGAATCCGGAATCTCACCGGGTGCCCCGGCGGCGGTATCTCCCAGGGGAATTTCCTCCGGGAGTTCCGCTGGGCCGGCTTGCGCCGGGCCAAACCCGTCATCCCCCGTCGAGACGATGTCTTCTTCACCGAGGGAGATGATCTCCTCGGCCCTATCCGCGCCAAGGGAATCCGGCATATCGACGGTCTCGATCTCTATATCGAGGTCATGCTCCGAACGCAGATCGTCTCCCTGCATTATCTTCGTAAACGGGAGGTCGTCACTGGATCGGGCGCCGAAAAGCACGGGCTCTTTTTTCGGCGTCCCTTTTTTCGGGGAGGCGGAGCGTCCGGGTGCGGGGGGTTTTTCCTCGATCGGCGTGAAGGCCTTGTGGCAGCGGGGGCACTTGACGGTTCCCGACGACGCCTTCAGCTTGTCCCGGTCGATCTTACCGACGAGGCCGCAATGCGGGCAGGTGATATTCATAACACACCCCCAAACGTCACCGGAAGAATTTAGCTGTTGATTTTGCCCCTCGGTTATGCAAGAATTGTCAAATTATAGGGAATCGTCGTCTAAAAAGCAAGGTTTTTTGGCGGCGCTTCTCCGAAACCCTTTTCGGATTTCGTCACGTCATGAACGTGCCCCGCCAGCGGATAAAGGAACAGGCCCTCGATATCTTCAGGAGCGCGGTAGCCGGCGTGAACCCCGGGGGCGTCGTTGAGCGGGCGTTGTCGGAGCTCGACGACGAAATCCGGGCGATATTCCCGCGTATACGTGGCCGGTATCGGTAAGGCCGCCCTGCCTATGGCCGAGGCGGCCCGTGACGTCATGAGAGATCGGATCGCCGGCGGGGTCGTCGTCACCAAGCGCGGTCACGGGGGGAGTATACCGGGAATCGAGGTCATCGAGGCCGGCCACCCCATACCCGACGAGAACGGGGCCGCGGGCGCCCGCAGGATTATCGACATGGTCACGGGCAGAGGATCCCGATGATCTCGTGCTCGTATTGATTTCCGGCGGAGGCTCGGCCATGACGGGTCTTGGCGATAACGGCCTGACGCTGGACGATCTCGCCCGGACCAGCCGGCTCCTCATCGACTCCTCCGCGGATATCCGGGAGATCAATGCCGTTCGGAAGCACCTCTCGGCCTTCTCCGGCGGAAGGCTCGCCCGGCTCATTCGGCCGGCCCGCGTGATCGCGCTCATCCTCTCGGATGTGGTCGGCGATGACATCTCCGTCTATCGCCTCCGGGCCTACCGCCCCCGACCCGACGACGTTTGCCGACGCCCTGGGCGTGCTCAGGAAATATGGTCTGGCCGATAAGGTTCCCGCCCCGGTGGCCCGGCATCTGGCCGCGGGTGCGGCGGGTCGTGTCGCCGATACCCCCAAGCCGGGCGACCCCGTTTTCGAGGGGGTGACCAATCTTATCGTCGGAAGCGCCGCAACGGCGCTGTCGGCGGCCCAGCGTCGGGCGGGCGACCTCGGGTTTTCGGCCCTCGTCCTCTCATCCTCATTCACGGGCGACACGCACGAGCTTGCGCGGTTTCACGCGGCCGTGGCCCGGGAAGTTTCACGTTACGGGAGGCCCGCGCCGCCACCCGCCTGCCTTATCTCCGGGGGTGAGACGACTCTTACCGTCACGGGATCGGGCGTCGGCGGCAGGAACACGGAATGCGCCCTGGTGTTTGCCCGCGAGACGGCGGGAACCCCCGGGACCTTCGGCCTCTTTTGCGGCAGCGACGGCACCGACGGTCCCACCGACGCAGCCGGGGCGTTCGCGGCACCGGACACCATCTCGCGGGCGCGGGAAAAGGGCCTCGATGCCGACCGCTATCTGGCCAACAACGACTCCTATACCTTCTTTCAGGCCCTCGGTGATCTGATCAAAACCGGGCCCACAAGGACCAACGTCATGGATATCCGCCTGGTATTCATAACCGGGGAGGCCCCGCGATGAACCAGGCGCGCGTCCCCGGCATCGTAAGCAGGTTCGCCGGAGGGCTCTTTGCCCCCCTGCGGGCACTGCGTTTTCTGCTGTCCCACCCCCGGCTCCTCCCGTACGCCGCCTTCCCCACCCTCATCAATATCATCCTGGTGGTGGCGTTATTCGTTATCGGCATGCACTACTCGCAGGAGCTGGCGGGCCATCTGATCCCGAACCAGGGTCAATGGTACTGGATCGTCCTATCTTATGCCGTTCAGATCGTCCTTGTACTGGCGCTCCTCATCTTCGGGGCAGTCATCTTCTACATCCTGGCGGGGATTATCTGCGTCCCCTTCAACGAGGTCCTCTCCCAAAGAACGGAGCAGATATGCAAGGGACACAGGAAGGACGAGCCCTTCTCAGTTCGCCTTCTGGCAAAAGACATCATCATCTCACTTAAGAACGAGATCATGCGAACGGGCATCATGCTGGTCCTCCTCCTGTCTCTCGTCGTGATATTCATTATTCCGGTTGTCGGAAAGATCTTTTATCTCATCTTCGGCAACATCGCCACCATGTTCTTTCTGGCATATGATAACCTTGACTATCCCCTGGCCAGGAGAAGGCTTCCGTTTGCCGTCAAGTGGCGTTTCATCTTCAGGCATATCCCATCCTCCCTCGGGTTCGGGGCCGGGGCGCTCGTATCGGTTGTGATCCCGTTTCTTAATTTTGTCGTGATCCCCCTGACTGTTGTCGGCGCAACCATCCTCTTTTGCGAGATAGAGACGTGGTACGGTAAGGTCCCCGACATGACTCCGGCCGTCCCATCGCATCGGGAAAGGAAGGTACCATGAAGAACGTGATTATCTCTGTGCTCATGTTTGCCGCCGCAATCCTTGCGGCCGAATCGTCCCCGGCGATAGAGCGAAGCGCCACCATTATCGGCTCCCGGGTGCAGATGCACGAGTCGGCCGCCGGTGACTCCACAGCGGTGTGGCTCCTCAATGAAGGTATCCCCGTGGCAATCCTCGGACGACAGCCCAGGCCGGTTGACGTGGGTAATTTCACAGACTACTGGTATCTGGTCGGCTATCGGGGCAAGACGGGCTGGGTCTTCGGGCAGTTCATGTTGCTCTCCTCCGGCGGGCGCGGACTTGCCCGCATCTTTTCGGCCGACGAGATGAACGATTACTGCGATCAGGCGACCAAGAACCTCATCACTATTAAAGACGCCAAGATCTATGACGCCCTTGTCGACGACTCCGGCCTCCTCCTTGCCGACATCAAGGAGATGGCCGAAGACCCGATCCTCTCGAGCTACGCGGGCGCCCTTGAGCCCTACCGGCTCTTTGCGGTCTGGTCGCTCGCCGCTAGGATACGCCGGGACCGGGGACAGCAAGGACGCGGGCAAGATCCGGGAGCAGCTGCAGAGCTATGATCCGGGAACCGTATTGCCCGACAGGACGACCCTCGGAGCAAGGATAGATGAGCTGGACGCGATGATGCGGGCAAAGGAAGGGACAGCCAGGTAGCCGAAATTCGGCGCGGCCGAGTTGAACCGATTCTGACACGTTATCATTCAGCGGGAGCGGACACGTTTCATGCATTCCATCGAGATCTTCTTTAACCCTTCGAGCTTCGCCGTCATCGGGGCCTCCGACAACCCCAAGAAGGGAGGTAATATCGTCATCCAGAACCTCCACGAATTCGGCTGGCAGGGGACGATATGTCCGGTCAACCCGCGGGGCGGGACGATCCTCAACCACAAAGCGTACCCGAGCGTATGTGACGTGCCCGGCGATCTGGAGCTGGCCATGATGGTCATCCCGCGTGACCTGGTGCCCAAGGCGATGGACGAATGCGGCAGGAAGGGCGTCAGGGGGGTCATCATCTCCACGGCGGGCTTCTCCGACTCCGGGGACGAGGTGGGAAGGCGGCTCGAGCGCGAAGTGGTCGACATCGCGACGCGCTACCGTATGCGCCTCATGGGGCCCAACAGTATCGGGACGGTGAACGTCAAGGACGGGTTCGTCACCTCCATCACGACCCTTACGAAGCCCGACCGCGGGGACCGTCTCCTTTTTCGGGCAGACGGGAATGTTCGCCTCCGGATTCTTCCGATGGATAACCTCCTCGCAGAACTTCTCCGTGGCCAAGGTCGCCTGCCTGGGCAACAAGGCCGACGTGGACGAGGGAGAGATCCTCTCGTTTCTGGGGGACGATCCGGCTACCGATGTGGTGGGCGATCTATCTCGAGGGGGTCCGGGACGGCAGGCGCTTCCTGGAGACGCTCCGCGCCGTTTCGGAAAAGAAACCGGTCGTCGCCCTCAAGTCGGGCAGGACCGAGCGGGGGGCCGACGCGATCTCTTCGCACACCGGAAGCCTCGCCGGCGAGGACGGTATCTACGACGGCGTTTTCTCTTCCCTCGGGGTTACCCGCGCCGCCGATTTTGACCGGTTCTATGACGCCCTCAAGGTCTTCTCGTTCTGCGGCATCCCGGGCGGCGGGCGCATCGGAGTGGTCTCCATCACCGGGGTGGGGTGCGTGCTGACCGCAGACGCATGGGTGAGACGGGCCTGGTCACTCCTCCCCTGTCCGAAGAGACCAAACGGAAGATGGAAACGGTCTTTCCGTCGTGGGCTCGGGTTAAAAACCCGGTGGACATGTGGTTTGCCATCGAGAACGTGGGGCCCGAGCGGGCCTACGAGGTCATCGCCCGGGCCCTGATCGCCCAGCCCGACGTGGATATCCTGATTCTGATCTTTACCCTCATCCCGGAGTCGGACTTTGACGCCGCCCGGGTAATCTGCTCAGATCCGCGACGAGCACCCCGGTAAGCCTATCATCGCCTGCTTCATGGGCGGCGAAAATTCGATCTTTCTGAGGTGGTATGCCGCCTTCGAGGAAGAGCGCGTACCGGTGTTCCCCGACCCCGGCCGGGCCGTCTGGGCCGCCCGGGCGCTGGTAGCGTATGCGCGGTTTAGGGACCGGATGGCGCCCGACGTCCCTCGCGGCGGGCCGCCGGCAGAGGAGGAAACCCGAATGAGCGGTCGGCCTCCGATATCTCTGAATTTTCTTGAGAGGAAGAGTCGTGATACCCTATCCGAATATTGACCCCGTCATATTCACGGTCTGGAAGTTTCAGATCCGCTGGTACGGGATGATGTATCTCCTCGGCTTTATCATCGCCTTCTTCGTGATGAGGTACCTGGCTATAAAGAAGAAGGTCAGGCTGGTCGGGGATGACCTCTGGGATTTCATCTTTTACGCCATGCTGGGCGTGATTATCGGGGGGAGGCTCGGCTACTGCCTCTTCTACGCCCCCGGCTACTACATCTTCCATCCTCTCAAAGTATTTGCGCTCTGGGAGGGGGGGATGTCGTTCCACGGGGGTTTCATCGGGGTCTTCATCGGCACTCTCTATTACTGCTGGAAGAAGAAGGTGGCGTTCTATGACGTGGCCGATATCGCCGTGGCCGCCGCCCCTCTCGGGATCGGCCTCGGACGCATCGGGAACTTCATCAACGGCGAGCTCTACGGGAGGGCCACCGACGTCCCCTGGTGCATGATTTTCCCCGGAGGCGGCCCGGTTTGCCGCCACCCGTCGCAGCTCTACGAGTCGCTCACGGAAGGACTCCTGCTGTTTTTGATCCTCTTTCTCATGAACGTGCGCGGCGCCAGGCGCGGCGTCCCCTTCTGGTCTTTCTTTTTCTTCTACGGGTTGTTCCGGTTTGGCAGCGAGTTTTTCCGGCAGCCGGACGCCCAGCTCGGGTTTATCTTCGGCCCCTTCACCATGGGACAGCTCCTGTCGTTCCCGATGATCGTAGCGGGCGGCGTCATGATCGCCTATCTCTTGCACGGGAAGGTAAAGCCGGAACCTGCCCGAAAAGGTCAAAAGAAATGAGACCGACCAAGATTGTCTGTACCATCGGGCCGGCCTCCCGGTCTCCCGAGATGATCGAGCAGATGGCACGCTCCGGGATGGATTGTGCGCGCCTCAACCTCTCCCACGGCACCCAGGACGAGCACCGACAGGTCATCGAGCGCATCAGAAACGTCGAGACGATCCTGAAGCGCCCCATCGGGATCATCATGGACCTGCCCGGTCCCAAGATCCGGGTGGGTGATATCGGCGACGACACGATTGATCTGGTCGAGGGCGAAACGGTCCATCTGACAGGGTCCGACAGCTACGGGGGGAAATCCGCCGGGCCGAAAACCATCCCCATCGCCTATCCCGCGCTTTCCCGGGAGGTGAAAAGCGGGCACCGGATATTCATTGCCGACGGCACCATCGAGCTGGCGGTTGAGGAAGTCACCGCGAGCTTCGTCGTCGCCCGCGTTGTGGAGGGGGGCGTCGTGACCTCGAGAAAGGGCGTCAACTTTCCCGACACCCGGCTCTCGGCCCCGTCCCTGACCGAAAAAGACGAGCAGGACCTCGACTTCGGACTTGCGGCGGGTGTCGACTGGGTCTCGGTCTCGTTTGTGCGATCGGCCGCGGACGTCGTTCGGGTCAAGGAGATCATCACGTCGCGGGGCAATAAGGCCCGCGTTATCGCGAAGATAGAAAAGGCCGAAGCCGTGTCCGACATCGAGGCGATCATGCAGGCGGCCGACGGGCTGATGATCGCCCGAGGGGATCTGGGCGTCGAGACGCCGCTGGAGGAGGTGCCGCTCGTTCAAAAGAGGCTCATCGACCTTGCCAACGCCCTGGGTAAGCCGGTCATCACCGCCACCCAGATGCTGGAGAGCATGGTCCAGGAGCAGCGCCCCACCCGCGCGGAGGTCGCCGACGTCGCCAACGCCGTCATCGACGGGACGGACGCCGTCATGCTCTCGGAAGAGACGGCGGTGGGCAAGAACCCGGCCCTGGTCGTGGCCGTCATGGCGCGAATAGCGGCGGCGGCCGTCGCCACGTTTCCCGAGCACTGGTCTCTCAAGACCCAGACGTACCGGGAAGACAACATCACGCCGGCCGTGTGTCACGCGGCCTACCACACGGCCGACCGCCTTAAGGCCGCCGCTATCATCACCCCCACGTCGTCGGGCACGACCCCCCGGCTGGTGGCCCGCTATAAGCCAAGGCAGCCGATCATCGCGCTCTCGGCCGACATCCAGACGGTGCGGCAGCTCACCCTTACCTTCGGGGTCATCCCGCGGCAGGCGGCCTTTGCCGGAAACGTCGAGGACATGACCCGGGCGGCTCGGGAAGAGGCCGTCAAAACGGGACTCGTCAAGACGGGGGACCTCGTGGTGATCACGGCGGGCCTGCCCGGCGGGAGGCCGGGGACGACCAACCTCATCAAGGCCGAGGTGATCTAGTCCGTTTATGAGACCAGGGCCTTCCGGAAACCTCGCGGGCAATCGTGACGGTCACCGGGATGAACCCTTTTTCTTGTTTAAAGACTCAAGGCACGGACCGACATGAACGTTCGAGAGAGATTTCACGCAACATGCAGATTCGAGAAGATCGATCGGCCGATCTATTTTGACGCCCTCGGCTTCTGGGACGAGACGCTGACCCGCTGGCACAAGGAGGGGCTGCCCGAGACGGTAATCGACGCCACCTTCACCGCGCCGGACCATTTCGGCTTCGACTCGCTCTCGTGGCTCCCCATCGCCGCCAATACTGACTACGAGCCGGGGTTCTGGCCCGCTTTTGAGGAAGTGACTATCGAAGAGGGCCCCGACTATCTCATCAAGCGGGACGTCGGCGGCAACACCGTGAGGGTCAAGACCGACGGCCACTCCACCATCCCCCAGTATCTCGACCATCCCGTGAAAAACCTGAAGGACTTCGAGGATCTCAGGTGGCGTCTTGACCCCGACACGCCGGAGCGATTCACCCAGTTCCTCGATATTATGATCGATATGGCCCGGGCCAGGGGAGACGAGACCTATACCTGCGCCCACTGCTGCGGGCTCTTCGGTATGCTGCGGCTCCTCCTCGGGCTGACGGGACTCTCGATCGCGACCAGGAGGGACCCCGCTCTGTTGCACGCGATCGCCGGACAGTGGCTCGCCATGAACACGGCGCTGATCAGGAAGGTCAGGGAGAAGGTCCCCGTCGACTGGGTCTTTTGTTTTGAGGACATGTCCTACAAGAACGGCCCGATGATCTCGCCCCGGACCTTTGCCGAATTCATGGCCCCCTACTACCGGCGTCTCGTCGAGGAGGTCAAAAGTGATACCGACATCCGGGTCTTTGCCGTCGATTCGGACGGTGACGTGTCGCTCTTGATCCCGCTGTTCATGGAGACCGGGATAAACATGATGCTCCCCTTCGAGGTGCAGGCGGGCATGGACATCAGGCGGGTCAGGGAACGCTATCCCGGCCTGGTCATCCTCGGCGGCCTGGACAAGCGCGCCCTCTTCACCGACGTGGCGGCCATTGAGCGTGAGGTGGTGCCGAAGGTCACGGAGATGCTGCCCCGGGGCGGATTCATCCCGTCGCTCGACCACAACGTACCCCCGGAGGTTTCGCTTGAAAATTTTAAGAAATATCTTGAGATTCTGAGGGGCCTGTATTAAATTATCCCCACGAGACGTTATGTCGGCCGCCCCGTCCCTCTGCCTCGGACCACTTTTCGGGCGGTGTGCGGGAAGACTTTTTTAATTGACTGATCATGAAGGTGCCGTTATGAAAAGATATCTCTTTCTCGTGGCCGCCCTCCTCTTTCTCTCGGCCGCATCCGCGGCGAGTTTTGCCTCCGAAAACGCGACCGTCACCGGCGACTCGTTGAGGATATGGGACCGGCCGAACTCGAGCGGCACGGTCATCGGGTCGCTCGACAAGGGGATGCGGGTAGAGGCCCTCGCCCACACCGACAGCACCGACTCCATCGACGGTTTCACCGGGTACTGGTACTACATCAACTACCGGGGAGTCTTCGGCTACATCTTCGGAAAGTACGTCAAGATCGATATCGGTACGTCCATCCCCTCCGAGAGGGACTACCGGGCGACCGCGCCGCCGGTCTCCGGGGGCGGTTCCGCGACGCTTTCCGATATCGTCGGCGACTGGCCGACGTACTATACGGACCCGAGGATCATTTTTTCGTTCTATCCCAACATGACCGCCAGGTTCGTCGAATCGACGTTCGTGGGCGGCGGCGACCGGGTCGTCACCTACCCGCCGGTCCTGGGGACCTATACATTTGACGGCAGGAGTATCAGTGCGAAGTGGGACGACGGGACTTCGGCCGTCTTCATAGTCGAAAAGACCGGAGGCGTGGCCAAGCTGATCTATAACGGGGCCGTGCTCGCCCCGGAGCTCCACATGCTCGGTCCCGGGGAATCGCTGGAAAACGACTGAGCGGACCCGATGCTGTCAACACGCAATGCGGATGAAAAAAAAGCCCTCATGATAGAGGGCTTTTTATATCTATTTTTGACCGGCTAGGATACGGAAAAGGTGAGATTACCCCGGCAGATCTCCTTCTCTCCCACCCGGACAACCCCGGCGAACTTGTAGATGCTGCCGAGAGACGAGACCAGGTCAACGGCCAAGCTGCATCGTATCGTCCTTCCTCACGTCCCCCGAAAAGACGAAATCCGCCACCCTGACAAGATAGCCGATCGTTGGATAGTCGCCCTGGTCGGCGCCGGGCGCGAGCCTCCCCCCCGCCGTCACGAAGGCCGCCGTCTGGGCCAATGCCTCGATCAACAGGGTTCGGGGCATCAGCCCCTCCCCGGGGAGGTAGGACCCCACGAAGTCATCGGCTATCGTGACCCGCCGCACACCCACGCCCCGTTTCTTGAACTCGACCTCCCGGATCTCGTCGATCAGCAGGATCGGCGGCCGGTGGGGGATGACGGCGGTGATTTCATTGACGGAAAATCTCATAGCGGAACCAATGGCATCGGGCGACGGCAATCGGCCGCGCCGGACGGCCGGGGGCCGGGGGCCGGGCTCCTGGCCGACGGCTGTCGGGACCCGATGTCTTATCTTACGTCTTGCGCTCCTTTGCCACAAAATCGGTAAGTGTATTGATAGAGACGAATATCTTCTTGCCCACCTCTTCGTCGGCTATGACGATCCCGAACTCCTTCTCGAGGGCCACCACCAGCTCCAGGGCGTCGATGGAATCCAGCCCCAGTCCGTTGCCGAAGAGCGGGATCGTCGTCCTTGATATCGTCGGGAGTTACGTCCTCCAGTCCGAGGCTGTCGATGATCAGCTTCTTGAGCCGTTCGGCCAGCGCCTTCTTGTCTTCCAAATAGTCCTCCTGGTTCGAAGCAATAAGGATGTTTAAGTGCTGTCTTGGGTCAGGTCAGGCCGCCGTCGACCGAGATCACCTGACCGCTTATATACGCTGATCGTTCCGACGCCAAAAAGAGGACGGCGCCCGTGACCTCCTGAGGAGTTGCCGAAACGCCCCATCGGGACCGCCGAGAGAAACGACTCCTTCATCTGGTCGGTAATGCCCTCCAGCATCTCGGTCTGAATGATCCCGGGACGAGACGGCGTTGACCCATATCGAGAAACGCGCAAGCTCCCTGGCCAGCGACTTGGTGAAGCTGATGACCCCCCCCTTTGCCGCGGCGTAGTTCGTCTGGCCGGCCCTTCCGACGATGGCCGACGGCGAGACGATGTTGATGATCTTGCCGTATTTCTGTCCGATCATGAGCCGTGAGGCCGACTTTGAGGTATTGAAGACCCCCGTGAGATTGACGGCTATCACCCGGTCCCAGTCGTCGGGCCCCATGAACATAAGGAGCTTGTCCCGGATGATCCCCGCGTTGTTCACCAGGATATCCAGACGCCCCGGGTCTTTGCGGATTCTGCCGAACATGTCTTCGACCTGAGAGGCATCGGCCACGTCCGCCTTGACGGCAACGGCCTTCCCCCCGATCCCGATGATGTCCGAGACGGTCTTTTCGGCCGCGTCGTCGTCACTCGAATAGTTTACCACGACGTACGCGCCCCGGGCGGCCAGCGCGCGGCTAATCGGCCCCGCCGATCCCTTTGGAGCCGCCGGTGACGAGGGCTGCCCGCCCGCCGAAGTCAAAGTCCATCCAGAAATCCGTAATAGTTTTAAAGCATTTAATTAGCTCAATTTACCGGTTAAGTCAAGGAAAAATATCCGGGCCGGCGTTCGCGCTGGGGCACGCTCGATCACGGCCGAGAAAGGTTTTGACTTACCTCTGAAAGATGGGATAATAATAGTGAGGAGACCTCCAGAGACTATTTACAGGAGGACGCCATGGACATCCTACGGACTCCCGAAGGCAGGTTTGACGATCTCCCCGATTTTCCCTTCGCGCCCCGATTTGTGGAGGTTGGCGGGCTCACCGTCCACTATGTCGACCAAGGGTCGGGAGAGCCGGTCCTCATGCTGCACGGAGAGCCGACCTGGTCGTTTCTCTATCGAAAAATGATCGGGCCGCTGGCCCGCACCCATCGGGTGGTCGCGCCCGACTTCGTCGGGTTCGGCAGGTCCGACAAGCCGGCCGATCCCTCCGACTATTCCTTTCAGTTACATGCCGATACGCTTTGGGGTTTCGTGCAGAAGCTCGGCCTGGCCAATATCACCCTGGTTGTCCACGACTGGGGGGGGATGATCGGGCTGTGGTTTGCCGGGCAAAACCCGCACCTCGTCAAGCGCCTGGTGATTCTCAACACGGGGCTCCCTACCGGTAAGAAGCCCCCGGAGGCCTTTATGCGGTGGCGGGAGTTTGTTCAGAACACGCCCGACCTGCCCATCGATCTCGTCATCAAGATGGGGCTCTTTCACCCCGAGGCAGTGACCGACCGGGTCATCGCGGGTTACACCGCCCCGTTCCCCGACGGCACCTTCAAGGCCGGCGCCCGGGCATGGCCGCTGATGGTACCCATCGCGCCCGACTCCCCCGTGGCCGTCTATAATCAGAAGACCCGCGACGCGCTGGCCCACTGGGAGAAGCCCGCCCTCGTGCTCTTCTCGGACAAGGACCCGATATCGAAAGGCGCCGACGCGTTCTTCAGGAGACTCATCCCGACGGCCGCCGATCAGCCGGAAATCACTATCGCCGACGCGGGCCACTTCCTCCAGGAAGAGAAAGGCGAACAGATCGCCGGACACATACTCGAGTTCATCGAAAGGACGGGGGGATAGGACCCGCCCGCGAAGGCGCGCTACGAAAGGTCCCGGGACGCGCCCGTGCTGCTCGGGCACCGTACATTACGGAGGAGACCCATGACCGTGACCGCGGCGTTCGACCCCACGCGGGTCATCACCGCCGGCGGCGGCCTGATCCGGCCTTTTCGGGTCCGCGAGACCCGGCCGCTTTCCGACGTCCTGAAGACCGGGGAAATCAGGGCCGACACCCCCGTCCTCGTGGTCGAGCGGGGCGGCGGGGCGATCGTCCTGCTCACCTCCCAGATGTCCTACTACCACGTCGCCCAGGGAGAGCTCGCCGGCAAAGCCTGGGGGGTCTTCTTCTGACCCTCCTGCAACACCGGGGTGGTCATGACCCCGGAAGTCGACGGCAGGCCGCTCTCTTTCCGGGTGGCCGGGACCTATAACGGGATGGTCCTGATCGGCGACCGCGAGACCGGCTCGTGGTGGGACCATATGACGGGCGAGTGCGTCCACGGCAAGCTCGCCGGAAAGCGCCTTTCGATATCGCCCCTTTTGCATACGACGGCGTCCTCGGCGCTTGCGTCCCACCCGGACGCGCGGATCGCCGTCGGGAGGCAATCCATCCTCGAGCGCCTTATGTCCGGCTTCTTCGACCGGATGCGCCGATGGGCGGGGTGGTTCCTGGTCCCTCTTGCCAAATCGACGATGGGAAAGGAGGACCGGCGTCTGCCCCGGTGGGAGATCGGGCTGGGCGTCTGGTCGGACACGGCGGCCGTCTACTACCCGAAGAAGGTCATCCAGGACAAGGGCGGCCTCATCATCGACGAGTTTGGGGGAAGGCGGATCCTGGTCTACCTCGATCCACGATCGAACATCCCCGCGGCGCTCTTCATCGAGGACGCCTCGGCCCGGCGGGAGGGAGACGAGATCGTGCTACCCGGCGGGGAGGTGGTTCGGGACGGCGTACTGCGGGACGAAAAAGGCAACCAGCTCTTCACCCCCCGGCCGATGCAGCTCGTCTCGCGCTGGTTCGGCTTTGCCCTTACGTTTCCCGGATGCCGGGTGTACGGGGAAAACGGACGGCCCTATGTCTAATAGAGAAGTACAATGGGGAATTAAGGGGACACCATACTTAATTAGTAAACCTTCAGTTTAGACAAATAGAAGTGGTAATTAAGTATGGTGTCCCCTTAATTCTTAATTCCTATTTTGGGCCGGTTTTCATCTTATGCAACCGACGTTCGAGCTCCTTTTCCAGCCGGCCGACAAACTCCCTTGACCCGAGAGGTCTACCGGTGTTTTCATTCCGCCGAAACTCCCTGCCGTAATCGGTTACTTCGGCCAGGAAGTCGCTCCAATTGCCCACCATATCCGAGAGGGGTGATCTTACTACAAGACCGTCAACTTCCCCTCTTAAGTGCGCGCCCGCACTGCTCCACAGCCAATCGCCGGGCCGTTTAACAAGATTCGCCCTCACGGGATTTGTCTCTATATATCTTACCGCGGCCAGCGTGTACCGCTCATCCATCGGATAGGACGAGAAACGTCCCTGCCAGAGGTGCCCCTTCCATCCCTCCCGCGCATTGACGAGACGCGTATAGTTACGATGTGTTTCGCCGACCGCCTGTCGCAGCCCTTGTTCGTCATGGGGTATCGCGACGAGGTGGACGTGATTCGGCATGAGGCAATACGCCCATACCTCAACAGAGTATCTATCGCAGTAGAGTGAAAGAAACGAAAGATAGGCCCGGTAGTCGCTGTCGGAGAAGAAGGTCTGTAGGCGCCTGTTGCCGCGTTGGATGACATGGTGAGGAAAGCCGGGCGCGATGACTCGTGCCAGTCTGGCCATGACACGAATATATACAAAGCATTACGACGAGTCAAGAGTTTTGGGGACACCATACTTAATTCGTTATATACTTTGATCAAGTTGAGAAATCGGAATTAAGTATGGTGTCCCCAAAACTCGGAATCCCGAATTCCTTCTGATTGACATCGACAACCGCTATCTGCTATACTTAAAAAATTATGGTGTTTTCAGCGAGTTTCGAACAGGGTCCCATCCGTCCGCCGAGCGAGGCGAAGAGCCTCCTTGTGCGCCTGACGCGCAATTGCCCCTGGAACAAGTGCGCCTTCTGCCCGGTCTACAAGGGGCAGCGATTTTCGATCCGCGACGTCGACGACATCAAGGGCGATATCGACACCATGGCGGCCGCGGCAGACCAGATCAGGGCCCTCTCCCGGCGCATGGGCGAGGGAGGCGAGGTGACCGAGGCCGTGGCCCGGGAGGTCTTCTCGGGGGCCGTGGGCGGCGGGCAGGGAGCGAAATATGTCGCCTTCTGGCTCTTCTCGGGCGGTCACAGCGTCTTTCTTCAGGACGCCGACAGCCTTGTCATGAAGCCGGCCCAGGTGGCAGAGGTCCTTTCCCATCTGAAGGGGCGTTTCCGCACGTCAGCCGAATCACGACCTATGCCCGATCGTCCACCGTGGCCCGGATGAAGCCGGAGGACCTCGCGTCCCTGAGGGAGGCGGGTCTGACCCGCGTCCATATCGGGATGGAGAGCGGCGCCGACGACGTATTGAAATACATGAAGAAGGGGACGACCGCAGATCAGCACATCCGCGGCGGCCGAAACGTCGAGAGAGGCGGGGCTGGAGCTTTCCGAGTACGTCATGCCGGGGCTGGGGGGGAAGCGCTGGACGAAGGAACACGCGACAGGAGACCGCCCGGGTGCTGGTCGCCGTTAACCCCCATTTCATCCGGCTGAGGTCGCTGCACGTCCACCGGGTCATGCCGCTGTGGGAGGCCGTCGAATCGGGCGAGTTCGAGCTTCTGACCGACGACGAGGTAGCGGCCGAGATCCATCTTCTGATCGAGGGGCTCTCGGGGATTTCGAGCACGATCGTATCGGACCATATCCTCAATCTCCTGGAGGAAGTCGAGGGGAAGCCTCCCCGACGACAAGGAGAAACTGCTTGCCGCCGTCGACCGGTATCTGGGCCTGCCCGAGTCCGAGCGTCTCCTGTTCGTGCTGGCCCGGAGGGCGGGGCTTGCCCGGGGCGTCGGGGATATCTCGGACCCGGAAATAAGGACGAGGGCCGAGCGGATACGGGAGCGGCTGGGCATCGCCAGTTGGCAGAGACGCGGCCGTCAAGGTCCGCTCCCTGATGGACGGATACATCTAGGGACATGTACTGCGCGCCGGCGTTGTCCTGGACGCCGGCAACGATTTTTTTAGTATTCCGGAGGAACTATGAAGCGCACCAGGCTATTGCTTTTCGTCTTTTTCCTTTTCTTATTCGTTCCCCTTTCCTTTGCACAGGATGCTGAACACCCCCTCACGATCGGCTGGGTCATGGACAGCCGCGGCATGGGGGACGGCGGTTACAACGACGCGGTAGACGGCGTCCTGGCCGCCGTCGCCAAAGATACAAAGGTCAATATCATTCGGGTTCCCCGTCTTGACCTCTACGCCGACAAGACCATCGGCGACCTCCTTGCGCTCGGCGCCAATATCATTATTGCCCCGGATGAAGGCGACATGATCGGCGCGCTTGGCGACGCCGCCCGGGCCAATCCCGACGTGCAGTTTATCCTCGTCGGCGCCGAAGCCGCCCCCCTCTCCAATCTGGCATCGATCCTGTTTGAGGAAAACGAGGCGGGCTATCTGGCGGGGTACATTTCCGGAACTATCACCAAGACCGACAAGATCGCCTTTGTCGGGGCCGCCCCGTTCGATCCGATCAGGCGGTTTGAGTACGGGTTTGCGGGAGGCGTAGCCGACGCAAACAAGGACGCCGAGACGATGATCGCATACGTCGCCGGCCAGGGTGACGTCAACGGTCTCTACGACCGCGACAAGACGAACGAGGCGGTCACGAAGGTCGCCAAGAAGGGGGCCGACGTCGTCTTTATCGTCTCGGGAACCGGCGCCCTCGGCGGTTATGCCGCCGCCGGGAAGATGAAGATATCAGTCATCGGGCTTGGAAACGATGCAAGAAAACTTGCGCCGGGATACGTGCCCGCCTCCGTCATCTATCGGTACGATACGGCCGTCAAGAAGATCCTGACCGACGCCCTGACAGGCAACGCCGTCGGCGGCGTCTATCTGATGACCTTCGAAAACGGTGGGCTTGACCTTTCCGATCTCTCCGCGACTCTCGGGGCCGAGGCCGCCCGGAGGATAGCGGACCGGAAATCACTCCTGGCCTGGGGAAAAATCGACGTTCCCGAATACCTGACCGAGCGAAGGAAGACCAAGCTCGTCGTCTCCCTCAACGTCAAGACGCCTCCCTACGAGTATGTCGATGAGGACGGGCGCCTTGTGGGATACGTCATAGACGCCATGAACGAGGTGGGCCGGAGGCTTGGCCGGGAGGTTATCTTCAATTCCTTCTCGGGAAGTCGCATCCCGAGCGGATTGGCGGCGACACGTTCGGATATCGAGCCGATGGTGATGATCGACGAGGAGCGGACCGCCTCTTTTCTCACCGGCGAGCCCTGGGGGGTCGTGGAATCCGTCCTCATGGTCAGGAAGAGTAAACTGGTGCCAAAGGAGATCTTCGAGCTGATCAGTAAAAAGGTCGGCGTTGTCTCCGGCAGCGTTGAGGAGCTCTACGTTCGGAAGCTCCCGGGGATATTCTCTAAAGGATACTCGTCCACGGAAATCTGCCTTCTGGCCCTCGGGCAGGGGAGAGGTCGACGCCGCGATCGTCGATAAGAACGCCGCCGATTTTCTGCTCTCGGACGCTCTGGAAGATGAGGACCTCATTACGATCGAAAAGCCGATGATCATATCCCCCTATTCGGTGGCGATGCCGCGGCCGGGAGATCACGTGTTTCTCGGAGAGATCGACGCGACGCTCAAGTCGATGAAGGACGACGGCACCCTCAAGAAGATCTCCCGACGGTGGCTTGAATAAGGAGCGGCGCGCCGATCGCGCGCCCGGGAGCGGTGTCGTGGAAGTAATCACCACGCACGTCAACGCCGACTTTGACGCGATGGCGTCGATGCTGGCCGCCAAAAAGCTCTATCCCGACGCGATGATGACTTTTTCCGGTTCTCAGGAAAAAGGGCTGAGGGATTTTTTCGTCCGCTCCACCTTCTACGCCTTCGATTTCGTGCGGCTCAAAGACGTGGACTTCGATACGGTCGACCGGCTGATCCTCGTGGACATCCGTCAAAAAGACCGAATCGGTCCGTTCAAACGGCTCCTCGAGAAGCCGGGCATAGACGTTCACATCTACGATCACCACCCCGACAGTGAAAAAGACATTACCGGGTCCTACGAGGTTATCCGTCCGGTCGGGGCCACCACGACGATCTTCGCTCAGATATTCGAGGAGCGGGCTATCACCCTGACCCCCGACGAAGCCACGGTCATGATGCTGGGCATCTATGAGGATACCGGCTCCCTCTCCTTTACGTCCACGACGCCCGAAGACCTCATGTCGGCCGCCTTTCTGCTCAAACACGGCGCCAACCTCAACACCGTTTCCGACATGCTCACCCAGGAGCTGACGGCCGACCAGGTCGAGATGCTGGGAGAGCTCTTGAGGAACCGTGAAACCCTTACCGTAAACGGCGTTGACATCACGATTATTGCCATCAGCAACGAATCATACGTCGGGGACCTGGCCATCCTTGTCCATAAGATCAAGGACATGGAAAACCTCAACGTCCTCTTTGTGCTGGCGCTTCTGGGCGACCGGACGTACCTGGTGGCCCGGAGCCGCCTGGAAGAAGTGGACGTGGGCGAGATCACGCTCGCCTTCGGGGGCGGCGGGCATTCGACGGCGGCCTCGGCGACGATCACGGGCATGACGCTCGTCGAGGCAAAGGAAAAGCTCATCCGGGTGCTCCACGAAAAGGTGAACCCCGTCAGGACCGCCGGCGAGATCATGTCGTTTCCGGTCAAGTCGGTTTCTCCTGAGGTCACCCTCAAGGACGCGGCGGAAATTCTCTCCCGGTACAACGTCAACGTCCTGGCGGTAGTCGAAGAGGGCGACCGCCTCCTGGGGACGATCTCCCGTCAGACGATAGAGCGGGGGTTCTTCCACGGCATCGGGCAGCTGCCGGTGCGGGAGCTGATGAACACCGATGTGGCCACGGTAACTCCCCAGACCCCCCTGAGGGATATCCAGGCCCTGATCATCGACCGAAACCAGCGGTTCCTGCCCGTCGTTCAGGATTCCCGTCTCATGGGAGCGATCACGAGAACCGACCTGCTGCGCGCTCTCTACTACGGTGCCGCCCCTCGGGGCCACTCTCCGGACGAGGAGCTGGAGGCCGGGTCCATGCTGCGCACAAAATCGGTGGTCAAGCTGATGGAGGAGCGGCTCGACGCCCCGCATCATGGAAATCCTGAGAAATCTCGGCAAGTCGGCCGATGACCTGGGATTCAATGCCTATGCCGTCGGAGGATTTGTCCGCGATCTATGGCTCAGGCGGGATAATTTCGATATCGACGTGGTCGTCGAGGGAGACGGGATCGCGTTCGCACGCCACCTCGAAAGGACGGTCGGGGTACACGTCAGGTCTCACGAGAAATTCGGAACCGCGGTGGTCGTTTATCCCGACGATTTCAAGGTGGATATCGCCACCGCTCGAACGGAGTATTACGAATACCCCGGGGCGCTGCCGGTCGTCGAGGGATCGACGCTCAAGCTGGACCTCTACCGGCGCGACTTTACCATCAATACCCTGGCGGTAAAGCTCAACCCCCGGGTGTTCGGCACCCTTATCGATTTCTTTGGCGCGATCCGGGACCTCAAAGAGAGGGTCATCCGGGTCATCCAGAACCTCTCGTTTGTCGAGGACCCCACCCGGATATTTCGGGCAATCCGTTTCGAAAAGCGGTTTGACTTCACCATTGGCAAACAGACGGAAAAACTCATCAAGAACGCCGTCAAGCTCAACGTCTTCGACCGGCTGGCCGGTATCAGGCTTCTCTCGGAGCTGGAGCTCATCTTCGACGAGGAAGACCCGTATGCCATCATCGAGCGGCTTTCCACCTTTGACCTTCTCAAGTTCCTCCATCCGAACCTGAAGATCAGCGAACAGATGGAGACCCGCTTCTCGAAGGTCGGCGAGGTCTGCTCCTGGTACGATCTCCTCTTCCTGCCCGAGCCATACGACAAGAGGAGGCTTTACCTGCTGGCGCTGATCTGGGAGCTGGACGCTGACGAGCGAAAGGAGCTCCTCGCCCGACTTATGGTCGGCCGGCAGGATCAGAAGAAGATGATCGGGCAGCTGGACCGGGTTGCCTCGGCGATGCGGAGGCTTTCGGTGGCCCGGGAGCTTGCCCCCAGCGAGATCTACCAGATCCTCAATCCCCTCGGTGCTCGAAACGCTCCTGTTCATGATGGCCATCAGCCCGAGGGACACGATCCGGCGCTACATTTCGCTCTTTATTACCCGTCTCAAGGCGACACAGGTGGAGATAACCGGCGACGATCTCCGATCCCTCGGTATTGCAGCCGGGAGAGATATTCTCCGTCATCCTGAAAGACCTGCTGATGCAGCGGCTCGACGGAAGGGTCGCCGATCGGGGATCGGAGCTCCTCTACGTCAAGAAGACCTACTGTCACTCAGCAGGAACCGGCCGCCCGCGTAATTTCTCCTTGACGAACGGGTTTCCGCTGTGGTTATAATAGGGTTTAACCGTCGCGCGATCCGCAGCCGCGGACGGTGCCGGTTTTTTTACCGGCGGGCCGCCGGTATATGACATGGACATGGACATGACACGGACGTGACGACACGGCGCGCGGCCCGGCGTCGTTTTGGAGGTCATTCTGGATATTCTCGCACTCATCAGGGAGGCGCTCCTCTGGATCATCCCGATCATGATCGCGGTGATCTTTCACGAGGTCGCCCACGGATACATCGCCCTCAAGCTCGGGGACACCACCGCCCGCGATACGGGCAGGCTTACCCTCAATCCCCTGCCCCATATCGACCCGATCGGGACGATACTCATCCCCGGAATCCTTATTCTCCTCAAGGCCGGCTTCGTTTTCGGATACGCCCGTCCCGTCCCGGTGAACTTCATGCGTCTGAGGAATCCCAAACGGGGGATGGCCCTCGTGGCCCTGGCGGGGCCGGCGACCAACATACTCATCGCCCTGATCGCGGCCGTCCTGCTCAGGCTCCTGGTGATCGGCCGATCCGGGTCTGATCGAACAGATCATGTCGCACGGCGCCTCGGTGGGAGTGCTCGAGCGCCCTTGCGTCTCGGCCGCCTATATACTCTTCTACACCTTCTTCCTGTCGGTGATCCTTGCCATCTTCAACCTGATACCCATCCCTCCGCTGGACGGCGGCAGAATCGCCGTCGGGCTGCTTCCCGGAGGGCGCGGCGCGGGCCTACTCCAACATCGAGCCGTTCGGGATGATCATCGTGGTGGCGATCCTCTTCCTCGACCCGTTTCGCATATTTTCAGCAGAATCCTGTCGGCCGTAACGGGGGCTCATCTCATGGCTCCTGCTGGGGAGCGATCTCTTTCAGGTCCTCATGACGACCCTGAGATAAGGGAAACCGGCATGGAAGAGTTTCATCACCGATGAGGGCATGTATCGGGTGAAGCTCCCGATATTTGAGGGGCCGCTCGATCTGCTCCTCTACCTGGTCAAGAAAAACGAGTATGACATTTTCGACATCCCGATCGCCGAGATTACTCGTCAATACATGGAACATATCGAGATCATGAAGGTCCTCAACCTCGACGTCGCGGGGGAATATCTCGTAATGGCCGCGACCCTGGCCCACATCAAGTCCAAGATGCTGCTGCCGCCGGACCGAACGGAGGACCAGGAAGAAGAAGAGATGGACCCCCGGATGGAGCTTGCCCTGAAGCTCGCCGAGTATGAGCGGTTCAAAGAAGCGGCCCGGCAGCTTGATGACTTCGACATCCTGCTCAGGGACGTATTCCTCCGGGGCGGCAAAATGGTGCTGGAGGTCGAAGACGAGAAGCTCACCGACCTTACCCTCTTCGAGCTTGTGGCGGCCCTTCAGAAGGTACTGCTGGCCGCCCCGAAAGACACGATTCACCAGTAAGCCTCGAGGAGCTGACGATCCAGGAAAAAATGGTCGAGCTCTCCCGGTTGATATATGAGCGGGGCGAGATGGTCTTTGAGGAGCTCTTCGTGGGTGAACCCTCACGAATGACCATCGTCATTACGTTCCTGGCGCTGCTGGAGCTGATAAAGAGCCGGGTCGTGCGTATCTACCAGGCGCAGCCCTTTGGGACAATCCGCCTCTTCAGGGCGGTCAATGAGGATGTCTGACGCCGTGGAAAAGGAGAAACTCATCGGGATCATAGAGGCGCTGATCTTCGCGTCGGAAAAGCCCATCACCGAAGACGAGATCAGGCGGATCGTACCGGACATCGCGCCCCGGGAGATCAGAGAGGCCATTGCCGATCTCAAGAAGATCTACGAGGAAGGGAGTGGCGGTATCTTCATCGCCGAGGTAGCCGGGGGATATCAGTTTCGTACCCGCCCGGATTTCTCTGAATATATCAAGTTGATGCTCGAGGAAAAGCCCAAGAGGCTTTCCCGGGCCGCCCTCGAGACCCTGGCGATCATCGCCTATCGCCAGCCCATCGTCCGCTCCGATATCGAGCGGATCAGGGGGGTCGACTCGGGGGGCGTCGTCAAAATCCTGCTGGAGAGAAGCCTCATCCGCATACTGGGGAAGAAAGACGTCCCCGGCAAGCCCCTCCTCTACGGCACCACCAAGGATTTCCTCGAAACCTTCGGCCTCAAGGACCTCAAGTCTCTCCCGACGATACGGGAGATGGGGGCCCTTTTCACGGAGGGAGACATAGAGGAGCAGAAGACCCTCTTTCTCAACCGATGACAAAGATCAGACTTAACCGCGTTATATCCCAGGACGGGCTGGCTCTCCGTTCGGGAGGCAGACGAGCTCATACGGCAGGGCCGGGTGATGGTCAACGGGCTGGCCGTAACCGCAGCTCGGCACCATGGTCGACCCGCGCACCAGACCGGATCACGGTGGACGGTGAGCCGGTCGGCGGCCCGAAGAAGAAACACTACTACCTCTTCTTCAAGCCGAAGGGCGTCGTCTCCACCATGGAAGACCCCCAGGGCAGGTCCGTCGATCTCCGACTTTATCACGGGGCTTTCGATCAGGGTGTTCCCGGCGGGCCGCCTCGACTACGACGCCGACGGCCTGATGCTACTGACCAACGACGGCCGGATCGCCAACCTCGCGATGCACCCGCGGCTCAAAGGTCCCCAAGACCTATCAGGTCAAGGTCGCCGGCGCCCTCTCCGAGCGCGAGCTGGCGCGGTTTGCCGGCGGCATAACCATCGAGGGCAAAAAGACCCTCCCGGCACAAGATCAACCCCCTCGAGGTCAGGCCGAGTAACGCCTGGTACGAGGTCACGCTTTCCGAGGGGAGGAACCGCCAGATCAAGAAGATGTTCGGCTTGTTCGGCAAGCGGGTCACTCAAGATCAGGAGGATCGCCATCGGGCCGCTCTCGCTGGAGGGGCTGGCCCCGGGCGAATTAAGAAAGCTTACCGCCCGGGAGTGCGAGCTCCTCTTTTGCGGCGCTCGGCATGAAGGAGGAACCGTGAGGCTGGAGCGTTTCGGCGGTTTCCCGTCCGGCGAGATCACGGACCGCGTCCGCAGGGCGTCGGAGGCCGCCTCACGCGGCCGGGCTTTCGGGTCTCCTGATCTTTCAACACGTCGACATCTACTACTTTACCGGCACGGCCCAGAGGGGCGTCCTGTTTATCCCCGCGGACGCCGAAGGGGCCGCGCGGGCGTCCTGTTCGTCATCAAGGACGTGCGGCGGGCCGCCGCCGAGTCAAAGTTCCCGCGTCATCCGGCCGCTCCCAAGACTGCGCGACCTCCCCGGATGCGCTCGCCCGCGAGGGGTTGGCAGACCTGGCGTCTATCGGCCTCGAGATGGACGTGCTGCCGGTCAAGAACTATCTCTTTCTGTCGGAGCTCTTTCCCGGCACGACGCTTTCGTGACGCCTCCGGGCTCATCAGGAAGACTCCGGGCGGTCAAATCGCCCCTCGAGAGACAAGTTGATCTCGCCGCGCGGCTCGCCAGCTTGTCTCGCTTTTTGGCGCGGTGCCCTCCTTCTTCTTCCCCGAACGCCCGGGAGATCGATATCGCGATAGCCGCCGAGGCCCACCTCCGGGGCCTCGGCCACCAGGGGCATCATCCGCCTGAGGGCCTTCTGCCAGGAGCTCTTCTACGGAGTGGTGGTATCCGGCCCGTCCGGCGCCGTCGGCTCATCGCTGGACGGTCCGGTATCGGGTCATGGGTCTTTCCCCGGCCTTCCCCCAGGGGGCGTCCCCGAAGATCATCGGCGACAACGAGCCGGTCCTCATCGACATGGTGGGGGCGTGGGGGGGGTATCTGGCCGACGGGGCCCGCCTCTTCTACCGGAAGGAGCTTCCCGCCAAGGCACGCGGGCCTACGAGGCCTCGCTCGAGACTCAGCAGGCGGCGGTGGATCTGGCACGGCCGGGCGTGCCGGCGGGAGAGCTCTTTGCCGCCGCCGAGCGCGTCGCCCAGGAGCACGGCCTCCTCGATCACCTCATGGGAATCGGTGAGGGCAGGCTTTCCTATATCGGCCACGGGATCGGACTGGAAGTGGACGAGTCCCCGGTCATCGCGAGGGGCTCCACGGAACCGCTCGTCGAGGGAAACGTCTTCGCGCTCGAGCCGAAATTCGTCTTCGCGGACATCGGCGCGGTTGGCGTGGAGAACACCTTCTACCTCGGCATCGCGGGGCCCGAGCTGCTGACCGATGCCCCCGAGGAGCCGGTCAGGGTCGGATGACGGCGCTCCGACCGCACGTAAGAACTCGAAACAAGCCAATGCAACAGGAGACACTCCATGGATAACGCCTTTCAGTACGACTCCTATCTGCTCAAGCGGCAGTTCTTTGCGCTGACCGGGAAACTCCGCCTCTACGGCCCCCGGGGTGATCTGGTGCTCTTTGTCGAGCAAAAGCTTCTGCGCCTGAAAGAGGACATCCGCGTCTACAGCGACGAGGCAAAGACCCGGGAAGTCCTCCTCATCAAGGCGCGCACGATCATCGATTTTTCCGCCGCCTACGACGTCGTTGACGCCGCCGACGGCAGTAAGGTCGGCGCCCTGCGCCGCAAGGGCCTGAAATCGATGCTTCGTGACGAGTGGGACGTGTTTGACGAAAACGACCGGCCCATCGGGATCCTCTTTGAAGACACGATCGGCCTGGCCCTTCTCCGGCGCTTCCTGCTGGGCAGCCTGCTTCCTCAGGATTACGACATGACCGTCGGCGATATCCGGGTTGCGGACTACCGGCAGAGATTCAATCCGTTTGTCTATCAGATGGATATCGATTTCAGGATGGACATGGGCCGCAGGCTTGACCGCCGTCTTGGGGCGGCCGCGGCGATGCTGCTGGCCATCATCGAGGGCAGGCAAGAATAGTGCCGAAACGTCCGTTTGACCGGCTGCGAGATCGACTCTGGGGCGAGGATATCACGTCTCTTGCCGATGAAGCAATCGTTCGTTCCGTCGGCTCCTTCTTCGGCCGGGATTTTTCCGCTGTCCGATTCCGGCGGGGCGGCATCCTCCCCTATATCGTTCCCTTCCCCTATTCGGCCGTTGTCTTCGGAAATAGCATTAATATCCGCCGGGGGTCGGAATCGCTCCTCACCGACCCCCATGTTATGGCCGAGGAGCTTTTCCACGTGATCCAGTGGCGCCGGATGGGCCCGATGCGGATCTCCATCGCCTACCTGTTCTACCACCTGACCCGGGGGTACGCGGGAAACCCCATCGAGCGGGAGGCCAAGGAGCGGGCCGACGTTTTCTGCGCGTCTCCGGGCAGCCCATCGCGCCGCTGATCGAGCCCGTGTCAGAAGGGGAGGCTCTTTACCCGCCCGTCGGCAAACCCGCGGCGCCGTTCTCCTCGGCAAGGTCGTGGCTGCGGATCAGGGAGACGAAGACGTCCTCGAGCGACGGCTCGATCTGCTCCATCGATAGGACGTTAATGCCCCGCTGAGCAAGGGCGCGCGACAACTCTTGCCTCCCTTTGCCCACGTCCCGTACGACAACGTGCAGGTTCGTGCCGAAGATCGCCGCCTCCAGCACCCCTTTCACGCCTTCTGCCACCTTCGACGCAGCGACAACGTCCGACACCGCCACCTCCAGCACGCTGCCGGGCATGGAGCCGAACTTGAGCTCCTCGGGCGTCCCGATGGTGATGAGCTTTGCCCGGTAGATCAGGCCGAGACGGTCGCAATGCTCGGCTTCATCCATATAGTGGGTCGTCACGAATACCGTCGTTCCGCGATCGGCGATCTCCCCGATCAGGTCCCAGAAATCACGCCGCGATTTAGGATCCACGCCGCTGGTCGGCTCGTCCAGGAAGAGGAGTCTCGGCTCGTGCAACAGGGCGCACCCCAGCGCGAGTCGCTGCTTCCATCCCACCGGCAGAGCCCCGGTGATCATCTCCCGCTTATCGGCGAGCCCCGCCATCCGCAGGGCCCACTCGTATCTGTCGTGCCTTTTTTCTTTGGGGACCCTGTAAATGCCCCCGTAAAACTCGATATTTTCGATTACCTTGAGGTCGTCGTAGAGGGAGAATTTCTGGGACATATACCCGATATTCTCCTTGATCCGATCGACCTCGGTATAGATATCGAACCCGAGAACTTCGGCCTGTCCCGATGTGGGCATGAGGATGCCGTTGAGCATCCGAATGGTGGTCGACTTCCCGGCCCCGTTGGGCCCGAGGAACCCGAATATCTCGCCCGGTGAAACGGAAAAGCTCACATGATCCACGGCCACGAAATCGCCGAAGACCCGCGTGAGATCCTTTACAACAACCGCATAGTCCATCAGGACCGCCTCGCTCGCGCGCATTTGTTACGTATGCCGGAAGTGACGCAGCACAAAGGGAGTGTCCGGCGCCTTACCGCCGTTTCCCCTTGATCGCGTTGCCGCCGTGCGGCACGCGTTGTTGCGTCATTTGAGCCTTTTTCGGAACCGCGCTGCGGCAAAACCGATTACCACAACTCCCAGCACGAGGAGCGCCAGGAAATCGACCCAGAGATAGCGCACGCCCACTCCCTTGAGGAAGATCCCTCGCAGGATGTGGATCATATACCTCATGGGATCCACGTAGGTGATGATCTGCATGGCCGGGGGCATCGAGTCGACCGGGAAAACAAACCCGCTCATGAGCATCGCCGGGAAGAAGAAGAGGAACGTGCTCATCATCGCCTCCTGCTGGGTCGCCGATATCGTCGAGATGAAAAGCCCGACCCCGAGCGCCGGCAGGAGAAAGAAACCCGTTGAGAAGAAGAGGAGCAGGATACTGCCCTTGAGGGGGACCCCGAACCAGAGGGTCCCGATTGCCGTGATGAGGGCCACGTCGACATACCCGATAAGGGTAAACGGGAGGAGCTTGCCGGTGATGAGCTCGATGGGCCGGATGGGGGTTACGATGAGCTGTTCCATTGTCCCGACCTCTCGCTCCTTGACGATGGCCATGGAGGTCATCATGACCGCGATAAGCGTCAATAGAAGCGCGATGATACCGGGGACGAAGTAGTTGCGGCTTTCGAGATCTTCGTTAAACCAGGTTCGCTGAACAAGATTGGCCGGGCCGACCCTGAGAGGGACGATCGAATCCGTTCTGAGCCCCCTGATCTGCCTGATCTTATCCAGCAGGATGTCCTGGGAGTATCCGTTCACGATGAGGTTGACATATCCCAGGGTAACCGAGGCCACGTTGGAGTTCGTCCCATCCACGACGATGAATACCTCGGCGCTGTCCCCCTTCTTGATGGCTTTCTCAAAGCCCTTCTTTATATAGATAAAGGCGTCGACGGTCCCGTTATCCATGAGGCTGTCGGCCTGCCCGGGAGACGAGAGATACCGCGTGACCGAGAAGTATCCGCCGGCCTCGAACTTCTCGACAAATCCGCGACTGACCGTCGTCCGGTCCTGGTCCAGGAGCGCCAGCGAGATGTGTCTTACGTCGGTGGTGGCGGCGTATCCGAAGACGACCAGCTGCACCACGGGAGGGAGAAAAATCAACAGCCGCATCCGCTTATCGCGGAAGATCTGTATCATCTCTTTTTTGAAGATATGGACGATACGCTCCCACATAGGATCGCCTAAAGCTCCTTTTTAAACTTTCTCAGGGCTATCGTAAAGATGACCAGAGTGAAAACGAGAAGGAGAAGCCCTTCCCACCAGAGGATCGTCAGCCCCACGCCTTTGAGGAATATTCCCTTGAGGATCGTCACGAAGTAGCGCGCGGGGACGAGGTAGGTGATCGCTTTGAGGATCAGCGGCATGTTCCCGATCGGGAAAACGAAGCCCGAGAGGATAAACGAGGGGAGGAACGTGGCCAGGATCGCCATCTGGCTGGCCTGCACCTGGTTCTTGGCGACGATCGAGATGAGGATGCCCAGGGACATCGCGCCCACGAGGAATATCAGAGTGAGCAGGAAGAGGAGGACAAGGCTCCCCTTGAGCGGGACGCTGAAGATCAGGGTCCCGACGAGGAGCGCGAGCACAAAATCAATGAGCCCCAGCTCCACGTAGGGGATGAGCTTGCCGATGAGAAGCTCGGAGACTTTCACGGGCGTGGAGATGAGCTGTTCCATCGTCCCCCGCTCCCACTCCCGGGCGACAGTCAATGACGTGAGGAGACCGGCGATGACCATCATGATGACGGCAATCAGCCCGGGGATGATGAAGTCCTTGCTCTCCAGCTCGGGATTGAACCAGACCCGGACGCGGGCGTCCAGCGGCGTCTTGCCGACCTTGAAGCCCGCCCGCGATACCGACTCGAGAATATACTCCTGAGAGAAGACCGACGTGATCACCGATACGTACCCCACCAGGACCTGGGCCGTCAGGGGGTCGGTCCCGTCGGCGATCAGCTGCACCTCGGCCCCCCGTCCTGCCTTGAGGTCGGCGCCGAATTTCCTCGGGATGACGATGGCCGCCTCTATATCGCCGAGGTTTATCGCACTGTTCACGTCGCTGTATTTGTCGGTGTAGCCGACGATGTTGAAATACTCGATGTGCGCGAATCTCCGTACGTAATCCCGGCTGGCGGGGGTCTTGTCCCGATCGATAATGAGGGTCTTGATATTGCTCACGTCCAGTTTCAGGGCCCACGAGAAGAGGACGATGAGCAGCATCGGGATACCGAGGGAAAGCATCAGGCTCCTCGTGTCCCTGACGATCTGTTTCCACTCCTTTCTGGTGACCGCCCGGATGCGTCGTATCTTCATGATTTCCCCGACAACTCAAAATATACGTCTTCGAGCGACGGGGCGATCGCCCTCACCGAACGCGGGCCGGCGTCTTCCTTCTCGAGGAGCCTCCTGATCGACGATTCGTCCGGTTCGGCCGACCTGACCGAGACATGGATCTTGTCGCCGAAAAAGACGACTTCGGCCACCCCCTCCATCTTTCGCAGGACGGCCACGGCCTGCTTGGGGTTTGCGCACTTGACTTCCATGATCCTTGTCTTCATGCGCTTCCTGATCCCTTGCGGGGTATCAGAGGTCAGGAGCTTTCCCTTTTCCATGATACCCACCCGGTGGCACCGATCGGCCTCGTCCATGTAGGGGGTAGAGACGAATATGGTGACCCCCTCGGCCAGCAGATCATAGATGATCTTCCAGAATTCGCGTCGCGAGACCGGATCGACGCCGTTGGTCGGCTCGTCCAGCAGCAGCAGTTCCGGCGTATGGATGAGGGCGCATGCAAGCCCCAGCTTCTGCTTCATGCCGCCCGAGAGTTTACCGGCCAGCCTCCCGAGAAAGGGGGCGAGCCGCGAGAACTCCATGAGACGCTCAAAACGAACTTCCCGCTCCTTCTTGTCCACGAGGTAGAGATCGGCGTAGAAATCGATGTTTTCCGACACGGTCAGGTCCTCGTAAAGCCCGAAGCGCTGGGACATATAGCCGATCTTTTCCTTGACCCGCTCGGGATCGGAGATAACGTCCGATCCGAGGACCCGGGCCTGCCCGCCGTCGGGTTTGAGAATCCCCGCCAGCATCCGCATGGTCGTCGTTTTTCCCGCGCCGTCGGGCCCGATGAGCCCGAAGACCTCCCCGCGGCCGACCGTCAGGTCCAGTCCGTCCACGGCCGAGACATCCCCGTATCGTTTAATCAGGCCTTTTGTCTGGATGGCCGATTCGTTCAATGCGCTACCTTTTCGCGCCGACGGTAATCTCGGCGTCGGCGGGCATACCGGGTTTCAGCAGGCCCTCCGGGTTTTCCAGGTCTATCTTCACGGCAAAGACGAGCTTGGTGCGCTCCTCTTTGGTCTGCACGGTCTTGGGGGTAAACTCCGGCTCGTCGGAGATGAATACAACCTTCCCCGGGAAGGCCCGGCCCGGCCACGTATCAACATTTACGGTTGCACTGTCGCCTGTTTTGATCAGCCCCACGACCGGCTCTTCCACGTAGATCTTGATCCAGACCAGTGAAAGATCGGC
The DNA here is from genome assembly GCA_963809875.1 of uncultured delta proteobacterium. Lineage (GTDB taxonomy): Bacteria > Desulfobacterota > Zymogenia > Zymogenales > Zymogenaceae > JAFGAS01. The sequence continues at coordinate 3,098 of CAWELC010000011.1, read as the reverse complement.
AAGGGTCAGGATCGGCGATCCGGGAAACGCCACCTCGCCCACCTCCGAATTCTTGGTGAGTACGACAGCATCCATGGGAGCGTATATCTCGGAGTTGGACAGGGTCGCGTCGATGAAATCCAGCTGCGACTTCGCGCTGCGGTAGGCGGTATCGGCATTATCGAAGTCCATCCTCGATACGCCGCCCGCGTTATAGAGGCTCCTGACGCGCCTCAGGTTGGCCTCGGCGTTAGTAAATATCGCCTGGGCGCCTATCCGCTGGGCCAGCAATTCCTTCGCCCTGATCTCGATCATGAGGTCGCCGGCCTTAACGGCGTCACCCTCGTCGAATTTGATCGCCGTGATATCCCCGGAGATGCGGGGGCTTACGTCGACCTCGGTCGCCTCGATGGTCCCCGAACCGGTGATGACATTTGCGTTGTCTTCCTTATGAAGGAAGACAGCGGCTGTGACGGCCGCCGCAGCGATGACGGCCACGGCGATAACCGGAATAAGTATCTTCTTCTTAACTGCCATACCCTACCCCCGTTTCGGCAATATTCCATGAATAATAAGCTGGCTTATCTCCTCTTTTCTCTTGGAAATATGTTCCGGCGTGATCGGCTCCTCGCCCCAGATAGCGCGAACGACCGGCTCGGCAAAGAAGAAAAAAAGGGTCATCCCGATAATACTCACGAACAGATGTTTCGGGTCGATAGGGCGGAGGTAACCCGTTCGAGCGGCCTTTTCAAAAACAGTTTCGAGCTGTTTTGTTTTATCGTGCAGGACGCTGCCCGCCACCCGCGCAATGGTCGATCCCCCTCGAGCCAGATCCCACAACATGACCTTTACGAAGATGCGGTGGCCGTAGATAAAATCGATATAGCTGTCGATGAAGGAAGAGACCCCTTGTTCCGGATGCCTCCACGTCGACTCGCGAGAGATGCGCGGCCAGTATCAGCGAGACCTTCCCAAAGACGGTCTCAACGATCACGGTATAGAGGTTCTCCTTCGACTTGAAGTAGTAGTAGATCATGGCCTTGTTCACGCCGGCCCGGGAAGCGATATCGTCGGTACGCGCTCCGTCGAACCCCTTTTCGGCAAATACCTCTACGGCGGCCGCCAGGATCTTCCTCTCGGTTTCCCCGAACTGCTCGAATTCCCCGGCAAGGTCCCTGTCTGCGGTGTCCCTATCGTTACTCATGAAAAGCTCTCAAGCCCGATCGGCGGGTGTAAGGGGTCGTCGGCCTTCGTGCGCCTTTAGTCCCGGTGGTCCAGCCACGTTCAGCTCCCCCTGCGCACCGGCACTCCGCGCCGGAAGTCCCTTTCTCAGGTAGAGCGCCGTCTGTACGCCGGCGATAATCAGGCCGATCCCGGAAAGCGATCCCGCAAAACCCCCGAAGTAGGAGCCGGTCACAATCACGGCCGCGTTGTGCCCCAGACCGTTGAGCACCATGAAGACGGCGTAGACGATCCCGAGGATGTAGCCCGACCGCCTGCCCGTCAGGATGAAATAGAACAAAACCAGCGGTATGGAGAAAAGGATCAGGTTGCCGATGAGATAGAGACCCTCGCCCATCCTGTCCAGTATCCAGAAGTGGCCCCACGTTTCCTCAAAAACGTGGGCGACGTGGAAGAAGAGGAGCACGAGATACGATGCGATAATCTTCCTGTCGGCCATAACCTTCCCCTTTCTCGTGGAGACCTTCACGCCCGGCCTTTGACCGGGATACGTATCCTCCCCGGACCCCTCCCGGTTCCCTCCGTCGCCGGACCGGTCTCACTCACTGATTGTCCGGGACCGCTACTTCTTTGGGGGTCCTTCGGCGCCAATGATCTTATTGATGCGGGCCTTGGCTTCCTCGTAGCTGTACAGGGCGTTAAGCCAGTTGAGCTGCGCGGTCGTCAGCGCCAGCTGGGCGTCCATCAGCTCCAGCAGCGTGCTGATACCGTTATCGTAGCGCACCTCCGCGATCTTCACCGCCTCCTGGGCCTGGGCGATGTTCAGGCGCTGTGACTCCACGATCTCCCGCGCCTGAATCAGGTCATAGTAGGCCCCCTTGATGTCCAGCTTTACCTTGTTTACCGTGTCCAGCATCCCGATGCGCGCCTTCATGTAGTCGGCCTTGGCCTGCTTGACCTTGGCCACAGTCACCAGAAGATTCGTCAGCGGCACCGATACCTCGACCCCCGCCGTGAAGTTCCACGCCCAGTCGTCCTCGTTCCACGAAAACTCGGTGGCCTCCCCCTGATACTGGGCAAAGCTCGAGATCGTCGGCAAAAACTCCCCCACCGTCATCTTGACGTTCTTGGACGCGATCCGCTCGGCCTTGCGCGCAATGGTCAGCTCCGGGCTCCCCTCGTCGGCCTCCTTCAAGAGACCGTCAATGTCCACCGCCTCCTCGTTAAACGTCAGCTCCCCCCCCACCTCAAACGGCTCGCCCACGTCCACCCCCAGCACCCGCTTCAACGAATCCCCGGCCAATACCAGGTCCTTCTTGGCCGCAATCAGCGGCGGCCGGGCGTTGGCCACCTCCACCTCCGCACGCAACACGTCAAACTTCGAAACCACCCCCACGTCGTACTTCTTCCTGGTCAGGTCCATCTGCCGCGTCAACAGATCCAGCGCGTCCGTCCTCACCTTGACCACCTCCCGCGCCAGCACGATCGAATAGAAGGCAACCCTCACGTTGTAGAGCGTGTCGTTGACCGCCGCGCGGTACTGCTGGTAGGCAATGTCTTCGGACAGATACGCCACCGCCAACCCCGAAATCACCCGGCCCCCCGTAAACAGCGGCAACACCCCCGTCACCGCAACGTTGTACAGATCGTGCGAAGGCACGCCCAGGAAAACGTCCGTGGAAGGGATCCCGCCCCCAAAAGAATTGGCCGGAAGCATCGAGCCGGGAGGCGTATCGAAGTAGGTGTATGTGGCGTTGGCGTTCACCGACAGAATGCTCGCCCATACCTCCCAGATAACCCCCTTGGTCCGCTTCATCTCCTCGGCCGCCGCCAAAACCGCCGGAGACTGCCGCTCGGCAATCCGCAAACAGTCCTCCAGCGTATACGTCAGCGGCAGCTTCCCGTCTTCGTCGGCCGCCGAAACCCAAACCGGAAAG
>CAWELC010000010.1:0-203077 GCA_963809875.1 uncultured delta proteobacterium | reverse complement strand
CAACGTGAATAGAGTTATATCCTTTACTTTCGCCGTCGGATCTTCTCTCGGTGCGGTAGCCGGGATCATAGTGGGCATCTACTATAACGCTATTTTCGCCATGATGGGATACACCGCCGGCGTTAAGGCGTTTGCCGCTGCCGTCCTCGGGGGAATCGGAAATATACCAGGTGCCATGCTGGGAGGTTTCGTCCTCGGGGTAGCGGAGACGTTCGGCGCCGGATATATCTCTTCAGGCTACCGAGACGGTCTTTCCTATGCGCTCATGATTATTGTGATCATCTTCAGACCATCAGGATTGCTCGGGAGAAAACAGGTGGTGAAGGTATAACAGGATGCTGCGAAATATCCCTCGATATAGTTTCTTTCAAGAAAAGCTCTCCGGTATCTTTTCAAAGAATATCAAATATATCTATGGTGCGTTCTTCGTCCTTATCTTTCTCATACCTCTGATGCCTATTAATAACTACATCATACATCTGTGTACGTACGTCATGATGTATATCATCCTTTCGTTGGGCCTTAATATTCTCCCGGGTTTTACCGGCCTTCTGGACCTCGGTTATGTGGGTTTTTACGGCATCGGCGCCTATACCGCCGGTCTCATTACCCTCAAGTGCGCCGCGATGGGTCCCCCGTGGGATATTCTGGCCAGCTATTGGATGATCATTCCACTGGCGGCACTGAACGGAGCGCTTGCGGGGATCCTCCTGGGTGCTCCAACCCTCAGGTTAACGGGAGACTACTTCGCAATCGTAACCTTCGGTTTTGCCGAGCTGGTCGTCCTCATAATCGTCAACGAGATGTGGCTTACCAGAGGACCGATGGGTTTGCCCGGAATAGCACCCCCCGGCCTTGACTTGACCTTCATGTTCCCGCTTACACAATACTTCTATCCCGAGCCAATACGGTATGTCTTCAGAGGGGAGATCCCGTTCTTCTATCTTATCCTCTTTATGCTCGCCGCTACCGTCTTCATCATGGGCCGCCTGGAGAACTCTCGGGTAGGTCGGGCTTGGCTTGCGATCAGAGAGGACGAGGTCGCCGCCGAATGCAGCGGGATCAATATAATGAAATATAAGCTGATAGCCTTTGCGGTTAGTGCCTCGATTGGCGCTATCGCGGGCTCATTTTTCGCCCGCTGGTACAGCTTTATTTCTCCGGTTAGCTTCAAGTTTTGGGAGTCTATCCTGATTCTTTGCATGGTCGTCCTCGGAGGCATGGGCAGCATTCCGGGTGTAATTCTCGGGGCGACATGTCTCATTTCGCTTTCGGAGATTCTCAGAAAAGTTCTGGAGCCATGGCCCGATCTTGTTCAGGCCAGATACGCCCTTTTTGGCATAATTCTCATCGTCATGATGCGGTTCAAACCGGCCGGTCTCATCCCGATCTCGCGCGTCAAACGCGAGATGGGTCCGCACGATAAGAGTATCGTCGAGGCCATGAATGAGAGTTTCTATTCCGTGACGCATAAAGAAGAGTAATGGGAGCGATCGAGACAAGCCGATGAAGCCGGATATTCTAAAGATCGACAATTTGACGAAATTCTACGGGGGAGTCATCGCCGTCAATGACGTCACTTTCTCTATCTCCGAGGGTGAGATCCTCTCATTGATCGGGCCCAATGGAGCGGGCAAGACCACGGTTTTTAACTGCATTACCGGCTTGGCCCACCCGAACGGCGGGGTAATCTATTTGAACAGGAATGGAAAGTCCCGCTCTATAGCAAACCAGAAGAAGATGTTGAAACCCGACGTCATCACGGGGCTCGGAATCGCTCGGACGTTTCAGAATATCAGGCTTTTCAGTAGCCTTTCGGCTCTCGATAATGTAAAGATCGGCCGCCATTGTCGATCCAAAAAGAACGTCTTCGGATCAGTTCTCCGGACGAGAAGCCAGAGAGCCGAAGAGGTGGACATCCTAAAGAAATCGGTGCGGTATATTATTTTTGCCGGTCTGGAGCAGATGATCATGGAGATTTCCTCAAACCTCTCGTACGGGGATCAGAGAAGGCTGGAAATAGCTCGCGCCCTGGCCACAGAGCCGAAGCTGTTGCTCCTGGATGAGCCTGCCGCAGGCATGAACCCGAAGGAAACGGCCGATCTCATAAATCTGATCAAGAAAATTAGGGAATCCGGCGTCACGATTCTCCTCATCGAGCACGACATGAAAGTGGTGATGGGGATTTCAGATCGAATTGTCGTCCTCGATTATGGAAGAAAGATAGCCGAAGGGACCCCCGCGGAGATCCGTAATAATCCGCAGGTTATCGAGGCGTATCTGGGAACCGACTAACATGCTTGAGCTCAATGACGTTCATACCTTCTACGGAAGTATCGAAGCGCTTAAAGGGATCTCGCTGTCGGTCAGGGAGGGGGAGATCATTACGCTTATCGGTGCGAACGGGGCGGGCAAATCGACTACCCTCATGACGATCTCCGGCGTGACTCCCGCGCGGAGGGGAACCATTCGTCTCATGGGAAAAAATATTGAACGCTGGCCCACGGACAAAATCGTCAATCAGGGCATATCGCAGGTTCCCGAGGGACGAAGGATATTCCCGCTCCTGACCGTAAAAGAGAACCTCTATATGGGAGCGTACGCACGAAGAAATGAGCCGGAGGTGAAAAAGGATCTCGCAAAGATGTTCGATCTGTTTCCCATCCTTCGCGAGCGGCAGAAACAGCTGGGCGGAACGCTTTCGGGAGGTGAGCAGCAGATGCTGGCAATCGCACGGGCCCTCATGTCGGATCCGAAGATACTCTTACTGGACGAGCCGTCTCTTGGCCTTGCCCCGATGGTAGTCAAGAGCATTTTCGAGGTCATACGGGAGATAAACAAGACAAAAGGTACGACAATCCTCCTGGTAGAACAGAACGCCAAGATGGCCCTTCAGGTATCTCAAAGAGGATACGTACTTGAAACCGGAAAGATAACCCTTGAGGACAAATCCGAGAATCTCATGCAAAATGAGTCGGTTAAGAAGGCCTATTTGGGAGAAAATTAACAGGAGAATTAAATTGGATGATCGGAGGAAGGAAGAGCTTTTCAGCAAGAAAGTAAAAGCGGGGAGGCGGACATACTATTTCGACGTCAAGGAAAACGTCAACAGCGACAAGTACCTCATCATATCCGAAACGAAGGCGGTCGATTTTGGCAAGCAGGACCGTTTTAGAATCATGGTTTTTCCGGAGGATATTGACAACTTTCAGGAGGCGTTCACTGAGGTTGTAAATTTCATAAAAGAAAATGATTTCGTACGCCCGGGCAGGGCGGTCGACGAAGCGGAGGACGATTCATAGAGAGGTAGAGAAAGGAAAAGTAAGGAGACTGCATTAGGTTACATAATATATCTTATCAGACCTAGCTTTTTATTCTCTCTATTTGGGCGAACGCCTGTCAACGACCGTTTTACTCTTCTCAAGGCTTCCCCTCTCTACCGGCTTTATAGAGGCCGATAACTCAAACCGTCGCTGGAATTGATATTCCATATCCCTAATGATCTCATTCTGCACCTTCATCTCGTCGGCGAATATATCCTCCGACACCTCCACAAGTATGTCCATGAAATCGCGATTTCCTTTCTTTGTCAGTACGATGCTAAATCTTGGGGATCTCCCTTGACGGGTCGCCAGTAGTTCTTCAATTTGCTGCGGGTAAACGTTGATTCCGTTGAAGACAATAAGATCATCCACCCTCCTTTCGACGGGCGTCATTTTCACGTGCGTCCTGCCGCACGGGCATACACCCTTATCAAAATAGAGGGTCGTGATGTCACCCGTTCTAAACCTCAGAATGGGAAACGCCTCCCTGGACAGCGTAGTGAGGACGAGCTCTCCCTCGTTACCCAGGGGAAGCGTCTTTTCCGTGATCGGGTCAATGATTTCCGGAATAAAATGATCCATGAATATATGAAGCCCGTTCTTCTCGGGGCACTCCGAGGCGACCCCGGGTCCGAAAACGGACGCTACGCCGTAATTGAACGTAGCCGACACGAAAAGTCCTTCCTCGATATCCTTTCTTATTTGTTCCGTCCATGGCTCGGAGCCGAGAACGGCGTGCTTCATACTTAATGTCTTAGGGTCGACGTCCTTTTCCCTGAGCTCCGATGCAATCCTTTGTGCGTAAGACGGCGTGGCGATAATCGCTGTCGACCGATAGTCCTGAAGTATTGTCAGTTGTTTATCGGTGTTAGCGGTGGATGATGGGATTACCGAGGCTCCGATCAGCTCAGCGGCATAGTGATATCCCAGAGCCCCCGGATAGAGGCCGTACGGATGAGTAATCTGAACCGTGTCATTCTCGCCTATTCCCGAAAGATAGAGCGCACGGGCCACGAGATTTGACCAGTTTACGAGGTCGGTTCTCGTATATCCGACGATACCCAGTCCCCCGGATATCTCGTGAACCCTCACGACATCGCGCAGCTGCACGGCGAACATATCGTACGGGTAACTCTCTTTCAGGTCGTGTCTGGTGGTGAATGGAAATCTTTCGAGGTCTTTGAGAGACTCGATATTTTCCGGGTCAATCCCCATCTCGGAGAATCTCTTCCGATAAAAAGTAACTCCGTGTCGGTGAATCCTGTATACCGTTGCCTGGAGCCGTTCAAGCTGGAGCTGCTCGAGCTCGGACCTCGGCATCGTTTCGTACTTACTATCCCAGATCCTCATAGTCCTGCTCCCTCCCGAGATAGGCCTCTATTACTTCCTCGTTGTTTCGGATCTCCAAGGGTGTCCCCTCGGCGATCTTCTTTCCGTAATCAAGGACGACGATCATTTCGCAGACGCCCATAACGAGGTTCATATCGTGTTCAATCAAGAGTATCGTGATTCCCCTGGCGCGTATCGCGCCGATGATATCCATAAGCTCCTCGGTCTCTGTTGTGTTCATTCCCGCCGACGGCTCATCGAGAAGCAATAGACGCGGTTCGGTAGCCAGGGCCCGCGCAATTTCCAGCCTGCGCTGTTGTCCGTAGGATAGCGTGTCCGCGGGAACGCTCGACAAAGCGGCAAGCCCCACGAATGAGAGTATCTCTTCTATCTTTTGGAGGGATTGCCTGTCCTCTCGATATACCAGTTTACCGCCGAACAGCGCCGCGAACAATCCTGCCCTGGTCCTGCAGTGACGGGCCACAAATACGTTCTCAAAGGTTGTCATTCCCGAGAAGAGCCGGATATTTTGAAACGTGCGGGCTATACCAAGCTCGGTTATTCGATACGGCTTCATACCGGTGACTCGCATTCCATTGAAGAAGAAATCACCCGACGTCGCCGGCAGCACTCCGCTGATGACGTTGAAGAATGTCGTTTTACCTGCGCCGTTTGGACCGATGAGTCCTGCAATTCGTCCCTCGGGAATCGAAAGGGTAACGTTGGAGACCGCTGAAACACCGCCGAATTGCTTGCTGAGGGATTTCGTGGCGAATATCATTCGGCTACCTCTTTGTATCCCTTCCCGAGATAGGCCCTCTTGACCTCGTTGTTATTCAGGAGTGACAGGCGTTCTCCGTCGAGTATAAACCTGCCCATTTCCATAACGTACCCCCGGTCCGCAATCGAGAGGGCGGCGCGGGCGTTCTGTTCGATGAGAAGGATCGTCGTTCCCGTTTCTTTAAGATTCCTGATAATCCGGAACACCTGATGAACCATCTTGGGCGCAAGTCCCATCGACGGCTCATCCATCATAATCAACCTCGGTCTGCTCATCAGTGCGCGGGCGATAGCCAGCATCTGCTGCTCGCCGCCCGAAAGAGTTCCCGCCTTCTGATGGTGTCTCTTCTTTATGATTGGAAAGAGCGTCCAAACCCGATCCAGATCCCGATCGATAGATTCTCGGTCCGTTCGAGAGAAGGCCCCCAGCTTGAGATTATCACCCACCGAGAGCCCGGCAAATACCCTTCGTCCCTCGGGAACATGGGATATACCCAGCTTGACGATTTTATGCGCAGACAATCCGCCGATCAGCTCGTCCTCAAAGAGGATCTCACCGCTCCTGGAAGGGATAAGCCCGGATATTGTCTTGAGAAGGGTCGATTTTCCTGCTCCATTGGCCCCGATTATCGTAACGATTTCCCCTGCTCCGATGTGCAGGGAGAGCCCTTTGATCACGTGGACGTTTCCGTAGGACGTATGGAGGTTTCTGATTCTAAGCACGGTTCTTCGTCCTGAGCAGGGAGCGGAGCGAGAACTTCTTATCGGCCCGGGATTTGCCCAAAAGCCCCTGCGGGCGCATGATAATGATAAAGACCAACAAGAGGCCATACGCGAGGGTCTGAAAATCGGGAAACTTGTCGGAGATCCCCGGGATTCCCTTTATGACGATCCGCAAAAGCTCGGGCAGGGAGATGAGTATCGCTGCCCCGAGAACCGACCCCCCAATGCTTCCGATTCCTCCAAGGACCACCATACAGAGGATGACGATCGAGGTGGGCAGGCCAAAGGTGTGGGGATCGATGAAGTGAACGTACGAACTGTAGAGCGAGCCGGCGATACCGGCAAAAGCCGATCCGAGCCCGAATGCCATTACCTTGTATTTTGTGGCGTTGATGCCCATAACCTGAGCCACCGTCTCATCATCTCTGATTGCCGCCAGCGCCCGACCTATTCGGGATCTCTTCAGCCGATACATAATGAAAGCCGTCACCACCACCATGGACGAAGCCATGAGCAGGAACTGAGTCTTGGAAGCGATCTTGAAGCCGAAGAATTTCGGCGACGGTATTCCCATGAATCCGTCGGTCCCTCCCAGGTACTCGATATTGAGGGCGACAACAACGAGGATTAATCCGAATCCGAGCGTCACGATCGCCAGGTAATCATCTTTAAGGCGCAGAGTCGGTATGCCAAGCAGGAGTCCGAACAATCCCGCCCCTCCGGCGGCAGCCAGGAGCGCCAGGCCGTACGACGCGTCGAAATTAACCACCAAAATGGAACTGATGTATGCCCCGATACCGTAAAAAGCGGCGTGTCCCAGGGACACCTGTCCCGAGAAACCGATGATCAGGTTCAGGGAAAGGGCCAGGATCGTATATATCGCCATAATAATCAGGATGTGAAGCAGATAGGCAAACATAGCGTATCCCTATTTCCCTTTGCCGAAGATACCGGTGGGTCGGGCGATGAGAACGACGATCATGATGGCAAACGCAACGGCGTCCTTGAGTCCCGATGAGATATAGGCTGCTCCCAGGTTTTCTGCGACTCCAAGGATCAGCCCCCCGACGATGGCACCCGGTATGCTTCCCACGCCCCCGAGAATTGCGGCCGAAAATGCCTTGAGGCCGGTCAGCATACCCATCGTCGGGTAGGTCGCGTTATAGTAGACGGCGGTCATAACGCCCGCGGCGCCGCTCAGTATCGATCCGATCACGAAGGTGAGTGTTACCATCGAATCGACATTAATGCCCATGAGCCGTGCGGCGTCGCCATCAACAGCCGATGCTACCATGGCCCTTCCATATTTTGATCGTTTGACAAAGATGGTCAGGCCCACCATAAGGATAGCCGCCGACGCGAGAATCATCATGTCCAGCACCGGGATTTTAACTCCCAATACCTGTATGATAGTATACTCGATCTTAATCGGGAATGGTCTGTTATTTGGACCGAAGAGGATTCGTGCGAGGCTCTGCAGGGACAACGAAACGCCTATCGCGGCGATAAGGGGGATGAGCGGGTTCGCATTCCTCAGGGGTCGAAACGCAAGGCGCTCCATAAGCACACCGACGACGGAGCTCACCGCGAGAGCTGTAATAAAGGCGGGAATGAATCCGACGTGAAATGTGTCAATAACGAGCACCGCAGCAAAGGCCCCGGCCATATAGATCTCTCCCTGGGCAAAATTGATGAGCCCCAGGATGCCATAGATCATCGTGTAGCCGAGCGCGACCATAGCGTAGATGCTTCCGGTCGCCAGGCCGTTTATAACTTGCTGAAAAAACATAGTCCAGTGACAAACGAAATAGAGATAGTATGTATTAAATACGTATTTTGCGTCGGTAGCATGCTCGAGGCACAGGCGAGCCTCGCCCCGATCCAGTCTCACGATATGATGAGGGGGAGGGACAAGCCCCCTCCCCTTTTATAAATGATCCGCTACTTTACGTTTACGTATTTGCCATCTTTAACTTCGAAAAGATAGATCCCACCCTTCTGGATGTCACCGTTGGCATCAAAGCTCAGCTTGCCGGTAACTCCATCATAGTCCTTCAAATTGTCAAGATAGCCCTTGATGGCCGTCGGATCGGTTCCTACTTCCTTCATGGCGTCGGCGACAATGTGAGTCATGTCGTAGGTGATAGCCGCAAACATTATGTTGTTGGGTTCGTTCGGATCCGCGTTGACGATCTCGTAGTACTTCTTAACGAAGGCTTTATTCTTAGGGGTGTCGTATCCCTCGTCGTATTCTCCCGAAACGACATGACCCTCTCCCGCGGCGCCCGCGAGCGTAATGTAGAGAGGGGCGATATCACCGTATCCGCCCATCGTCGGGGTCGTGATCCCGAGCATGCGAGCCTGCACGACTGCGGGTGCCGTTTCCTGGAGGTATCCGGGGATGCAGAGGATATCAAACTGGGTCCCGGCAATCTTAGTGAGCTGTGCCTTGAAGTCCTTGTCGCCAACCATAAAGGACTCAATGGCGACGACTTCCACTCCCTTCTCGCCGAAGTATTTCACGAACAGATCCTTGAAGCCTTCACCGTACGGTTCTTTGCTGTAAAGAATCGCCGCCTTCTTGACGCCATACTTTTCTATGGCATAGTTCACCAGCGCCTCGACCTGCGTGTCGATTCGGGAACAACCGCGATAGATATACGCCCCGGCATCCGTCACCTTGGGCGAGGTGGCCGTTGGGGTGATCAGGATAACCTTGTTTTCCTCAGCGATGGGCGCCACCGCCAGGGTCTCGCCGCTCTTCATCGGGCCGATCATGACCGGGACCTTATCCACCGAGATCAGCTTGTTGGCGGCATTGACGGCCTCGGTGTCCTTGTCCTGTGAGTCCTCAAAGATGACCTCGAGAGGTCTTCCGTTGATGCCTCCTTCGTCATTGATTTCCTTGACGGCGATCTCGATACCCCGCTTGGCAGGGATACCGTCTGAGGCCCCCAGAGACAGCCGCAGGATGGAGCCGATAACGATCGGTTCCCCCTCCGTGACCGCTTTCTTCTCGCAGCCGCCCAGGAAGATCGAAAGACCGACAACAACCACGATTGAGATAAGAAGAATCCTTTTCATAACTCACTCCTTCATTGTATGGTTTCTCATAATGACTCTGCTCTCTCCCTTCACTTCATTCATAGTAACGTGCTCGACGAGCTTAATGTTGGCCCGGATTCCCAGTATTTCCCAGAGGTCGTCTCTGATCTTTGCGATCATCCGCTCCAGAATCTTTATCTCGTCGGAGAAGAGGGATTCGACTTCCTCGATGAGAATATCGAGCTCGTCCAGCTCCTTGACTTTGTAGAGCACGACCGCATAGGGCGGGGTCTCGCCAAGGGCCGCGTTGATGATCCTCTCGATCTGGGTAGGATATATCCTGACCCCACGGATCGAAAGGGCATCGTCGGCCCGCCGCGTCGGGGCTTCGACAGCCCTCAGCGTTCTGCCGCACGGGCAGGCATCATCAGGAATGAACCTGGTGATATCTCCGGTCCTGAATCTGATGAGCGGATACGCTTTGGTAGTAATGGTAGTGACGACCAGCTCACCCTCATGTCCTTCTTCGACGGGTTGCCCTGTCCGGGGATCGATAATCTCGGCAATGAAATGGTCCTCGGCAACATGGAGCCTGCCCTCAACGCACTCGTAGGCTATGCCGGGTCCCATCACCTCGGGTATTCCGTAGCCGGACGAGACGGTGATGCCAAGACCCTCTCCTATACGAGAGCGTACTTGGGGGGACATCGGTTCGCTGACGAGGATGGCTTTTGAAAGAGAAAGCTTATTCGGGTCGATACCGAGGTCATGTAGAAGACCGGCAAGGTGCAGGGCGTGCGACGGCGTCGAGACCAGACAACTTGTCTTATAGTCGGCCATTATCATGATCTCTTTTTCAGGATTGAGGAAGCTCATCGGTATGACCGATGCCTCGATATTCTCGGCCGCTGCGGCCATCCCGCGACCCCAATTGGCCAGCCCGTACACAAATGAGATCTGCACGATATCGTCTGCCGTAATGCCCGAGGAATAGTAGAGACGGGACAACAACTCCATCCATACGCCGAGATCGTTCTTCGTAAAACCGACGACGGTCGGCTTGCCGGCTATCCCGGAGATGGAGTTGATGCGCACAATATCTCTCAGCGGGACGGCAAATAGTCCATAGGGATAATTATAGCCCAAATCGTCGCGCGTCGTAAAGCCAAACTCGGCCAGGTCCGAGATACCCGTGATGTCCGTCGGGTGAAGACTTCTGGTCTTCATCTCATTTTGATAAAACGGAATGTTCTTGAAGGCTCGTTGAACGGTACTCTGCAGCCTCTCAAGCTGCACCTGTTCAATCTCTTCTCTGGCCAGCTTTTCGTACCGGCGGTTATAGATTCGCATTATTCACTCCCAAAACTCCCGGTAATCCCTGCCGAGATACGCCCGCTTCACATCCCCGTCGGCCAGGAGCGCCCTGCCCTCCCCTTCCACGAGAACGCTGCCCGTCTCGATGACGTAGCACCTATCCGAGATCGACAGAGCCGCCCGCGCGTTCTGTTCGATCAAGAGGATTGTGATTCCCTTTTCTTTGAGCCCCGCAATTATCTCGATTATCTCACTGGTGACCCGTGGAGCCAGGCCGAGAGACGGCTCGTCCAGTATCAGCAGCGATGGTCGTGCCATCAGGCCGCGGGCGATAGCCAGCATCTGCTGTTCACCTCCCGACAGAGTACCCGCCTTCTGGGTTCTTCTCTCGCCGAGAATGGGGAAGATCGAAAACATCCCGTCGAGGTCGTTATCGATCTCCTTTCTTTGGCTCCTCCGATATCTCAGGTATGCGCCGAGCCGGAGGTTATCCAGCACGCTGAGTGAGTTGAATATCTGTCTCCCCTCGGGGACCTGTGTCAAGCCCATTTCGACGATATCTTCCGGCCCTTTGCGAGTGATGTCTGTCCCGTTGAGGCTGACGACTCCTTTTGTCGGTGGTACAATGCCCGAGATCGTGTTTACGAGAGTAGTTTTTCCCGCTCCGTTGGCGCCGATGATCGAGACGATCTCATTCTCCCATACGTGGATCGACACGTTTTCGAGCGCCCTGATCTTGCCGTAACACGACGTGAGATTTCTGATCCTAAGCACCGGTACCCCCGCCCAGATACGCGTCGATTACCTTCTTGTTATATTGGATTTCCCGGGGGCTCCCCTCGGCTATCTTCTTTCCGTAATCCAGAACAACGATCTCGTCGGATATCTCCATCGTGAGGCTCATATCGTGTTCGACCAGAAGAACCGTAACACCCCGATCTCTGATGCGCCTGATCAATTCACCGAGATCCTCGGTCTCCTTTTCATCCAGACCGGCGGCCGGCTCGTCCAGGAGCAGCAGCTTTGGCTCCAGGGCCAGGGCGCGCGCTATCTCGAGATAACGCTGGTGTCCCAGGGGAAGCGACGGCGCCGGGTCAGCGGCCCGTGCCGACAGGCCGACGAAATCAAGATACATGTGGGCCGAGTTTCTTATCTCACGCTCTTCTCTTATCATGCCGGGAAGCCGCACGGCACATGAAAGAAAGCCCGATCGCGATTTAGTGTGACGCCCCACCATGACGTTTTCCAGGACAGTCATATTCGGGAAGAGCTCGACATTCTGAAACGTGCGGGTTATCCCGTGCGAGGCGATATCGTCGGGGCTCATGCCTCCGATATTCATGCCTTCGTATGTAATCGTTCCGGCCGTGGGCCGATATATGCCGGTGATCAGATTGAAGAGAGTAGTCTTGCCGGCTCCGTTGGGCCCGATAATCGCCTTTATGCATCCGGCTTTGACGACAAAGGAGACGTCAGAAAGCGCCGTAACGCCGCCGAAGTTCATGCCGATGCTCTCGATCGAGATGATCACCTGGAAACTATCCCCTTGATTCGGTCCACGACCCCCCTGGTGAGACCCTCGGGCATGACGATCATGATCACCATAAGGATTGCCCCGTATACGATAATATCAAATTCATTAATGAATGAAAGGGACAACGGCAGAAGTGTCAGAACTGAAGCACCGAATATCGACCCCCAGATACTGGCCATCCCTCCTATTACAACCATTGTCACCAGAACGATCGAGATGTTAAATCCAAACGAGCTGGGGCTAATGAAGTTCATGACGTGGGCAAAAAGACTCCCCGCGATCGAGGCCAGTACGGCGCTGATGACAAATACGATAAGCTTGTATCCCCGTATATCGATGCCGAGCGAGGCAGCCGCGGTCTCGGAAGTATGGATAGCCCGAAGGGCCCTCCCAACGCGCGAATTCACGATGTTGTTGCACACGACAAGCACGGCCACCGCTACTCCCCACACGAGATAGTATTTCTTGAGGTCGCTGTCAAACGAGAACCCGAAGACCGAGAGCCGCGGTATACCGGTAAGCCCGGACGGTCCTCCCGTTAGCCATCCCATTTCTTTGAGAACGATATAGACGATGATGCCGAATCCCAGCGTTGCCATGGCGAGATATTGACCCCGAAGCTTTAGCGACGGAATCCCCACGACCAGTGCGATGCCGCCCACCAGAACGACGGCGGCGGCCGCCGCAGGGATCGGATGGACGCCGTACGTCGCCGTCAGGATTCCCGAAACGTACGCGCCCAGTCCGTAGAACGCGGCATGCCCCAGTGATAATTGACCGGCGTAACCCATCAACAGGTTAAGCCCGAGCGCCAGGATTGTGTTGAGCCCGATCGTCAAAAGGACACTCAGATAATAGTTGCTCCTGAGGAAAATCGGAAGCGTACATATCGTCGCAATCAGTAGTAACACATAGACCGTGTCCCGATTATTCCTCATGGGTTATACCCGCTTGGTCTCGCCGGCGCCGAAGAGGCCCGTCGGCCGTATAAACAGTACAAGCAGGAGGATCACAAAGGCGATAGCGTCCTTGTAGGCTGAGGATATGAGACCGGCGCCAAGCGACTCGAGAATACCGAGAACGAAGCCCCCGACAATAGATCCCACAACGCTTCCCAGGCCGCCGATGACCGCTCCACAAAACCCCTTGAGCCCGAGCATCACGCCCATGTCGTAGGTGGCAAAGGTTATGGGAGAGATTATAATGCCGGCCACAGCTCCAAGCGCGCCCGAAAGAGCGAACGTGAGCAGGATCATCCGTTTTACCCTGATACCGAGAAGGCTAGCCGCACGCCGGTTGACGGCGCAGGCCCTCATCGCCTTTCCCGTTATGGTATGCTCGAAAAGAAGGTGAAGGGACACGAGGATGACACAGGTGGTCCCGATGATCCAGAGGGTCTGCGGTATTATCGTGGCCCCTCCGAGCATGATCGGTATATCTCCCGAAAAGGGCCGAAGCGGGTATGGGTCCTTGCCCCAGGCGAGCATCGACACGCCCCTGATGAATATCGACGCACCAATCGTAATGATGATGAGCGATACCGGGGAGGCCTTCTTTGCGGGCCTGATAACCGCCAGATCGAACACCATTCCTACGATCGTCACTGCGGCCACAGCGGCCGCGAAGGCCAGGGGCATCGGCAACGGCAACAACGTGCTAAACGTTACCATGAACAACGCCCCGAGCATCACAAACTCTCCCTGGGCAAAGTTTATGATCTCGGTGGAATTGTAGATGATCGTAAAACCGAGGGCCACAATGGAGTAAATGCTCCCCTTGGTGATTCCGCCGATCAGGTACTGGAGAATCTGGTCAAAGAAGCTCATGTCGGGCTCACGGTACAGAGAAAAATGAGGCTAAACAGGTAGTGCTTAGCCTCATCATTTCTCAGTTTAATTTCATAGCGCTACGGAATTATTTTCCACTTCCCATCCTCGATCACGACCATAACAAAGGCGCTCTTTGTAAGCCCGTTATGGTCTTCAGGGGTCATGGTAAAGATCCCGCTCACGCCGACGTAGTCGGTGGTTTTCTCTATCGCGTCACGTAATTTAGCCCGATCCGCGCCCGATTCTTTAAGAGCGTTCGCAATAATTCCCATGGCGTCCCAGGCGTACCCGCCGAAACCGGATACCGGCGACTTATACGTATCCTCGTACATGGTCTTATATTCCAGGAGCACGGGACCCTGCGGATCGGACTCCGGGGAGCTGATCCAGCACGAGGATCTTGCCGGTCGGCAGCACGTTGCCGTTTGCCGCTTCACCTGCATACTCGATATACTTAGGCGACGCTACCCCGTGGCTCTGGATCAGCGGTATGGTTATACCGAGCTGTACCATGTTCTTGGCAACGATGGCCGGTCCAGGGTTCGTGCCCCAGCATACGATCGCCCCCGCGTTCGATCCCTTGATCTTGGTCAGCTGGGCGGTCATGTCTTCATCTTTTTCTCCGAACGATTCCTCAGCGACTATCTCAATGCCCGCCCCCGGGGCCTGGGCCTTGAGCTGTTCCTTGCCGCTGTCGCCATATCCGTTGGAAACGGTCATAATCGCGATTTTCGTGATTCCACGGGTTTTAAGATACTCATAGATCCTCTCCACGGCCAGCACATCGGTCTGGGGGGTCTTGAAGACCCACTTATTGACGGGAGTCGTAATCTTTATGCTTGCCGCACACGATATCAGGGGAACCTGGTTTTCCTCAACGATCGGCATAATGGCAAAGGTATTGCCCGAGAGGCTGGGGCCGACTATTGCCAGGACGTTATCCTTGTCGATGAGCTTCTTGACCATATTCACGCACTTCGTGGCGTCGCCCTCGTCGTCGTAGATAACAGCCTCGAACGGATGTCCGTCGATTCCGCCCTCTTTGTTGATCATGTCGACAAACAGGTTCATCGAGTTCTTCTCGGGCTCACCGAGTGGGGAATTGCCTCCGGTAATTGAGAAGACGCCGCCGATGACATAGGGCTGATTCTCACCTGTTTCCGTCTTCTTCTGGCAGGCAGAGATGACCAGGCCGAGACACACCATACAGAGGACAAAGACAAACAAATGCTTCTTTTTCATGGATAAAACCTCGCTGCTTTTTAGTGCTGGAACAACTAGTTATTACAGGGAATATACCTTCTCCCCAGGGAGAACGACGATCTTATTCTTCGTCAGTACTGTGATCGCACGGTCGACGTCGTCAAACCTGAAGATGATGACCGCATCCTTGCCGCTGCGCTCGACAAAGGCGTACATGTATTCGACGTTAACATCTTCTTTCTTAAGGACGGCCAGAATATGACCAAGCCCACCCGGCTTATCCGGGACCTCGACCGCGATGACTTCGGTCTTGCCGACGGTAAAATTATGCTTCTTGAGGATGTTCTTGGCCTTTTCGGTATCATTGACGATCAGGCGGAGTATCCCGAAATCAGATGTATCGGCCAGGGAGAGCGCCCGGACATTTATGCCCCCGTCGCCGAGGATCTTCGTAACCTCGGCAAGCCGCCCAGATTTATTCTCGAGAAATATGGAAATCTGTTCAACCTTCATGGCCTCACCCCTCCACTATAGCTTACGTTTATCGATGACCCTGACGGCCTTACCCTCGCTTCGGGTGATGGACTTCGGTTCCACGAGCTTGACCGTCGCGTTGACACCGAGAAGCTCTTTGATATCCTTCTCGATAGTCTTTGCAACGACCTGAAGATTCTTGATCTCGTCGGAAAACACGGTTTCATTGACCTCGACCTGGACCTCCAGTATATCAAGGGGACCTTCGCGATCGACAATCAGCTGATAATGGGGTTCCACTCCTTCAACTTCAAGGAGGATGCCTTCTATCTGGGACGGAAATACGTTGACACCCCTGATAATGAGCATGTCGTCGGAGCGTCCGCTTACCCGATCCATGCGCACGTGGGTCCTGCCGCACTTACACGGTTCCGGCGTGAGCCTCGAGATATCCCGGGTCCGATACCGAATCAGCGGCAGGGCCTCTTTTGTAACTGTCGTAAAGACCAATTCACCTTTTTCGCCGTAGGGCAAGGACTTCCCCCGTATCGGGGTCTATGATCTCTGCTATAAAATGATCTTCAAAGATGTGCAGACCTTTTTTTGCCTCCACGCATTCCGTCGCAACGCCGGGCCCGATGACCTCCGACAGACCATATATGTCAACGGCGTCGATATTCAGCTTCTTTTCGATCTCAAGGCGCATCTTATTCGACCAGGGCTCAGCCCCGAAGACCCCCGCCCTGAGCTTCATCTTGGCAAAATCGACCCCCATCTCCTCGGCGACCTCAGCCATGAAGAGCGCATAGGACGGCGTGCAGGCCAATATGGTCGAGCCGAAATCCTGCATGATCATGATCTGGCGCTTCGTGTTTCCGCCTGATATCGGAATAACGGAGGCCCCGAGCCGCTCCGATCCGTAATGGATGCCGAGTCCGCCGGTGAAGAGGCCGTAACCGTACGCGTTGTGAACGATGTCGTGTTTCGTAGCACCGGCCGCCGACAGCGTCCGCGCCATCAGTTCGGCCCAGAGCTCGATATCCTTCTTCGTATACCCAACGACCGTGGCCTTTCCCGTCGTTCCCGAAGAGGCATGGATTCTGACCACGTCCTCCATCGGGAGCGTAAAGAGTCCGAACGGGTAGTTGTCACGCAGGTCCTGCTTGACGGTAAAGGGGAGTCTCTGGAGGTCACGGATGCTCTTTATGTCGCCCGGCTTTACACCGGCCTCATCGAATTTCTTCTTATAAAACGGCACCCGCTCATAGACGCGTCCGGCAACATCCTGAAGCCGCTTGAGTTGGAGCGCCTCCAGCGCGGGCCTTGGAAGGGTCTCAAACTCCTGGTTGAAAATCATCAGAACCTCCTATCAAACACGATCAATGCCCCTGCCGATCTCGAAAGCCGACAGGTTGACATCGACCACCTTTTTCGGCACGCGTCTCTTGATGACGACCCGCCAGATATCCTCGGGCACGCTCAGATAGAGAGAGAGATACCCGAGGATGACAATACCCATTGTCCTCGGATTTCCGTTTTTCCGCGCCAGATTGACCCCGTCGATCAGCTTCACCTTGGAAAAATAGTGTTTGAAGATGTCGTCAATTCCCGTCGGGTATTCTTCCACTCCCAGTGAAACAGAGGGAGGACTCAGACGATAATCGTTGAGGACAACCAGCGAGTCTCGCTTAAGAAAATCGATAGACCGGAGAGCCTCAAGCATTTCAAGGCTGTAGAGCATATCGGCCTGACGTTTGGCGATGAGAGGAGAATAGACCTTACTGCCGAACCGTATATGGCTCGTGACACTTCCCCCCCGCTGGGCCATACCGTGCACCTCGCTCTTCTTTACATCGAGGCCCGCTTCCATGAGTGATTCCGCCAGAATATCCGAGGCAAGAATAATTCCCTGGCCTCCCACCCCGACCATCAGAATGTTCGTAACCGTATCAGTCAAGAGGTCGTCTCACAATTGAATCGAATTTACAGAGTGATCTACAGACACCGCAGCCTATGCAGAGTAAGGGGTCAATTGACGACCTTCCGCTCTTTCCTTTCGCGTTTTTCCCCGACGGATCCCACCCGATAGCGGGACATCCCAGCATGAGACAGGTCTTACACCCCGTGCAGAGGGTCTCGTCCACCGCAAGGATGTACCAGTCATCTCGCTTGCTGCCCGGCAGCAGGATGCACGGGGCCTGGGAAATAATGACGGACGTTTCGGGAGCATCCAGCTCCTCGTCGATAACTGACCGCGTTTCCTTAATATTGTACGGGTCGACGGTTCTTACCCGCTTTATGCCGAGTGCGCGGACCAGCGTTGCGATATCTATCGAGTTAGTCTTTTCTCCCATGAGCGTAAAACCCGTTCCCGGGTGGTGCTGAGCACCGGTCATCGCTGTCGTGCTGTTGTTGAGGACGATGATGGTCGCCGTTGATTTGTTATATGCGGCGTCCATCAGCGGGGTGATACCGGAATGGAAGAAGGTCGAATCGCCAATTACCGCCGCCACCTTTCCCTTTCCGGACTCGTTCAGGACCTTGTCCATGCCGATGGCCTGTCCGATGCTCGCGCCCATGCAGAGGCACGTATCGACGGCCTTGAGCGGCGGGAAGAAACGCGAGGGTATAGCAGCCGATATCCCCGGTGACGAAGACTTTCTTCCTCGACAGGGCATAAAAGACCCCGCGGTGCGGGCAGCCCGGGCACATGTTGGGCGGGCGCGCCGGGAGATGGGGGATCTCGTAGGTGGTGGACGGCTCCTGATCATCGGGATCATCTATGAAGGCGTCCCGAACGATATCGAGGTTGATCTCGCCCAGAATCGGCAGCTGCTCTTTCCCTCTGACCGGGATGCCCATCGCCTTTACCTGTTCCTCGATAAAGGGGTCGAGTTCCTCGATGACGATCAGATCCTTTACCTTTCTCGCGAAATCGCGTATCGTTTTTTCGGGGAGTGGATATACCATCCCCAGTTTCAGGATAGAAGCGGTCAGGAAAGACCTCGCGGGCGTACTGGTAGGATATGCCGGAAGTTATGATCCCAAGGTCGGTGTCGGCCCATTCGATCCTGTTTTCGGGAAAATCTTCGGCAAAGGACCTGAGCGCTTCCATTCGTTTTTCGACAACCACGTGTCTCTTTCGGGCGTTATTGGGCAGCATCACGAGACGCTCAGGGTCCTTTTCTATTCTGATATTCGCGCGGTGTTTCTCACGCTCAGCCTCTGACAAGACCACCGGCGACTGTGAATGGGATATTCGGGTTGTCGTCCGAAGCATAACCGGGGTGTTGAACTCCTCGGAAATGGCAAAGGCGATTTTGACGAAGTCCTTTGCCTCTTGACTATCGCTTGGCTCGATCATCGGAACCTTTGCGAACTTCGCGTAGTTCCGATTATCCTGTTCATTCTGAGAGCTGTGAAGCTCCGGATCGTCGGCGGTGACCAGGACCAATCCTCCCCTGATCCCGGTGTACGAGAGTGTGAAGAAGGGATCGGCAGCCACATTAACCCCGACGTGTTTCATCGCAACGAGGGTCCGCCCTCCCGCGTAGCTCGCCCCTACCCCCACCTCAAGTGCAACCTTCTCGTTGGGAGACCACTCGCAGTAGACGCCTTCGTAGTTCTTTATCTCTTCGAGAATTTCGGTGGACGGGGTGCCCGGATATGCGGAGGCAAATACGACTCCGGACTCAAACGCGCCCCGGGCAATCGCTTCGTTCCCCGAAAGGAGTTTTCGTTCCATTATTTTTCCCCGGTTTCTCCGATCTTTTCCCTGATGAGCGGGGCGCGGGATGAATCTGGAAAGTGCGTGAGGTATTCCTTGGCGTAGGTCAAGACCTCGTCTTTCTTTCCGATCTTTTCAAGGTTTCTGATAAGGTCCAGATACGCGTCTTCGTTGTCTGGAGACAGGAGACGCTTGAATGACGTCGGCCGCTTCCTTGTTTTTGCCCATCTCTTCATACACGCAGCCGATATTCTCCGTAGCGATATTCTTAAGGGGACCCGAGAGTCTCTTTTCCGCCGACTCGAAAGCCTTGAGGGCCTCATCGTATTTCTTCAGATCAAAAAGGACGTCTCCCTGGTAAAGCAGGGCGATCTTCTTCGCCTTGGAAAAGGGATATTTTTTTGAAACGGTGGTAAACGCGAGGAGGGCCTTGTTGAGATCTTCCTCACTGGTCCCGGCACTATGATAGAGCTTCATCCCGTTGTTCAGGATCTCCAGGGACTCGGTCTGTCTATGAAAATAGAGGAATGAGCCAGCGACGATGCCGACCGCTAGTGCAATGATCAACGATACGGCTATATAAAAAAAAAGCTGATTCAGGTAAAGATAGTCTATTATCTTGGCCCAAGTCGATATAAATTCGTCGGGTTTCCTTACGACCTTCGCCCTTTTCTTCGATATCCTTCGTCTAGCCAACGATGATGACTCCTTGGATTATTGCCCTGCCGGGGATGACTACTTCGCGCCGATCCCTTCCATGTGGACCTTTCCTTCAAAATACGCGCCGTCGGCGACGGCAAGCTGCTTACATTCCATATTCGCGGTGATATTGGCGCTGCTCATCAGCTCGATCTTTTCTTCGATTTTGAGGATACCTTCGACCCTGCCTTCGATGATGACATTGACCGCCTTGACGGTACCCTTTATGTGGCCTGTGCCTCCGACATGGACACTCGCGCGAATATCGATATCACCGATCAGCTCACCGTTTATCATGATGTCTTCGGAACCGGTGATATTTCCCGTAAACGTGGTTTGCTCTCCGACTTGCGAATTGTAGTCCATGTGCCCTTCCCGATTCAGTTTCCTTCGTATGCATGAAATACTCCGGTCATATACTGAATGAAATTAAGTTTATATAACAAAATTGCCTTAGTTTGTCAAGGCTTAAAAGGAGTTGTTCAGGTATTATTCCGGGTCCGAAACAGCACATACGAACCCAGGAATGAGCCTGAGATATCGCTGCTGATATCCAGGAGGTCGAACTGGCGAAGCGGCACAAAGAGCTGGTGGACTTCATCGGTCAGGCCGTACAGTGACGCTCCGAATGCCGCAATCCAGAAGATCGTCGTCTGTCTTGCGACTACAGTGCGGCCAAGGGCGGCAAAGAGGAGAGAGGACAGTATCCCATACTCGATCGCGTGAAACAGTTTGTCCAGACCGGGAGGATCGAGGCCGATTTGATCGCCCGGAATAGAGGAGCCGACAAATATCATGATTGCGTAGAGGGCGACCGCCGTCCATGTGAGATACTTCTTGTTCACCGATTCCCGTTACATCAAGACGTCCTTTCGTCACATCTTGTATTTTCCGAAATCTTCCGGATTAAGATTCTCGAGTATTTCGGCCCATTTCTTTCTTGCCTCTTCGGACGTCATGTCATCGGGCTTGGTAAGCTCAATTCGCTTTGACTTCTCTATGACCGACTCCTCCATATAGATCTTGGCGTTTGTTCTGAGTGCGATCGCTATCGCATCGCTGGGACGAGAGTCGATTCTATATTCGACGCCGTTTGACGTGAGGTATATCGTCGCGTAGTAGGTATTATCCTTCAGATCGTTTACAACGATCTTGTCTATTACGACGTTGAGGGTTTCCATTACTTTCTTGAAGAGGTCATGGGTCATCGGACGGGAAAACTGGATGTTTTCAAGCACGGTCGCTATAGCGCTGGCCTCCAACAACCCAATCCAGATGGGCACCGTACTCTTCTCATCCATATCCCTCAGTATAACGATCGGAACATTGGTGAATGGATCGATTGCCATCCCGCTGATTTTCATTTCCTTCGGCATCGACTTCTCCTTCCTCAATTACCAAACCGTCTCTCCCCACAGAGAGTTGTTTTTGGCTTTCATAATCTTGACCGAAACGAGAGATCCGATCGTGTCGCAGACTCCCTTGAAGTTGACGACCTTGTTCTGGCCCGATCTCCCGGTCATTTCCCGGGCGTCTCGTACGCTCGTGCCAACGGCAAGCACCTCCGCAACGGTATTGATCATATCCCTGATTGCGTGAAAGCGTATGTTTCTTCTGGAGCTCCTGAAGTGTGAACAGACGCGTATCTTTCTCGCGTTCGCACACGTCATCGGTCAATTCCGCCGCTCTCGTCCCCGGGCGCGCTGAGAACTTGAATGAGTAAGCGCCGTCGAAAACCACCTCATTCATGAGGGAAAGGGTATCCTGGAAATCCGCCTCCGTCTCGCCGGGAAAACCGACAATAATATCCGTCGTTACCGAGATATCGGGACGCGCCTCTTTAAGCGCGCTCACCCTCTCAAGATATTGCTGTCTCGTGTATCCCCTGTTCATAAGACTCGAGAACCCGATTTGAGCCCGACTGAAGCGGAAGATGAATATGTGAGCAAACGGCGTCGATGTGTCGATAGCGTTCGATCAGGTCATCCGAAAGATCCTTCGGATGAGAGGTCGTGAAACGGATCCTCTTGACTACCGTCGATCTGTGAGACCCGATCCAGCAGCGACGAGAACGCAAGACCGTGGTCGGGATCACGATACGAATTGACGTTCTGCCCTAGCAGCGTTACCTCGATGAAGCCTTCATCGGTAAGCCTGCCGTATCTCCGACAGGATATCGTTCGAAGGTCGTGACAGCTCCGCTGCCCCGCACGCAAGGAACGATGCAGTACGACACCAGTTGTTGCATCCTTGCATGATGGTCACGTACGCAGAGTAGTGATCGGCTGTCCGCGGAAACGGTCGTATATACGGGTTTCGCCGAAATCGGTCTCTACCGCGAGCGCCCGTCTGGTCCTTCGAATTTCGTCGACAAGACTGTCGATTCGATTCAGTTGATGGGTTCCCAGCACGAGATCTACGTACGGGAACCGATCGATGATCTGCGGCCCCCGCTGTTGTGCGACACAGCCCGATACGACAACTATTAGATCCGGTTTTCCTTCCTTGAGGGAACGATACGTACCGATATCGCTATATGTTTTTTCTTCCGGCTTTTCCCGGATACTGCAGGTATTGATGATGATAACGTCGGCACGCGTCGGATCGTCGACGGTCGTTCTGTACCCGCGCAGTCGACAGGAGCCCTACCATCCGTTGCGAATCGTAGTCATTCATCTGACAGCCGAAGGTCCTGATATAGACGCACCCGGCTTGCGGGTGTTTGGTGTATGGTATCCGTCCATACTACCCGTTATATATTTTCGAGGATATACTTAGAGAGGAGCGCAACATCGTCGAGGTCCTTTTCGTCTCCCGTAAGGTTGCCGATGTATCCCATCTCGACTTCGTAGGCGTTGTTGTCTATGATAATTGAATCCATAAAAATATCCGGTTTGAGATGCTTTATGTCATCCTCTGTCTTTACCGTGCCGATCAGTTTTTCCGAATCGGAATCACCCGACGTAAGCCTCACGAATTTGAAAGCCGGAATCAGCTTATAGCTTACCTTGCTTCCGCTTAACGTAGTGATGACATTATCCGATATCGAAATCTTACCCTCGCTAACCCAGACTTCGAGTTTTTCCTGCGGTATGAATATCTTTTTTCTCGTCTTCATCTTATCGAGCTGATACGTAATCCTGTGCCAGTAAATCAATTCCCTTTTTATTATAACACATCGGGGAAAGTTATCAAGCGGAATCCTCCCGCGGATACTTTTGCGCGTACTACCCCGCCCTCCTAACGTCCGACCGATTTCGTGTACGCCGGGACCTTTTTCGGACGATTACGTGATACTCCCGCAGTTTTTCCTCGTATCCCTTTCGACCCATGATACCCCACGTATATTTTTTCCCCTCCTCGACGCCCGGCTGATCAAACGGATCGATACCGTAGAGATAGCCGGCAAAGGCCGTTGCGACCTGGAAAAATGAAAAAAGGACGCCGAGCCCTTCGGGAGAGATATCCGGCACAGATACCGTCATTGACAGCCTCCCCTGCCGGGCCAGGGCCGCCTCTGTTGCCGATCGCTCCGCGTCAAAGAGCTCGCCAAGCCCTTTGTCGCAGAGATAGTCAAGGGATTCCCGGCCCTCATATATCCGTGGGATTCTCATTTCGCTTCCGTGATCTTTCACCTGAAGAAACGTGATGACCTTGTCGTTAGGTCCCTCCATAAAGAGCTGCAGCTGCGAATGTTGATCGGTGACACCCACCGCCGCCACGGGCGTCTGGCCCAAGCCGACCTTTTTGCCCCGCGATGCCGGGCTCCATTTTCCAAGGCTCTCCGCCCAGAGCTGGCAGTACCAAAGCGCAAGCGAGAAGAGGCGCCCCGAATAGGGCATTATGACCGATATATTCCTCTTCTTGGATGTCGCCGCTATATACATGAGGGCGCCGTAGAGGTATGCCGGGTTTTCCATCCATCCCTTATTCTCAACTGAGGAAATGAAATCATGCGCGCCGTTCAGTATCCTGTTTGAATCAACTCCCATCATTTCGGCCGGGAAAAGACCCACCGGAGTAAGCACCGAGAATCTTCCGCCTACCTGGGGGTCCACGTCAAGAGCAGTAATACCCTCTTCCCTTGCGATCTCCCTGAGCACACCTTTCCGGGGATCCGTCGTGATGGTAATGCGTTCACGAAAACCTGCGTCTCCCAGCTCCTTTCTGAGAAGATCCGTGATGATCATAAACTGAGCAAGTGTCTCGACCGTACCACCGGATTTGCTGATGACGTTAAAACAGGTGGACTCGAGGTTCAGCGAATCGATGAGTCGCGCCATGGAGACCGGATCTATGTTGTCGGCGATGAGTACCTTGCAGCCGTTACCGGACAGGGGATTGACCAGCGCTTCCTGAATAGCGCGTGCACCGAGTGCCGATCCCCCGATGCCCAGGACGACAAGCTTCTCGAAACGCTTTCGCGCGGGCTTGGCCGCCGCCTTTATCGCAGGGATGTGACTCTTCAATCGATCGACGTCCATAAAGACGAGCTCGCCCCGCTGTCGTTGTGATTGTATGCACTCTTCGGCCTGCCGTGCCCGGCTTTCAAGCGCGTCCAGTTCCGGCTTCGCTATACCCGTTTCCGTACCCAGGACGTCGGCCATGAGGTAGTTGAAATCAAGAGAAATGAGCTCTTTCATACGCACCGCTTTAAAAGGGAAACTGTTTTTATCGTATCCTATAGCCCTTCCAAAGTCAAACACACTATGCCCGATCGTTTCGAATCGGCAGGACTCCTTTCCGGCTACGTATTGTCCCTTCGCGCTGATCGGGGCGCGCGGACACGCATGTAGCCGGCAGGTCTGTTCTTAAGCTTGGATTCCACATTCACTGTGGAAATGATGGACTGTGCCCGATCTTAGGACGAGACTCGACGAATAACAGATAGGGTTGAGAGGCATGTGCCGATGCGATACCAGTCTATTCCAAAAGTTCCTGAAGCGGTGGGCTCACTCCTTTTTTGTCTGATCCCACGCCTCCGAAAACCGTTTGAGCCCGAGATCGGTGAAGGGGTGATAGAAGCTCTCCCGGTAGACCTCAAATCCCGCCGTCACGATGTCGGCCCCCGCCAGCGCTGCGTCGACGATCTGCTTTCCGTTTCTGAGGGCGGCGACGATGATCTGCGTATCATACTCGTAGATCTCGAATATATCTACGATATCGCCGATAAAATCGGTCGTATCTTCACCGCTGCTTTCCTTCCAGCCGACGAACGGGGATACGTACTCCGTGCCGATCCTGGCTGCAGCAAGCGCCTGAGAGGCGGAGAAAACAAGCGTGACGTTGGTGCGTATTCCCTCTCTGACGAGGTTGTGGGCGGCGATGAGTCCCTGCTCAGTGCAGGGTATCTTGATAACGAAATTGTCGGAAAGTTTGGCCAGCGTCTTTGCCTCGGCGATCATCTCCTCAGACTTGGCCAGGTGTGGATTGATTTCCACGGATATGGGGAATTCTACTCCCTTAAATTCCGACGCAAGCTCGCCTATCACCGTCCGAAACGATTTTCCCGAAGCCAGGATATGGCGGGGATTCGTCGTAACGCCGTCGATCGCCCAGTTCTTGTAGGCGTAGGTTATCTCATCCAGCTTGGCACTGTCTAAAAAATATCTCACGGCACCACCTCTCGGTTAGTCGACCTGGACGAACGGACCGCCACCACTTCTTCGCTGCGCGGCCGTCCTATATCATTAGCCGATTTTACCCTGAAAGTCAAGAGAAAGGCTGTCGCAATGGAGGAGGCATGAAGACCTGGCCCTTCCAAAACATAGACGAATAAATATCTTCGACCACATAGGCCCGAATAAATTCACTTGATTTCACACCGATTTACCACTATAATATTAAAAAGGTCTAAGAAACTGACAGACGATAGGAGGAAGATTATTATGAAGAGGAATGTATTCGTCGTTTCGGCCCTTGTCCTTATCACCCTTCTTTTTGCCGCCGGTATCGCATTGGCTGCGCCGCAGCAGGGGCTGCTCGTGGACAAGTACGGGACCCCGGTCACGGGATTCTCGAACGTCTATGTTGAGAACGGCCGCGCCTATCCCGTGTATGACTCCGAGGACCAGCTCTGGTATAATGTCTTTGTCATCGGGACCGCCCCGGACGGCACCGTGCTCTGCACGCTTGGGGCTTCCCTGGGCACCGATTCTTTCTCGTCGTGGTGGGATGAGAACTCGAACAGCGTTCAAGGGGGGCGTGACGACGATGCCAAGGAAAACTAAACCGGGTATTTAACCGAGAGATTGTCTGACGATCTTTATTGGGACTTTCCTGTACTGGAAAGTCCCTTTTTTCTTGGTCGCAGTCGTAAAGTGGGATTGTATCACATCGTGTCTAATCGACGCTGGACAAGCGCTTCATGCTGTTTGACCGTTAACAGGCCTCCGGCACTGAGGGTCCCGACAAGACTACTTTTTGGCGGAGGGACTTGACAGAGGGAAATAGTGGGGCTATCATAAAAGAAATGGTGAGTTGCGTGGTGTGGCGTAGCGGATAATACGGGTGCATATTCAAAGGTGCCCTTTAAAATAGTGACTAACGCGCAAAGAAACCAATTCGGAGGGAATCGTATAATGAAAAGAAATGCATTCATCATTTCGGCCCTTGTCCTTATCACCCTTCTTTTTGCCGCCGGTATCGCATTGGCCGCGCCGCAGCAGGGGCTGCTGGTGGACAAGTATGGGACCCCGGTCACGGGATACTCAAACGTCTATATTGAAAACGGCCGCGCCTATCCCGTGTATGACTCCGAGGACCAGCTCTGGTACAATGTCTTTGTCATCGGAACCGCACCGGACGGCACCGTCCTCTGCACGCTTGGGGCTTCCCTGGGCACCGATTCCTTCACGTCCTGGTGGGATGAGAATCAGAACAGCGTTGAAGGGGGGCGTGAAGCGCAAATTGATGATGCTTTTGTCGGCAACTAGATATTGGCTGACCTTCTGCATTAGGGACTTTCCTCGATTGGAGAGTCCCTTTTATTGTCCCTCCTATATCTGATTGATTGACCGCTTGCGTATTCAGAATAAGCCGGCAATCCGTGCTCCCAGCCGTTCCGCCATCCAATTGCTATCTTGAACCACCGTTAAAATTCAAATAATTACGTGAATCGAAATTAGTTACCGGCATCTAAAATTAGACAGAAGGTGTGTAGCACCGGGAGTTGGTGCGAGGGATCTCGGTAAGATGTCCTCGTAATGAAAGATAAGAATCCACAAGAGGGAGGATTTTACGCCATGGAAAAAAGACTATTTCTTGTCACGGCGTTTGCTCTGGTAGCGGTTCTTATGGTCGCAGGTATAGCAATAGCTGCCCCGCAGCAAGGGCTGCTGGTGGATAAGAACGGGACCCCCGTTATGGGATATTCCAATGTCTACATTCACGACGGCCGGGCAAATCCTGTGTATAGCTTCCAATACTCAACTGTGGTATAATGTGTTTGTCATCGGTAAGGCAACCGACGGCACCACGCTCTGCGAGCTGGGACAACCTATGGGGGTTGACTCCTCCGCGACCTACTGGGAGGACAACCAGAACAATTCTACGGCGGAAAACATCGATTAGCCCAAAGGGCTTTAAACTGTTTTTCCGGGGCTTACGGTATCTCGTAAGCCCCCGCGTTTAGTCATCAGTCGTGGTTCCACAGATAGTCCCGGCTCATCCGAACCGTCCTGACCGCTCAGGTCATGGTCCCCGACGTGGGGCTCTCTCCCGTAGAGCTGGACGATCCCTTGACTATGGCTTCGCGCTGCTCTATTTCAGATCACGTTCCACGACTGATACCCCGACAAGACTACTTTTTGGCGGAGGGACTTGACAGAGGGAAATAGTGGGATTATCATAAAAGAAATGGTGAGTTGTGTGGTGCGGCGTAGCGGATAATACGGGTGCGTATTCAAAGGCGCCCTTAAAAATAGTGACCGACGTGAATAATAACAATACGGAGGGAATTGTATCATGAAAAAAAGTGCAATCTTCATTTCGGCCCTTGTTATTGTGACCCTTATGCTTGCAGCGGGTATGGCATTAGCTGCGCCGCAGCAGGGGCTGCTGGTAGACAAGTATGGGACCCCGGTCACGGGATACTCGAACGTCTATATTGAGAACGGCCGCGCCTATCCCGTCTATGACTCCGAGGACCAGCTCTGGTACAATGTGTTTGTCATCGGGACCGCCCCGGACGGCACCGTGCTCTGCAGGCTTGGGGCTTCCACGGGTACCGATTCCTTCTCGTCCTGGTGGGATGACAACTCGAACGCTGTTGAAGGGGGGCGGGAAATGCAGGTTGAGCTCCAATAAAATGTCGCCCTGACGACCTCAGGACCTCAGTTAAGGGACTTGCGCGATGCCGCAAGTCCCTTTCTCTTAACGGGAAGGCCGGGTCTTATTTATTCCGATAGAGAAAGCGTGAGGGACTCTTTCACCGAACATAAAGAAAGGGGGAAATTAAACAGCTATCCGTTTAGGAGGGGGGAGAGTTCGTAGGATACGGCTTCTGGTTCCGGTGTCGATAAACGAGATTCTTAATTACCGGCTCTTATGGTGAGGATATCGCCGTCCTGTACGATGTAGTTCTTGCCCTCAAGCCTCCAGAGCCCTTTCTTCTTGCATTCGGCAAAGCCACCGTTGACAATGAAATCCTCGTAGGAGACCGTTTCCGCGCGAATGAACCTCTGCGCAAGATCGGTGTGAATGGTTGATGCCGCGTCCTGCGCGCTTGTGCCTCTCCTCACCGGCCATGCTCGACACTCGTCCTGTCCCACCGTCAAGAACGAGATAAGGCCGAGCGTCTCGAAGGCAAGTCGAACGATGCGACCTTTGACCGATTCCTTGATGCCGTAGGCTCCCATAAACGCCCCCTGCTCTTCCGGGGCCATGAGCGCTACCTCCGCTTCGAGCTTCCCGCACGCGGCCAGAACCGGTATGTAGCTCGGAATCGTCTCCTTCAGCTCGCCGACCGCCCTGTCGGCGTCGCCGAATTCTTCTTCTGAGCAATTAATAACGACCATCAGCGGCTTTGAAGAAAGGAACTGGAAACTGTTGAGCTGCTTGCCGTCGTGCTCGGAAACCGGCGCGGTCGAGAGCGGTTCCTCCCGGCTCAGGTGCGCAAGGCACTCGTTGAGGAGCTGTTCCTCCCGGGCCAGCGGCGTATTGTCTTTCCTGGCGCCCTGTTTACGTATCCGCTCCAATCGGCTCTCGATTTGCACCATATCGGAAATAATGAATTCCTGGAAGATCGTGAGGAACTCGTCCTTGACGCGTATAGGGCTCCCGTTATCGAATTTGCGCAGGACAAGGAGAAAGGCGTCGCTCTGTCGCATCTGCTGAATCATTTTCGCGCTGACCCTGTCGTCTTTCATATCGCCTTCTTCAATGGCGACCGTATCCGCGAGGGTTATCCGAGAATAGGTGCTCTTCTTTGGTTTGAATATCTTAGAGAGCTCGTCGATCCGACTGTCGGGGACATCGATGACCGCGACGGTCTCGGCGCCCGGTTTGCCGTCAGCGATGGCCCCGCTCAAAACGCTAAAAAGCGTGGTCTTGCCGCATCCGGGACTACCGATAACCGATATATACATTTTCTGCTCCGTGCGTAATCAGGAAACTGGATCTATCCCAGCCGTTACGTCTCCGATGATTGACGCCAAGATCCGATACAAAAGCGTATACGCTATCCAGACGGAGACCAATAGCGTCTGTAGGGCCAACCGGGCAAGACATCCGACACGCTTGGGGTTAGCGGGATGGCCCAGAAACCGAAGGTTTCTCCCCTTCCCTACATCAGTTGCGTTCACCTTCGTGTACATTTCGCACAAATAAAGAGGGTTGGCTTGTATGCCAACCCGCTAGTAATTCCCGACTAGTGGTGCCTGGGGCCGGAATCGAACCGGCACGACGTTACCGTCGAGGGATTTTAAGTCCCTTGCGTCTACCTGTTCCGCCACCCAGGCGATACATATGGAGGCGGCACCCGGATTCGAACCGGGGATAAAGGTTTTGCAGACCTTCGCCTTACCACTTGGCGATGCCGCCCGAGAGAAAATGGAGCGGGAAACGGGATTTGAACCCGCGACCCTTGCCTTGGCAAGGCAATGCTCTACCGCTGAGCTATTCCCGCATATGTTATGAAGCTATTATTTGTAACACCTTTCGTTTTTCTTGTCAAGCACGAAAAGTTATCTGCCACTATTTCTGGCTATTTCGGCCTCCAACAACTTGACCTGTTCGCGGTACGTAGCGTTTTCGGGATCGGCGTTCAGCGCGTCACTGATATAGGTGAGCGCCGACTCGGGATCGTTCAAGCGATAATAGATCCAGCCCACGAGATACAGGAAGCGAGCGTTTTTCGGCTCGAATTTCAGAGCCTTCTCTGCGTAACCGAGTGCCTTTTTCAGCTTGTCGTCCCGCTGAGAATAGAGCTTGCCCAGGGCATAGTAAACCATCGGGTCATCCTCATTGAGGTCCAGCGCCATTTTAAGATGGGTCTCAGCTTTATCGAAATCCCCGAAGTTTCCATAGGCAATGCCAAGCCCGTAATTCGCATCAAAGGCATACTCCTTCTCGTCGAGCAGCTTCTGATATTGCAGGATCGCCTTCTGAAACATCCCGGCCTCGCCGTAGAGATCGCCGAGATCTCGGGCCACATCCGGGTTCCAAACCTTGGCGTTGTCCAGGATAAAGGCCGCAAGCTCACCCTCGAATAATGCATCTTTCAGGTCCCCTTCTTTACGGTAGACCCTTGACAGATAGTAGTGAGAATAAGGGATAGTTAGGCTCCAGGGTAGACGCTATTCGAAGATACACCTGGGCGTTCTTCGGATCGTCAAGCGTCCAATACACAACGCCAAGGTAGAAGTTCGTAGACGGGTCCTTCGGATCCAGAGCGATCGACTTCTTCAGTGTCTCAAGGGCCTCCGTGATAGCGGCCCGCCAGGATAAGCGTCCACGAGAGGTTATCCAGGATAAGTGTCTCGTTGGGTGCAGCGGCAAGCGCCTCTCGATACTTATTGATCGCTTCTTCATACCGCCCTTTTATCGAAAGAAAGTTCGCCTCGTTGACAAGGGCCAGTGTGGGGTTCTTCCCCTCCAACACGAAATACTCGTAAGCTTCCCTCATTTTTGGGGAATCACTCTTCGTTACCGCCTCTTCTTCCTGCGCGGGGACGACGGAAGCGGTAGTCAAAAGAAGCAGAATAAACACGATCATTTTTTTCATGGTTTGTTCCGTTACGACGAGGTGATAAATTCAGTTCCCGATCTCATAAGTCGGTCGAGCTTTTCATCACTGGACGACTCTCCGTAGATCCTGACAACCGGCTCTGTGCCGGACTTCCTGAAGAGGAGCCATGAACCGTCCTCGAGCACATATTTCGTACCGTCGATAGTGACTGTCTCCCTTACCGGGATTCCCGCGAAGACCCGGGGAGAGGAAACGACCTTCGCTCCAAAGGCGTCGCTGAGCTTTTCGGTCAACCTGAGATTCTCGCGCCGCGTTCGAAACGTGCCCACCTTTTTATAAAGACCCTGGAGGAGCTCCCGGATCGTTTTCTTCTCCCGGCAGACCATCTCCAGGGTGAGCAGGCAGGCAATGATCCCGTCCTTTTCGGGCACGTGGCCAAATATCGAAAAGCCTGCGCTTTCTTCTCCACCGGCCGCTATCTTGTCTGCCGCGATATACTCCCCTATATACTTGAATCCTACCGGGGTTTCAAAACACTCGACTCCGTGGTGGCGTGCGACCGCATCGATCATATGCGTCGTGGCAACTGATCGCGCAGCCCCCCCCCGGTATCCTTTCTTCGAAATGAGGTAGTCCAGCAGAAGCGCGATTATATAGTTCGGCTCGATAAAGGAGCCGTCGGCGTCCAGGATCCCGAAACGGTCGGCGTCCCCGTCCGTCGCCAGCCCGATGACAATATCATCGCCGTTTCTCACGATTTCAGAGAGCTCCGTCAGGCGTGACTCCGATGGATCCGGTGCCCCCCCGCCGAAAAGAGGGTCTTCCTTGTCATGGATCATTGTGATCTGGACTCCGTGTTCACGGAGGATTCGATCGAGGTATCCCCGACCGGTTGAAAAGAGAGGATCATAAGCCACTCTCTTCCCGGCCCCTGCGATAACGGAAAAATCAATTTTCTTGTCCAGGCCCGCCAGGTAATCATCGGCAAGATCGGCATCCTCCCACAGCCCTTTGCTCCGCGCTTCGTCATCGCCCAGCGAGTGTATCGATCCGCTTCCGACGATTTCGTTTGCCCGATGTGCGATCCACTCCGTGGCCTCCGGAAGGGCCGGACCGCCCCACTTGGATGAGTATTTTACGCCGGTATAATATGGCGGATTGTGGCTGGCCGTGATGTTGACGGCTCCGCTGCCCTTGCCCGTGATAACCGCCCAGCTGATGGTCGGTGTGGGAACGTCCTTGTGGGACACGAGAACCCTCACCCCGTTTCCGGCAAGGACAGAGGCCGCCTCGCGGGCGAATACGTCCCCCATGAAGCGGCAGTCGTGGCCCACGACAATCCCAGGGGCCCCTTCCTTTGTCTTTATGATATGTTCAGCTATTGCCTGGGACACCGCTCTGAGATTCTGGAAGGTAAAATCATCGGCGATGATCCCCCGCCAACCGGAGGTACCGAACTTTATCTGTGTCATGGAGGCAGTCCCTATTTCAGGAGATAGTCAAAGCCCGACTTGAAGAAGTAAATGGAAAAGCCAAGAAGAAACAGACCGCAGAGTGCGACAACTCCCCGATATACGCCGTCCGTGAAGAATCTTTTGCCGAGGCTCACGGACGTTGAGACGATGCTGTACCAGAGGAAATCCGCCACGACATGCCCAATAAAGAAGACGGCAACGCCCACTATCCCGAGCTTGGCCGCGATGAAGATATAGGCGAGCCCGATGGTGAGCCACCACACCGTCCAGTACGGATTTGAGAGGCTCACGATGATGCCTGCAAAGATCGGATGCTCGAGAAACTTCACGGCGGCCGCCTTCTCGGGTTGGACGGAGGTTCCCGCGAGTGTGATGAAGCGCACTCGCCGAATCATCGAGTATCCCATCCAGAGCAGTACGGCGCTGCCGGCAAAAGCTATGACCGCAAGAACGTTGCCGTCATTTAGAACCGCCCCCAATCCCCAGAGGACAACGATGATAAGCACCAGCTCGAGCATCGCGTGGCCGACGATCAACAGGGGGCCCGTCCACGCACCGCGTGTGAGGCTTTCGTTGATCGTAACCGTCAGCAGTGGTCCGGGCATGAGGGCACCCGAGAGGGCCAGGAGAAACGACGTGACGAGGATTCCGATTAGTGGCGCCATTTCCATACTGTGCATACTATATCACCGGCGGAGCGGAGCGGTCAAGGAATAAAAGTCTTTGACACGTTCACCCGCGCTATGGTAGCATTTAAAGATGGAGCGGCACCGTAACCCCTATCCCACCGTCGACATCATTATAGAAATCCCCGGGGGTGTCGTGCTTATCGAACGCAGAAATCCCCCCCACGGATGGGCAATTCCCGGGGGGTTTGTCGACTGGGGAGAGTCTCTCGAGGAGGCCGCGGTTAGGGAGGCAAAGGAAGAGACGTCGCTCGATGTCGAGCTCATCAGGCAGTTTCACACCTATTCCGATCCAAAACGTGATCCGCGTCATCACACGATTACGACCGTCTATATCGCCCGCGCCCGGGGGATCGCGCGTGCTTCCGACGACGCGAAGGCTATAGGGGTCTTTGCCGAGGGCTCCCTCCCCTCCCCTCTTGTCTTTGACCATTCCGATATTCTCACTGATTATTTCTCTAAACGGTACTAGCCATGTCTGATATCAGAGACGTCGATTTCGCGAAGGTTCTTAATACGGCCCTGAAAAACGGCGGCGACTATGCCGACATCTATTATGAGAAGAGCGAAAGCACCTTTATCGTCTGTGAGGACAACAAGGTCGAGAAGGTCATATCCGGTATCGACGCCGGTATCGGTCTGCGGCTCATCAGGAATTTTAAGACCGCCTACGCGTATACCAACGATCCTGCCGAGTCAAACCTTGTCGAGCTGGCCCGGGAGCTGAGCAGTTCCTTCGGGGGTCGCGCCGCACCTTTGGGGGATGTTACTCTTTCCCGCGTTAACCCTTCGTTTACCCTGAAGGTCGCGATCGATCCTACGGCCATTGACGTTGGGCGCAAAATCGAATACGTAATGCGGGCCAATGATACCGCCCGCGGCCATGGGACGGTTCGTCAGGCCAAAGTCATTTATCGGGACTCGACCAAGAATACGATCATTGCCAACAGCATGGGAGCGCTTACGTCAGAGGAGAGAACCGGCACGATCTTCGCGGTACAGGTCGTGTCCCAAAAAAACGGAATCATCCAGACCGGTTACGAGCCGATCGGGGGGACAGTCGGATTTGAGCTGCTTGACGTAACCCCCCCGGAGGCCGTGGCCCAGGCTGCGGCGCAGCGAGCGGATCTGATGCTGGATGCCGTACCCGCACCCGCGGGACGCTTGCCGGTCGTCCTGTCATCCTCCGCAGGCGGCACGATGATCCACGAGGCTGTCGGCCACGGCCTGGAGGCCGATCTGGCCGGGAAGAAGCTCTCGGTCTATTCCGACAAGATGGGAATGAAGGTGGCTTCCGAGCTGATCACGGTGCTTGACGACTCTACGCTTTCCGGCAGGCGCGGTTCGTTTGTGTTCGACGACGAGGGCACTCTCTCCCAGCGTACTGTGCTCGTGGAAAAAGGAATCCTCGTTAATTTCATGTATGACAAGCTCTGCGCCCTCAGGGAGGGAAAAGAGAGCACGGGCAACGGCAGGCGTGAATCCTATCGGCATAAACCCATACCGCGCATGACAAACACCATTATTGCACCGGGCGATCTTGATCCCGATGCGATCATTTCTTCGGTTAGTAACGGGCTTCTCGTTAGCAGGATGGGCGGTGGCCAGGTTAACACGGTTAACGGTCAGTTTGTCTTTGAGGTAAGTGAAGGATACATGATCGAAGGGGGGAAGATCGGCAGGCCGGTGCGCGGCGCGATTCTCACGGGAAAAGGGCCCGAGATACTCAGCGAGATCGACATGGTGGGCAATGACCTCGGTTTCGGCATCGGAACCTGCGGTAAGGATGGCCAGGGTGTTCCCGTGGCGGACGCCCAGCCGACGCTGAGAATTCCGCAGATTACGGTCGGCGGCAGGGTCTGACCGATGGGGTGGGCATCCGACCCTATCGGCTTAGCTGCGTCCGCGCGGCCGGCCGATTGAAGGGACAGCGAGGGGAGCATCTCCCCCCGCCGTCCTTTTTCTGCTATTTAAGCTTGTTATTTACCTTGTCGAGATACTCTTTGGCTTCTTTGAGGTATTTCTTGTCGTCGTTGTTGCCAGGCTTGCCTTTCAGAGACGTCTCAAGGTAGGGCTTGGCCTCTTTGTACATCTTCTTTTCGTAGTAGCACTGTCCGAGCGTCAGGTTGATGAAGATACTGTCCGCGCGATAGCCCAATCCCTTTTTCAGGTTTTCGACAGCCTTATCCAGGTCGCCGCCTTTGACAAGTGGGGTCACGTACAATTTGTAATAGACCGCTCCGAGCACCGCGTATGCGTTCCCGTTTTCATAACCGGGCTCTGTCGCAATTACTTTTCCCGCGGCTTTTTTGATTTCGTCGGCCAATCCGGTCTTGAAGGCATCAAATTTATGGAAGTTCGCATACTTACCCGCAGCGATGGCGAACCAGTAGTTCGTATTGACGTCCTTGGACCCCTTCTTGTAGTACGGCTCCACCGCCTTATACCCCGCCTTGAAGATCGAATCCTGGGTCTTCTCGTCTGCCACGTTCACCCCGATCTGATAGGAAGCGCGCGCATATCTCCATGCCGCCCCTTCATTGGCCGCGGTGAGACCTTCCAGAGCCTTCATGCTCTCCTTTATCGCGGTCGCGTCTTTCTTTGCATACGCGTCATCTGCCTGCTTGAAAACCTCTTCGGTGGTCGCGGCTGATACCGAAAGGGCAAACGCAAACATCACCATTACCGACACAAAAACAAACAAGACCTTTTTCATATCTCCTCCTTAGAGAGTAAAAAATTCTCTGCTATATGTATACCATTTCCACTTATATATTTCAAGATAATAGTCTGCCAACCGTCCACCCTCTTCAAGTGGTTCCTATCTCCGCACAGTGGAGCTCATCGCGGTACGAGGGGTATAAAGCGTCAAATAACAAAAAAACCGGCTCACTTTGAACCGGTCTTCTCGTTCTCTAATGTTTGAGATTTACCTACAAGCTGACGAGGAGAAACAGCGTGGTCATGTTATTTCTTCCCATTTCCCAATATGACCAGGGCGTCCACCGCCACAGGCTGATTTCCCGATATGATGAGGGGGTTGATGTCCAGCTCTTTGACGCCGTCATAGTCCAGGCCGATCTGGCCGACCGCAATCAGCGTCTTGGCCAGTACCGACTTGTCAACCGCGGGCTTTCCGCGGAATTCGTCAAGGATCTTCCTGGCCTTAATTTCCTCCATCATCTGCATAGCGTCAAATTCGGTTAGCGGTGCGACGCGAAACGACACGTCCCGGAGAATCTCCGTATATATGCCGCCGAGACCGAACATGACGCAGGGACCAAACTGCGGATCCCTCGAAAGCCCGACGACGAGCTCCCGCTGCCCCTTGATCATCTCCTGGACCAGGATCCCGCCCTTGGGGACCACGCCGGTGCTCATGATCCGGTCGTAGGCCTTACGCACTCCCTCTTCCGTGGCGAGGTTCAGCTCGATGACGTTCATCTCGGTCTTATGAGTAAGCTCGGGGGATTCTCCTTTGAGCACGACGGGAAATCCTATCTCGTTGGCGACCTTTACGGCCTCGTCGGGACTTGCCGCCATCTCCTCTCGCGTGACCGGGATGCCGTATGCCTTCAGGAAGAGCTTCGACTGGTGTTCGGACAGGTTCTTCTGTCCCTTTTTTACGGCTTCAGTGATAATATCTTTGGCGGATTTTTCCACGCTCGCTTACCCCCTTTCAAGATGAACGGGAGGGGTATTCCCCTCCCTTCATCAGTCGTTTCCGTTGCTTTTAGCCCATCTTCTTGATGACTTTGGCCAGGAGATCTTTGGCTTCGGTCATGTCTTTCCTGTCGTCTTTCGTTTCGGGCTTCCCGTTCGCGATCAGATACTCGAGCCGCTCTTTTGCTTTGGCGTATTCACTCTTCTTGTAGTAGGCCTTCCCGAGGTACAGGTTTGCGGCGATCCCGGCGGGATCATACTTCAGGGCCTTGTTGCAGTATTCGATCGTCTTATTCAGGTCTCCCCCGGGAACCTCGTACTCAATGGCGCCCAGGATCGTTAATGCGCCGCCGTCTTCGTAGCCCGCATCCTTAGCGATCACGTTGTTGCACGCGGCCTTCATCGGTTTAACCAGAAAGAGACTGCTGAGGATGCCATGGAGCTTACCATATTTTCCGGCGCACAGGGCAAACCAGTAGTTGGTATTGATGTCCTTGGAGGCCTTGTCATAGTAAGGCCTTAAAGTTTCGTATGCCTTGTTGAACATCTGCTCCTGTGACTTCGGATCGTCTGTTCTCACCGCGACAAAATATGAGGCTCGTCCGAATCTCCACGCGGCTGCTTCGTTAGATGCCGCAAGCGCTCCGAGGTCTTTCATGCTTGCCTTAACCGTGGCCACGTCCTTCTTCGCATACGCGTCGTCCGCTTGTTTGAATATCTCTTCAGGAGTCGCTGCATAAGCCAGAGCCGCACACATCGCAAAGACTAAAGCTACCGAGACGAGAAGCAAAACCTTTTTCATATCTCCTCCTTATCGAATAAAGGAATCCAAGTCCTTATTTTTAACACTAAAACCCTTACATTTCAAGGTATTTCTTTACCTCCCCCAAAAAAGTCGCCTCCCGAGATAGGGCGGAAGCCCGGCTCGGACAATCGCCTCGTTGACTGCATCGATATCGTAGGACACATGGTGGAATCCGACCGCCCCTTCATCGGTATCATAGATCAAAAAAGACGACCGCGGGTCACCGTCCCGGGGCTGGCCGACGCTGCCGGGATTGATGAGATAGGGATCATCTCTTCTGAGGAAGACCTTCGTGTCACCGCTCGGCTTTTCGTCATCGGACTGGTCGAAGATTCCCGATACATGGGTATGCCCGAAAAAACAGATCGAGGCATCGAATTGTTCCCGCATATATGTCATATTTTCGTGGGCGGTGCGGGTCATGAGGACGTATTCGTCAGGATCGCGGGGAGATCCGTGAACCAGGATGGTCGTATCGTCCAGGGTTAGCCGAGCGGGGAGTTTTGAAAGATAGTCGCGATGCTCATCGGTGAGGTTGCGGCGCGTCCAGAGGATCGCCTCCCGCGCCATGGCGTTGAAATAATCGGGCTCCTCCAATCCGGCCGCCACGCGATCATGATTGCCCATTACACACGGAATCGATCGCTCCCTGATTATCCGGATACATTCGTTCGGCCACGGGTTATAACCGACGATATCCCCCAGACAGAGGATCCGTTCCACGTCCAGCTTATCGACACTATCCAGCAAAGCTCTGAGACCAACGAGATTTGCATGGATATCTGAGACTATAGCCGTGCGCATAGGTCATCCCCAGCATCGGTAAGAGATGCGGAACACGCAAACCTATCGCCGATCTTACGTTGATCCGGAACGAGAAACGAGGCTTCCTCTTAGATGCGTCGCCGCCTCGTCAAGTCCAAGCTCACGAATCGTTTCTGCCGTTGGGAAGCCGGTATCTCGATCCCATCCCAGTTCTTCGTAGTAGTCCGCAAGCATTCGATAGAAGCTTGCCTTATCCATACCGAGTTTGTCCTTATAGGGGCCGTCGACCATGTCATCCGTATATTTTTCGGGCAGGCGGTCGTCACTTTGAGAAAAACCTTCCCGGTGGTTATAGATGCGCGACATCGTCATGGCTCGCTCGCCGGCCGTCATGAGCTCGGAAATGTCGGCGCCCCAGCCGGTTACCGCGTTTATCATATCGATAAGCCTGGCGATCGGCATCGGGCCCCGGGGGGCAAAACCGAAGTGACAACAGCCCAGGCAATCCTGCATTCTCCAGTACTTGGCGGCCGCGGCGAAATTGTGCGCCTTGGCGCGCGACATCTCGAATATATCCGCCGCTTCCTCGATCCCGAGCATCTTAACTCCGAGGAAAGTGGCAGACCCGCTGTCCGAGAAGAAAGGATCGTGTGCAGACACCATATGATCGGCGCCTATATCGGAGGCCGCGTAACCGATACCGACCCCCGTTTTTATACGAGGATCGTGCATCGGAACCTCTTGCTTCTTGACCGTAACGAGGTACTTCTCCGACCCCCTGCCGATCCTCTCTGCCGCTCTGAAGGATCCCTCCGCCAGGATATCCCCGATCCCCTCACGCCTGGCGATAAGCTCGACGACAGACAGGAACGCATCGCTGCTCCCGAAAGACAGATCAATGCCTCCGGTATCGTCACGTGTCAGCAAACCCTCCTGGTAGCACTTCATGGCAAACGAGATCGTCATTCCCAGCGAGATCGTGTCCATACCGTGGCGATTAGCCAGCTCGTTGCCCTTGGCGATCACGTTAAGATCGTAGATCCCGCAGTTGGACCCGAGGGCGGCAATCGTCTCATATTCGGGTCCCCCGTACCGGGAATCGACCCGGGGTCCCCCCTCCTTTGTCGATACGACCCGCTTGCATCTGACGGCGCAGGCGAAGCACCCCTTTCGACCCGTCAAGATTTGTTCGTTATATCGATCGCAGAAGAGGCGCGGGCTTTCGTCGGTTACTCCCGTTTCCCAGTTGTTGGTGGGCAAAGCCCCGAACCCCACGAGGGAAT
This sequence comes from uncultured delta proteobacterium, assembly GCA_963809875.1. Lineage (GTDB taxonomy): Bacteria > Desulfobacterota > Zymogenia > Zymogenales > Zymogenaceae > JAFGAS01. The sequence goes on along the minus strand of CAWELC010000010.1, from coordinate 163,232 downwards.
CGACTGTCGCGGTTGTCCCGTACTCATAGAGTGTCCACCCCTGCTTGTTTTCCTTGAACGTCCGGGCGAATTCCCTGGTTATCTCCCTGAAGGTCTCTTCGTCGGCGATGGGCAGTCTCCTGGTTCCCCGCACGGCCACGGCTTTCAGATTCTTGCTCCCCATGACGGCCCCGAGACCGTTTCTCCCGTTGTAGTGACCGAGCTCGTTTCCTATATTGGCAAACCGCACCAGCCGCTCACCGGCAGGTCCGATGATAAGCACCCGGGCCTTTCCGTCTCCCAGCTCCTCCCTGATTGTATCCTGCGCTTCCAGAGTCTCCAGTCCCCAGACCTTCGACGCGTCACATATATCGACCGCGTCGTCCCGGATCGAAATATAGACCGGATTTTCGGCACGCCCCTCTACGATCAGAGCGTCATACCCGGCAAATTTCAGCTCGGGTCCCCAAAAACCACCCGCTTCCGACGCCCCGAGCCCCCCCGTAAGAGGTGACTTTGATACCGCGGTGAAGCGGGGGATGGCCGGCCCGGCCGCGCCCGTAAGGGCCCCCGTAGCAAAGATTATCGGGTTTTCGGGAGAGAAAGGATCACAACCGGGAGCTGTCTCTCGGAGGATGAAAGCAAGGGCAAGACCCCTCCCCCCGAGGTACTTCCTCATGAAGTTGTCGTCAATTGTTTGGGTTTGATGGGTCCGATCGGTAAGATTTATCCTGAGAAGCCTGTTCCAATATCCGTACGTCACTTACCCTCCGGAAACAACGGGGTATATCTCGACCATGTCGCCCTCCTTGAGCGGACACGGCTTGATGAGCAGGGAGTCGACGGGCCGCTTGTTGATGAGCACCAACCCCACTTCTCCCCGATCGATCGGCAGCCCGTGGAGGACTTCACGAATATCGGCCGCACGAAACGTCAGGGTCTTTCTCCCTTTCAGGTAACGCCTGAAGGACCCGAAAAGCATCACCTCAACTCTCGGATTTGAGGTGTCAGCGACCGTTGACATTATTACCCCTTTGCGTTTGGTTCATCTTCATGTCAGGTGCGATCCTTGTCATTTTCCTTTGAGGCTCTCGATGAACGCCTCGATCCTGGTCCGTGTCTGGGCCTCGGAAAAGGACCTTTCATCGGTCATGTCGGCCTCGATAATAATCGTCGGGATATCAAGATCCTTCTGGATGGCACGCGCTATATCCAGTTGGCCCAACGAATAGGGTTTGCACGATCGGTTCGAATGCATGACGAAACCGTCGGCCGAATATCGCTTGATAAGCTGCTTTATCTCCGTGATCATCAGCTCGATATCAATATTGAGGTATACCTCGGTATATGACCTGGACATCGTTTCGATAAGATTATCGGGATCCAGACAGGCGCGCGCCCAGGCGTTGGTATACGTGTCGGCCACGAGACACGCCTGATTAACGGCGAAGAGCTCCGAGAGGGGCCGCAGCGCGAACCAGACCGGAATATTGTCCCAGAGAAGACGATATTTCTCGTTGTCTACGGCCGCTATCCCATCGGCTATCCGCTGCTTGAGCTCGGAAAGGAGCCCCACGTAGAAGTCGTTGCAGGTCGCGGTCCCCCTCAGCGTGACAATCGGCGCGATGAAGAAGAACGCGTCAAAACAGCTCATGGGCGCCGGCCGGTTTTCGCACGTCGAAAGGACCTCGTTCCAGAGACCTACCCCCTCAACTGAGTAGCGCCCCACTTCCTTGAGACGATCCATGTCCATTTTCCTGCCGCACTGTTCTTCCAGGAACCGGATATATTCGTTCATCTGGCTCATCACGTATCGGTGGCCGGAGTCGGTCTTATGCTGGTGGATGAAGGGGGTATCTATGAGGAACATGGGAACGTTGAAGAATCGCGCCAGTACCTCGTACCACTTCGTGACGGTGCCGCAGATGTTGTTGCACGCGATCACGAAGTCCGGTTTGGGGAGTCCACCGGGTATCGGGCTCTTTTTGGTGACCGCGCTGCCGATATCTCCGCGAAAGTAGGAGCAAAGGTCGCGAGAGTAGCCCATGTCCTCGGATATACCGCACATCTCGACGCTCATCTTGGACGCACCCAGCATCGCCCCGTGGTTTTCAGGATAAATCGGGATGATGTCCATGGCGTGCAGGGGCTCCACCGGCCCGCCCGATGTGATCCACGCAATCTTCTTGTTCCCGCTTGCCTCGGCGATCTTCGACTCGGTGTAGTAGCCGGTCATCAGTTCCCGCATCGCCCTCGCCGATTTGAATTTCTTTTTTTCTTTTTCCGGATCTTTTATCTTTTCATCTGCCACGGCCGTCTCCTATCATTTCCATGAACGCTTCGATACGTGTCTTTATCTGACCAAGCGACGGGTTGTCCATCTCCGTCTCAAGGAGCATATGCGGCACTTTCAGCTCGTCTACCGATTCTTTCAAGTAGGGATAGTCAAATGAGTGGGGATCGCAGAATTTGACCAGCAGGAAGATGACCCCTTCGGCCCCGCTATCCTGTATCATCCCCTTCAGGTAGACCCCCCTGTCGAACAGGGGATTATGCTTGGCCGCGCATATCGGTCTTTTTATGATTCGATCGGCAAGTGCCTCGATAGGGTTCGGGCTTTTCTCGTCGGCGTTGACGGCAAAGTAGCGCGAACCGGTACACATATCGTCGCCGACGACAGTGCCGCCCCCTGCCTCGATGTAGCTATAGATCTCATCAAAGACACAGAGATTACCGACGACGAAAATCCGAACGGGACGTCCCGTGCTCTTGGCGGTCCCCAGCCCGGACAACAACTCGCCCATGAGGAGGTTGTGCTCCTCCACCGGCATGAACATCGCGGCCTGCACGCAGTCGTTGACGGCATTCGAAGGCAGGACACCGGGGTCTCCCTTCTTAGCCTCGTAGAGCCGTGTAAGGTTCGTCCTCATGACGTTATAGAGCGTGATTGACTCCCTGAGGGCCCCGGCGGTGAGCTGGTGCTTCGTATAATTCTCGAGCTTTTTAACAAAGTCGGTCAGCTCTTCGATCAGGTATGTCCGCGCGCTCTCCGTCTGGAGTTTGACAGGCAGCACAATATCGGCGTGGAACGAGTAGTCCGTGTTTATTCTCCAGATGTCCGAAAGCCGCTGAATGGAATCGCATGTATGGGGAAAGACCGCCCCTTCCAGAAAGTCCAGCTGCTTGGTCAGGGCCATGTCAAGGGCGGTCCGAACAAGCGAGCAGGAGTAGCTCTGCAGATGGGCGTCGGAACAAACGACCCCTTTCTTCTGGCCGATGATCCGAAAGGGAATTCCCCCCGCGGCATGGATCATCTCTTCAGGGGTGTACGTGCAGAAATAGCCGAAAACCGGTCGTTTATACTGTTTACTATATCTCTTTACGGCAGCGATTGGATCGTCCACCGTATTCCTCATGGTCTTCAGTATCTCATCTCGTGTCATCCGGTACCTCTTTATTAGGCATGCATACTATTCACGGGATCAACATAGTGTTTTCAGCTTCAAGTTGCCGACGTCATCGGGGCCAACCTGGAAATGGCTCCCACCCGTCTTTTTTGACAGGATCCTCAGTATCTCGGGCGAGTCTTTCTTGCCGATGTATATCGAATGGACCGCGATCCCGTCGGTTTGGGCCAGCTTTATCTCCCGGGAGATATCCCGGTCTCCCTCGGTGGGCCTCCCGTCCGTTATAAAGACCACGTGCTTGATTCTGTCGTAGACGTTCCTGAACTCTTTGATCGCGTCCAGAAGGGGAAGCTGGTAGTTGGTAAAGCCGCTGCACCGGCATCGAGAGGCCATGTCTCCGATCATCGCATAGGATCGGTTAAAAAATATCTTTTTCCTCAGGAATTTCGTTGATTGGTGGTTGAATTCGAGATACCCGATCCGCATGCGCCTCTTGCGCGCTATTCTGACCAGGCCCAGGATGAGCATCGACGACCACTGAGCCCGGCTTCCGGTCATCGAGGAGCTGATGTCCCTGATGATCGCCAGCGCCCCCCCTTTGAGTTTGCGCTTTCTCAGCATGGCAATCGGCATTTTCGGATTGAGGTGCGCCAACCAGACGGCCGAATCGACCGGGTCAACGTCGTCAAAAAGCGAAAAGTCCTCAAGGCGCGACCAGCTCCTGGGGGACCCCCCGTAGTCCTTCATCAGGTCTTCGGTTTTCTGGACGATATTACCTTCAATGACCTTAAGGATTGGATAGACGTCGGTGAGGGATTCTTTGTTGACTTCTTCCTCTCCCCGATCCACCACCTCCTCGCCGAGCTTCTCTCTGGTCGGGAGGAGATCCTTGACGACGAAAGACTTGTCGGGAAACTGGTCGAAGTCTTTATCGGAGAGTTCCGTGGGCTCCGCCTGGCCCTCGTTTATCTCCTGAGGCTGGGCTTCTTCTTCACGCTCCTGAAACTCGGGCTGATTCAGTTTTTTTTTTCGACGAGATCGACGAGGATCTCGTCAAGACGCTGCGCGACTTCCGGCGGAACGCGGAAGGTCATAAGGTATTTCAGGACGGAGAGGTCCCGTGGAATGACTTCGGTGCGTCCCTCGAGGATCGCCTTAGCCTTGAGGATGTTGATCGCCTTGACAAGGAACGTCCTGTCGGTCAGGAGTGAGTTTGTCTCATTCAGATGGAAATTCGTCACCAAGTGCTCAAGAAGACCCACCAACTGCTTCTTAACGGCCGCTCCGACCTTGATTTCCAGCAGGAACTCGGTCGGTTTGGCGAAAAGGGTATCCTTAGAGCCTTCGACCGTATCCTTGTCGAAGATATGCTCGGTATAGTAATCCATCACCGACATAGCCTCGTCCCAGCTTCCCCGGTTTATGAGCCCGGACGATCTGAGCTGAATCGTGAACCTGTCGAGATTTGCGAGGTCCAGGGGCTCGTTATAGTAGTCGTCCTGGGTAGGGTTACTGGTCGCGATGGCCGTCAGCAGGGGGAGCTTTGCGCCCTTGTATTCCCGCTCGTTGAGGAGCCTCAACATGATATTGAGCGCCTCACCGGGGGCGCGCGTGATGTCATCGAGCACGACCAGCTGCGCGGTCAGGATACCGCCGGGGACAAGCTTCTGGCTGATAAGCTCGCCTCCACCGTTACCCGCCTGCGGCTCGCGGCAGATGATATACTCTCCGATCAGCTCCGACAGCCTCGTATCCCGGTGAAACTGGTAGAAGTAGAAATTGAGGTTGGCAGCCTTTGCCGTGAGCTCGGCGAGCATTGTCTTTGCCGTTCCCGGGGCCCCCTCGATATAGACGTGTTCCCGGGCGATCAGCGCAAGGAGGATGCCTTCCTTTATGTCGTTATGGCCGACTACGTATCGATCCAGGATCTCCTTAATCTTCACAGCAGTGTTGAGCATTTTCCCAATCCATTGAAGAACGGTATGAAAGTATATTATACTAAATATACCTCCATTTATCAAGCTAAATCTAGATTTCGGTGTACTCCATATTGAACGCCTCCGCCACGGCCCGGTACGTCAGTTTCTTATTGAGGATATTGACTCCCTTTTTAAGCGCGCGGTCTTCGCTGATGGCGCGGTCGAGGCCTTTGTCGGCAATGTCCAGCGCATATGACAGCGTGGAGTTTGTCAGCGCAAACGTGGAGGTCCGCGGAACCGCCCCCGGCATATTGGCCACCGCATAATGGACGACGTCATCCACGATATAGGTGGGATTCTTATGCGTGGTGGGCTTCGTGGTCTCGGCGCATCCGCCCTGATCGACCGAGATATCCACCATGGCCGACCCCTTCTTCATGCGTTTGATCATGTCCCTGGTCACGAGCTTGGTCGCTTTAGCTCCGGGAATGAGGATCGTCCCGACCACGAGGTCCGCTGATATAACCTCTTCCTCGACATTGGCCCGGTTGGACATGACCGTTACCACGTGGCCTCCCATCACGTCGTGGATGTACCTGAGTTTTGCCGGATTGATATCGAGGATGCTCACCCTCGCACCCATCCCCACCGCCACGAAACAGGCATTGGATCCGGCGATCCCGGCACCAAGGATGACGACCTTTGCCGGCGGCACGCCGGATACCCCGGAGAGGAGGATCCCTTTCCCCCCTCCGATCGATTCCAGGCAACGCGCACCCATCTGTATCGAGAGTCTCCCGGCCACCTCGCTCATCGGGGCAAGCAGCGGCAGCGATCCGTCCGCAAGCTGGATCGTCTCATAGGCGACGGCCTTCACGTTGGTGGCAAGCAGCTTCTTGGTGAGCTCGAGGTCGGCCGCCAGGTGGAAGTATGTAAAGAGGATGTGGTCTTTGATGAGCGCGAATTCGGGACCGAGCGGCTCCTTGACCTTTATGATCATTTCCGCCCCTCTCCAGACGTCCTCTTTCGTGGGGAGTATGGTAGCACCCATCGCGGCGTATTCCTCGTCCAGCAGTCCGCTTCCTACTCCGGCCCCTTTTTCTACCAATACGGTGTGGCCGTGTCCCACGAGCGCCGACACACCGGCGGGAGTGAGCGCAACCCGATTTTCCTCAGCCTTGATCTCTCTTGGAACTCCTATCTTCATTTCGTGTACCCTCTCTCAGAATATATGTTTATTTGGCTCGCTTTTTCAATTATCACCACCGGGCCTTCTTCGTCTGGGGACCCGCTGGGCTATTCTCTTTTCATACGCCGCCCTCAAACGAGGCGGGACAATAAGGGCATAAAGTAGACAAAAGACAAAAACCCCCGCCATGATAAAGAGGACGTAGATGTCCTGCGCGTAGATGCCCACCAACAGTCCGAAGAAAAGAACAACCGCGACAATCGGGATAATTAACCCTCCCGGTACCCGGTAGGGCCTGGCGGTATCCCTCATCGTGAATCGGAGGCGTATGACCGACATCGCCATCACAATATAAATGATGACTTCGATGGCGGCTGCCACCATGATCAACCTTATATACTCACCGGTGAGGTGGATATATATCGATATCAAGAGCGATAGGGTGAAAGCGAAGAGGATAGCAAACCAAGGCGTGGCGTATCGGTCGCTGATACGTGAAAATATCCGTGGCAATACGTTATCCCGTCCCATTGCGTACATGAAGCGCGAGAAGTTCAGGAATCCCGCATTGTACGAAGTGAGGGACGCAAGGATACTCATAACCACAAAGGCATAGATACCCACCTTACCGAATAACGCGTTACCAAAGACAATGTGGGGGATCTTCGAGACGGCAAGCGTCTCCTTTGGGATTACCGCGGTCATACCGGTCACGAAGACCACGTAGCTCAGACAAAGGAGCCCGATGGCTATCATCATTCCCTTCGGGATCATCGAGCTATCGGTAACCTCCTCGGCCAGGGGCGTTACCCATTCAAAACCGACGTAGAGGAAGACCCCGACCGCTGCCGCTTGGAATACGTTCGAGACACCTCCGGTATGGAAGAGCTGCGGCGCCGATACCCCGGCGGTTTTGATCGCGTAAACGCCAACAACTACCATAAAAGTGAGCATCGTATACGTCATGATATCTTCGGCCATGCCCGCTATGACGACCCCCCTCACGTTAATGAGCGCGATAAGGCCGAGGAATACCACAACCCATGTAAACGAAGGGATGCCGGGAAGGACCGTTCGGATGACATTGCTCAGGATATGGGTTTCCGGGCCAACCATGGCGATCGCGCATCCAAGGTAGAAGGCCCCGATCGTGATCGCGGCCTTCTCACCGAAAGCGCGCTCGATAAAGAGTCGGATTCCGGCCGCCGACGGGTACATGCCGTTGAGCTCCGAAAAACACATCGCCGACAGAATGCACATAAGTCCCGCGACCAGAATTGAAATCCACGCCGACTGTCCCGCCACCAGTATCGCAACTTGAACACCGGCGGCGTAACAGGACGTCGCCATCGCCATACCGGCGCTCGTCGCGATTACCGTTCTAAGTTTAACGACTTTTCTGAGACCGGTCATGGCGTCTCCTTGTATAGTCCGTATCGAAAAATATAAGAGACGGCGGGAGGGGGAGACCGTTTCGCCGTTTGGCAGGTTGGCACCGGCTCCCCTCCCCCCTCCTGATCGTGCACATCGCGTTCGATCGGATCACCGAAACTACCGGCGGTTTCTTCTCACGCCTGCTTGATCCACGCATCAATCGTGAGCATGAAGTTGCCGAGGTCTTTTCCATATTCGGGCGATCCCTCCTGGAAGAGATACCCGTCGGCGATCGCCTGGACGAGGTCCACCTGATTTGTCAGGACCTTAATGGCGTTGTCGACCCCGTTAAACTGCATGTCGATGAAGGGACGGCGGCGCGTGTACTGCCCCCTGCCCGCCTTCGTTTTGCCGAGCTTTATGCGGAGGTACGCATACGGACCGTCGGGAAGACACGACCATTGGACAACACGGTCGGGCATCTTCTTGGTGAATTCGTTGAATTCCTCATAGCCGGCCTTATTCATCTGGGAGAGTCCCGAGCTGAGCATGTAGAAGAGGAGCTTCACCTTCAGCCTCTTCTTGTCGGGATCCTTGGGCAGTTTTGTCGGCAAGAGAAGCGTCAACCCCAGGAGCAGCGGCACGACCTTGAGCAGGATCCCGATCTTGGTCAGTCCCTTGATCTTGGGGATAGCGGGTTTACCGGCAAAAAAGGCGTTGAGCTGCTTTGCGCTCTTGAAGATAAAGGCAACATCAGGATTTTCGCTCCGCTCGAATATCGGCTTGGGAATCCCGTCCTCGAATTTCAGCTGGGTGACGAGGTCGTCGTTGCCCTTAACCTCGAACTGCACGATCTTGTTGAAACCACGGTACTTTTCGCGCATCTTCGGGTCGTCCTCCACCAAGACTTTGGCGAGGGGCACGGCGGCCCGAAGCATGATCCTTGCCAGGATATAGTCTTTGTCGGGCATACTGCCTCCTTATTGCTAAAATTCGTCCTGCCAGTCTTCGTCTTCCTCGAATTCTTTTCCCAGGACTTCCCGCACCGTCTCGATAACGCCCTCGGAATCGAGCTTGTAGTGATGGTAGAGGTCATCCGGGTAACCGACCGGCGAAAACTCATCCGGAATTCCCACCCTTTTGAAGGCACACCCCTTTCCAAGGTCGCCGATAACCTCGGCTACGGCGCTTCCGAGCCCGCCGATTATGCTGTGATCCTCGAAGGTAATAATCCGTCTGGTCTCCGTCACCGCCTTCTCTATCGCAGCCTTATCAATCGGCTTGATCGTATGCATATTGAGCACCCGTACCGAAAGTTTATCGTTTTTCTTGAGGAAGTCGGCTGCATCTACCGCCCCAACCAGCGGGGTCCCGCAGGCGATGACGGTGACATCGGTGCCCTCGCGCATTACCCGGGCCTTACCAATCTCGAAATCGAATTTATCGTCTTTATACACCCGCGGCTCAAAACCGCGTCCGATCCTGATATACACGGGGCCCTTCCAGTCGACCGATGCCTGAACCGCCTTGGCGGTCTCAAACCCGTCCGCAGGGGCAATTACCGTCATATTGGCAAACGATCTCATAATTGCCAGGTCTTCCGTGCAGTGGTGCGTAGTACCGGCCTGTCCGAATGAGATGCCCGAGTGAGTTGCGATAATCTTACAGTTGAGCTTCTGGTAACAGATGTCGGTGCGCACCTGCTCCCCGGCCCGCATCGAAGAGAAAACGGCAAAAGTGGAGATGAAAGGTATAAACCCGGCCAGGGCGAGCCCCGCCCCAACCCCGAACATATTCTGCTCGGCTATCCCCACGTTGAAGAACCGATCCGGGAACTTCTCCCCGAACTTACCGATCTTGGTCGATTTCGCGAGGTCAGCGCTCAACGCGACGATCTCCGGTCGCTGCGCGCCTAACTGGGTCAAAACATCACCGTATATTTCCGCCGCCGTCATCTTGTCGGCGTCAAAAATAGTATATGTCAAGCCTCCTACTTGCTCTGCCATTGCGTACCTCCCTATTACTTCTTTGCGTACATCCGGTCGATAGACTCGATGGCCTTCTTCGTCTTGTCGGCATCAAGGCCGCCGTAGTGCCAGGCGGCGACATCCTCCATGAAGTCGACGCCCTTGCCCTTAACGGTATGGGCGATGATGACGCTGGGGCCGTTCTTATAGGCGATGGCTTGCTCGATTGCCGGGCACAGCTTCGTGAAATCGTGCCCGTCGGCCTCGATGACTTTCCATCCGAACGCTTCCCACTTCTTGGCCAGCGGTTCGATGCACATAATGTCTTCGCAGGCCCCGTCGATGCAGTACTTGTTGTTATCGATAATCCCGATCAGGTTAGAGAGTTTGTAGTGGCAGGCAGCCATTGCAGCCTCCCAGATACTCCCTTCGTTCTGCTCCCCATCTCCCATGATACAGTAGGTGAGCCAGCTTTTCTTCTTAAGGCGGGCGCCGAGCGCCAGGCCCACGGAAATTGAGAGCCCATGCCCGAGCGATCCGGTGGAAGCATCCACGCCCTTTACCTTGAGACTGTCAAGGTGCATGCCGAAGGGAGATCCGGTGTGGTTAAAATCCTTCAGCAGCTCCTTGTCGAAATACCCCTTATCGGCCAGCACCGGGGCGTACCCTACTCCACCGTGCCCCTTTGAAAGGATGACACGGTCGCGGTCCGGCCAGTCGGGCCGTTTGGGATCGATGTTGAGGTACTTGTAGTAAAGAGCCACCAGGATATCCGTCTGAGACAGTGACCCTCCCGCGTGGCCACCGCCCGCCCAGATCAACGTCTGGATAATGTCCTTTCTGATCTGGTGGGCCTTTTCCGTTAGTTTCTTCAATTCGGTGTCGGAAAGTGCCATAACGTTACCTCCAAGAATTGTTATTTACCTATCATCTTAATTCTCGAGTTCCATTGGTGTTTCCGGCCCACGGAACATACGGCCCGCGGGCGTCTTTTATGTTCCCTCCATTTTACGAACGGTTCAAAACAGTTCCAACCCCCCGCTCCTCGTTCTATCCGTCAATCGGCATTGCCGTCGCTCTCATCGTTAGCCCTGCGGCGACGCCTGGGTACCCGTTCCTCGGCCATTTTCCTATATCTTGCCCTCAGTCGCGGCCAGACCGTGAAGACATACAGCGAGCTGAGAGCAGCCAGGCCGATGATAAAGAAGAGGCATATCCTCTGATCCATCCGGTCTTCCGGCCTCATCGGTCCGAAGAGGATAAATCCTGCTACCACGCTGTATATGATGATGACAACGATCGGTATGGTTATCCCCCCTTTTAACTTGAAACTCCTCTCTTTTTCCGGTTCCTTGTAGCGAAGCCGGATGACGCATAGTGCCATTACCACGTAGATCAGGCACTCGGACGCGGCGATGATGAGAATCAGGGACAGGACGTAATTTGTCATGAATCCATATATCGTTACCGCGACACAGTAGCCCAGGATCACGAGCATGGCGACCCACGGGGTCGCATATTTCGGGTGGAGCCTGGCTAGAAAGCGGGGCAGTGACCAGTCACGCGCCATCGCATAGATGAACCGGGACGACGTCATGATGCCCGCGTTTAGAGAGGTCGTTGACGCCAGGAGGCCCATGATAATCATGAAATAGAGTCCGAACTTCCCCAGCAGGAATTCGCCGTAGATAACGTGGGGAACGGGAATCCCCTCGGGCGCAATTATCGGCGTGAGAATATCCCAACCGAGGACCGAGGTCATTGCGGTGGAAAAGAGTGCGTACGTTACGCCCAGGAGGCCGAGCGCGATCATCATCCCCTTCGGAACCAGCTTCACGTCGGTTACTTCTTCCGAGACGGTGATGACCCACTCGAACGCGATATAGGTCGATATCCCGATGGCGACCGCCTGGATGAAGCCGTCGAACGTGCCGATAGTAAACGGGTTGGTGATGTTGAAATCGATGGTGTAAAATCCGTAGAAGGATATCAGGATGAGTCCGACAAACATCGTGTAGGAAAGAATGTCCTGCGTGATTCCCGCGATCGTAATTCCCCTGAAGTTGAGGTAGAGGAGGAGCAGGACACACGCGGCCGCCCAGATAACCGGCGGGACAACCGACACCCCCATCGATATCGCCTGGGAAAGGATATAGATCTCGGCACCGACGATGGCAAGCTGACCGAGGACATACACACCGGAGATGATGATGGCCGTTCGCTCGCCGAATGCCCGCTCAATAAAGAGCTTGATCCCGGCCGCCGTCGGGTACATCGAATTTAGCTCGCAGAAACATGATCCCGCCAGGACCGCCATGAGGCCGGAGGTGAGAATTGCGATCCAGGCGGAATTTCCGGTCAGGTAACTGGCCAGCTGGATGAAGGATATGTAGGTAACCGAGGCAAGCGCCATCCCGGCTCCCGTTGAAATCACCGTACGAAGTCCGATCGCCCGCCTGAGCTGTGTCATAAAGAGCTCCTCCTTTGTCTGTACTGCCGTTATCGCGGAGATTACCGACAGACCGTATCATACCTGTGTCTGTAAGGTTCCGCTACTCTCCTTCAAATCCCGGCCGATTGCCTCCCGGCAACGTCAAAGCCCGTGTCGTTGTTCTATCGCGCGTTGCTCCTCTCTTCCTGCTTGGTGATCTCCGAAAGGGACCGGTCGAATGCCTCCAGCACGAAATCTACCTCCTGCTCGGTGATCACGAGGGTCGGCATGATACGAATGATCCGGGGGTTATTGAATGTATAGATTGATATCACGCCGTTTTGTTTGAGCTGGTAGGCCATCCGGGGACCGATGCTATCCTCAGGGAATTCCATGCCGAGCATGAGTCCCCTGCCCCTGACGTCCAGCACGAGGTTCGGGTATTTCCCTTTCAGGACATGCAGACCCGTCATGAACCGCTCGCCCATGCGTGCCGCATGTCCCGGCAAGTCGTTCTTTTCGATATACTCTATGGTAGCCAGAGCCACCAGAGAGGCGAGGGAAGTACCCCCGAACGAGTTGATGATGATAAACGGGTGGGTCATAAGGAATTCCGCGATCTCCTCGGTAAAGACCGCGCAGGAGAGAGGGTATAAGCCCCCCGATATCGATTTTGCCAGCACCATGACGTCCGGCGCCACACCCGAGTGCTCGGCGCAGAACATCTTTCCCGTGCGGCCGAATCCCGTCTGTACTTCGTCGAAGACCAGGAGGATTTCGTTTTTGGTGCAGAGCTCTCTGAGGGCCCGGAGGTATCCATCATCAGCCGGGATAATCCCCCCCTCTCCCTGGATAGGCTCCAACAGCACCGCAGCCGTCTCCTCCGTGATCGCCTCTTCCACGGCGCCGATGTCATTATATCGGACGTGCTTGTACCCCGGCGTCAGGGGAGCGAACGGCTCTTTATAGACGTCCCTCCCCGTGGCCGGAAGTGCAAACCCGGTCACGCCGTGGTAACCGTTTTCCATGCAGATGATCTCGGTCTTATCGGTATGGCCCCTCGCGAGCTTTATCGCGACCTCGATGGCCTCTCCACCGCCGCAGCAGAAGAGAGAATACTTCAGGTCTCCGGGTGTAATCTCGGCCAGCTTCTTGGCAAGGAGGCCCCGCTCCCTGACAATGGAGATCCACCCGCCCATGTCGTAGGTATCGAGGGCCTTCTTGAGCCCTTCGACGATCTCCTTGTTGTGCCTTCCGACGTTGAAGATTCCCGCGCCGGTAACACAGTCGATATACTTCTGGCCCGAGATGTCCCAGACCGAAGCCCCTTCCCTCTTTCCTTCGATGAGATCAAGGCTCGCGTTCTTGAGCATCCTCAAGGCAAAGGGATTCACGTACTGACGGTAATTCTCTTCGGTCTCCTTCCTGATCTCGTCCACGTCCGTCTGCGAGAGAATGTCATCGATAATAGACATGTCACACCTCCGGCCAGATAACCGCCGATATGACGTCGATACGCATGACATCCTCCTGGGTCCCCTTGACCTTTATCTCACCCCTCAGGTATTTCTGGGTCGGGTTGTTATCGCCCCAGAACATATCGCACATCGTCTCGCTGTCCGCCTCCACGATTATGTCCGGGGTCCCTACCGTTCCGCGGTCATTCTTGACGATTTCCCCCTCCACTACTTTCATGGTAAAGGAGTCACCGGTATCGGTCGCCTTGAAGTGGAGGAGCTTCGTCCAGTCCCGCTGCATCTTGCGCAGCCGCTTGTTGGTGTTGCACTGCTCGGTGAAATCGGCCAGGGCCTCCCAGATCTCGTCCGCGGTCGCCATAAAAAAACCTCCTCTTTGTTAATACTTTTCGATCCCGCCCTGCTTCATGATTTCGCCCATCGATGTTTCGAGGGCACCCAGGACGAAGTCGACTTCATCGGGCTGGATGACGAGCGACGGCATCAGTCTCATCACCGAAGGCTCGTTGCCGGTGTATATGGCCATCACGCCGTTCTGCGCCAGTTGATAACTCATTCGGGGACCAATGCTGTCATTGGTATACTGGAGGCCCATCATGAGGCCCTTTCGCCTTACTTCCGTGAGGAGCTCGGGATATCTTTTGAGGAGCCCATCGAAGCCTTTCTGAAATCGTTCTCCCATCTGAGCTGCGTGCTCGGGGAGCTTATTTTTAATGAGGTAGTCGATAACCGCAAGTCCCACCATACATCCGATGTCGGAGCCCCCGAACGTGGAAAGATGGGTAAAGGCGTGGGTCATTACGAAGTCGCCCAGCTCCTCCCGATAGATCGTTGCGGAGATCGGGTAGAGAGCGCCCCCGAGGGACTTGGCGACCGTCATGATATCGGGGACAACGCCGGAATATTCGCAGCAGAACATCTTACCCGTACGTCCAAAACCGGTCTGTATCTCGTCGAAGATGAGCAGCACCTCGTGGTCGTCGCAGAGTTTACGCAACCCGCGCATATAGTCGTCGGTCGCCGGGTAGATGCCTCCTTCCCCCTGTACGGGTTCGATAATGACGGCGGCCGTGTCCTCGGTAATCGCCTCTTCCATCGCCGAAAGATTGTTATAGGGTACGTGTTTGAATCCGGGCACCATCGGTCCGAAAGGTTTTCGGTATTCATCCCGTCCGATGGCCGCCAGCGAAAAGCCGGTATGCCCGTGGTACGCCTTGATCGTCGATACCACCTCGTTTTTCATCGTATATCCGCGGGCGAGCTTGATGGCAAAGTCGTTTGCCTCTCCCCACCCGATCCGTACATGACGTACTGCAGATCGCCGGGCGTGATCTCCGCAAGTCTCTTGGCCAAGTCGGCCTTGGGCTTGCTGCAGAGGAGGAAAACTCCGAGGTCATATTCGTCCAGCGCCTTCTTCAAGGCCTCGATGATCTGGGGATTTCTCCGGCCGACGTTAAACGACCCCGCTGACGTGATGCAGTCGATATACTTCTTTCCGGTAATGTCCCAGACGGCGGCACCTTCGCGCTTACCTTCGATGATATCCAGACCTGCATTCTTCAAAACCCGTGCTTTCTGGGGATTGACATAACGGGAGAAATCCTCCAAGGCCTGCGTCTTTATCTTTTCCCGCTGCTCCTTGGTAAGTTCGGCGCCCATAATTACCTCCGTAATAGTCCCTTACGCACTATACGACAATCTGCATGAGAGGTCATCCGCTACGGTCCGATCATGACCTGCCCTATTCATGCCTCCCGCCCTTTGCTTCTGCGGGACGAGGCGTCTGTCTCATCACCGGCTTCTTGCCATAACCCCCGTAAGCAATATATCCAGCTGAGAGAGCACCAGTTTCTCCAGATCCAGACTGAAGGTTTTCAGGTACCCCATCATATCAAGGATGAGAACCCCCTCCAATCCCGCCCAGAGGTTAAAACTGGCCTGGGTGCTGTCCAAATCCGGCGAAAAATCCCCGGCTGCGACCCCTTCCGCGACGATGCCCTGGATAATACCTACGGCCTGAGAGGTCAAATCCTTGAGGCGTTCTCTCAGATGTTCCGACTGACCCCGTTTCGTGAAGCCGAGGTCATGGAAGGTGATCATCTCGAAGTATTCGGCATAATCGGTGTAGAAAGTAACATACTGTTTGGCAACCGCCCGTATCCGATCCTTCGGCGTACCCCCTATCAGGGCTGCCTTATTCACGAGGCCGATCACGACCATGAAGGCTTCTTCGCAGACTTTCTCGTAGATCTCGTCCTTGCCGGAGAAATAAACGTAAATGGCTCCGGTGGAAAGCTCGGCTTCAAGAGCGATGTCCCGCATGGTAGCGCCGAGATACCCTTTCTCCAGGAAGAGTTTTCGGGCGGCATCCAGTATGCGTTCAATTCGTTCTTGCTTCTCAGCCTCGATTCGCTGTGCAACGACGTCTTCCATTTCAAGATCTTCAATTCGTGTCATTAAAAGGCCGGCCCGAGAACATCGTTATGCTACAGAACGCTGTTTTCCTTGTCAAGGGATTTTTTACTTTGCCTCCGATTCTTTTTCATTATTCGCACGTGCACGCTTACTATACAAAAAAGCCCCCGTTTCGGGAGGCTTTTATTATGACGTTACTTCTGTGACTCCATCAGCTGCCGCTGCGCATGACGTGTGTGCTTCAACTCTCTCAACCCATCGGAAGCGAGACATCGCCATTTCCTCACCGAGGCCGGCCGGTTTTTACCCCTGTCTACTTGCCCAAATCGGCCATGATGCGGCTCGACGGCCTATTTCTGCCCTTTTCTCTGCCCACACAACGAAGCGTCACCCTGACGTACTATTCATCCGCCGATAACGGACGGGAGGATTGTGACGGTGTCTCCGTCGATGAGATGTCGATTTCTCTCCGCGCGTTCGGATCCGACAAAGAGAAGGTAGTTCTGGTCATTCGGCAACCCGAGGAGAGTCAGTACTTCCCCGAGAACGGCGCCATCGGTGAGAGTGAGGAGGAATGGTTTCTTGAAGTCTCTCTTTGGTGCGTACGTTCTCAGCACATAGTGGAGCTTTACGAAGACCTCCATAGATACCGATCATCGTGTTTTGGGAATAACCGCTTTAGTATACAGAATTCGCAGTACAAATGCTATACAAAAGTATTGCGGGCGCGACGAAAGTCGGGTGTTTCATTCCTCAAATACGATGGAAGTGTCTCCCTTGCCTTCTCGGACAACCACAGGCGTGTCGCCGGATAGATCGATAATAGTGGAGTGATGCGCTTCGATCCTGCCCCCGTCGATAACCAGATCAACAAGCTTGCCGATCCGCTCCGCGATTTCCTCAGCGTCGTTGAACAGTTCATCGTCGGTATTCTTGACGCTCGTGGTAATAATCGGGTTGCCCAGGAGCTGTGCCATCATGACGCAGATATTGTTGTCAGGAATCCTTATGCCGACGGTTTTCCTCTTGGTAAGCATGATTTTTGGGACGTTACGGGATGCCTCAAGGATGAAGGTATACGGTCCCGGCACAAGACGTTTCATGATCTTATAGGACTGGTTGCTCACCTGAGCGTACGTGCTGATGTCGACAAGATCGGGACAGAGAAAACTGAGGGGTTTGTTGGGATCCTTTCCCTTGATCTTATACAGACGCTCGATGGCTCCCTTCTGGAAGATATCACATCCGATACCATAGATGGTGTCCGTCGGGTAGGCGATGACCCCTCCCTGTCGAAGCTTATCCACGACAAGCCGAATAAGCCGCTGTTCCGGGTTGATAGGATTGATCTTTAGGATCTGCATATAAACCTCTCTATATCCCTTCGTTTCTCATGTATCATACCCTTCGATAAATGTCAACACGGATGCCGCACGTCCTCCCGACCCCCCCATCAGGCCTTCTGTTATCTCCTTGACATACATAGGTGGAATCATTTATAATTTTATCGTTATATGGTATGAGCTCAATGAACCTGATCGAAACACATTGCCCGAAATGTAAGAAGAAGATATTCCTCGACCTCGAAGAGGTGGTATCCGACAGCTCAGTCCGGCCGATCAAGTGTTCCCAGTGCGGAAATGAGTTCATGTTCGGATTCGACTCCGAGGCCTATCCTGTCTCCGGCCAGCCCTCGACCGATAGATCCGAGGAATCCCCAAACAGGCCCCGCCCGAAAGAAGAGGGAGCGCCCAATACCCTCCCCCCGAAAACGAGGCTCGTAAAGAAGCTCGTCGTCAAGAAGGTTCTCAGGACTCCGCCAAAAGCCGACAAACGGGTCCTCATTATCGAGGATTCGGCTATGACCAGGCAACAGGTGAGCGACCTCTTTTCCGAAGATATCAAGAGTGTCGTCGCGGTCGAAAAGGCGGAGGAGGGTCTCGAGGAACTCAAGAAAGGGAAACCGGATCTCCTCATTGTCGACCTGGTGCTCCCCAAGATGTCCGGGGCACAGTTCATCAATATCGTCCAAAAGCACGTCGCGACGAAAAATATCATCATCTTTACCGCCGCCCATGCAACAAACCTGGATATATTCGACGAACACATGGAAGGCATAAATCTTGTCTATAAGGGGGGGGCGGATTCTTTCGAGGAGCTCAAGGAAAAGGGGATGCAAATCCTCGGCCTCCAATAGGCTTTACGTCCCGCATTGTGTGTAGATAAAAAACCCGGCTCATGGTCCGGGTTTTCGCGTTTGCACCGCCCTTTACTCAGGCGGTTTGCGCCTCCTGAGGACCATCCCGACCCCCCACCCCAGCCCGAAGAGCAGCAGGGTGCCAAGAAGACCCGCAATCATTCCGGAAAGCGGCCTCTCTCCCAGAAGTGGAATGCTGTAGTCGGGCATCAGTGAGTGGGCCCAGACAGATAGCTCTCCGAGGTGCAGGAAACCCAGTTTCTCGGCAGCCTTTTCGAGGCCGTCCGGGCCCGAGGAGGCAAACGGAGACAGGATAAACGCGATAACGAGGCAGATGAAAAGGGCGGCAATGATGAAACTCGTATTCTGTTTCTTCTTATCCATTTGCCGCCACCTCCTCCCCGATATGTCCACTCCTTGTCACGGACCACGCATACACCAGGTCGGGCCTGGCATTAAGCATATAGGAAAGGACACCCGTCGTCACGATTGCATCGCCCAGGCCGATGACCACGTGAAAGCCGGTCATGACCGGGATCACGATCTTGAAGGGGATGGTGCCCGATACCCCGAGCTCGACGCTGCACATCAACGCGGCCAGGACAACGGCCAGCCATGAAACCCCGAAGGTCGCCGCCAAGAATGAGCTCTTAGTCTTGGGAAGAATCTTCACGACGAGCGCAAACACAGCGTAGGACAGGAGTCCTCCCACGACACCCATGTTCAGGATGTTGGCACCGAGCGCGGTGATGCCGCCGTCGGCAAAGAGGAGACACTGCATCAAGAGGACCAGCGACATGATCCAGAAGCCTACCGACGGCCCCAGCAGGAGACAGGCCAGCATTGCCCCGAGGAAGTGGCCGCTCGTTCCTCCCCCGATGGGAAAGTTGATCATCTGAGCGGCGAAAATAAAGGCGGCCGATATCCCCGCCAGGGGGACAAACCGGTCGGCGAATCGCCGCTTGGCCTGCACGATCGTTGCGG
Source organism: uncultured delta proteobacterium (assembly GCA_963809875.1). GTDB lineage: Bacteria > Desulfobacterota > Zymogenia > Zymogenales > Zymogenaceae > JAFGAS01. The sequence continues at coordinate 143,895 of CAWELC010000010.1, read as the reverse complement.
CGCCGACGGCGGCCGATACTCCGTACGCTGAAGCCGCCACCGGCAGTGAGAGAAAGCCGTCAGGTATATGCATGATCAATCTCCTTCTTTAAGGTAGATCTCTTCCGGTTGTCGTAAGGATCATCTTTCCGTGGCGGACCCCGCGCGTGCTGATCAGCTTGTTGCCGAGATCGAGGATGGGACGGGAAGGCCCTCTGAGCACCAGGATTTCCAGGCAATTGTGCCGGTCCAGATGGATATGGAGGGCGGAATGGACAACGCCGTGTTGCTCATGTTGCAGTTCGGTAAGCCTGTTTGGAAGGTCCGATTCGTGATGATCATAGACTATAGATACGACGGCCATTCGTTCCTCATTGGGGTCAGCCGCCTCCCATTCTTGGCTTACCAGGATATCCCTGATTAAATCGCGGATACCCTCAGAACGGTTCTCGTAGCCTTTCTCCGACAGGTATGCATCGAACCGTTCGAGGAGCTCCCGATCAAGCGACACGCCAAAGCGAATCAGATTGCTCATGGGGCCTCCAAGCGTGGCATGATAATCTAAAACGTGTTACTATTTTACGTGGAAATTGAATTTCGTCAAGATAAAAATCACACCGGTCAAATTTCGTTGTCTTATCCGACTATTTCATTTACAATTGATTTGTAAGGTAAACCGATGGAAAAGCTCCTCCGTATAGATGATCTTCGAACCTATTTCTTCACCGAGCAAGGTGTCGTGAAGGCCGTCGACGGCGTCGACCTTTCAGTCAATCCCGGCCAGACTATCGGACTCGTCGGAGAGAGCGGGTGCGGCAAGAGCATGACGGCCCTCTCGATTCTCAGACTTATACCCGCTCCTCCCGGCAGGATCGTCTCCGGAAAGATTCTCTTTGACGGCAGCGACCTGCTGGCCCTTGAGGAATCCGAGATGCTGTCTATCCGGGGCAATCTCATCTCGATGGTCTTCCAGGAACCGATGACCTCGCTGAATCCTGTCTTCACGGTCGGTGACCAGATCGAGGAAGTCTTTCGATATCACACGGATCTCTCCAAACGGGCCAGGCGCGAGCGCGCCATCGAGATCCTTAAGCAGGTGGGAATCCCCTCACCCGAACGAAGGTTCCACGACTATCCCCACCAGCTGTCCGGTGGAATGCGCCAGCGAGTCATGATCGCCATGGCGCTCGCTCTCTCCCCTCGCCTCTTGATCGCCGACGAGCCCACGACGGCCCTCGACGTCACGATTCAGGCCCAAATCCTGGAGCTGATCGATTCTCTGAGAAGAGAACACACCATGTCCATGGTATTGATCACACACGATCTGGGAGTTGTCTCTGAGGTGGCCGAGCGGGTCTTTGTCATGTACGCGGGCACGATCGTTGAGGAAAGTCCCGTCCGCGATATCTTCGATACTCCCCTTCATCCGTATACCCGGGGACTCCTCAAGGCGCTGCCGGCCCTCGGCTCTGAGGGGAAGGCTCTCTACACCATACCGGGCGCCGTCCCGAAGCTCTCGGATCTCCCGGTCGGATGCAGGTTTTCGCCCCGTTGTCCCTATGTGATGGAAATCTGCAGACGTGAGGAACCGCCCATGTTTCATCAGGGCACAACCAGCCTCGTGAAGTGCTGGCTGTTCCGGTAGGACGTTATGGAACCACTGATCCAGCTGGTCGCGGTCAAGAAGTACTATCCTGTCAGCCGGGGCTTCTTTACCAGGAAGATATTTACCGTCAAAGCGGTGGACGTCGTTGACCTGGAAATCCGACGCGGCGAAACGCTCGGTATCGTTGGCGAGAGCGGATGCGGCAAGAGCACCCTCGGAAGACTGATCCTCAGGCTCGAGGAGCCTACGGAAGGAAAGATTATCTACTCGGGCCGGGACATGTCCTCTTTTTCCCGCACCGAGATGCAGAGGCTGAGGGCCAAGCTCTCGATAATCTTTCAGGACCCCTACGCTTCCCTCAATCCACGGAAGAGCGTCCTCTCGATTGTGGGAGAGGGTATGGAGATTCATGGGCTCTCCCGGGGGGCTGACGTACGCAAACGCGTAACCCAGATTCTCGAACAGGTCGGCATGTCGGAGGACGCTCTTTTTCGATACCCCCACGAGTTTTCAGGCGGTCAGCGCCAGCGTATCGGGATTGCCCGGGCTCTTGCGCTCTCGCCGGAGCTGATCATCGCCGACGAGCCGGTATCGTCGCTGGACGTGTCGATCCAGGCCCAGATCATCAACATCCTGATGTCGCTCAAGGAACGCTACGGCCTCACCTACGTCTTTATCTCCCATGATCTATCGGTCGTCAGATACATCAGCGACCGCGTGGCCGTAATGTATCTGGGCAGAATCATGGAGCTTTCCGGCAAAGATGAGCTGTACGCGAGGCCGCTCCATCCCTACACTATCGCACTCCTCTCGGCAGTCCCGAGCATACGGGGAAACGGCCGCGGACAACGGATTATCCTCCGAGGTGATATACCGAGCCCCATCTTCGTGCCACCCGGCTGCCGGTTTCACACCCGATGCCCCGAAGCGCAGGAGATCTGTAAAAAAGAAACGCCGCCCCTCGAGGATAAGGGCGGCGGAAGGCTGTGCGCCTGCCATTTTCGGTGAGCGATTATACCACGCTCGCCGGCGGGGGGACCCCGCGCTCATGTCCATTCACTATTTCAGGAGACGCGGCGCCAGCCATTTCTCCATATCCTTGTAGACGCCCACCCGATTGGTTTCATTGAGTATCTCGTGATACAACCCTTTGTAGATGAACAGCGTCTTATCGGTCGAGGCGATCTTCTCGTAGAACTCACTGCTCCCCTCGGGTGACACGACTTCATCGGCGCCGGCGTGCATAATGAGGAACGGGAGGGTAACCGTTTCCGCCTTCTCGAAGACCACCTTCATCGCCGATGAACACTCGATGAAGAACCGGGCTGTCACCTTGTTGTGTACGAGGTCATCCTCCATATATTTCTTGACGACGTCTTTGTCATGGGTGAGGTTAACCGGGTCGATCTCGTTGGTCATGGAGAAACGGGGCAGGTATCGGGAGAGCTTGTCGCCGACGTAGGCCACGAAGGGCGATATCGTGTGCCTCAGCCTTAGGGCGGCCGACGTGATCATTGCCCCGTAAAAGGAGCCGGGATTCTCCTCAATATATCTGACGGCGATGAGGCCGCCCAGCCCGTGGCCCAGTATGAAGAACCGTTTGTCGCCCTCGCGCTTCTTGACGATATTGACGAAGGCAGAAAGGTCATCGAGATAGTCCGAAAAAGAATCGATATGTCCCCTCTTCCCGCCGGATCTTCCGTATCCCCTATGATCCAGGCCGTAAAACGCTATCTTCCTGTCGATGAAGTATTCGATGGGAAAGAGATATCTGCCGCTGTGTTCTCCCATGCTGTGGACATAGATCACAACGTTCTTATATCCTTTCGGCTTAAAGAACTGGAAATATATCTTCTGGCCGCCGATTCCTTCGAAGCTCCCCTCATCATGGATATACTGCGACATGAAACCTCCTTGCTTTTACCAACACGGCCGCCTGCCATAAAGCGGCCCTCTTTGTTACGGTGAGACTAAAAGTCTATTTTCACCGGTACGGGAATAAAAGTGACAATAAACAGGAAAAAGCAAAACCATCCAACGATCATTCTGTTCACGCCCAAACCGACGTCGTCATCCGAGACCGGAGGGTGATCAACGCCGATGATAAGCACCAGCGCCGCCCAGACAAGCCACCCCAAATAATAGACAATTCCCAATACGATCAGCACCCCCACAAAAATCCGAGAGACGATTCGCTGGCCGCGCCCGAAAAGGGCGTAGGCGATGTGCCCTCCGTCCAGCTGACCCATCGGCATCAGATTCAGCGCGGTAACCAGAAAACCCACCCACCCCGCAAAGGCGATGGGGGACAGCATAATGTCATATCCTTCCGGAATCGTACCGACGATCATGTACGACAGGAGCTTGAACAAAAGAGAGTCACCGAAGAAGAGATATGTCTGATCACCCGAAGAAATCGGGATCACCTGCGAGTGATAAAGGCCCCATATTACCAGCGGGATCGCGATTACGATCCCCGCCAGCGGACCCGCGGCGCCTATGTCCAGGAGCATGGTCTTTTTTCGAATCGGGGATCGCATCTTGATGACCGCGCCGAGGGTTCCGAACAGCGTCGGCGCCGGGATAAAGTAGGGAAGTGTTACATCCACCCGGTAGTGCCGCGACGTGACGAAATGCCCCATCTCGTGGGCGAGAAGAACGGCAAGGAGCGAGAAGGCAAAGGGAATCCCCGTCAGGATCAGGCCGGGGTGGCTGATCAGATCTTCATATGATGCGTAAAATGAGCTCCCGGCAATCAGGGTGGTTACGACCGTAAGCAGAAAAAGTAGAAGCGGCAGTCGGTAGGTACTTTTTCTCTTTTCGGGGCGGAAGCCGGCCGCGCGGTCCTGCGGCTCCCCCACCGAATTGTTATGGAGCGTACTATCGGTCAAAGTGAACGTTCTTTCCGGTGACGGACAGGGGAATCCCCATGACGTAGTCCCAATCGACGATGCCCATATCCCGGGCCGTTGTCCCGATACGGTACATGATTCGATTATCGACGTTAAGAATCGACGCCGTCTTGACCGCCGATCCGAGGGCAATTCCCATATCGAGGAGACGAAACGCACAATGGGGGCCGGAGAATTCCGGCCCCTTCTTCTTTATAACGCTTGCCGCATTCATCGTAACCACACGCCCCGCAGTTCAGGGAGATCGGAGTGGCATCCCGTATCCCGATCAGCAGAATCACTTCCGAATTTCTGACGCTCGCAGCGTCGCGGTCGAAGTTCGCCTTCTTCAACTTCTTGCCGAATCGCTCCATTGAATCGGCGATTTCCTTGACCTGGGTGCCGTCGATGATCTTCGTGAAGACGAAATTCTCACCCCGGGACTTCGGGGCCGTGGTCGCGGAGAGAGCCATGAGCTGCGCGGCTATCTCAAGAGCTTTGTCGCTCATCGTCTCACTTCTTTTCCGCGAGAAACTTCTTGAACGGCTCGAAAGATATCTATGGGCACCGGGAAGATCGTCGTGGAGTTGTTTTCCGTCGCGATCTCCGCCAGCGTCTGGAGATACCTCAGCTGCAGCGCTATCGGGTTCTTTCCGAGGACTACCGCGGCCTCGGCCAGCTTTGCGGAGGCCTGGAACTCGCCGTCGGCGTTGATGACCTTGGCCCGCCTGATCCGCTCGGCCTCGGCCTGCCGCGCGATGGCCCGCTGCATATCCTGGGGCAGGTCGATGTGCTTGATCTCCACGTGGGAAACCTTAACGCCCCAGGGCTCCGTGTTCTTGTCGAGTATCTCCTGAATTCGATTGTTGATCTTTTCCCGCTCGGCCAGCATGTCGTCGAGTTCTTCCTGACCCAGGATGCTCCTCAGCGTGGTTTGGGCAAGCTGGGAAGTGGCGTACATGTAGTTCTCAACTTCGACGATGGCCTTATTCGGGTCCATGACCCTGAAATAGACGACGGCATTGACCTTGACCGAGACGTTGTCCCTCGTGATAACGTCCTGCGGGGGAACGTCCATCGTTACCGTCCTGAGGGAGACACGAAGCATTTTATCGATGACGGGGATCAGGAAGATAAGGCCGGGACCCTTCACGTCGATGAGTCTGCCCAAGCCTGAAGATAACGCCCCGGTCGTACTCGTTGAGCACCCTGATGGCGGAAAAGACGATGGCCAAGAAGATACGCGATCAGAATAAGAATACCAACTGCTCCACCCATGAGAAACCTCCTGTTCTGTTTAAACTCTCATGATTATAGTCTTTTGGTCCTCTTGAGTCAATTAATTTATCTGGCCAAAGAAGCCGGGCCTATAGAAAAAAACCCCTGGGCCTTTAGTGATTTCGCGCGGCCGGATGCGTCATATGCACTCGGGCACAAACGGGAAACCCAGCTCAAAAAAAACCGCCCCTTCGGGGGGCGGCTTCAATCCGTCGGAGGGATGCTACCTGATAACCCTCCTCTTCTCTCCCATCGGGGTCAGCACGAAGCGACACACCTGATCTCCTTTACTGACACAAACCTCCTCCACTGACTCATAGGGCATTTCGAAGGCGCCTTCCGCAGCTCCTCCGGCCAGTCCGGCGGAAAATAGGCACGTCGCGTTCTTTGTCTTTGTATCCCCGTGAATCTCGTGATGCCCCCCGGATTCCCAGGTATTCAGGTACTCGAGGATGATCTTTCCGCTCCCCTCATCATATTCCACTTTGCTGATCTTCCCCCAGCCAAGGGTGGTGCTGAGATTGACATGCTGTTTGAATTGCTCAATTCCCCCCTTAAATATCTCCCGCATTCGCTGTCCGCCCATCTTACCCGATGAATAGCCCACTTCGTAGATCTGCCGTTTTGCAACGGGTCCCAGGATGGCCTCCATCCTGTCCATCATATTGAGTAGCAGTGCATTTGAAAAGAGAACCCAGCGTCTGTTTAATCCCCAGATCTCCTCGTTGTCCTTAACCTCAAACATCCCGGAACCGACAACCTTATCAGCCATGGCCTCCTCCGTAAATGAAATGGTAGATGAAATAGAAAATGAATCAGGAACGTGAAAATAGTAGTATTATTTTACTGAAGCGTCAAACTATTTCGCAGGATGTATCGCGGAAACTAATAATAGACGATGGATACCTAGGCCGCTGGAGCTGCTTCCCAAAAAAGAAGGCCGCCGCAGATAATCCTGCGGCAGCCTTCCCCTATCGCGTTATGCTGCGGTCCTTAGTAGGCTTACTTATTCTTGAGGTTGAGGATCTTACGCGCCTCGTCGGGCGTCGCCACCTCGCGTCCGGCCAGTTTCGCTACCTTGACCGCCCATTCTACCTGCTCCCAGCTTCCCTTGGCGAGCTCGCCGTCCGGCATCCTCGTATTGTCCTCGAGGCCCACCCTCATATGGCCGCCGTTAACCACCGACGTCATATTGGCGCGGAACTGGTTCGGACCCACGCCGCATACGCTGTAGGTTGAGCCCTCGGGCAGGTGCGCCAGCATCTCGGAGAACATCGGGAGCTCGTAAGGAACGCCGCCCGCCACGCCGAAGACCATCTGGAAGTGCATCGGCTCTTCGAATATCTTCTGCCTTCTGACCAAAAGCACGTTGAACAGGCCGCCCATGTCGTAGATTTCCAGCTCGGGCTTTACGCCGTTTTCCTTCATCTGCCTGTTGAAATCGATGAGCATCGCGAACGTGTTTTCGAAGACGATCTCCATCGGCACCTCGCCCGTCTTCCAGTTTGCAACGCCGAAGTTCATGGAGTTGGTATTGAGGCTCGCCATCGGCGGCTTCATGGCTACGACGGGGGCGATCCGCTGCTCCTTGGTCACCCAGGGGCCGATGGCCGAGCTCATATTGATAATGAGCTTGGGGCATTTTGCCCGGATCGCCTCGATAGTCGGCCTGATTTTGTCAATATCGGGAGTGGGGACCCCGTTCTCGGGATCGCGCACATGGATGTGGACGATCGATCCACCGGAATTGTAGACCTTGTACGCGTCTTCGGCAAACTCCTCCGGTGTGTAGGGGACTGCCGGGTTTTGTTCCTTTCTGGTTACCGCCCCGGTCAACGCGGCGGTGATGATTACTTTATCGCTCATCGGTTCCTCCGTTATAAAGTGACACACGTAATATATCGCACGAGTCGCCTCTCATGCGATTTCCGACGCCGTAACTCCCAGGCATGCAATGGCAGCCCGGTTCCTATCGGTCCGCGGTCATTGCCTGACTAATCGTCATCAGTCGACACTATCTTCCGATAATGTATTTATACGGGTCGATCTCCTCTCGCAGGAGCCTCAGGGCTTCGGCGGTCGGGGGCGGCGTTTCGGTTACCTTGGGGGCCTTCAACAACTCGAAACCGCAGTTGTCGCGGACGTCCTTCTCGGAATAACCGTGATTGATGGAGGAAATCCGCATCCGTTTGGATTCAGGATCGAAGTCCATTACCGCCATGTTCGTGATAATCTTATAGGGTCCTGACCCCTTGGGAAGGCCCGATTTCTGCCGTGAATCCCCGCCGGTAAGATATCCGGGAGTGGTGATAAACTCGCATCTCTCAACGAAGCGACGGGAGTCTTGAGCGGTAATGACCATCATACGCCAGCAGAAGGACGCAAAATCATTGGCGCCGCCGCTTCCGGGCAGCCTGACCTTCGGTTTTTGCTCATCTCCACCGATCCGGGTTGAGTTGAGATTGCCGTACATGTCGATCTGGGCCCCGCCCAGGAAGGTATAATCAACGAAACCTCGGCAGCAGGTCTCCATAACCTCGCACATACCGGCGGCCATGTTGGCCTTCCAGGTTGTACGTGAATCACCCACCGAAATGGGCATTACGGGGATCAGGGGGGCGACACCGCCCGCCTCAAAGAAAATGACAAGGTTGGGGGCGGTCGTCTTCTGGGAGAGCATCGCCGCCGCACAGGGCGCGCCGGTGCCCACGCCGACGGTAGCGCCGTCTTCGAGTTCCCGTGCGGCGGTGCAGATCATCAATTCCATCGTATTAAAGTCAGCCATGGGTGACCTACCTCCATTATTTCTTGGCGTTGTTGTTATTGATCAGGAATTCCTTGTCTCTGAGTTCCTGCATCTTCTTGAGGCCGCCGTTTATTTCGATATACTCCGAGAATTCCTTAACGTTATAGATATTCTTGACGAGAAACTTCTTGAGCTCTTCCGGATCCTTCTCGATCGTCAGCCACTCCCTCAGGTGTTCCTCATCGGAATAGTATTCGTAAGGCATATTGCCCGGGTAGCTGCCGTAGGGGACTTCGCAGACGGCGTCAACCAGATAGAACGGGATGAGCGTCAGCGACGGGTCGCTCCTGATCTGATCGTTGGAGATGATCCGCTCGCACGTAATCACCAGGCGCTTTGAGGCCCGTGCCAGCTCCAGGTCGGCGATGGTGATCCCCTTGATCCGGCAGTTGCCGTACATGTCCGCTTCATGGACGTGTATGGCCGAAAAATCGGGGTAGAGCGCCGGGGCCAGCACATAGTTATCCCCCGTATAGGGGCATTGTATCTTTTTGGAGGCGCTGTATTTGAACGTATCGGTCCCCATCATGTTTCTGATCGGCACAAAGGACACTCCCATCGCCGCAGCCTTGAGCCGAGCGGCCATGGCATAGTTGGTCCACTCGGTGACTTCCACCTCGCCGGTCTCCATATAACGCCGGGCATTGGGCGAGAGACCCCGCGCCTCAAGACCTATGATATAGGCGATGTCGCACTTATTGAAGACCTTGCCTGCGGCCAATATTTGAAAATCGTGGGTCGAGGTGTGTCCCGCAAAGGCGAGATTCTTCTTCTTCTGCCGCACGATTTCGTGGCAGACCGCGGTGGGAATCCGGTTCGCACCGAAACCGCCGATCGCGAAGTAGTCCCCGTCCTTGAGGAGTGTCTTGACGGCGTCACTGACGCTCATCATCTTGTTCTTGAGCTCCCGCGACTTCTTCCTGAAGAACTCCCGTGCCTTATCAGGGTCGGGGTCGGTAAATAGCCTGCCGATTCCTTCCTCTATTACGTCCACTGAAAACCTCCTCCTTACAGTTTCCTAAACGATGATTCTACCGATAACCGGTTCCTTGTATTCGTACAGACCAGACGGCATGCCGTGGCGTTCGGATTAAAACTCAAAACTAAAGCTCATCATATAGCAGACCCGGCCGGTTTAGTCAAGCGCCGTGACGCCGGCCCGCGCCCCGATGCAATCTCTCGTGCCCGATTACCCGGGCCGGTCATCTTTCGCCGGGACCCGAGAATTCCCACCACTTTTTCCGCATAGAGGAGCACTTAGATTGATCTGTCAATCAATTTGAAATAGTAAAAAAATATCCTGCACCTGTCAAGACAAAACGTCATCGATTTGATAAATCATCACCACTTCCCACAACTCGTTTCATTACCGTTCTCCTCCTGGCAAGCTCCCTGGCAACGGCGCGTCCGATGGCAAAGAAGCGAAACCTTCCTCCCCTCTTTTGCCATTTGATCTCCTCCTTGTCACAGACGATACCCAGGTCGTTCGGGTCAATCCCTACCCTTTTGCCGCTGGTCCCTTTGGACAAGCCGCCCGTTACGCCCGATCCGCCCCGCGTCTTTCCATTCGAGACAGGGTGTCAGCACGCGTTTTTACCCGTCGATAGGTAGCCGAGTCGATATTTCCCGCAGCGCGCTTAAGCTCGTTGAGCCGCGCCCCCGCCTCGTAGGTCGCCGCCACCAGCTCCTCGCGGCAAAGGGATGCGCTCTCATAGTTGAGCATATCCTTCCAGGACGATCCTGACAACGCCGTGACATGTTCCCCGAAACTTCTGCGAAGGATCGTATAACCGTATTTCCCGGGGTTCTCAAAGGCGATGCTGCCGGGATCGAGAAACGGGGCCAGTGGCGAGATGAACGGCATAAGCCGTTTTCCGAATTCCTTCATCAACTCCCCGGCGTACGCGACGGTCTCGATTACCGATCCGTAGTCCTGCCGGGGGATTCCCGTCATGAAGAAGACGTCGAATTTTTTCGCCCCGTACTTCAGCGCCCAGCGGATATTGTCCTGGACTCCGGCGGCGCCGTACTGCTTGCCCGAGACCCGGCGCAGCGCATCGTCGTGCGTTTCCGGAGATATCTCGTAGTTGACGTTGCGAAGGGCGCCCGATACCGCCTGAAAAAAGGCTTCCGGCGCGGTATCGAAAAGCTCAAGCACGACAGGATTTTGAACCCGCGCCGGGGCGACTCTTTCGAGGAACCGCCGGGCGTAATCGTCACCACCCTGCCGTATATCCCCGACGACGAAGATGGGGGCGCGTGTGAATCCGGCAAGCCGTATCACATCATCGGCCACGGTTTGGGCATCCCGGTAGGCGACCCGATCCCGCCCGAGGTATCGCTTGCCCGCCCATTTCGATCCCCCGCAGATGGCGCAGCTCTTCGTGCAGCCCCGGCACGTCACGATCATCGTGATGGGGTAGCTCCACCAGTCGTGTATGGGCGTCATACCGATCGGATCGCGGTATTTGAGGGCTTTTCGAAAGAGATTTACGTAGTTGTTGGAAAAGTCATTGAGGTGATCGTCCAGCAGAAAGGAGTCGCTTGAGACTGTCGTTTCTCCCCTCTTGAAGACCAGGTTGGGCACATCCTCAAAGCGCCCTTCCCCCGCAATCGCCCTCATGAGCCCAACGAGGGCCCGCTCGGTGGAATCGCCCCGTACGATGTAATCGACGAAGGGATACCGGATGATCTCGTCGGCGAAGTACGTAGATGAGTAGCCTCCGAGAATCACCGGCACCTCCGGGTGAACTTCCTTGAGGAGACGGGCGAGCTCGATCGCTCCGTGTGCGTGGGGGAGCCAATGGAGAGAGATCCCGAAGGCCCTGGCCCTGAGGCTTTTGAGGTATCTTCTGACGTCCAGATGAGGCCGTTTAAGCATCAGGTACGCGAGGTTGACGATACGAACGCCGATCCCGTTCTCAGAAAGGAATTCGGCGATAGACGAAAAACCGATCGGATACATCTCGAATGCCGGTGTGGACGGGATGACGTCGCTGATGGGACCGAAGAGGATTTCCCTCTGCCTGAAGTCAAACACGCTGGGCGGGTGAATGAGGCAAAGGTCGGTCTTAGGCGAAGGGAGCTGAAACATGGTGATCATGTCCTTGAATGAATTTGAAATTATCCCATGCCCCCACCCAAAAGGCAACGAAAAAAGTGAGAGGAGCGACGTCCCGCCGTGCCATGGCCGGGTCCTGTTAACACCTTGCAGTGCGGTCGGGAGCTCCCGTTGGAAACCCCGGGCGGTTTCCTTCTTCCCGGAGACGGTATGCCGTCATTCGGCGCGATGCTCCCATGCCCGCGCGAAAAATTGAAAAAAGGCTTGCGCCCCGAGCGCACGGGATTATATAATGACTAGATTATCGGGTAGATTATGAGACATCATTTTCTTGACGAAGAGAGCGCTATTGAGAGCCCCATTCGGTCTCTCAATCCGAAGACCAAGCTTATCACCATTGTCTTGGTCGTCCTCCTGATCGTGTCGACACCCGCCTACGCTTTCGGAGTCTTTCTCCTTTATTTCGCCCTGTCCCTGATCCTTATCCTTGTGTCGCGGGTTCCGCCGGTCGTCTTCCTGAGGCGGGCGCTGATTGCCGTACCCTTTGTAGTCGTCGCGCTTGCGGCCGTCCCTTTCGTCCCCAGGGAAACGGGAGCTGTCTCCTATTCTCTCGGGATCGCCGACCTCTCCATCACGAGGGCCGGCGTTCTCCTGGTCTTCAACGTCCTGTGCAAGTCGATCCTTTCCATCATCTTCCTGACGCTGCTGATATCTTCCACCCCCTTTCGCGACCTCACGGCCGGCCTGAGGGAGCTTAAGGTTCCGTCCTTTATCGCCGATACCCTCTCGTTTATGTACCACTACCTGTTTATCCTCATGGACGAAGCACAGCGGGTCACCCTTGCGCTGGACGCCCGCCTCTACGGTAACCGCTGGATCTGGCAGGCCCCCGCCATCGGGCATATGATTGGAAGCATATTCGTGCGGAGTTTTGAGCGGGGCGAGCGGATTTTTCTGGCGATGAAGGCGCGGGGATACGACAGCGAAATAGTCAAAACGAGGACGGCGGCCCTGACTGCCGCCGACTATCTTTTCGGAGTTATCATCCTTTCGGGCGCCTGCGCCATCAGGTTCGCCGGTACCCGACTATGACCATGCATTCCGGCGACATCATTCTCAGTGACCTTTCCTACACCTATCCGGACGGCACGAGCGGACTCTCCCGGGTGAGCCTCTCCATCGCCTCCGGCGAATCGGTAGCCGTTCTCGGCCCCAACGGCGCCGGAAAGTCCACCCTCCTCCTGACGCTTCCCGGCCTCATCTTCGGAACCGGCAGGATCACTATCCTGGGGGTCGACGTTTCTCCCAAGACCGTCCGGGAGGTCAGGCGGCGGATCGGCATCGTCTTTCAGAACCCGGATGATCAGCTCTTCTGCCCAACGGTCTATGACGATGTCGCGTTCGGCCCCGGCAATATGGGCCTTTCTCAAGAGGAGGTCAAACGGCGCACAGAAGGTGCTCTTCTTGCGATGGGTCTTTCCGGATACGAACACCGCTCGTCCCATCACTTATCGTACGGTGAGAAGAAGCGCGCCTCGATCGCCACGATACTCTCGATGGATCCCGCCATCATCGCGTTTGATGAGCCGTCGGCAAACCTCGACCCCGAGGGGGTACACGACCTTCTGGCGGTAATCGGGGCAATCGCCAAGACCAAGATCATAGTAACCCACGACATTGAGCTTGCACGAAAGCTTGCCGACCGCGCGATTGTCATGAGCAAGGGCACCATCATCGAGGATATGCCGATGGAAAAGCTCGCGCGCGACACAAGGAGACTGCGCGAGCTCAAGCTCTTTTTTGAGTGACCGGGCGGCGCCGCCGCCTAACCCATTTCGGAGGCACTCATGCCGACCACACAGATAGTTTATGACGACGCGTACCTGACAGATTACCCCACCGCTTCCGTCGAGCGGCCCCAGCGTGTCGAGGTGATACATAAGGAGTTATCATCCCACCACTATTCCTTTGTCACGCCGCAGCCCGCCGACGAACTGGACGTGCTCCTCGTCCATTACCCGAGCCTCGTGCAGGCAGAGAAACGCGACCGCGACCGATATGAAGTGGCGCTCATGGCCGCGGGGGGCTCGATTCTTGCTGCCCAGATCGGCATGGACGGGGTGCCCGCCTTCGGGCTTGTTCGACCGCCCGGACACCACGCCAGCCCCGGCACCAACTGGGGATTCTGCTTCTTCAACAATATGGCCGTCTCGATACAGCGGCTGATCCTGAAAAGACAGATCAAGCGGGCCGTTATCCTGGATATCGACCTCCATTTCGGCGACGGCACGGAGAACTACTTCATGGGACGACACGATGTATCGGTCGTCAACGTCCAGGCGTCGGACCGCCTCGAGTTTCTGGCCCAGTGCCAGGACGGCCTGACCCGAACTGCACCCTATGACATTATCGGGGTCAGCGCCGGATTTGACCGATACATCAAAGACTGGGGAAGCACCTTGTTGACCGAGGACTATGGTGCGATCGGCCGCATGGTCAAGGAATTCTCCGAGAAACATTGTTCCGGCCGGCGATTCGCGCTGCTGGAGGGCGGCTACTATCTTCCCGACCTCGGCCTCAACGCCCGGACACTGATCGAAGGGATGGAGTAGCCGGTGGCGGCACACAAAAGGCAAATCGCCGTTTTCCTATTTCGATCTCATCAGGGACATCATTGCCGAGGGCAGCGCCGAGCGGGGCGTGCGCCTTCACGACCTCAAGCTACAGGCTCTCCGCACGCGCCCGACGATCAAGAAGGGCACCTGGGGAATCAGACCTGATGGAACCTCCATGACGCGCGAGGAGTACGAGCGACTCCTCACCGAATATAAAAAGGAGCTCCCCGACATACTTTTTCCACCCATCGATACCGAGTTCACACTTACGGACGCCGATGGAAAGACCGCGACGATGGGCGATATCATTACCCGGAACGAGCAGGGCCTGTTGACTTTTCCCAGCACTGTCGCCTCATCCATCGCCAAAAACAACACCGCGTGTGCTCTCGTTTACCCCGCTTCAGCCGAAAAAGCCGTCGTGATCCTTCCCAACCTCAGGGCCGAGGAGGGCGCATTCTCGCGGCTTGCCGGGCTCCTGGGACGTTTCGGTTATACATGCGTCGAGGCGGTCCACCCGTACCACGGGAGGCGACACGATCCCAATGATACGGTAATGGTCCCCGGAGAACGGCTCTTTTCCTCCAACGTCCATGAAACACTCTGGTCATTCTCCCAGGGGATATCGGACATCCTGGCCCTCTACCTCTTCCTGATGAAAGAGGGCTTCTCGCGCATCGGCGTTATCGGCACGAGCATCGGATCGACGCTGACGATCATGAGCCTCGCCAACGCCGAAGATTATCGCGCCTATCTGGGACGCCGTGATTCCGACCTGGTCAGGAACGTCCCTGAAGGGATCTGCCGGGCGGTCGTCCTCAACCTTTCCGGTGGGCTTTTGTCGGATTTCATCATGGATGAGGATAACATCGAGGCATCCTATGTCCGCAAAGGGCTCATCGAAGACCTCGGGCTTACAGGTTGGGACATCGAACATATCTGGCCGGAGGCCGATCCCCTGCGATTTGTGAACAAGATCACGATGCCGGTGCTATCTGTAAAGGCGAGGCAGGACCCGGTGCTCCTTTACCGCTACTCATGCATGCAGCGGGAGTTCTTCGCCAAGAACGCGGTTGGCGGGAAGAATTTCACCGAGTTCTATATCCCGGTGCCCGCCGGCCACTATAGTGCCGCCTATTTCCTGCCCAAGATGTTTCTCGGTATTGCCGACCTCTTGTTCATCCTCAGGCACGTGTAGCTCCCGTCCCTTCAGTGGGAGAGTTCGGTTGCCCATATCCTGATTCCAAGGCCACCGCAATGACGATCATGGCCCCTCATGGCCCGGACCTACCTCACGCTCCGATCACCGACTATCCCGGAATACTCTGACCTTGCTGGTACTTATCGAGCCCGCACTTCACCGAAATAGCCATCGATCCCGTTGCCTTACCAACACCAGCCGCTGGTCGTGCCCCCGTCAGAGCCGGGACGAGCATAGTTGCCCATCGTATCGCCGCCCCATGCGAGGCTACAAAAGCCGTTGGGATCGGGTTTGGGCTGCTGGTCGGTCAGGAGACTTCGGGATTCATCCTGGGTATCGGTCAGGTATTTCGGATCGATCCCAACGGACTCCTTCTGCTGATCCTGGGAGAGATTGGGGTTTTGACCGTAGTACAAACCGGAAGCACCGCCGTAACCCGGATATTCTCCTTGAGCCCAAGCTAAAGCTCCAATAAGAAGCACTGCGACGCTCATAAGTAAAAAATATTTCTTCATTTCTTTCTCTCCTTTCTTTGATCGGCTCCATGTTCATGACACCTACGCCCGTTTAATCATTTCTGCCGTTTACTATATTGATGTTGAAAGAACGTGAACGGTGCGCCGAGAAAGAGCTGCTTTGCCAATCCGCCGGAGTTAGGCAGTTGGCTGCAAGGAGGGTAAATTCGCCGCTTTTGATCGTCTCTCTCAGAGCCCGGGGGAACGGGCGTTCGACGAGGAAGTTCCGAAGCAAGAAAAGGCCAAGAAAGGCGCTGATGACTACCGTGAAGGTGTTGGAGGGGGTCCCGTTTACCTCACCCCCTTATTTCCCGCCCTCCCCATTCACCAGCGTGATCTTTACGATCTCCGGGTGGGTAAAGACACGGGCAGGTGGGCCCCAGGTACCCAGGCCGCAGCTGACGTTCAGCTGCATCGACCCGATACGCCGGTACCCATAATCCACGAGGTATACCATGCGCGTGATGAGGTTGATGGGAAACATCTGGCCGTGGTGGGTATGTCCCGAGAGCATCAGGTCAACCCCGGTCGTCGAATATTCTTCTACCCTGATCGGGGGATGAAAGAGGAGTATGGTGGGAAGGGAGGGGTCTCGTTCTTTCATCAGCGCCGGCAACGAGGCTTCTTTCTTTTTGCCGAACCTGAGCGCCGTCGGGTCGTCAATCCCCACAAGGTTGACGAGCCCGGGCACCGTGGCCACCTCGTCCCGAAGCACCCGGATTCCCGCCGACCTCATGAAGGCGACCGCCTTATCGGCCCCGGCGTAGAACTCATGGTTGCCCAGAACGGCAAAGACACCCAGCGGCGCCTTGAGCAGCGCCAGGGTTTGAGGCATGCCGTCCAGCTTCTCGACACTCTCATCCACGAGATCCCCCCCGATGATGATCAGATCGGGGCGCTGGGCGTTGATCTTTTCCACGAACTTCTGGAGACGCCGCTCGTGAATGATGAGGCCCAGGTGGACGTCGGAAACGTAGACGATCGTCGTCGGGTTGTGCGCCTTCGGCAGCGCCGGGAGCACCACCTCCACCGGACTCACTCTGATCACGAGCGTATTGATCCAGCCGAAGAATATAATGAGGCCTACCAGTGCGATGGAGCCGAAAAAGACCGACCTCCCAAATAGTATCCGATCGGCCTTCAGTTTGGCGGGAATGATCGGGATCACGTGGTTTGCCAGGATCACGATATCGGCCGCGAACGCGATAAGCAGGAAATAGACCATCGCGCCCACCCAGACCGACCCGATAATCGTCAGAACGTTATTCAGCCCGCAGTAGGAGCTGTTCCTCAAGAAGACGCTCACCGGAAAGGCCAGCACGATCGCCAGGAACAGGAATTTCAGCCAGATGACCCACCTTCCCTCCCCCGACAACGCCGAGAAGCCGCGGAAGTAGACGTACGTATTCATCAGGACATACACCGAGGTGGCGATCACGACGAAAATGATGAAGGCCTTCGTGCTCTGCATGAATTATCCCCGCCAGTTAAAGAATATATTATACTATACGTTATCTTGCAGCGTAACGAAAAACATCAACGTATTGGAACAAATCAGGCCCTTTCCTGTCAGAACCCGTAGAAACGAAACTACAGGAGTGATATATGAAAATGCGCCTGCTCTTCTGGTTGCTCGCGGCACTGCTGATTGCGCCGTGCCTCGCCCTTGCCGACGGCGTTATCATCATCGATCCGCCGATTCATCCGCCCAAGCCCATCGTGCCCCTCGAGGTGAAGTACCACAAGGTCACCGTAAATATCACCGAACAGGTATCGACGACCCACATAGACGAGGTCTTCGTCAACCCGAACGACATTGATCTTGAGGGAACCTTCATCTTCCCCCTCCCGGAGGGTGCCTCGTTTTCAGATCTGGCGATGTATATAGACGGTAAGAAAGTCGAGGGTAAGATACTGGACGCCGCCGACGCCCGGAAGACCTATGAGGACATCGTCAGGCGTCTCAAGGATCCGGCGCTCCTCGAATACGTAAACCGGAACACCTTTAAGCTGCGGGTCTATCCGATACCTGCCCACGGCGAGAAACGGATCGAGATCACCTATACCGAGACGCTCAAATACGACTTCGGGACCGTCAAATACGTCTATCCGCTCAACACGGAGAAATTCTCGTCCGCGCCCCTGGACCAGGTGTCGATCGACGTCTCGATCAAGTCGTCGACACCCGTCACCACCGTCTATTCTCCATCCCACGAGATCGACATCGCGAGAAAAGGGGATAAAGAAGTCAGGCTCTCCTATGAGGACAGGAAGGTGCTTCCCGACAGGGACTTTGTCCTCTACTACTCACTTTCGGATAAAGACGTCGGCCTTTCGCTGATCACGTATAAGGAGCGAAGCGGGCCCGGTTACTTCATGCTCCTCATTTCGCCCAGCCGGGATCTTAGTCCCTCCGACATCGTCCCCAAGGACGTGACCTTTGTGCTGGACACCTCCGGCAGCATGAAGGGAGACAAGCTCGCGCAGGCCCAGAAAGCCCTTAAGTACTGCATCGGGGCCCTCAACGTCCGCGACCGGTTCAATATAGTCCGCTTTTCCACCGACACTGAACAATTCAGGGACGGCCCGGTCTCACCCGACCGAAAAAATCGGGACGACGCCTTTGCATTCATCGACGGGATGGTCGCCCGGGGGGGCACAAACATCAATGACTCGCTGGTCGAGGCCCTCCGCGGAGCCGCCGACAAGAAGCGGCCTTCCATCATCGTCTTCATCACCGACGGTGAGCCGACGGTCGGCACGACCGACGTCGCGTCCATCGTGAAAAACGTCGGCAACGCTAACCGGTCAAATACGCGGATCTTCGTGTTTGGCGTCGGCGAAGAGATCAATACGCACCTGTTGGACAAGATCTCGTCAACAAACCACGGGATATCCGAATACGTCACCCCGAAGGAAAATATGGAATCGGTCGTCTCAAATTTCTTCACCAAGATCAACGATCCCGCCATGACCAACCTTGTGTTGAAGTCGAGCCGGGTCAAGCTCAAAGATTACTACCCGATAACGCTCCCCGACCTCTTTGCCGGGTCTCAGATTACCGTCGTGGGAACGTACGAGAGCTCCGGTCCCTCCACTATTACGCTCTCCGGGACCACCGGCGGACGGGAATCTACCTTCGAGTATCCGGTTACATTTGCCGCACGCGACACGAAGAGTGATTTTCTCCCCCGCATCTGGGCCACCCGCAAGGTCGCCTATCTGCTGGACGAGATCAGGCTCAACGGTGAAAACAAGGAGCTCGTAAATGAGGTCAAGGATCTGGCGACGACCTTCGGGATCGTGACGCCCTACACGAGCTTCCTGGTGCTCGAAGACGAGGCCCAGGGATTTCAGCCCCCCTCTCCCGCCGATCGGGCGGACGTCGATATGATGGCCGGAACCGGGATGCTCAAGGAGGAGCGGGGAGGTTTCGCCATGAAGTCGTCCGAGGCGGTGCGTGACATGAAGGAAAAATCCGTAGTTGACACACCGAAGCTCATGAGCATCAAACAGGTGGGAGACCGGACTTTCTTTCTCCGCGACAAGACCTGGTTCGATGCTGACTACCCGGAAGGAACCAGGACCGTCGATCTCTCCTTTAACTCCGACGCCTACTGGAAATTTGTGTCGGAGAATCCGGACGCCGGCAAGTTCCTGGCCCTCGGGGAAAGCGTGGTCTTTGCCTATAATGGGGCGTGGTATCGGGTCAGGTAAGATCGATCTCTGACGATAAAGGCCGGGCGATTCCGCCCGGCCTTTCTTTTGCCGTTTCAGATGGGCTTGGTCAACGCATCATAAAGACGACCTTCTTCAGGGCGAGGTATATTTGCTCCTTCTCCAGGATCGGCAGCCTCTTCAATTCTTCGAAGAGCTTGGTGCGGTAGCCGAGGGGAACCGCCTTCATGATCTGCTCACCTTCGTTGGTCAGGTAGACGATGACCCTGCGGAAATCGGCCGTGTCCTTTTGCTTTACCAGAAACCCCTTTTTCTCCAGCCGATTCGCATACCCCTCGATCGTGGTTATGTGGAGCCGCGTGAGCGTAGCCAGCTCCCCGAGGGATATCTGCGGGTTCTCGCCGACCGCCCGAAGTATCTCGAGCTGCGGGGCCGTTACGCTGTACCCGTCCTCCAAAAGCTTCTTGGTGTAAGACTTTTCAATGGAATCGAAATCGTCCAGAAGCCGGGAGATCAGATAGTATATGTTCTCTTCGGTGATGTCCATGGATCGACTTTATGACTTGCTTCCTCGGCGCCGGTGAAACAAACCGCCCCTGCCCTCCGCACCCCTGCGCGCCCCTTGGACGCCCCGCTACCCGCGCCACCGCCGATAGCTCTGCCGCCCCCGCCTCACGGGAGCTGTTTGATATACTCAAGGAGATCGATAGCTTCGTTATCCGGCACGTCAAAACGAGGCATCTGAGGAGAGAGCTCCTTTCCGTTCGGAAGCTCCCCCCATTTGAGAAGGGCCGTGAACTCATCCACCGACATCCCGCCGATCCCCCTATTGACCGCTTTCCTGATATTCGGCGGAACAATGGTGAGCCCTTCCAGGGGCTTGCCGCCCCGGCCGCCTTCTCCATGACACGCCGCGCACCCGCCACCCTTTTTCAGGAGCCAGTCCGGACCGCCCGATATCGGGATCATCCTCCCCTCGAGGTCAATCCCCTTTTCGTAGATCGACCCGCCGTCGGCCAGATCTGGTTTCTTTTCCGGGCTTTCGGTGACGTTGCCTTTTGCCGCCTCGTCTATATGCCGGGTCTGGATAAAGATATAGACCAGCATTCCCACCAGTATGACAAGCAGCGCTGCGAGATAGATCACAAGCCTGCGTGATTCCATGACTATGGCTCCTCGAATTGAAACGTCCTGCGGATGATATCCAGGAGAATAGGGTATATCCGCGGAGGGGCACAGAGCATGCTGCCACCTTTTATATAGTCGCCGGTCCCCTCAAAATCAGTCACCACAGCCCCGGCCTCCGTCGCGATGAGGCTTCCCGCGGCAACGTCCCAAGGCGACAGTTTGGGCTCCCAGAAGCCGTCCGCCCTTCCCGCCGCCGTGTAGCAGATGTCGAGCGCCGCCGAGCCCAACCGCCGTATCCCTGCGCTGATCTCGAAGATCTCCCTGAATCCCGCCAGGTATGGCTCGATTTGAGAACGAACCTGATGGGGGAACCCGGTTATCACGATCGACCGGGAAAGATCCGATACGTCGTTGACCCGTATCGGCCGTCCATTGAGGAACGCCCCGCTCCCCCTGACCGCCGAGAATAGCTCATTCCTGGTCGGGTCCAGGACCACCCCGACTTCCACCACGCCGCTTATCATGAATCCCACCGATACCGAAAAAATCGGCAGGGACGACATGTAGTTGATGGTACCGTCCAGCGGGTCGACCACCCAGAGGGCGTCCGTGCTTCCGGATAGGAGCCCCCCTTCCTCGGCAAGGAACGAATGATCCGGGTGCCGGGAAAGGACTATCTGCCGTATCGTTTCCTCAGAATCCCGATCGGCCTGAGTTACGTAGTCGAGGGCCCCCTTCTCCGTGATCCCCCGCGGTCTCCCTTCAGCCATCCGGGAGACCAGGAGGGCACCCGCCTTTCTGGCGGCGTCGACGGCCGTCTTGAGAATGTCATCGGTACCGGTCACGAGCGCGCTCCGCGTAAAACCTTGATCATCGTATCATACTATAGCCGTGAGGCAAAGGATCATTCTTTTTCTTGTAAATGACCGCGCGTACGGTATAATACGGGTCAGGAGGTAGCCCATGAAGAAGATCGTTGACCAGATTGACGAGAAGATCTCGTCCGTCCTGTCCGGCTTGAAAGGGGAGTTTGCCGTCCCCGATTTTGTGGCCGCATTTCGGAAGAAATACGAAGGCGATTGGAAGCGCCTGGAAGAGCGCTTCGAGGTCGAGGAAAAGAGCTCCGCCTTTCGTGAGTGGAAAAAGGGGCCGATGCCGACCCCCGAAAGATATCTCGGCAACGCCCTCAAGGAGTTCGCGAAGAAGAACGAGAAATCCCTCCAGAAGGTCTCAAACGACCGTTTCAAAAAGACACCCTGACCAACGTTCATACACGGGGATCACTATCGTGCTTTCGCTCTAGGGGATAATACCGTCGGCGCGCAGCTTTTCGATTTCAGCCGGTGACAGCCCGATGAGCGAAAGGACCTCCTCGTTATGCTGACCCAGGATCGGGGGCGGGGCGATATCGGTTGCCTCGGTCTCCGAAAACTTGATCGGCACCCCGATTCCCTTGATGGTGCCCTCCGTCGGATGATCCATCTCGATGATCATCTTCCGGGCGATCGCGTGGGGGTCGTTCTCGACTTCGTCAATCGAGAGCACCGCCTCGCACATCGACTCCTCACCCCGGAAAAGATCCACCCATTCGTCCCGGGTCCTGGTCAGGAAGAGCTCCGAGAGCTCGGCGCGCAGCTCCTTGTTCTCCTTTCCCTCGACAAACTGCTTATCGGTCCACTCGGGCCTTTCGACCAGCTCGCAGAATCGCTTCCAGAACTTGAACTCGAGTGCGCCCATCGTCATATATCGATCGTCCTTCGTTCGGTAGATATCGTAACAGACGAGGGAGCCGGAAAGGAAGGTATTGCCCCGCTCGGGAAGCCCTCCGCCTGCCTTATAATTCGAAAAGATCATCCCCATAAACGGGAGAATACCGTCGAACATCGAGACGTCCACGTGCTGGCCCTTGCCGGTGGCCCGGCGGGCGATGATGGCCGAGAGGATGCCGATGACCGACATCAATCCTCCCCCCGCCACGTCGGCCACCTGAATACCGGGGACGACCGGGTGACCGCTTTTCGGGCCGATGATATCGCTGATGCCGGCGAGTCCCATGTAGTTGAGGTCGTGACCCGGGATGTTCGCGTACGGCCCGGTCTGCCCGAAGCCGGTAATCGAACAGTAGATGATGGCCGGGTTGACCGCTTTTGCGCGATCGTATCCGAGCCCCATCTTATCTATGACACCCGGACGAAACTGCTCGACCACGACATCGGCTTTTTCCACCAGCCGAAAGAAGAGCTCTTTTCCCTTTTCGGAACGCAGGTCCAGGACGAAGCTCTTCTTGTTTCGGTTGACGGCGATATAGCCTGCTCCTTCCTTTTTGAAGGTCGGTGGAAAGAAACGGATATAATCCGGGGAATTCTTATCCTCCACCTTGATGACCTCGGCGCCGAGGTCGCCCAACAACTGGGTCCCGAAAGGGCCGGGGTAGAGCCTGGTAAGATCAACGATACGAACGCCTGAAAGCGGCCCTGCCATCTCTTCCTCCTAATGGGTTATGAGGTTTTCCCGTATTCGATCTAACTGGTCCGGAGAAAGACCGAGAATCCTGGTAACATAGTAGTCCATTCCGCCGTATTCGTCGAAATAGCGCACGATTATCTCGCCCCATTGGGGCTTCAGCGCCCCTCCCCGCTCATTCGCAAGCAGGTAGTCCGAGATGACATCGGGTCCCGATACGCCGGCGGTAAGGAGAACGAATTCGGCGGCGACGTCGACCTCATTGATGCCGTCCTCATCGAACATCACCATCGGCAATTTCTCCGGATCGGACAAGAGCGCCAGCAACCCGATGAGACTCTGCCGGCTGTTGACGATCATCCTCTTGTAGTAGTCGTTCCTATCTCTGAGCGGATCGGCTACCATCGGAAGCTTCACCACGGTGATGGTTCCGCCGGAGAGCTCCTCGATCCGTGATGAGCCCTGCGGATCATTCCTCAGGTCGACGACGGTCACAATGCCCAGCTTCATGAGGTCGTTGACGCCCCCGGCACTGATCTTCGAGAGGTCGCCCGATCGAAACAGCAGGCCGGTCTTCACCGTTGAACCGCCGGCCGGCCATCCCCCCATGTCGCGGAAACGCGAGGCCCCTTCCACGTCGACCCATCGCGCCTCCAGGGCGTTTGCCGGTGCAATCAGGGCTGTCAAGAGCAGGAGGGCTGAGAACACCGCGGCTGCGGCCGGGCTCCTCCGATAACCGCATAACACGGCACCCCCTCCGGATGCGTGCCCGAATAAACGGATCCTCAGAGTTGACATCATGCGCTCTCCATAACGATTTGCTCCATCATATCTCGCTCCCGGACCATGTTCTCCAGCAGCCGGAACTGGGCCCGCGCCCGGTCGAGATTCTGCCGCGGTCTGCCGATCTTGAAGTAGATATCCCCCAGCAGATGGTCCGTCAAGAACCTCAGCCCGGTCTCCAGGGTAATTACCATCGAGGCGGCCACCAGCAGCTCGCGTTCCTTCTCGGTAAGGGGCGCCGTTGCAGCCTCTCGCTGCCCGCAGAAACCCCTCACGAGCGCCCTGAAAAGATCGAGGTTGATACCGACCGCATCGAGATCCGTCTCGTCCTCCGGACGATTGCAGACGCAGCTTCTCACGAGATCACCAAAGTCATACAGGGATGAACCCGGCATTACCGTATCCAGGTCAATTACGCACAGGGCCCTCGGCTCCCCGCTCCGATCATCGTCAAATATGACGTTGTTTATCTTCGTGTCGTTATGGGTAACCCTGAGGGGGAGCTCGCCCCTATCGAGGGCTCCGCTGATCACACCGCATAAGGACTCGTATGCACGCGCCAACCCGACCTCCCGGGCCGCCTCACGCGCCCTTCCGTGGGGATCACCGGCAATCGCCTCTTCAAGCCGACGAAAACGAACGGGAGTGTTGTGAAAATCTTCAATGGTTACATGAAGATTTCGCATATCCAGCCCGTTAAGATCCTCCTGAAAGCGCCGAAAGGCTCCCGAGGCCTCCGCGGCTATCTGAATACCAGCTCCCTCGCACGATATTTGATTATAGGTGATCCCCTCAACGTAGCGATAGCACCTCCAAAAACCACCGTCGCTGTCTCTGTGGAACGATTCCCCGTCCTTCGTGTGCGCCAGAGTAAGGCCCCGCCGATCCGGGTCCTCTCCGGCTTCCTCGTTTTTTTTGCGAATCTCCTCGGGAGACGATCCTGATGTTGTGCATGATGAGATCCGGACGGGGGAATACCGAGGCGTTGATGCGTTGGAGCGTGTAGCGTCTTGTTCCCTGTTTCGTCCGACTCCGGACGATAAAGGTGTCGTTGATGTGTCCGGCCCGATGCGGTATAACCTCCACGACCTCGCCTTCCAGATCAAACAGATCGAGAATGGGGCTAAGTCCTCTTTTCTGTCCGTTCATCCGATAAGCACGCGAGGATATACCCCCGCCTCTATCATACGGGATATCTCGTCCGTCACCGTTCGCCGGTCTTCCGGATGGGTCATCCCGAACCACCGGTCTGTCGTATCGATGACCTTCACTCGGATCGTTCCTTCGGTCGATAAGGGTCTTGACGACCTCCGGAATCAGAAATTCGGCCTTCGGATCGTCTCTAACGCTATCCCGAAATGACCGATAGAGGGCTTCCAGATGCCCGAAGAGGCTCGGCGAGAAGCCCCAGATGTTCATGGAGATAAACGATTCGGGGTCGAGACTCAGCGAAATCGTCATCCCGATGCATTCCGATGCGTACCGTCCTTGATCTCGATGCCGCTGGTCTCCGCGATATCGATGAGCCACCCGTCCCGAACCGCGCAGACGCCCCTGGTCACCGCCCCGTGTGGACTGACCGTGTTTTTGAGGCGATATCCGATCATGGCAAAGGTCTTATCGTCGTAGTCGTCGGAGATCCAGAAACGAATGGAGCGACGCAATAGCGCTCCTGCCGTAGTAGTCGTCGGCGTTCACGACGCCGAAGGGAACGTCGATAAACTCCCTCGTGGCCAGAACCGCGTGTCCCGTCCCCCAGGGCTTTTTTCGACCGTCCGGCAGGTCGGTCAGGTCCTGATGGGCGTACGCAGGGGTGAGTCCGGCGGGCATGTGGCGGCCGATTCGATCGATGAACTCCGACTCGAAGTCCTTTCTGATGACGAACACCACCCGCGAGAATCCCGCGCGGGCTGCGTCATACAGAGTATAATGAATCAGGAGCTCCCCGTTCGGTCCCACGGGATCAAGTTGCTTGAGCCCGCCGTATCGGGTACCCATTCCCGCCGCCATGATCACGATTGTCGTCTGGACGTCTGCTGGTCATGTTTCGTACACCGAATAATCGTCAGACTATCTATATAACCTAACCGACCCTCACAGGTCAAGGGCGAATCCGTCATTTTAGGAACAATCCCACTGCGCCGCCACGATAATGACGACCGTAATGATTCGCATCAAACACGGCCTGGTTTATCGTATGAACCTTAGCGGCCGCCCACTTTGCCGTATAGGTGCCGGATATCGCCATCGTAATGCCGGCGATATAGTTCACGTATCCGATCGAATGGGGAACATGCTTCGAGCGCGGAAATTCCCGCGACTATCATCACGATAACACCGACTATCGTGCAGACGGTCATGAGGCACGTGGAATAACAGATCGCCTCGATCATGGTAAAACGGACGAGGATAATCCCGAGGGGGATCGTTATTGCCCCGCCCCCTATCCCGAAAAAACTTGCCACGAATCCCGAGAAGAAGCCGATGAGGCCGCACAGGACAAACGTCTTTGGCCGATAGCTGCCGCTCGTTGGCCGGGCATTCCACCGCACCGTCTTCACCCATGAGTCCCTTGTCCCCGGGGCCCGAACGAGAGGCCTGCATGAACCGTAGCGCCGTGATGATCAGGAATGCGCCGAGAAGCTTCTTGAAGAGGGGGCTTGCCGTCATGGCGGATGTCGTCCCCCCCACCACCGCACCGAGGACTCCCGCGAGCACCATGACGATCAGGATACGGTGATGGATGATCCCCTTTCTCAGATGGACCAGAGAGCTTGAAGCCGCGTTGAAGATGATGACAAAAAGGCTCGTCCCCACCGCCGTATGTACCGACGCGCTTTCGGGATAACCCAGGAGTGAAAAGACGTAGATGAGAATGGGGACGGTGACGACGCCCCCTCCTCCCCCCAGGAACCCGGTGCTCATGCCGGCGACCGCTCCCACGACCAGGTAGAGGGCGATAAGCCCCAGGAATGTAAGGTCAAACATAGTAGCCTGAAATCGGATGCGGACGCACGAGAGTCCGCGTCCGCATGTATCGTGCAAGGCCCCGTCCCGGCACCTTCGTGGGCGCGAGCGATACAGGATCCCGCTGTGACGGATGTCGTTCACGATGGTATCGTCGCGCGATTTCTACGGACGGCGGGGTCTCCTGGCCGCGTTGCCTAGAAGAGCGTGGATTCGGACATAAAACTAAGTATGTCGTCTTCCATCTCCGAAAAAAACTTCGCCTTGATCTCTTCGTGCGACGGGAAAAATTTCGTTGTCTTAACCCTGCCGTTCCTGGAGGCGATTTCGTCAAAAGTGCGGTTGTCGATAAAGGAGGCGCTGTAGGTCATGTAGGCCTCGTCCTTCACCAGACCGAAGGTCGTCCTGGCCATCAGGCGCTTATTTCGGGGTGCCAGCAGCAGATCATTGACGGTGATCTTAAGGATAATATCGGCGCGGTCTTGGGAAGTCGCGACGCCAAACCCCATCGCGTGCAGGCGGGATTGAAGGTCTTCGATGACTCCGGTCTTCTCTTCGTATGTTATAAGTAATGCCGGGTCGTAAACCATCTCGATCGAGATGCTCTTATTTTTTTCCGGGGCGGCCGGAGGCGCTCCGATTTCCTGCGGCCCGGATTTACAGGCCGATAGGCCCATCATGACAATAAGCATCGAGACAAGCACAATGATCTTTTTCATGATCCCCCCGCTTCGCGATTAGTTTTGGTCTCGTAAAGTTACTCTTATCACCGGCCCATTTAGATAAAGAGACAGGGCTTCATCCTTCCCCTTTACTGGATCGGCTCGGTATACAGGATAAGATAGTTGAAGGCGTAGGTTCCGTCGGGAAGCCGGTCGATACAGAAGTCGACGCGGTTTACCCGGATCTCGTAGTAGTTGAGATCCCACGGCTCGGTGACGATACAGTATCCGATCAGATCTCCGGCACTATCCGTCCGTTTGGATACGTCGGTGATCGTCCAGGGCGTTGCCCACGAACCGGAAAGCCACTCTTGTTTATCGAGCTTCTGATCTCCAAGCTTTATCACCCAGTCCGTGTAAGCGACCCACATCTCGAATATCCCCGGAACGGCAAGTGCCGAGACCAGAGAGATATCCCTCTTTTCGAGGGCCGCCCGGAGCTTCTTCATCGGCTCATTCGGATTCTTGAAGAGAGGGGCCGCCGCATACTCCTCCATAAAGACTACGAAGGGCCGCAGGAGCTCCTGTGCGGAGGTAAGATCACCCTCCAGCTGTATATCGGGATACGTCTTCATGACGTACTCGTACGTTTCTTGCGCTTCCTCAAACCGATGCAGATATAGCAGCGCTTCGATTCGGTCTGAAAAGGAGCTGAGCAGGGTCCCGGAAATTCGCTTGCTGTTAATAATTTCCTGTCGGGAAAAATTGTGCTCGATCTGATCGATAATAAGGGAAGCAAGGCGTTCTGCGGCCTCCAGCTTGTGCGATTCCCGAAGCTGACTGAGCCTTTCGGCTTCTTCTGCGAGCGACTCAACGTCCCGGTAGGACGTTGCCGCTCGAGGGTCCGTGGTGTCAAGCAGCGCGTCAAATACCCATCCCTCGACCCCACGATACCTGACAAGGCACCAGTGTCCATTGACCCCCAGGATGGTGTCGGTATCCTTCAGGCAGAGGATAACCAGCACCGCCTCGCCCTTTGAGACGTCAACGATCGTCTCGGAGTCGATATCGGGTCGCTCCTTGAGCGCCGATTCATCCACGTTGAGAACGGCCTTCCCAATCTCGGCCCCCGTGCCCAAAGCGGGCAAGAACAGACACGCCGTGAAGACCATGAAGAGGAGCCTGAGCACACGATGTCCCATGATTATCCCTTTCCTGACGCCGCCCTGCTCTCCTCAAGGACCTCCATTATCTTCTTTTCCGGATAGAACAGATAGACGATGATACCCAGGATGCAGACGAAAGCGGTAACGAAAGCAGAGATTCTTATCCCCCCTGGGTTGGAGACGTCCTTCCCGAAGGCGGCAAATAGATAGGCAAGCACCAGCGTCGCCACGCCGAGGTTGACCTTTTGAACAAGGCCCTGCGCGCCGAAGTACATAGCGTCCCGGTTTATCCCGGTTTTGACGGCGTCATATTCGGCCAGGTCCGCGATCATGGCATTGGGGACCGCAAGAAGCGCAGAAACCGGTATCCCCATCACTCCGAAGATGATGAAGGCCTGGTTGACCGGCGACAGGATCAGGGCGTCACTCCCCAGAAAATAGAGGAACACCGCACAAACCGCAAAAACCGCCAGGCTGACGATCATGATCAGCTTTTTGCCGATACGCCGGCTGACGATGTTTATGACCGGGAAGAAGATGAGCGCCACACCGAACACGAAGGCAAACACGACGCTCGCGAAGGTTTCGGGCTTACCAAGGAGGACCGTGACGTAGTACGTCGCAGACTCCGAGACAACGTTGAGCCCGAACCATAAACAGATTGTACCGATAAGGTAGGGAATGAAGGGGCGGTTCTTGAACGTCAGCTTCAGCGATTCCCACATCTTGAGTTGAGCGGGGGCCGTGGCGCTGTACCGTTTTTCATCGATCGGGATGATCGAGACGTAACACGAGATGAGCCCGATAACGCAAAGGATCAGGATGGTCAGCTGCAGCGCCCGCGCCTTCTCGACACCGGCGCCCTCGATCGCGCCCCACAGGGCGTAACCGCCTATCATGACGATGACCACGCCCACCAGGGAAAATGCGGCCTGCATCGTGGTTATATTGATCCGCTCCTCGTTCGTGTGGGACAGCTCCGGGATGAGCGCAAGCCACGGCGTTACGTAGAAAGTGAAAAAGAAAAGGAGGCACCCCAGCATGAGTGCCATGTAGACCGCGTTTATGGTGCTCGCCTCAGCGGATGGAGGGAAGAAGAGGAGGGCGGTTGCGAGCATGAGAGGAAGCCCGCCATAGACGAGAAATATCTTTCTTCGGCCTATCCTTGATGTGCTGCGGTCGCTCCAGCTTGCCACAAGCGGGTTAGTGATTGCATCCACGATCCTGCCGAAGATGGTGGCGACGCCGGCCACCGTCAGGACCCACAGGAAGGTCTTGTTGCTGATAAGCTCAGACATTCCGGATTCTTTGGGGGGCAGGTAAAAATAGAGCATGAAGGTGACCCATATCCGGTCGGCTATGGTGAACCCCACGTAGCCGCTCGAATAGAGGATCTGTCCCCAGAGGGGAAATCGTTCAACTCTCTTTTTCATAATATTCTACTCAACATATGTAGTGATAGGCTAAACCATCGGGCCAAATTTGTCAATGTTTTTCATTCTCTTGACGCAGCCGCCACCGGTATGGTATGGTTACCGGACAATCAGCTCCGTCTATTATTGAGGTTCACATGTCCCTGCTCATCCACAACTCCCTTTCCAACAGA
This sequence comes from uncultured delta proteobacterium, assembly GCA_963809875.1. Taxonomy (GTDB): domain Bacteria; phylum Desulfobacterota; class Zymogenia; order Zymogenales; family Zymogenaceae; genus JAFGAS01. The sequence continues at coordinate 113,490 of CAWELC010000010.1, read as the reverse complement.
AAAGAGGAATTCGCTCCCCTGGTGCCCGGGGCGGTCAGCATGTATGTCTGTGGCATCACCGCCTACGACTACTCGCATATCGGGCATGCCCGGGCCTACGTCGCCTTTGACGTAATCTATCGATACCTGAAATACAAGGGCTACACCGTCACGTACGTGCGCAACTTCACCGATATCGACGACAAGATCATCAAGCGGGCAAACGAGGCGGGGCGCGATACGAGGGATCTATCCGAGGAGTTTATCCGGGAATTCTACCGGGACATGGACGCCCTGGGAATACTGCGCCCCGACCGCGAGCCAAAAGCCACCGAAACGATCCCCCGGATGATCGACCTCATTAAGCTGCTCATAGACAAGGGCTACGCGTATGAGGCCGGGAAGGACGTGCTCTTCTCCGTGAGGAAATTCCCGGGCTATGGGAAGCTTTCGGGAAAGAATATCGAGGATCTGGAGTCGGGTGCCCGGGTCGAGGTTGACGACAAGAAACAGGACCCCCTCGATTTCGTACTCTGGAAGGGCGCAAAGCCTGAGGAGCCCTCCTGGGAAAGCCCCTGGGGAAAGGGGCGCCCCGGCTGGCATATCGAGTGCTCGGCCATGAGCCGTAGCATCCTGGGAGATACAATCGATATCCACGGAGGCGGCAAGGACCTCATCTTCCCGCATCACGAAAACGAGGTCGCCCAGTCGGAGGCGGCCACCGGCAAGCCCTTTGTCCGCTATTTTGTTCATAACGGCTTTGTCAACATCGATTCGGAGAAGATGAGCAAGTCCACCGGTAAGTTCTTCACCGTCCGGGACATCCTCAAGAAGTACCACCCCGAGGTAGTGCGTTTCTTTCTGCTATCGGCCCACTACCGCAGCCCGATCGACTTCTCGGAGAAGAACCTCAGGGACGCGGGGGAGGCTCTCGATCGGCTCTATGCCACCAAGTCCCGGATCCTCGAAACGGCAGGTAATCCCACTACGGGCCGATCGAACGGATCGGCGCAAGAGGGGGCGGAGGACGCCGTATCCGCCTTCATCGCGGGATTCGAAGAGGCCATGGACGACGACTTCAATACGGCCCTGGTGATGGGGCGGCTTTTCGACCTGTCACACCAGATTAACCGGTTCCTGGACGGACAAAAAGACACCGCCGAAAAAGACCGCCTATCGCTGGTGCCCGAATGGGAGTCTATCCTCGGGGCGCTGGACGTGCTGGGCATCCTGGGAAGGGAGCCCGACGCGTACTTTTCGGAAGTCAAGTCCCTCAGACTGGGTGGAGCGACGGTCGGCGCCGAGGATATCGAGCGGCTTATCGCTGAGCGAAACGCCGCCCGAAAGGCCAGGGACTTCAAGCGAGCCGACGAGATCCGCGATGAGCTTACCGACAAGGGAGTGCTCCTCGAGGACGGACCGGGCGGAACTACCTGGAAAATGAAATAAGCCACGAGTTCAAACATTCAGGTGTATATGTTATGGCGACTGAAGTAGTCATTCACGAAAACCGCGGGCCCGTTTCCTGGGTCATCTTCAACCGGCCCGCGTTGTACAACGCGTTCAATCTGGAACTTGCCCGGGAGGCCTTCTCGGCCCTCAGTCGTTCCATCGAGGACCCGGCGACACGGGTCGTCGTCCTGGCCGGGGCGGGAAAGGCTTTCTCCGTGGGCGCCGACGTGCTCGAGGTCGGTGCGTCCGATGATCCGCCCCGCGTCATCGGGGAGCTTGCCACCATCGCCCACCGGGCGATCGCCGAGGTCCGCCAGTCCCCCAAACCCGTGGTCGCGTCGATAAACCGCCTTGCCGCGGGCTACGGCCTGGCCCTTGCGCTGGCCTGCGATATACGGATCGCTACCGAGCGGCTCAGGCTCCGTTACGCCTACTCGACCATCGGGCTGACCGGGGACGGCGCCATCAACTGGTCCCTGCCCCGGATGCTGGGGACGGCCCGGGCCCTGGAGGTGGCGCTTCTGGGCGAGGACATCCGGGAAGAAGAGGCGGCGCGTTGCGGCATTATCACAAAGTTCGTTGCGGAGGAGCGCCTTGCCGATGAGACTCAGGCGATCGCCGAGCGAGTCGCCGCGCTCCCCCCAAAAACGGCTTCAGCCATAAAGAGGATGATCTACGGATCGGCCGACAGCGATCTTCTGGTCCACCTTGCGGCGGAACACGCGGCGCTCACGGATGCGGCCCGGGCTCCTGAATTTTCCGATCTCTTGAAGAAACTCCTCGACCAGTTTTCCCCCAAGTGAAGGATTGGAGATGAGGGCCCGGCCGACCGCGTTCTCTTCGTCGCGCCCGGCCCCCCTGCCCTCGTGCCCCGCGGGACTCCGCTGAGTTTCATGTTCTTCTTCTGCAATCCGGCTGTTTGTGCTATAATTATCTGATAACCATTTAGTTCCGAGTATGCCATGCCTCTCTTCGATATGGTCACCGATTTTGTGCCGAAGGGCGACCAGCCCCGGGCCATCGCTGAGCTGACCGAGGGCGTGCTCCGTGGCGACAAGCACCAGGTCCTCCTGGGCGTCACGGGGTCGGGTAAGACCTTCACCGTGGCCAACGTCATCAAGAACACGGGACTCCCGTCGCTGGTCATCGCACCGAACAAGACGCTGGCCGCCCAGCTCTACTCCGAGTTCAAGACGCTCTTTCCCCATAACGCCGTGGAGTACTTCGTCAGCTACTACGACTACTATCAGCCGGAAGCCTACATCCCGCGGACCGACACGTATATCGAAAAAGACACCGCCATCAATGAAGAAATAGACAAGATGCGTCACTCCGCCACCCACTCGCTCCTTTCCCGGGACGACGTTATCATCATCGCCTCGGTCTCCTGCATCTATGGCCTGGGCTCTCCGGACGCCTATGCCGATATGGTGGTGCGACTTGCCGTGGGGGAGACCTTCTTCCGGGATGAGCTGCTTCTGTCTCTGGTCGAGAGCAAGTATGACCGAAACGACATCGATTTTTCGCGGGGCACTTTTCGAGTCAGGGGAGATACTATCGAGATATTCCCCGCCTATGAAGACGACCGCGCCGTCCGGGTCCAGTATGACGGCGATACCGTGGAGAAGATCTCCTATATCGACCCCCTCAGGGGCCGCGTAACGGAGATCCTCTCCGAGGTAAGCCTCTTTCCCGGCAGCCACTACGTCACACCGCGGGAATTGATGCTCAGGGCCGTCGAGACAATCGAGGAGGAGCTTGCCGACAGAATACGGTACTTCAGGGAAAACAACAAGCTCATAGAGGCCCAGCGCATCGAGGAGCGGACCCGGTTTGACCTGGAGATGATGCGGGAGATCGGCTACTGCCAGGGAATCGAGAACTATTCCCGGCACCTGACCGGCCGTAAGCCCGGCCAGCCACCCCCGACACTCCTCGATTACTACCCGAAGAACTGGCTCGTGTTCATCGACGAGAGCCACATCACCGTCCCCCAGATCGGCGGCATGTTTCGAGGCGACCGCTCGCGCAAGGACACGCTCGTCCAGTACGGGTTCCGGCTCCCCTCCGCCCTCGATAACCGCCCTCTTACCTTCGAAGAATTCGAGGGAATGGTTCATCAGTCCGTCTACGTCTCGGCCACGCCGGCCGATTACGAGCTCAGGCAGGCGGGCGGAGTCGTGGTGGAGCAGGTTATCCGTCCCACGGGACTCATGGACCCTAAAGTCGAGGTGAGGCCCGCGACCCACCAGGTGGACGACCTCTTCGACGAGATCAAGAAACGCGTCGCACGGGGGGACCGGGTGCTCGTGACCACGCTGACCAAACGAATGGCCGAGGAGCTGACAGGGTACTACACCAACCTCGGCATCAGGACGCGCTACCTCCACTCGGAGGTGGACACGCTGGAGAGGGTGGCAATCATTCGGGACCTGAGGCTCGGGAAATTCGACGTCCTCATCGGGATCAACCTTCTGCGCGAGGGGCTGGATATTCCGGAGGTTTCGCTCGTGGCTATCCTGGACGCCGACAAGGAAGGATTCCTGCGCTCGGGCCGATCCCTCATCCAGACGAGCGGGCGGGCGGCCCGCAACATTGACGGGACGGTCATCATGTACGCCGACGTCGTCACCCGGTCGATGGACGCCGCCATCGCCGAGGCAAACCGCCGGAGAAAACTCCAGAATCAGTTCAACGTCGACAACGATATCACCCCTACGACGATTAAAAAGGAGATCAGCGAGATCCTGACCTCCATCTACGAACAGGACTATTACACCGTGGAGAAGGTAGCCGAGGAGCGGCCGGTATTCAAGTCCCAGCACGAGGTGACGCGTTACATCGAAAAGCTCAAGAAGCAGATGCGCAAGGCCGCCCACGACCTCGATTTCGAGCAGGCGGCCGAAATCAGGGACCGGATCCTGGAAACGGAGAAGGAAAACCTCTTCGCCTGACGCGGACGAGTGTTCCGCGGAGCGTGGTATCCAAACCTCACTTTCCGAGCGGGCAGACCGGGTAGTTACACGACTCACACCTCATGCACAGGCCGCCGTGGCCGAGCTCGGCCAACTCCTTTCTTCCGATCCTCTCGCCGGCCAGCACCCGAGGGAGGATCAGGTCAAAGACCGTCGTCTTGGCGTAGAGGGCGCAGGCAGGTATTCCCAGCACCGGGATCGACGGATTTCCCTGGAGATACGCCACTAAGAACATCGCCCCCGGCAGCACCGCCGAGCCGTACGTAATATCGGTTGACCCGAGGCTACTGATTGCAAACCTCGTCACGTCGTCGGGGTCCACCGACATCCCGCCGGTGGTTATCAGGAGGTCCGCCCCGGCCGTCAGAAGATCTCTCAGCCTCTTCTCGATGACCGCTTCATCGTCGGGAGCGTAGAAAATTCCAACGATGCGGCCGCCCGACGCGTCTATCTTTTGTTCAATGATCGTCGAGAAGGCATCTTTGACCCTTCCGTGGAAAATCTCGTTGCCCGTTATGACCACGCCCGCCTTTGGCCGTCTCATTTCGACGACCCGAACGATTCCACCGGCCTCATTGCCGATACCGACCGCGGCCCGTATCGTCTCTTGATTCACTATGAGCGGAATGGCTCTGGTCCCGGCGACCTCCTGGCCCTCTTTCACCACCGTATTGTCATGCAGGGACGCGCACATCACCTCTCCGAGCATATTGAAGGCAACCAGCGCGTCCCTGTCTATCTTCAGGAGGCCGTCTCTCTCCGCGACTATCCGAACCTTCCCTTCTCTCGGTTCTCCCCCTATCCTCACGCCCGTGCCCATGAGGGCCCCGGCAAGCGCGTAGGCCGCCTCATCCTCATGCATCTCGTCAGGCCCGATGTCGAGAATAAAGAGATGCTCCTTGCCGAGACGCTGCATGTGGCAAAGATCCTCTTGCCTGACGACGTGCCCTCGTTTGAAGGCCCGCCCCTTGAAAGTACCGGGACGTATCTCCGTGATGTCGTGTGCAAGGATCGTCCCCACCGCATCGGCAATCGGGATCTTTTTGAACCGTGAGCCGCAGCCCCGTTGAAACCTCTCGTCCATAGAAATCCTCGAAGACTCCGTGGTCGGTGCCCTATCCTGTCCCTGCCCCGCCGTTTCCCCTCGTGGGCATTGCCTTCTTTGACCGGCGGGAACGCTTCACCATCTCCCGGTATTCCTCCCACGTATCCATGTCCAGCACCGTCCCCTCATCCTCGACATCTACGAGTCTCACCGCATCGCCGTGGCGCTCGATGATGTCTCTCAGGGTGAGGAGCGTCCCCATCTCTTCCAGCAGCGCGCGAGCAAAGAGTGTTGGGTGGCCCTTCCGTCCGCGGTAACAGGGGATTATAATACCGCCTCCGCCTCCCGCGTGGACCGCGCACAGCATCGCCATCGTCTCGGGCATGATCAGCGGATGGTCGCACAGACATACCAGCACGCCCGACGCCTCGCGGCTCACCTTTCCCAGACCGACCCTCACCGACTGCGCCATGTCCGTCTCCGGGTCCTCATTTTCGACGACGGTCACCGGGAACGCGCCGGCAACCCTTCCGATCTCGCTGCCTCCCGGACCGACGACTACCACAACGTCTTTTATCCCCGCGCCGATGATTGTCTCAAGGCAGGCCGCGACTACGGGGCGGCCGTTGAGATCGAGGAGCTGCTTGGGCCTCCCCATCCTCCTGGATTGCCCCGCCGCAAGCAACAGAGCCGACACCGGATAGGGCATTTTTCCTCCTCTTCTGGACGATCTGCGCCATAATGCTGATCGCTATTTCCTCGGGCGTCACCGAGCCGATCGGCAGCCCGACGGGCGTAATGACCCTTCCGGTGTCCGCGTCCGAAAAACCGGCATCGGTCAGTGACGCCAGGAGAAGGGCCTTCTTATGACTGCTTCCCACAAGGCCGACGTAGCACGCCTCGGTTGCCAGCGCCGCCTTGAGGGCATCGAGGTCATGGTCATGGCCCCTGGTGGCGATCAGGATGTAGGTATCCCGGTTGATCGTGACGCCGTTGAACGGGTCGGTGAACTCATTTAAGACGACGCACTCTGCGTTTGGGACGGCCTGCCGGCTTGCGAATTCGCTCCGGTCATCGACGACCGTCACCTTAAAGCCGGTAAACGACGCGACCACAGAAAGGGCCTTGCCGACGTGGCCCGCACCGGCGATCACCAGGTGAGGAGCCGGGAGTATCGGCTCGATGAGGACGAGGAGTTTCCCACCGCACGCCGGCACCCCGTTCATTCCCGTCAGGTTAAACGGGACGGTCTGAACGGACCCGTCCGACATCGCCGCCAGCGAGAGCTCGATCACACCCTGTTCTACGCTTCCCCCTCCGAGCGTTCCTACGATGGACCCGTCATCCCTCACCAGCATTTTCGTTCCCTCTTTTCGTGGGGATGAACCGGAAGACTGGACGATGGTCGCCACGGCGCACGGCCTGCCTTCCCTCCTGAGTCTTGTTAGCTCCTCATAGATATCCATTTTCTTTCCTCGGCAGCCGAAGCACGTACACGCAGCCGGCGTCCGGAGCTCCTACGTCGTCTTGAGGTCTTCCGCCCGAATGGGCAGCCTTCGGACGCGCCGGCCCGTCAGGGCAAATATCGCGTTGGCCACCGCCGGCGCAATCGGGGGAACCCCCGGTTCCCCGATGCCTCCGGGACTTTTCATCGGTGCGCGCGATATGGACCTCCACCACCGGCATCTCTCTCATGCGCAGCAACGTCGTAGTCACTGAAATTGCTCTGCTGAACGCGGCCGTCCTTGAGGGTGATCTCCCCGTGGAGCGCCGCCGACAACCGTAGACGATGCCCGATTCCATCTGCTCGGCGATGATGTTGGGATTGACGAACCTGCCGCAATCAACCGCGCAGACGACCCGGTGGACGCGCACTTTTCCGTCCTCGGTGACGGAGACCTCGGCTACCTGGGCGACAAAGCTTCCGAACGAGTTATGGACCGCGATTCCCCGGGCACGGCCGGGCTCGAGCGGGGCCCCCCAGTCGGCCTTTTCGGCGGCCAACTCCAAAACGCCGAGGTGACGCGGCTGACCGACCAGGAGCGCCCGTCTGAACTCAAACGGGTCCGTGCCGGCGGCGTGCGCCGCCTCGTCGATGAAGCTCTCTACGACGAACGCGTTGTGTGAATGTCCGACCGACCGCCACCACTGGACCGTCACCGGCTGGGTCGGCGTATGGAGGTCGACGAGTATATTCGGGATGGCGTACGGGATATCCTGAGCTCCCTCCACAGAGGTAAAGTCGATCCCCTCTCCCGATATCGCCGCCGCGTAAGGCGTACCGGCCAGTATCGACTGGCCCACGATCGTGTGCTTCCAGGCCGTTAGCTTCCCCTTTCCGTCCAGTCCTGCACTGATCCGGTCATACCACAACGGCCGGTAAAACCCCGCCCTCATATCGTCCTCACGGCTCCATACGACCTTGACCGGCTTTCTGACGGCCATGGCCACCTCCACCGCTTGAGACACAAAGTCGGAGTCGGGATTTCCCCGCCGCCCGAAGCCGCCGCCCAGAAACGTCGTGTGGAGCCTTACCCGTTCCGGCTTGAGCCCGGTTATCCTGGCCGCCGCGTCCCGATCCCAGGTCTGGGCCTGCGTGCCGACCCAGATGTCGCAGCCGTCGTCCCTGAGGTCGACGAAGCAGTTGAGCGGCTCCATACACGCGTGGGCAAGATACGGGACTTCATACTCGGCGTCCAGCCGGACGGCAGCCGACACCAGCGCGCCCTCGGCGTCTCCTTCCTTTCGCGCCACGGCGCCCGGGGTTCCCGCCAGCCGCGTGTACTCCCTCCGCATTGCTTCCGTCGAGAGCGTCGCCCATTTCCCGTGATCCCATTCGACCTCCAGCTGTCGGCGCCCCTCCTGCGCCGACCAGAAATCGGTCGCAACTACCGCCACCCCGGAAGGGACCTGTATCACCTCTTTTACTCCCGACACGGCCTTGGCCTTATCGGCCTTGAAGCTGACCACCTTTCCGCCAAAAACGGGAGGATGTGCGATAACCGCCGTCAGCATGTCCCCAAACGCCACGTCAATACCGAACTTGGCCGTTCCATTAACCTTCACGGGGTTATCGAGGCGGAGCATCGGCCGCTCGAGGATCTTATACGCCTCCGGCTTCTTGAGCGTGACCTCGGCCGGAACCGGCATCCGGGCTGCCTCGTCGACGAGCTCTCCGTATGACAGGGACCGGCCGTCTTCATGGATCACCCGTCCGTTTTCGGCATGGCAGGCCACCGGATCGGCGTTCCACGTCTTGGCCGCAGCGGCAATCAGCATCTCGCGGGCAACCGCCCCCACCTTGGAGAGGCGGTCCCACTCGCTCCACGTGCTCATGCTGCCCCCTGTCGCTTGAGCCGGCCGGATTGCGGAGTTATATTCGGGCTCTACCGGAGCCGCTTGCAGCCGTATCGAGCGCCAGTCGCATTCGAGCTCCTCCGCGACGATCATCGGCAGCGCCGTATATACTCCCTGCCCCATCTCCGACTTATTAGCGACAAAGGTAACCACCCCGTCTCTGCCGATGCGTATGAACGCGCTCGGGGCAAACACACCGTCGTTTTCTTCCCCCTGAGCCTGAATACCGACAACCAGACCGCCCCCGACCGTGGGCCCGGACTTCACAGACTCCGCCCTGTCCCTATCGATCTTCTCGCTCATTTCTTACCTCCCTCGGCCATGATACCTGACGCCGTGTGTATGGCCTTGCGGATCCTCTGGTACGTGCCGCAGCGACAGATGTTGCCGGTCATGGCGCGGTCGATATCGGCGTCGCTGGGTTTCGGGTTCTTTTCGAGCAGGGCGGCCGCCTGCATGATTTGTCCGGATTGGCAGTAGCCGCACTGCGGCACATCCTCGGCGATCCATGCCCTCTGCACCGGATGGCTCAGGTCGGCTGACAGCCCCTCGATAGTTACGATCTCCTTACTCTCCACTTTCGAGACGGGTGTGACACACGAGCGAACCGCGTTTCCATCGATAATGACGGTACAGGCGCCGCAGGCTCCTATCCCGCAGCCGTACTTTGTGCCGACGAGCCCAAGTGTATCCCTGAGCACCCAGAGGAGCGGCATCGCGGGATCGACGTCCGCAGTGTACGTTTTGCCGTTCACCTTCAGCGAGAACATATATCCCTCCTCTTTACCGTCCATCCGGACGCGTCCCGTCCGTATCAGTCCCATCTCTGGGGGAGCCTCGCCCCCCCCCCAACGGCTTGAGGCGTTGGCCTCGAAACCGAAACGGGACCCGAACGTCAAACGCCGCGACGGACGATCCCCGCCGTGCTTCATCGCAGCTCCTGATCGTCGCGCGGACGACCGGCGTCACTCAGCCGACGGCTCTACTTTAGAACATTGTGTTGTCGTTTGCGGATTTCTCCCCAACCGGCTGAATCACGTCCCAGTGTTCCATGATCTTCCCGTTTTCCACGCGGAATATGTCCACAATCGCCAGCCCCCGGTCTTTCGGGTTGGTCGAATCGGGCTGGGCCCAGTTGTGAACAACGACCAGGTCGCCCTCGGCGATTACCCGCTTGAAAGTGGTCTTCCAGTGCGGGTTCTGCTTGAGCATTTCACCGACCCCTTTGACGAAGCCGTCCCTGCCCGTGGGAACCTGCGGGTTGTGCTGGATATAGTTCTTGTCCAGACATGCGTCCACGGTGCTGAAGTCCTTCCGGTTAAAGACGCGGTCGTAGAAATCGAGGACGAGCTTCTTGTTGGCCTCAAGTTTGTTTGTGCCGGTGTCGGAAAGAGAGGCGGGTTGTTCGGCTGATACGTATGCAGCGGACGAAAGGCAAAGGAACAACACGGCAAGGAGACAAAACGGCGCGGACGGTCTTCTCATTTCAGCCCTCCTGTTAAGCCTTTTTTATCTCTTCACGCGGATCTTATATAATGATACCGTGCTTCTTTATGACTGTCAATCGGCTCTTCCGGCCCGCAAGCATTTTTTTCGTCATATTTAGTGTTTTGGAGCTCAAGACAAGCGCGACGTGCGGCGACAAGACGGTAAGACGTCGCCGGTCGCGCACCTTTATGAAGGGATACTAAAGGAAGTGGGCGATGGATTGGAGTGTCCCGCCAACGACAATCGTCAGGGTAGACGCTCTGAGAGAAGATGGACTATGCGCTTCGGGCATCGATCTTCTTTGTGCGCCCCGGAACGCCGCTCCCCCTCGACCTCTACCCTGTGAGGGCCTCCGACGGGGCGATTCTGACGGCACAGTCCCCCACCGGATAGGCCGAGCAGGCGTGGACAAACCCGTACTCCCTGTCGACGCGACGGCGCGCGTCGTTCTCCGGCTCGATGAAGACCTCCCCGGATATCAGCTCTGCCCGGCAGATGCCGCACTCTCCCGACCGGCAGCGCGAGTCGGCGGCGATCCCGGCCCGCTCCAGCGCCACCAGGATCGGCTCCTCGGCCCGGGCCCCGATCGTCTTCTGGTCCCAGCCCATGGAAACGGTGAGACTGAACTCCTTGCCTTTCGCCCGGACCGGGAAGTCAGGATGGGCCGTAATCGCCCGGTTCGGCCCGGAGACCTCCCAGCGGAGCCTCCGGCGGGGGATCTTGAGCTTTTCGGCTTCCTTATTAAAGAACGTGTAGAGGGCCTGCGGGCCGCAGACAAAAAAGGATTTTCCGACGATATCTCCGATTTCCTTTCTGATCAGCGTCGCGTCGATGAATCCTGTGGCGCACTTTTCCGTTCCGTCCGGCTCACTCACCACGTAGCACACCCCCAGGCGCTCAGGCGCGCTGCCGGACAGCGACAGGAGCTCCTTTTCAAAGAGGGCATCGGCCGTCGTCCTGACTCCATAGAGGATCGTCAGTCTCGCGTCCATCCCGCCGTGAGCGATCTCCCGCGCCATGGAGAGAAACGGCGTAATCCCGGAGCCCCCGGCGACGGCAACGATGTCGCGCGAATCCCGCAGCGTCTCATGATAGAACTCTCCGTGGGGTCCGCTCGCCGATACCCGTGTCCCCTTTTTCCACCCCCCCAGGACGAGCGGCGAGACGAAGCCCTCGGATACTCGTTTGACGGTGATCTCGTAGTATCCGCCTCCCCGCAGCCCGGCCTCGTACGGAGCCGACGAAATCGAGTAGGGACGGCTGACGCGAGCCCCCCCCCACGACCCTTTGAGCGAGATATATTGTCCCGCCCGAAACGGGGGCGGGTTCGTGCCGTCGGCCGGGGCGAGCCGAAACGTGCGTGCGTCCGCTCCGTGTTCGACGATCCCGGAGACGACCAGATCCAGCGACAGGGGATGGAGGATAGAGACAGTCCGCCTGACCGGGTCACTGACGTCAATATAAGGGCGCGTCACGGCCTTCTTGAAGGCCCGGTGAACCAGGGCCCCCACCGTCCCGGCCATTCCCCCGACTAACTGAAAGAGATTCATCGTGAAGCGCTCCTCTCTATGACCTGCGTCCGGATTTCGATTTCTTCTTCATCTTGCCCAATACCGACAGCGCCGAAAGCCTTCCCGTGCTGATGGCGGCCGAATAGCCCTGGACCAGCATCCCGTGGCCCCCTACGAATTCGAGGCCCTCTATATACTCTTCCAGCGGCACGGACAGCGCCCGGGCGATCAGCGAGTCCCACACGTCCTGCTCGTAGCCGTAGACGACTCCCCTGTGCGACCCGGTGTACCGGCAGAAGGTCTGGGGCGCGGCCACCTCGATTTCCTCCATATGGTCGAAGAGGTTGGTGCCGACCGTCCGCTCGACGTGCTCCACCGCGGCTCTGGCAAACCGGCGCTTCGTCTCGAAGTAATCGTCGGGCGCCACCTGTCCCCATACGTCGGCCCCGTAGGCCTGGTTGAGGATCAGCTCGCAGGTCCCCGGAGGCGACGCCTGCGGCACCACGTGATTGGGACAAAGGGCCGACGTCGCGATGTGCGGGACCAGCATATCCCCGATATCATAGGCCTTACGGGTATCCATGTCCGGGGCCAGGTAATACTCGTGGTGATGAAGACCCAGCTCGTCGGCCGGGCGGTCCAGCCCCATATAGACGACAAAGAGGCTGATGCCGAGCTTCCGGGCCGCGGTAAGTTTTTTCGCGCCGCGGGGTACCTCGGCCGTCGGCTCGATGAGTCGCCCGTACACCGTGGTCGGCGACGCGTTAGAAATCACCCAGTCCGCCCTGATACGGTGGCCCTGATTTGTCTCGACCCCGAAAACCTTTCCCCCGTCAACCAGGATCTTCTCGACGCGGGTATTATAATAGGTCTTTCCGCCCAGTTCCCTGATCTTCTTGTCCAGGGCCGTGGAAATCTGGAACGAGTTGATCGGCGGATAGTAACACCCCCTGGTCAGGACGGAGTTGATGGCAGTGGCCCAAATAGTGAAAGACATCCGCTCGAACGGGATGCCGATGTACGGCCAGAAGACGCCGAGGATGGAGACCGCTTTTGGAGGCAGACCGAATCGATCCGTCACCTCCTTGGCGGTGTAACCCGCCGTGGCAAGCAGCGTCTTGTGTTTCTTGATCAGGACCATCGGGTCCGGCTTACCGTCCGCCTCGGCTATATAGTCGATGGCGCGACCGATCTCCAGGCACAGGTCCATATACTCCCGCAACGGCTTGTAGCTCCCCGGCACCTCGCCGGCCACCACGTCGATGAACCCGTCCATGTCAAACGGGACGTCGACGTCGATTCCCTCTTCCGACAGGATCAGGTGATACCCCTGGTTTACCCTGACCATCGGGAGGTTCAGGTTCAGCTCATCCTCGAAGAGCTTACGGACGAATCCTTTGTTCTCCGCCGGCCCGTAGTCTGTCAGGATATGGAGAGACGCCTCGAACTCGAAACGCCCCCGCCTGAAAGACGTGGCAAATCCCCCGGGCATGTTGTGCTGCTCCAGCAGGATGACCCCAACCCCCTCCCGGGCAAGCTTTGCCGCCGCCGACAGCCCTCCCATCCCGGAGCCGACAACAATGACCTCGCATGATTCATCGAAAGATGAGCCCAAGACTCCAGTCTGCTTCACGTAACACTCCCCAGTTAAAAGAATCGAGGAAAGACCATGCACCCGGGCTGAAGGTACCGGGCGTGAATATTACCGCCGAAATATCTTCTTTATGGTACGGTTCGTTCTATCCTTGAGCACGCTTCCCTTTTCTTCCAGGCGATCGACAACCGACCCGCCTTTATTTTCAAGATAGTTCAGGCGCCGTTCCAGTATCTTTTTTGTGCGCTTCCCCTTGAAGTCGAGATTGTAGAGGAGTTTCTTCCTGCTGTCGTCCATCCACCGGGCGGGTTTTTCGGGAAGCCTGCCCGCGATAAGCCGGACGCCCTCATTGCCTCTGACAAGTATAGGAGCAATGCCCCTCTTGACGACGTCCTTGGGTCTGAGCTCCACGCTTCCGTCCGAACAGAGGACGTCGGTCTCCCTGGCACTCTTGTCGTGCGATACGACGAAGTCCGTCCCCCGCACCCCAACCGTCGTATTCTCCGTCTCGATAATGAATACCGATTCGGTATTCAACAGGGGAGCTACGACCGCCCTGACCTTTCCATAGACCAGCTCCAGCATGTTTGACGATTTCTTCGTTACCTCGACATAGCCGGCCTCCCTGACTATCACGCGGCTTTCGGGCCCAACCTTTACCACGCTCTCGTCTGCCAGCGTCAGCTCCACCGATCCGTCTTCACCCGTGTCTATCCGGTCTCCCGGAGCCACGGTCCGGTCTTCGGTCAGGACGACCGATTTGCTGCCTCCCGCCGGGGTGATGGCGGCCTCCCCCTGGACATACGCGACCGTAACGACCGGGCGCGCAGCCTCGGACGCAAAACAAAGCCCCGTGACCAGCGTCATGGCCAGCAGGAAACGGACGGCCGTCCCGCCGTTAAATCCGCCGATTAGCTCTTGTTTCACAGACCCCCTCCGATTCCCTTTACGGCCTGGGAGTATACCATATAAGGGGGCGGCTTCGCCAACTATTTTAGTATATGAGGTCATGGAGCGCCGCCTCAGGGAACGCCCCCCATTGCAATTTCCGGCCCGAACGAGTATAATTAATCGATGTAATGGTCGGACAAGGATCCCGTATTTACATGAGAAACGACGAACTTGCCAAGAAAATCGAAAACCTCCCCCTCTCACCCGGAGTTTACCTCATGAAGAACCGGGCGGGAAAGGTGATCTACGTCGGCAAGGCCATTGAGCTCAAGAAGCGTGTCAGCTCCTATTTTGCGGACATCGCCAAGGACCCCAAGACCACCGCTCTCGTGAAAGAGATCGCCGACCTTGATTCCATCGTGACCGACACCGAGGTGGAAGCCCTTCTCACCGAGAACACTCTCATCAAAGAATACCGCCCAAAGTTCAACGTAACGCTGAAAGACGATAAGAACTTCCTTTCGCTCCGCATTGATCCCCGCGACGAGTTTCCACATTTTACCCTGGTCCGCACGACAAGGAGGGACGGAGCCCTCTACTTCGGCCCCTTTACCGAAGCGCGGGCCGTGCGCCAGAGCTACAAGTGGCTCTCGGCCACCTTCGGGCTCAGACAGTGCAGCGATCATAAGTTTGCCAACCGAACGCGCCCGTGTATCTACTATGAGATCGGCCAATCGTCGGCGCCGTGCGTGGGCTATATCTCGCACGAAGCGTATCACAAGAGCGTGGACCAGGCGGTCATGTTCCTCCGGGGAAGAGACGAGGCACTCATCGGGGACCTTACGGACCGGATGATGGCCCTTTCGGATGAGACCCGGTTCGAGGAGGCGGCCGCGCTGCGGGACCGGATCGCCTCGATAAAGAAGATGGTGGCCGTGCAGAAGGTAGTCGGGCCTGACGACGTCGACAGGGATGTCGTCGGGCTGTCCCGGGAAGGGACAAGCCTGGGAATCTCGGTGCTTTTCGTGCGGGGCGGACGGCTCATGGGCAGCCGGTATCAGCTCTTCACCAACGTCCTGGACGAGGACCCCCTTATCGTCCAAAGCTTCATCGAGCAATACTATCACGCCAAGGAGTATATCCCGCCCCAGATCCTGCTTCCCGTCGAAATCGCCGAAGCGAGTCTGGTCGAACAATGGCTCTCCCGGGAGGCGCCGGTCGAATTGCGTGTCCCCAAACGGGGTATCCTCAAGGACCTCGTGGCGATGGCCGCACGCAACGCCGAGACATCCTACCAGGCATATAAAAAGACCAAGGAGAGCCGCGAGGAATCTCTCAACGCCCTCACACAGCGCCTGGGTCTGCCCGCTCGGCCGACCCGCATGGAGTGCTTCGATATTTCCAACATATCGGGTACCAATGCGGTCGGTTCCATGGCGGTCTTCATCGACGGTGAGGCCGACACCAAGGAATACCGGCGGTTCCGCGTGAAAGGGGTCACCGGCGTTGACGACTACGCCATGATGGACGAGGTATTCAGGCGGAGGATGAAAGCGTTGTCGCCCGAGAACCGTCCCGATCTGCTGCTCATCGACGGCGGAAAGGGACACCTGGCCATCGCTTACGCCGTCCTCAAGGACCTCGGCATCGACGACATTCCGTTGTTTGCCATCGCCAAGGAGAGACAAGACAAGGCGGAGCTCGACAAGATCTATTCGATTGGACGAAAGAACCCCATTCGTCATCAAGGGAAATTCGTCAGCCCTTTTCCTCCTCATGCGGCTTCGGGACGAAGCGCACCGTTTTGCCGTAGACTATCACAAGCGACTGAGACAGAAGCGCGGGGTCGCGTCGGCCCTCGATGAGATTGCCGGTATCGGTGCGAAGAGAAAGCGTGCCCTGCTCTCACACTTCTCGCGCATCTCCGACATAAGGGAGGCCGATATCCGACAGCTCACAGAGGTCCCCGGCATCACCGAATCCGTCGCCCGTTCCATCCGTGAATATTTCGATTCGCATCATCAGACTTAGCACCATTTTCGACCTTTAGAAGTTGTTCGAGGAGCCGAAGAGAGTTTATAGCACGACTGTCGGCTATCGGCGATGAGTCATCAACGAGGTATGTTTGCCATTGACTCCGAGGCCGGGGCAACGTCTACGGGCATCGAGGAGGCAATAAGATTTATCTCTACAGTCACCGTTTCAACGCAACAAACAAGGTTCAGATATGAAAGCAATTTGGAAAGGAAGAATAACGTTCGGAGGGGTAAATGTGCCGGTCAAGCTTTACACGGCAGTGAATGATTTTCGTACTCATTACCATCTCTTGCACGACCGGGACCAGCAGAGACTCGAACAAAGGCTGTTTTGCGCTGCGCGGGATACTGTCGTAAATCGAAGCGATACGGTAAGAGGTTTTGAAATTCGCAAAGGGGAATACGTACTAGTCGAGCACGAGGAGCTGGAGAAATTCGAACCTGAAAAATCGACTACCATCGAGATTACTGAATTTGTCGAGGCAAGAGAAGTTGACTCGCGTTATATAGAGAAGGCCTATTATTTGGGGCCCGATATAGATAAACAAGTATTCGTAAACCTTCTCGAAAGCCTGAAAGAAACAAATTTGGCCGGCGTTTGCCGATGGTCAATGCGCAAGGAATCCTATTGTGGCCTTCTGGAAGCGGGAGAGAGAACGCTTGAATTGGTTGTGCATCGAAGTGCGGACCAGGTCATTCCCGAAGACTCATTCAAAATCGAGACCGTGGAAGTCTCCGCGAAGGAACGGAGCATAGCTGCGAGGCTTATAGCTGAACTGGGAGGAGAGTTCAATCCTCAGGACTACCATGACGAGTATCAAGCGAAACTGAGAGACTTAATCGATAGAAAGGCAAGAGGAAACATTGTTAAGTTTCCCGCTGCAAGAAAGCAAAAGATAACATCAGATAACGAATTGTTGCACGCGCTTGAAAAGAGCGTTAAATCGCTCGGCAAAAGATAGTCTATGGTAATCCCATCGCATATCGAACCGATGCTGGCAAAGGCCGGTTCCTTGCCGTCGGATTGGGAAAACTGGGGATATGAGTTCAAGTGGGACGGCATACGGGCGGTCACGTATTGGAACGGCAAAACAATCAGGATAGAGAGCAGAAATCTGTTGGACATTACGTTCCGTTATCCGGAGTTGGCAAGTGTCGGCAAATGGCTTGGCGACAATGCGATTATTGACGGCGAAATAATCGCGCCCGACAGTAAGGGAATGCCCAGTTTCTCGATACTTCAACAGCGGATGCTGATCAGCGAAAACAAATTCACCAAATCGCTGATGGACGTGGAAATTAATTACTATCTTTTCGATATATTATACTTAAACAACAAAACGCTCATGGGCCAAACCTATGAAAAAAGGCGAGACGTGCTCGACGGCCTGAAGATCAAACATCCATTCTGCAAAGTCCCCCCATCTGCCAGAGGCAAAGGGGCGATAGTCTTGTCCGTCGCACGGAAGCACGGCCTGGAAGGAATCGTATGCAAGAAGCTTGACAGTACGTATAACGCCGGCAGACGTTCCGGCGACTGGCTAAAAGTCAAGATCGTCAAGTCGGATGAATTTATAATCTGCGGCTTTAAATATGTCAAGAACACGAAGGACAGGATCGGCTCGCTGCAGCTGGGCATGTACGATGAAAACAAGAGATTAAGATTTGTCGGAGGCGTAGGCACGGGTTTTGCCGTTACCGACCACAGAATCCTTCTGGCCAAATTGGAGGCCGAGAAAACGCCGCGTAAGCCCGTTTAATGAAAAACTCGACAAGGACGTGATCTTTGTAAATCCGAAATATGTCGTGGAAATAGAATATAGAAGGTGGCCCGAAGACGGAATTCTCCAGCAGGCATCGTATAAAGGCCTGCGAATGGATAAATTTCCCAACGAAATTTCTTTAAGGAAATAGCGTATGCCTTCAATACTATGGTCAGGGACAATCAGCTTCGTAATGGTCTCGATACCGGTCGATATTGTTTCGGCGGCAAGATCCGGCAAGGTTTCGTTTCACTTGATGCACAGAGAAGACAATTCACCGATCAGGGTACGTATGTTTTGTCCGCATGATAATAAAGTCGTGAGTCCCGAGCACATCGTGGATGGATATCCAATCAATGAAGACAGGTACGTCACCATAAAAGAAGAAGAATACCGGGCACTTGAGCCGCAGCGGAGCCAAACGATCGAGATAGACAGTTTTATCGATCTGGAAAGAATCAGTCCGCTCTACGTGTATAAGAGTTACTACATTCTTCCCCGCAAAGGTGGGGCAAAAGCATATCAGCTTCTTCTGGATGTTTTAAAGGATACACAAAAAGCAGGCATCGCCAAGCTCGTCCTTAAAAGCAGAGAGCATCTGGTCGCCGTCAGACCCCATTCGCGCGTTTTGGGACTGACGTTCCTTCACTTTCCCGAGGAAATAAGGGACCCGGAAGAAATAGTCCCTTCGAATATAAAAGCCGAGCAGCAAAAAGTGAAGGACATAAGGGAAGTCATAACCGGGCTTAAATCGGGTTATCGACCCGAAAAATTCGAAGACAGGCATTTTCAGAAAGTCATGAGTTTTATCGAAAAGAAAGCAAAGCAATCCGGAACCGTCACGATTGATCGGCCGGCTGAAGAAGAAGCAATGGAAACTGAAAGCGTCGATCTGGTCGCGGCGCTCGAAGAGAGCCTTGCCAAAGCCAAGAACTGAATGAAATATGAAGCAGGAAACCAAAATCATAACGATTGACGGAAAGAAACTCACCCTTACGAATCTGGGCAAGGTCCTCTATCCGCAAACGGGTTTTACAAAAGCGGGGGTTATAGACTATTACCGCAGGATAGCGCAATTCATTCTTCCCCATCTTCGAAATCGACCCGTTACGTTAAAACGCTACCCTCAAGGTGTGGATTCCGAATTCTTTTATCAAAAGAACTGTCCTCTCCACAAGCCGGATTGGCTCGAAACCTCAAAACCGGATACATTCTTCAAAGAAAAATTCTGTCTGGTAAACGATCTGGCATCGCTGGTCTGGATAGAAAACCTGGCCTCAATCGAAATTCATACGCTCCTGTCTACGACAAAGGATCTCGAGCGTCCCACCATGCTGGTCTTCGACCTCGATCCCGGGGAGCCCGCCTCGCTTCTCGATTGCCTGAAGGTCGCCCTCATAATGCGCGATATGCTTGAAGGTCTGGGCCTGAAAACATTTCCGAAAACTTCCGGCGGCAAAGGACTCCATTTCTATCTGCCGCTTAACACGGCCGTGACTTTTGAGGAGACCAGCTCCTTCGCAAAAACGGTCGCGCGAACCATGGAAAAGCATTTTCCCGATCTGGTAGTCAGCAAAATGAGCGAGGAATTGCGCAGAGGCAAGGTTTTTGTGGACTGGAGCCAAAACAGCAGGCATAAAACGACCGCATGCGTCTACACATTGCGCGCAAGACCCCAACCGACAGTCTCAATGCCGATCAGCTGGAAGGAGATCGAAACGGCCGTAAGGAATAAAAAAGCCGAGAGCCTAATTTTTGACGCTGAAGCCGCGGTCAAAAGACTTCAAAAAGAGGGCGATATCTTCAGGGATGTTCTCACCTTACGACAATCATTATCACCAACGATCGAGTTAAAATACAAACCTGAGAAGATATCAACGAGGCAACAGGGAGAACGCCTGAAAGAATATCGACAAAAGCGAGATTTCACAAGAACTACCGAGCCCTCGGGCGCCAAAAGCCCGGAATCCGTTCATGTCTTCGTAATACACAAACATGCCGCCAGGCGTCTGCATTACGATGTAAGGCTTCAATCGCAAGGTGTCTTGAAGTCATGGGCGGTACCGAAAGGCCTTTCATCGAATCCTGCCGAACGAAGACTGGCTGTCAGCACCGAAGACCATCCATTCGATTATAAGGACTTTGAAGGTGTAATTCCCGAAGGCCAATACGGCGCCGGCGAGGTCATCATCTGGGACAAGGGAAACTATATAAATGTCACCCGTGATTCGAAAGGCCGAGCCGTTTCGATGAAAGATGCCATCAAACACGGCAAGGTCGAGGTATTTTTCGACGGCAATAAGACTAAAGGCGGCTACACTTTTATCCGAATGAAGTCCGGCGGCGACGAAGGTGAAAACTGGCTTATTATAAAACTCAAAGATAAGTATGTTGATTCTTTGCCTGGTGATTTACAGGAACTCGGTCAATCTGTTGTCAGCGGCAAGAGTGTAGATGATCTCAAGAAGCTGCCCAAAAAGAAGTAGACTTCCCGGGCCTTCCTTCAAAACCGTTCGAGGAAAAACAAAGCCCAATACGTGCTGTTCAATGAGGTGGTTAAGGGCCTTCCACCCGACAATTATTACGTCCCCGGCATGTGCGTCGTAACCGGGCCTGATTATAATGATAACCGCAGAAATTTCATCCCGGGTCGGCTATTGATCTATTGACTTAGCGCCCAAAGTGATCTATCATCCTTAGCCATACTTCTTGTCTGTAATTAACGGAGGCCTCTTCCATGAATAGTGCAGAACTTACCATGAAAGATATCCTGGAAAACTCAGCGGCCCGTTTTGGCGATAAACCCGCGCTCCTGAAGAAAAGTGGTAACCAGTGGGTACCCATCACCTACGGGCAGCTGCTGGTCAGGGTCAAGGACTTTGGTACGAGCCTGATCAACATGGGGATGGATAAGGGCGATCGGGTCGCCGTGCTGACCCATAATTGTCCCGAATGGGTCATTTCATACTATGCCATCGTCACCAATAACGGCATCGTCGTACCGATCGACAAGGAGCTCAAACCCCAGGAGATCCGCCACATCCTCGAAGACAGCGGCTCAAAATTCATCATCCTTACCAAAGAATACCTCGGCAAGGTCGAGGAGATATGCGAATCACTGCCCCACCTCAAAAAGATCGTGCTGATCACTGACGCCCCGGGGGAGCTGTCCATGCCGAAGGACCTTAAGGAGGAAATGCGCAGCATCGAGAAGGCCTGGCTGGCCATGGTCCGTAAGATCAAACAGGAGCATGAGTCCGAGATAAAGGAGATCGAAAAGCTCTGGCTGGGATTCGAGGAGAAGCTCAAGAGCCTCAAGGTCAAGAAGGACAGCCTCATCATCGAAAAGCAGAACCAGTTCCTCGAGTTTTCCCACGAAATCGCCTGCGCGAAGGCCAACGCTCCGGATGTCGTCTATTTCGATGACCTGTTCGGCAACAAGGAGTTTATCGAACGAACGATGAAGTACGACGATGTCATCGCGGTTCTCTATACCTCCGGGACGACCGGAAAATCCAAGGGCGTGATGCTCATGAACAGCAATATCGTCTCCAACTTCGTCGGCGTCAAACACCTGATGCAGCTGGACGATACCATCCGGGTCCTCTCGGTGCTGCCCGATCAACCACGTCTACGAATCGACCTGCGGGGTGCTGGCGCCCCTCTTCCTCGGCGGAACCGTGGCCTTTGCCGAATCGCTGCTCAAGGTGGCCCAGAATCTCAACGAGATCAAGCCCAACTTTTTCCTCGGTGTGCCGGCACTCTATCAGGCCCTCTACACCCGCATGTCCGCCAAGATCAACTCCAGTGTGGCGGGCCGGATCATGAATACGAACCCCATTACCAGGACGCTGATCACCTCGAAGATCAAAAAGGAGCTCGGCGGCAACATCTCCTTCATCTCGGGGGGGGCATCTCTGGACCCTGCACTTCAGAAGGGCCTGAGAAATCTCGGCCTCAATATCTACAACGGGTACGGAATCACCGAGACCGCGCCTCTGGTGGCCGTGAACAGCAAGGTGGGCGGCGATCGGCTCGGTTCGGTCGGCAAGGTCATGCCGGACGTCGAGATCAAGATCGTGGATCCCAATGAGGACGGTATCGGCGAGATATGGATCAAGGGCCCCAACGTCATGAAGGGCTACTACAACAACGCCCGGGCCACGGCCGAGGCACTCACAGACGGCTGGTATCATTCGGGCGATCTCGGATACGTCGACAAGGACGATTTCCTCTTTGTCATGGGACGGGTGAAGAACCTTATCGTCACCGGCAACGGCAAGAACATCTATCCCGAGGAGGTAGAGGCTGAGCTCGTCAAGAGCCGCTACGTCGAGGAGGCGATGGTCTACGCCCACAAACCCGGCACCACCGACGAGGAGGTGCGCGCGGTGGTATATCTTAACCAGGACGCCCTGGACGCCTACGCCAAGGAACAGGGGATCAAGGAGCTGACGAAAAAGGACGTATATAACCTTATCCGCGCCGAGATCAAGAATTACAGCGCGAACCTTGCCGACTACAAACGAGTCAAGGAGTTCATGATCAGGGACGAGGAGTTCCCCAAGACCTCAACCCGAAAGATCAAGCGCTACGCGGTGGACGAGGTGATCCCCGTCAATAACGGTTAGATGAAGCACCCCCTCCCCTTCATAACCCTGGCCCTCATGGCAGGGATAGGGCTGGGGGTGTATATATCGATTCCCGTCGTCATTTCCCTTTGTGCGGCGGGGGCGCTCCTGGTGTTCATTCTTGCGACCGGCCGCCCCCGCTTTTTCCGTTTCGCTTCCGTTATCCTCTTTTTCCTTCTCGGTGCGGCCCTCGTCACGTCCGACCTCCATCCGACAGACGACACCGAATCCATCCGCGCCTATGCCTCCGGCAAGGAGCTGGCGATCTCGGGCACGGTTATCCGCTCCCCGGGAATAGAGACGAATCTGACGAGGATCGAGCTCTCCGACCTGATGGTCAAGACGCGCGGCACATGGCGGCCTGTCGACGGCGTGCTGAGACTTACGATCGGCCAGCGGATATCCCGCGTGTCCTATGGGGATACCCTCATTTTCCGCGGGACCGTCAGGAAGCCCCGCAACTTCAGCAATCCCGGCGGATTCGACTACGAATTTTCGCTTCTCCGCGCCGGGATATCGGCGACAAGCTTCGTCGACAAGGGAACCCGCATCCTCATCAAAGAGGCCAATCCGTCCTCTCCCTTTGGCATCGTAGAGCGCGTCAGAGACGGCGTCCGCGCCTTCTATGACGCACGTTTTCCCACACCGGAGGGAGCCGTTATCAAGGCGCTGATCCTTGGGGAGCGCGGGGATATTCCCGAGCAGCTCCTTTCCGCGTATTATCGCACGGGGGTCGGCCACGTGCTGGCCATATCGGGATCAAACGTCGGGATCGTCTTTATCTTTACCTATCTCTTCATTCATTTCGTTCTCGTGAGGTGCGGGAGCGTTCCACTCAGGCATTCCGTCAGGAAGTGGGCCTCGGTGGCGTCGTTCCTGCCGGTTATCGCCTACACCTTTCTGGCGGGGGTCGAGATCACCGTCGTCCGAGCGACCCTGATGATTACCGTCTTTGTAACGGCGATCCTCATCGAGAAGGAGCAGCAGGTCTTCAATACCCTTGTCCTGGCGGCCCTGGTCATTCTGCTGGTCTTACCCCTATCGCTCTTCGATCCCTCCTTTCAGCTCTCGTTTGCGGCGGTGCTGTCGATACTCGTTATGTATCCCCCCCTTATTGAGCCCCTCAAGAGACGCTTTTTCCGAATAGAGGGGGTGAGACCCCCGCTCTTTCATCGGGTCACCTTCCGTTTCTTTCAGTTCACCCTCGTCTCCTGCGCCGCAATCATCGGGATACTCCCGCTCTCGGCATACTATTTCCATCGCGTCACGCCGCTTGCACTCCCGCTCAACTTTATCGTCGTGCCGCTCCTCGGCCCGGTCGCCACCACGCTCGGGCTCCTGTCTGTTCCCTTCATCGGCGCGGCCCCGGCACTATCGTCCTTTCTGACCCTGGTGGCAGCCTGGGCGGTATCCCTGTCGGACGCCGCGGTGGTTCGGGCCGACGCCCTCCTTCCGGGAGGCGTGGTGATATGCGGCCCGACGATCCTCGAAATGGCCCTCTACTACGGGTTGATCCTTACGGCTTTTCTCTACTTCAGAAGAAAACGATGGGCGATCATCCTGGCCGGCTTTCTCGCGATAGTCGCAGTGGGCGACGTCGCGGCCACATCGTGGCATCGATACGACACGCGAGAACTCAACGTGACGTTCCTTTCGGTCGGCAATGGTGACTCATGTCTGATTAAGTTCCCGGGCGGCCGCACCATGGTCGTCGACGGCGGAGGGCTTATGGGAGGGACGTTTGACGTCGGAGAGTCTATCGTCGCGCCCTTTCTGCTCAGAGAGCGGATACGCCATATAGACTACCTGGTCCTCTCCCACCCGGAAAAGGATCACGCAGGCGGACTGATGTATCTCATTGAAAACTTCCATATCGGGGAGCTCTGGATAACCCGGGACGCACTCCATTCGGGGGAGACCGCCGCCCTCCTAGCCTCGGCGCGGTCGTTGCGGATCCCGCTGGTTGTGATCGATTCATCGACGCCCGAGTGCTCGATCGGGCCGGTATTTCTCCACCCCCTCAATCCACCCGCTCTCGCGACCGGCGGCTCCGAAGATCTTAACGATCGATCCCTTGTCTTTCGCCTGGTATACGACCGCTTTTCACTGCTCATGACCGGTGATATCCAGCGTAACGGGCTGGCCGCACTGGTGGCCCGGGGAGCCGATCTCTCTGCACTGTTCCTCAAAGTCCCGCATCACGGATCCTCGCCGGCAAGCCCCCTCTCTTTTCTCGAGGCGGTGCGCCCCACCGCAGCCCTCATATCCTGCGGCTACGAGAATCCATTCGGGTTTCCCGGCAAGAAATCACTCGACGGCCTTCGCGCGGTCGGCGCGGACGTCTTCAGGACCGATCTCGACGGGGCGGTAACGGTAACCACCGACGGCCGGCATATCGAGGTTGAGACGATGGACGGCAGGCAACTGCGCGCCGATATCCCCGATTATCAGCGGGAGTGAGGGACGGCCTTTGACGGGGGGCCCGGGGCAGCCCGCGGATTACGGGCTATCTGGTTTCGATCTTCTTGCCCAGATGGTCGCGTCCCAGGAAGTAATTGAGCCACGAGGAGGTTCGCAACAAGCCCCAGTCACACGGGGGGACCACATCCGTGCCGAACGTCCGCCCCGCCCCTTTCCGGGCGAGACGCTTATAGGCGCGAACCCATATGCAGAGCCGGGTTCCCGGGTATACCTCGCACCAACCGTCCGTCGACCCGCCGCAGGGCCCGTTGCGCTCCTCCTTCGGGCACTGGGACATGGGGCAGAGATACGCGACGTCAAAGAGGGCACAGTCCCCGCAGTTTCGGCACTCGAACAGCATAACCTTGATGACATTCTCAATATAGGAGAAGAGCGCGGTGAGGATACGCGAGGAATCGACCAGCCGAGCCGCGAGGCGCCCCAGGCCGAACAGCGGACTGCCCGGCTCGAAAAAAGCCGCATGCACGAGGCGTGAGAAGAGATAAGCCGGTGAGCGCAGCGGCCTTTCATGACGCCCGGCGGGCGTCGTGCTATTAAGCCCCCCCGAGCTCGACAAATTGAAGAAATAGAAGCCGCCCTCCTGGGGGTAGTCAAGGTCACAGACGTATCGCTCCCAGTCGAGGGAGAGCTCGCGGCCCCGCTCTATAATCTCAAGAACGGTATCGCAGTCTATTCCGTGCCCCCCGATGTGCGCCCCGGCGCATCCCATCCCCCGAGCGACGGCGTACTGCCGGGCTGCCCGCAAGACCCTCGCCGCCCTCCCCTTATCGGGCGCAGTGCGCTCCGCTTCGATCTCGGCAAGCAGCTTTGTGGTCACGACACAACCCGGAATGTTTCCCGCGTTCATGGTCCTGGCGGCGGGATAGGTCAGGACAAAGATATTGGCAAGCACGGGAACGTCATGCCCGTTCACCGAGAGAAGGGTTATGATCTCGTGAAGCTTTCGGGCATCGTACCCCACCTGGGTGACGATGAACCGGGCGCCCGCGCGGAGTTTTTTGCTGAGCTTCTCGTACTGGCCTATGAGCTCGGCCTCTCTTTTCTTGAAGGGCGACACCGCTACGCCGGAAAAGAAATCCGTGGGGGCCAGCGTCACTCGCTTTTCCCATGAACTCGTACTCAAGCCCCCCGTTCATCCGCTCGATCAGGGACAGGAGTTGTATCGGATCGAGATCGAAGACCGGCTTTGATGTCCCAAAACCGCTTGCCGTCGGATAGTCGCCGGAGAGCACCAGGAGGTTTCCCACCCCATTTCGACCCAGGACAGACAGGAGGCTCTCCAGCTCGTTCCTGTTCTTGTCCCGGCAGGCGACGTGGACGAGCGGATCGACACCCATCTTCTTGATCTCCACCGCCATGAATTCGGCGGCGATGGCCGGCGCCCCCCCGGGATTGTCGGTAAGCCCGATCGCGTGGATCTTTTTTGACTTTGCGGCCCGCTCGGCGTTTCTCAGCAGGTCATCCTGCTGCCGCTCGGAAAACCCCCTCCCCGGGACGAGCTCCCAGCTGACGCAAAACTCATTCGGATCCAGAAGAGCCTTTCTGAACATCTCTCCTCCCGACGCATCGTGCCGTCTTATGTATCGGCCGGAAGATCAACCGGCTATACGATCACCCGATCTCCTCGAAAAGAGGCGCCCTCCATCTCGAGGAGGCGCCGCTTGAGAGACGTGCCTCCTTCGGTGGAAAAGCCCACCATCCTGCCGCCGCTCCCTACAACGCGATGACACGGGATAAACGGCGGCAGCTGGTTCCTCGACATCGCGCTTCCCACCGCCCGGGCAGCCCCCGGTCTCCCGGCAAGACGCGCCGTCTGGCCGTAGGTCAGGACACTGCCCCGGCCGATTGCGGCGACAACCTCGTAGACCCTCCGGTCAAACGGCGTAAAACCCGTCAGGTCAAAGGCACAGACTGAAAGGTCCACCGGATCGCCGCGATAGTATGCGGCCAGCAGGCGTACCGCATCCTCTGGGGGCGCTATCAGCCGGTCGAACGTCGCCCGGGGTAATATGAGGCCCCTCTCGGCCGATTCCCGGGTGGCTACCGGGAGCACGGAGCGGACAAGCCCTTCGGCGGTGGCCGCCACTCCTACCCATCCCCATGTCGTCTCAAATACCGCGTATACCTCGCTCATGATCCGTCCCCCTTGTTGGCGAACCTCCCGATAAATGGACCGACGATCGCGCCCAGCTCCCGGGAGCCCAGCAGCCGCGTCGTCACCAGATAGATGAGAAGAGATCCCAGGATCGCCGCCGTCAGCACGGTAATCTTCTCGATCATGCGCCCCGGTGCGTCCCAGGGTATCAGGGATGCGATCCACCAGGCCGCGACCGCCATCGTGACGCATCCTGCCGCCATCCGGAGGATCGAAAAGAGGAGCCGTTTCAGGCCGAGCCTGCCCATGATTCGCCGGAAGACCACCAGCAGCAGCACCGCGTTCAAGAGGGCGTCCAGCGATACCGCCAGCGCAAGCCCGCAGTGGGCCAATGGAACCACAAGGATAACGGAGAGGAGGATATTGACGATAATCGCCACAATTCCGATCTTGACGGGGGTTGCCGTGTCCTTGAGCGCGTAAAACCCGTTGGAAAGCACCCGTATCGACGCGACGAACGGCAGTCCCAATGAAAAAAAGACGAGGGCGTTGGCGGTCATGATGACCGATGTGTAATCGAATTCACCACGGAAAAAGAGGGCGCTGATGATCGGGACCGACAACATAGCCAACCCCAGCGCCGCGGGGATCGTGATGTAGAGCGTCATGGAAAGGGCATCTATGAAGGTGAGCTTAAGATCCTCGATGCGGTTTTCCGCGGCCATCTTACTCATGGTGGGAAGGACTGCCGTTCCCAGGGCGACGGCGAATATCCCGAGGGGGAACTGGTCCAGCCGATCGGCATAATAGAGGTAGGACACGCTTCCGGACGGAAGAAAGGACGCCAGGAGCCTGACGACCACGACGTTCACCTGGTAGATAGACGCCCCGAAGATAGCCGGTACCATCAGCTTGAGGACCGTCTTGACCTTCGGGTGACCGAAGTGATAGTCAGGCGCAAAGGTAACCCCTTTCTTTATAAGGAACGGCACCTGAAGGGCCAGCATGAGGACCCCGCCGATCACAACGCCTATCGCGAGCCCCAGCACGGGGGTCTCCAGGAGCGGACTGATCATGAGCATCGACAGAATCATGGCGAGGTTAAAGAGCATCGGGGACGCCGACGGGGCAAAAAAGTGTCCCATGCTGTTGAGGACGCCCATAGCCAGCGCCGACAGCGAGATCAGCAGCATGTAGGGGAACATCACCTGTGCCAGCAGCACCGTCAGCTTCCACTTCTCCGGGTCCGCGCGAAAACCCGCGGCAAACAGGGTAAGGATCTCCGGCGAAAAGAAGATCCCGGCCACCACCGCCACCGAAAGTACGATCGTCATGAATGTCATGGTGATCCGGGCAACGCGAACGGCCTCTTCCCTCCCTTCGTGTATGAGGGTCTCGGTATAGACCGGGATAACCGCTACGGTCATCGTCCCCTCGGCAAAGAGCCTGCGCAGCAGGTTGGGTATCGTAAAGGCGACGAAGAAGGCGTCGGCGGCATTGGTCGCGCCGAAGAAGAAGGCGGTGACCATGTCCCTGATAAAGCCGAGGATCCGGCTGCCGAGCGTGCCCAGACCCACGACACCGGCCGCCCTTACCATTTGGGAATTTTCAGACATACTAACAATTTCCTTGACAACGGGCCGAGAGTAACGTATATTTTTAAAATTAATTAAACCTTGGAGGTAATCAGACTTGGCAAATCATCGGTCGGCCATAAAACGGATGATTCAGGGCGAAAGGCGTCGCGCGAGAAATCGACACGTCAAGAGCACGGTTAAGACCCAAATCAAGACCTACCTTAAGACCGTCGAGGCGAAGAATCCCGAGGCCGCGCAGGAAACACTGAGACATACCATCTCCACCATCAATAAGGCCGCCTCCAAGGGCGTCATCCACAAGCGGAACGCCTCCCGAAAGATCTCCCGCCTTACCCGGAAGTATAACGCCCTGTCCGCATCATAGTCGTGATGTCCAGGGCCATCTTGTCCAACACCACGGAGCCCTTCCCCGAGCGGGACTTCAGCAGTCTGTCAGTCTTATAGAATTCCTTAAAGACCCCCCGAAATACCTCGTGCGGTATGCGGCGAGCCTGCGCCGTATATTCCGCCAGTCTGAACGCCGGAATCTTTAGCTCACGCGATATTCTCGTGTCATCGACGCGCAGATCGATCATCTTCTTCATGGACCAGAGGCGCATGAAGTGCCACCGAATGGTCGAGAGGATCTGGGCCGGTTCGGCCCCTTCTCCGATCACCTCCCGGAGCATCTCCACCGACCCCCCCGGATCACCCCTTGAAAGGGCGTCGGTCAGCTCGAAGACCGTATGGACCCGGAGGTAGGGAAGGATCTCCTCGACGTCAGATAGGGTCGCCCGCTGAGCCTCTCCCAGAAAAATGATGATCTTTTCCACCTCCATGGCGACGGCCGAGAGGTCCTGCCCGATAAAGTCCACGATAACATTGAGCGCCTCGTGATCGATCTCCTTACCCTCCTTTCCCAGACGCCTGACGATCCACTCCCTGATATCGGCTTCCCTGGCCTTGGCAAACACGGCCACGGCGCTCACCTTTGTCAGATCTGAAAGTCGCTCGACAGGCGGGGCGGCGATCCCGGACGCTCCTTTACCCCTGCCGATCCCCCGGGCCGTCACTATCAGCAGGGTCCTGTCAGATGGTTCCTTCGCGTAGGCGACGAGCGACTGTGCCTCCTTTTCCTTGAGCTTTTCGGCACCGCGAAGGATCACAACCTTTTTTGAGCCGCCCATCGGGATTGTCGCCGCCGCGTTCGTGACGTCGGCCACGGAGTCATCCCCGGCATAGAAGACCTCGCACAGCAGGTCTCCGAAGAGTCCCCCGCCGGCAAGCGCCGCCGACGACAAGCGCTCCTCATACTCCCGGATGAGAAAATCGTTCTCTCCGTAAAAAAAATAGACGGGATAGAGCGTCCCGTCTTTTATATCCCGATCGAGGTCCCTGGCCGAGGTGTAGTATCGAGTCATCGATGCTTAATACCCGAATATGAGCCGGTCATGAAACTCGAGCGCGAGTTTCGCTGCAAGGTCCTCCAGGGCGGTCTGTTTGTAGCTGTCGAGCACGATGGCCCCCATCCCGATTCGATAGTCCTCGGTATAGGAGATATCCGGCACTTCCCAGACGACCTTCCCGTCCTTTACGAGCTTGGCCCCGGCATGCACCGTAATAGTCACCAGGACCGCCTTATCCAGCTCGTTATAGATGCGGTTGTAGTAGTCCACCGACTCGATCGTTCCGATCAGCTCGGCGTCCGCGTCTTCCTTTTTCGTCGGCACCAGCGCACCCGATCGCATAAAGTCCCTGACGAGTGCGTCGGTCATGATCGCCCCCAGGCTCGGCTCGCCGGTCGGGTTGATGAAAGAGGGAATATAGACCTTTCTGATATCCGGAGGCAACTGGGCCTTTACGTTCACGAAGGTATATCCGCACCCGGAAAGCAAGAGGATGACTAAAACAGCGATACCGATTGGCGTCCACCTTTTTATATCGTTCATACTGTGACCCCATACCGCTCATGAGCGGCGCATCGTGTCAAAAATGAAACCCCCAAGATAACCGGGAGGCGCGGGCAAGAAACACGCGTCTCTACCCCGCATTCCGAGCCCCTCTCTACTGAACCACCACGATATTGACCAGTTTCCGGGGAACGACGAACACGTTCTTGATATCCTTTCCCCCGATATAACCCTTGACCTTCTCGTCGGCCAGCGCCTGCCGCCTGATTTCTTCGTCACCGGTGTCGGCGCTCACTACGAGCCTCCCCCTGACCTTGCCGTTTACTTGAACGACGATAGTGATCTCGTCCTCCCGGGCAAGCTCTTCGTCCCACGTGGGCCACGGCGCCCTGACGATGGAAGGGGCTTGGCCGAGAGACTCCCACAACTCCTCGGCGATATGCGGAACCGCGGGCGAAAGGAGCATCACCGCGCTCTTGCTCGCGTGAGCGAAGACAGCGGCGTCGGCCGGCGTCACATCCTTGCCCTCCCCGATAAAGGCGTACATCTCGTTGACGAGCTCCATCACCGCGGCAATGGCGGTATTGAAATGGAAACGCTCCTCGATATCCTCGGTGACCTTTCTGATCGTTTGATGACTCTTTCTGCGCAGTCTGGTCCCCCGCTCGCTCAGACCGGGGCCCGCGCCGCCTTTAAGGTCCTTCCCCTTCTGGATGACCGCCGCATTGTCGTCGATAATCCGCCACAGGCGGTTAAGGAACCTGAAAGAGCCGTCGATTCCCTGGTCGCTCCATTCCAGCTCCCTTTCCGGCGGAGAGGCAAACAGCATAAAGAGACGCGTGGTGTCGGCGCCGTATTTTTTTATCATGTCGTCGGGATCGATGACGTTCCCCTTTGACTTGCTCATCTTAGCGCCGTCTTTGATCACCATGCCCTGCGTGAGGAGCCTGGTGAAGGGCTCCTTGTATTTTATCAGCCCGAAACGCTCCATGACCCGGCTATAAAAGCGGGAATAGAGGAGGTGCAGGATCGCGTGTTCGATTCCCCCGATATACTGATCGACGGGCAGCCAGTAGTCGACCCTCTTCTTATCCATCATCCCCCGGTCGTAATCCGGGCAGGAGTACCGGGCGTAGTACCAGGACGATTCCACGAACGTATCCATGGTGTCGGTCTCGCGTCGTGCCGGCTCCTTGCAGTTCGGGCAGGTGGTCTTCACAAAGGGCTCGTGACAGACCAGGGGAGACCCCCCCTCGCCGGTGACCGTCACGTCCAGCGGCAGGACCACCGGAAGCTGATCCTCCGGTACGGGCACCACTCCGCACGTGTCGCAGTAGACAACGGGAATAGGCGCGCCCCAGTACCGTTGTCGTGAGATGCCCCAGTCACGCAACCGATAGTTGATGGTCCGTTTGCCCAGACCCTTTTCCTCCAGATCGTCGATGATTGCGTCCATCGCCTCGCGGTTGTTCATACCGTCAAAGACCCCGGAGTTTATCAGGACTCCGTCCTCGACGTAGGCCTCGCCCATTGTCTCGGCCGAGAGCTTGGACGATTCAGGGGAGATCACCACAATGATCGAAAGCCCGTATTTTTTGGCGAACTCGAAATCTCGTTGATCGTGGGCGGGGACCGCCATGACCGCCCCGGTGCCGTATTCCATCAGGGCGAAGTTGGCGGCGTAGACCGGCATCGTCAGGCCCGTAAACGGGTTCTTGCAGTAGGCCCCGACGAAGACCCCCTCCTTTTCATAGTCCTCGGAAGATCTCTTTATCTTGTCGGTCTTGAGCATGCGTTCCACGAAGGCGTCGACCTCTTTTTCCTGGGCCGTCCCCCGCGAAAGCTCGATGGTGAGGGGATGTTCGGGGGCAAGCACCATAAAGGTCGCCCCAAAAACGGTGTCCTGACGCGTCGTGAAGACCGGTATTGACCCCTCCCGCTGTGCGAGGGGGAACTCTATCCGGGCACCGAAGCTCTTGCCGATCCAGTTTCTCTGCATGGTCAGCACCCGCTCCGGCCAACCGGGGAGTTTCTCGAGAAACTCCAGCAGGTCTTCGGCGTATTCGGTGATCTTGAAAAACCAACCGGTAATCTCGCGCTGAACCACTTCGTGGTCGCATCGCCAGCAGCGTCCCGAGATTACCTGTTCATTTGCCAGGACCGTTTGGCATTCGTCGCACCAGTTTACAAAGGATTTTTTCTGATATGCCAGCCCCGCTTCGTACATTTTGAGGAAGAGCCACTGTTCCCATCGGTAATAATTCGGGTCACACGTGGCCAGCTCCCGCTCCCAGTCATACGAGAATCCCATTGACTTGAGCTGCTTTTTCATGGAGTCGATGTTCTCGTAGGTAAAAGCCGCGGGGTGTACGCCCTTTTGGATGGCCGCGTTCTCCGCGGGCATCCCGAAGGCGTCCCACCCCATGGGATGGAGGACGTTGAATCCCCGCATCATTTTGTAGCGCGCCACCAGATCAGTTATGCTGTAGTTGCGCACGTGCCCCATATGGATCTTACCGGACGGATAGGGGAACATCTCCAGGACGTAATATTTTTCCTTCTTCGGATCCTCGACGGACCGGAATATCTTGTTCTTTTCCCAATATTTTTGCCACCGCGATTCAACGGCGGCCGGATCGTATTTTCCCTTCGCGGTCATTGTCTCTCTCTCTTTCATCGGGCCGTGACTAACGGGCTGATTCCATAAACTTTTTAACATCATTAGGTATCATATTTCTTTTCGTTTTGCAAGACTAATAGTGACGCCGCCGGACCCGGCCGCTCGTTTTTCGAAAGCAGGATCTCGTTCTGTGGTACAATACTCCGACCATGATATCCGCGTCGGGCCGAAATAGTTGCGTGCTGGCGACCATCCTTGGGGCCGTTTCCATTTCCGGACAGATCATCCTCCTGCGTGAGGTCATGATCCTCTTTTACGGCAACGAGCTCTCGGCCGGTATCTGCCTGTTGACCTGGCTTTTCTGGACGGCGGCCGGCAGCTACCTCGGCACTTTTCTGACAGGACGGCAAATCGTTGGGGCGCGCACCCTCCCCCCCCTTCTCCTGGCGCTCTCCGTGCTCCTGCCGGCAACGGTCGTGGCCTGCCGCATCGCTAAAACGATCCTCGGGATCTCTCAGGGAGAGATTGTCGGCATCGGCCTGATGACGGCGATAGCCGGGGTATCCCTCCTCCCCTTCTGCTTCCTGTCGGGATTATTCTTTCCACTCCTTGTGGGGACGGCTTCGCAACGCGGACGGATAGATGACGACGCCCCGGCCCGCGTCTACCTCTTCGAATCGATCGGCTCGTCGGTTTTCGGGCTCATAACGGCCCTTATTCTTATCAGGTTCATCGACGGACTCACGATCTCGTTTCTTATCGCGGT
Organism: uncultured delta proteobacterium; assembly: GCA_963809875.1. GTDB lineage: Bacteria > Desulfobacterota > Zymogenia > Zymogenales > Zymogenaceae > JAFGAS01. The sequence continues at coordinate 79,319 of CAWELC010000010.1, read as the reverse complement.
CCCGGCGGCCTGCGCGGCGCTTATCTTCTCGCTTGAGGGAAGGAGGCGCGTCCTCGTCGCCCTGTCGGCCCTGGTTGCCTCTCTTTTCATCCTGCAGCCCGTCCTGTCGTTTCCCGACATCGGCGCGATTACCCGCCGCCTCCAGTGGAAAGACTTCAGGGTGCTCGCGTCGGTGGATACCGTCTACGGCAACCTGACGGTAACGAGCGCCGGAAGTCAGATCAGCATCTTCGACAGCGGAATTCTCTCGTTTACCTACCCCGATCTGATGCGCACCGAACAGGCCGTTATCTACCCGCTCCTTCTTCATCCCGCCCCGCGGCGAGTCCTGCTGGTGGGGGGCGGTATATCATCCACCCTTACGCAGATCCTTAAACACCCTTCCGTTACGGAAATCGATTATGTGGAGCTGGACCCGGCCCTCATCGACCTGGGCCGGAGATATCTTTCCCCCAAGGCGACGGGCCCGCTCGCGGACCGGCGCGTCCGCGTTATCCACACCGACGGTCGTCTCTTCGTCCGGGAGACACGTACGCCCTATGACGTCATCATCGTCAATATGAGCGATCCCGTCAACGCGCGGCTCAACCGCTACTTCACGCGGGAGTTTTTTCGCGAGGTGAAACGGGTCCTCGCCCCCGGCGGGGTCTTCTCGATCTCCGTTGGATCGTCCGATGAGATCATCAGCCCCGTGCTCGCATCCTTCCTGGCAAGCCTCTCCCGGACGCTGTCGGCCGTCTTTCCCTACACGGCCGTCATCCCCGGTGAGACTGCCCATTTCGTCGCCTCCGACCTCCCCGCCGGGGTCGATATACGCCCCGAGCTGCTCATCTCCCGCATGAAGGAGCGCCGGATCGTCAACACGTACGTCACCGAGTATTACCTCCTCTATCAATTGAGCGAAGAGCGTATCGCCTATGTTATCCGGAGCATCGAGAGCGCCCGGGGCGCGGCGGTCAATACCGATCTCTCGCCCACCGTCTACTACTACGACATGGTGCTGAGGAGCTACTGGCTTTCTCCCGCGACAAAGATCGTGCTGGCCGACCTTGCCGGATCAAAGCCCACGATCCCCGCGGCTGTGCTCGGACTTGTCACGCTCCTGTACGGGGCCTTCCTCTCGATCCGGGCGGGGGCCCGCCGTCCTCCGGCTATCGCCGGCCTTGCTCCCGCCGCCCTCGCATCAGGGTTTTCCGAGATCGCGCTTACCGTCGTCATCATCATCGCCTACCAGACCTTCTATGGCTCCGTCTATTTCGGCCTCGGCCTGATCGTGTCGGCCTTTATGATCGGGCTTGCCGTGGGAACGGCTGCCTCCCGCACGTGGGTGAAGAGGGTGGAGCGCCCCTGGCGGGCGCTTATCGTCGTTCAGGCTCTCTACGGCGGCCTGTGCCTGACGGTCGTTGCGGTCCTCTGCTTCTTTTCCGCGCATGGCTCGGCCGGATGGTCCTGGGGACTCAACACGATCTTTTCGTTCTTGAATATGCTCTGCGGGATGCTCGCCGCCTTTCACTACGTAACGGCCGTACGGGCGCTCACGTCTTCGGGTATCTCTCCCATGTCGGGCGGTTGGGTCTACGGGACAAATCTCGTCGGGGCGGCCGCCGGAGCCCTTTTTGCATCGGTGATCCTGATCCCGATATGGGGCCTGGTGACGACGGCGCTCCTGGTCTGCGGGGTAAACCTCTGCGCGGCCGCTCTTACCGGGCTTGGGGTCTTCTCTATGGCTCGAGCCGGACGGTCGGATCGCAGGGAACCGAGGGTGTCGGCGGAAGGGAGGTGACGCCGGATCAGGAGGACTTCGGTGCCTCCCATATCCCGGCGATCGGATAGCCGCAGAATCTGCACTTCCCCTTTGTGATCTTCACCTCCCCCACGAAGTAACCCGTCCGGAAGATGAGCATCTCACCGCACTTCGGGCAGTAGGTCGACTCGTACTTGTGGCCCGGGACGTTGCCGATGTAGACGTACTCCAGGCCGGCCTTTCGACCCGCCGCGTGCGCCGCCTCCAGTGTCTCCACGGGGGTATTTGGGAGATTGGTGAGCTTATACATCGGGGTGAAACGGGAGAAATGGAGGGGCGTGTCTTTGCCGACCTCCCTGGCTATCCACTCAGACATCCTGGCGATCGTCGGGATGTCGTCATTCTTCGAGGGGACGACGAGCGTCGTGATCTCCACGTGGACGCCCGCCTTTTTATATCCTTTGATGGAGTCGAGCACCGGCGCGAGCCTTCCCTCGCTCATCGAGGAGTAATAGTCCTCGGTGAATCCCTTGAGGTCGATGTTCGCCCCGGTCAGGTATTTGGCGAGCTCCTTTCGGGGGCCGGGGTTGATGAAACCGTTTGAGTGCATGACGTTGAGGAGCCCCGCTTTTTTGACCTCCTTGGCGCAGTCCAGCATATATTCGTAAAAGATCGTCGGCTCCACATAGGTATAGGCGACCGTGGCCGATCCGTAGGATTTCGCCTCCCTTGCCAGCACTGCGGGGGAAAGGCGGTAGTTATCGGTATTCTCCGGCCGGGCCTGGGAGATGTCGTAGTTCTGGCAGAATTTACAGGTAAGGTTGCACCCGGCGGTGGCGATTGAAAAGGAGGTAGTTCCCGGAAGCAGATGGAAAAAGGGTTTCTTCTCGACCGGATCGACGTGAATCGTGCATGGGTTGCCCCATACGAGGGTATAGTATTTTCCCTTTCGGTTCTCCCGTACCTCGCAGTAGCCCCGCCTGCCGTCAGCCACGGTACAGCCCCGGGGGCACAAGAGGCACATGATCTTACCGTCACCGAGCGGGGAGTAGAGGGGCGACTCTCTCGGCAGCATGTATCCCCGCTGGGGATAGCCGATCTCACCGTTATCCTCGGCCGTTCCGATCGGCTCGGCGCAGGCCCCGAGCGGCAGGCCCGCGGCGCAGAGGCCGAGGGCGGCAAGAGAGGCCCCCGTCAGGAAGTCCCTGCGGGAGAGACTCGTTGGGCGCTCCCGGTGCCTGGTCCCCTTTACCTTCCCATCCATGGCGCTATTCCTCGGAGAAGACATCCGTCGTGAAAATATAGAGCCGGGCGTCTTTTTCCTTCCAGTCGTCCGGGAGCAGTCCCGCCTTTTCCTCGCAGAGGTATCGGAGGTATTCGTCCCGGTTCCACCCCTGATCGACCGGCACCTGGGGAAGGAAGAGGCCGGAATTGCCCCCCTTGCGTATCACCACACCGTCCCTTCCGATCACTATCTCGTCGGCGCTCTTGATCGGCACCAGCTCGGAAAGCACTGATACCTCGATGGTGATATCTCCCAGCTCGCTCTTCGTTACCGGAAAAAAGCGGGTATCATAGAACGCCGCCCTAACCGCCGCATTCGCGACCGCTTCCCAGAGGGGGAAGATCGGATCGGTAAAGCCGACGCAGCCCCGGAGCTCCCCGTGTTTGGTGAGCGTCACGAAGGCGCCACCCTTGCGGGTAAGGCTTGCGGAGTAGATGGAAGAATCGGGGAGCGCGTCCCCCGACAGGCCGCATTCGATGGCCCTCCGCGCCAGCCCGAGGAGCTTGGCTTTCTCGGCCTTCGAAAGGGTCCCGTTACTCGTGTCCCCTTCCCCGGCCGGCGCGGCTCCCCTCCCCCAGACAACGGCCGAGAGGTAGCCGACGACCGAGCCGGTGTCTCCGGTCGCGGTCCCGCTGTCGTCATACTTCGTCACCACCACACCCGAGGAGCCGAGGGCCTTTGCCGCCATCATCGCCGTTACCACCGGTCCTCCCCCGCACGCCTCGGTCTTTCCGAGAACGAGGGCATCGTAGAGCCCGTCCGGGTCATTTCTTTTGACGTAGCCTCGGAAGACGTCATCCAGCGCCCGGGCAGCGTCGCGGGAATGGTAGTGCGAGAGGTCCGACGAGGCCACGATCAGGACGCGTTTATCGCCGACCGATTCGGCAATCGCCCGGGCGAGATCCTCGCATGACGCCCGGCTGCCGTTTCCCATCACGATGGGGACGAGCCTGAAATCTCCGAGGACGACCTGAAGGAAGGGGATTTCCACCTCCACCGAGTGCTCGGGCAGGTGGGGGAGCGGGTTTTTCGTGATCCGCTCGCCGTGAGCTATGATCGCGTCGATCAGTTCGCTGTCAAGCGGTACGTCTCCGAGGGGGGTGCGGTACGGCCCGTCGGCATAGATGGCCGCCCCGTCAAAAGAATAGTGGTGGCTCGGCCCGATGACGACAACTGTGTCGTATGTCGTCCCGGCAAGGGCCTTAAAACCGGCGGCGGCGGTCTTACCTGAATAGATATACCCGGCGTGGGGAGAGACGATCGACAGGGGACGGCCCGGCACCGCAACGGCCGGCGCCTCGGCAAGGAAAGCTTCGATCATCGTCCGCAGCTCACCCGGATCGTCCGGATAGAAAGAACCTGCCGCGGCGGGGGGGCGCGCCTGCGCCCGATCGGCGATCTCCTCACCGGACAGGCATGAAGGCGCGGTGAAGAGAAGGATAAAGAACAGGAGGAGGGAGATGGCCATCGCGTTTCGACCCATCCTCTAAGCCTCCCTGGTTTTCTCTCGATTCTCTTTTAACTATTTAATGGCAGCTGCCGCAGTTCTTCGACGAGCAGCCCCCACAGCCGTCCCCCGATGAAGAGGAGACGAACTTGTCACCGCTCTTGACTGCACATACCGACATCAGCTTGTTGACGTCCTTTGAGGAGCATTTCGGGCAAACCACTTCGGCGCTGCGCGACATTACCAGCTCCTCAAACTCGTTGCCGCAGCCGCCGCACACAAATTCAAATATCGGCATTTCTTACCTCTTGACCCAGGAGCCGTTGCCCCCCTGAATCCACCAGCCGGGGCCCGCCTGATTCTGCCAGCTCTGAGCAAAGAGCTTTTCTATCTGGGGTATGGTGTCCGGACCCAGGCCATTGGCTGACGCGATCTCCTGATAGAGGCGTTTCCGATCGGCGTTGTCGGCGTCCACAAGGCCCCGCAGATTGCCGATCGCCCCGACGTCGAGCCCTCCCTGATCCCTGATCTCCAGGTACCCCCGGTTGTTGATCCCGACGTTTCCGCCGTTATAGTACGGGCTCAGCTGGCCGAAACGCGCCTCTATGGAAGATCGGATCGACCGGATGGCCGGTGTCGATATGTTGATGTCGGCCTGAGCCCACGCCGTTGCCGAGAAGAGATCGGCAAGATCACTCGGAATAAACAGCCGACCCTCAGGCTTTGTATCCTTTGCAGGTTCCTCGCCCTTCTTGTAGACGTCGTTGACTATCTCGTCCGCCGCTTTCTTTACCGCCTCGGCGGGAAAATATATATTGACCGTGACGCATGCACCGACGAGCAGCATCACCGCTAAGATCACGGGTAGTATCTTTCTCATCATGGCACCCTCCTCTCCTGCGCGGCCACGGTATGGCCCCTATTTTGTTTCAACTCTGATATCTTTGGTGTCCTTCACGTTGATTCGCTCCAGCCTCTGTATCATATCTTCGAAACGGATGCGGTTGTCGGGGTTCTGATTGATCACGTTGATGCCGGTCAGCCCGCTGCGCCTAATGAAATACTCTTTATCTCCTTGATGGATCGTCCCCCGGAGGGTGAAGTAGTCGTCCTTGAGCTCGAGGTGGATGCCGATCTTCGAGTAGCTAAAGTCATGGATAAACCGGTTGATCCCCCCCTTGAGCACACCTGAAAGGAGTGTCGATCCCGACCCGAGGATCGTGAGCTTGTCGACGAATTCGACACTTACCTTTTTGGGTACCCCCCGTTTATCGACCGTGGATACTTCAAATACGAATCGCTCGGGCCCGCCGTACGAAAAGACCAGGTTGGAGATTTCACCTTCGGCGATTCCGGTGACCCTGCCCATGTCGATGGTTTGGGTCAATGCGCCCAGGTCGATCTCGGTAAACGACACGTCACACCCGAACCGTCGGCCGGCATCAAAGATGTTCTCAGCCCAGATGTTTTCGACCTTTACCGTACCTTTAAATATTGTAGCAGCAAGGTAACCCGAAGTAAACAGCTTTTTTTCCGCGATCCTGACCTCGGGGAGATCCCCCGAGAGCTCTCCCTGCAAATTGACGGATTTTTCCTTCGGAAAGATCCCGGCGACACTGACTCCCTTAACGTGCAGAGAAAGAGATACGGTTCTGTTGCCGTCGAAGATATCCGTCGCTGTGAAGCTCCCGATCTTTATCGAGCCTCCGGATACGGGAAGCACCACGTCCTCCCTGAACGCCAGGGCGTTTCCAGCGAGAGCGGGCGACACTGTTATCCCTCCGATCTCGATCCCGCCCACCACGGCGCGGGAGAAAGCGACCTCTCCGAAGTCGCCCGGGTTGAGGCGGCGCCCCGGATCACTTTTATGGCCGCCGGAAAGGTCAAAAGAAAAGGGTAGAGAAACCGAGATCTCTTCGAAACGCGTGTCTATGTCGGGAAGGTCGATCGAGCCTCCCGCTACGGTGACGTTTCCTGAGACGCGGGGGGCCGACAGATTTCCCGTCACGCTCCCGCGAGAGCTGAGGGTCCCGGCGACGGTCCCGGTGTAGAGCCACGCGATGCGGTTTCTGAAGAAGTCCCGGAAGAAGAGGCCGAAGGCATCATTCATGCTGCTGGCGGTCAGGCGATAGGTGAGGTCTCCTTTTGCCCCGGACGGGCTAAAATCGACGTCTCCCGAGACGTGCGCAGACAGGACAGCGGGGATCGATACCTCGCACTCGAGATCATTTACCCCGCCTTCCTCGGCAACCCTGCCCGAAGCCCGCACCGAGATCCGTTTCTTCTCGAAATTGACGAAGAAATCCGAGAGGAGTAGCCCGAAACCATGGACGTCCGTCTCGGCGTTAAACAGGAATCCCCTTTTGACATCGTCCCGGAATTGAAGCTTAACCGTGCCTGAAACTCCGTCACCCAGGTAGAGCGAGTCGGGCGATGAGAACCCGGCGTTGATCAGGCTACCGTCGAGGTTCCCGGTGATGCTCCCGTCTTCGGTATCGACGGTTCCCATCGTCAGCGTTCCCCTCGCTTTGCCCGTGGCCCCCCACCCGGAAAAAGTCTCCGGGACGAAGCGCCCCAGACGCCTCAAGTTTTCGCCGGACAGCGTCAATGCATCGGAGGACGCCGTCACTTTCCAGGCCCCCCTCTCATTGACGAGCAACTCCAGCGAGACCTCGCCCACCCGCGGAGCCGACAGCTTCACGTCGCTGAGCGTGAACGGCCCGTCGGTCTCATTTTTCATCTCTCCTGTCGCGGCGATCGAATCCAGTTGGAGCTCGCGGCCGCTGTTCGTGATCGAAAGCCCGGTCATTGAAACGTCCGTTGCCTCGATGGTCTCGCGATCCACCCTCACATTTGCGTTGACCCTATCCCATGAAAAAAGGTAGTCATCGACGAGATAACCGGATCCCCTGGCCGCGATTACCCCCCGGGCGGTGACGTCCGGATAGGTGCCTGAAACGTGCAGCCGCCCGCTGAACGGCCCGTCAAGGATTAGCCCGTCCCCCTTTCCCTCTGTTCGCGCCGATCCCTCGATCGTGAGTGTCGCCCCCATGATGCCGCGCTCATAGCTCATATCCAGGCCGTAAAAGCCGGACCGCCCGGCCTTATCGGTTATGACAAGGTCACCGTCGGTAATGACGATATCCATCTTCATGAGCGTCCGTATGATCCTGTCGGCTTCGCCTCCGCCCCCTTGCGAGATGTCCAGCGAAACCGACGGGTTACGCACGCTCACTTTTCTTATGCTGATCGCCGGGTCCAGACCAAGGCGAAACTCCAGAGAGGCCGGCCCCGAGGAAAAGACCGTCGAACCGACTACCAGGTCCATTCCCTCAACGCTGACCCGCACGGGGGATTCCAGGCGTATTCCGGTCAGAAGCACCTGATATCCCACGGTTCGTTCTACGACACGCCTGACGGCGTCCTCGATCAGCTCGTCCCTGAAGAAGTAGTAGAAGACCGCAATCGTCGCGACCGACGTAAAAAAGACGGTCAGGCAGCAGATCCAAATGATCCGTGCGGCGCTGGTCTTTGTCTTCACTTTCCTGTTCATGGGGGGCCGTTTCCCCTGGAATGGGTGTTAGAGGGCTCCGGACTTTTGAAAAAACGAGCGATAGCCTCGTCTCATGTGAGGAAAATCACACACGAACGCCTTGATTTGTTGTATAGTAACATAAAGCGAGTCATGGGAGATACTTTTGTCGACAGCACGTGAGGAAAGGCCATGAAAAAAGCGATCATGATCCTCGTTTTTTTCGCGTTTATCACGACTCTTTCGGGATGCATCGGATACGGCGTCATAACCCACGGCGGATATGCGGTCTATCTGACGGACGGCTCCGAATACCATAACGTCAAGTGGTACAAGAGCAGGACCGAAGGCGTCGCCTTTTCGGAACACCCGACCGGAACCGTCATGTTCCTGACCCAGGATTACGGTCTCGTCGAGGTGCCCTGGGCGAATGTGGAACGAATCCAGACCGAGTAGGGGCCGACTTTTCCGTACGGCAGGCGAATTTTGCGCGCCCTGAACCGACGGAACTCCGAGGAGATCTACAAAACCGTTGTCAGCCGGAAACTACGACGGCTTTGCGGTGATGACGCACGAGACGAAGCGTTCGTCGACATCATCCCGAGCAGAGACCCGCGTCATCTCTTCGATAAAGTCCGTTAGGGTGCTTCGTACGAACTTCAGGGCCGCGGCTTCGCTTCTTTCGCTGCCCCTCTGCGGCATTTCTCGCATGAACGTTTCCACCTGCCGGATGATCGTATCGGTAATGCCGCCGTTTGCCTTGACCATGTCGTGGAAGCGGACCAGCTCTTCGGGGGAAAGGGGAACGACATCCCATGCCCCTCCAAGACACGCCCTCACGCACGCCGTCATAAAGAGGTGTTCCAGTCCCCAGTTGTTGATTTTGGCATTGCTGGCGAGCCACGGCCTGATCTCGTCGGGGATACGGACGATTCCCGATACAAGGCTTACCCGGGCCGACAGATTCGTCATAAAATCCGCGGCCGAAGCCAGATCCTCCGTCGACCTGAAGTTCCGGTACCCCTCCCCTCCTCCCGTCAGGCCCTCGTACAGCAGGGGCCTTCTGTCCAATAGCCCGCTGACGACGCTGCGCGCGAAATCTCCCCAGAGGGACGGTTCTATGACCTCCGAGAGCCCTTTGATGAGCACCTCGTTGCGCTTCCTCTCGGCCAGCGTCAGCGTGTAGCCCAAACGAAAGAGCTGGGCGAGATAGGCCTCGCGGATGATCCGTTTTCCTTCTTCGTAACGAAGCCCGGTCAGATACTCAAGGCCGAGGTTTATATAATCCTTGGTCGTCTGGGCCGATGAGGCCAGCTCGCCCACGTCGGAGAGATCCAGGCCGGACGCCGCCATGACCTTGTGTACGAGGTAAGAGAGCTCCCATAAGAGCTGAGAGACTTCAGCTTCGTCGGCTGCCTCGCCCATGAGGTCCTCGAAAAACCCTCTGCTCTGTTTCGGGATCAGCCAATAGTGGGGAGGAACCTCGTCGGCCTGTTCGTCATCGAGGTAGATGGTTTTTGCCGACGTCGATCTGATATCCTCGACGATCTTATTGGGATTCTCGAAGAGGAAGAGCTCCCTGGCCTCGCTGGATTCCGGAAATCCGATCATCGTCATGCGGGAAGTCCTGCGCTGGTACGCGTCCTCTTCCATCGGCGAGGGGAGCTCACCCATGATCCCCTCCATGATGACCCGGTAGTAGTCCGGCTCGCACTCGAAGAAATGCATAAGGAGGGTAGAGACAAGGTCGAAATCTATCTCCTCCTCGATCGGCCTGAAATAGTAGAGGTTGTCGAAGCTGAACCATCCACCGTCGGAGAACTCAAGCGGGTCCTGGTCGAGGCTTCTGGGCGTCACCTCTATGATCGCCTTGAAAAAGAGGATCACCAGCGGTTCGTCCAGCGTGAGCAGGCTCTTAATAAGTACCTTTTCCCCACCTTCCGACAACAGCTGAAGCCATTCCATGAACTTGCTGAAGTCGATCCTGTCCCGTTTCCAGATGTCCATGTCCAGAAGCTGGACGATCTTTTCGGGGGAGGTCATCTCAAGGATAACGGCCGCGTCCGTACCCCACGACTCCTTGATCGTCAGGTATATCTCCTGGGGTGATAGCTTCTTGAGAAGCTTGAGGGGATCGGGCGAAGAGATAATGAGATGCGCCTTTGTCCTGACCGGCGACCTCTGGATGAGCCAGAGGCGCTCTTCGAACGTAAGGGCCGTAATGTCCCTTTCCGTGAGCCGCTCACCAGCCAGAGTCCGGTCAAGGAGCGTTCTCAACCCGTTGATTATCATCACGTTGTTCATTTTTACTATTTTACCAGAAAATTCCCCAAATGGAAAGTTAATCGTTTACATCCCATTCCAAATTGGATACCATACCCTCCATATTGCCTCCACTTGGTCAGGTGCCTCATGGCTGCCGCACGAAACGCACGAGTGAAAAAATCCGGGATGAGCTTGACAGGAGGGCGCGGGCGCGGGACCCGAAACCGTGACGGGTCGGATTGGCAGCAGGCACACAGGACACCGACGCGTCGAGCCGCGCGGATGCAGAGCCTGTCACATGCTCGAACCTGAGGCATGACTGCGGACATGGGATTTGCCGTAGCCAAATTCCTGATCTCAAAAGATGACCTCTACGCCATCCACGAAGTCGCCGTCTTCGAAGATTGGAAAAGCGCTGACGATTACTTCAGGACGCACGATCTCGGGGAGAGGAGTGGCGGGACCTGGCAGGAGCGTTGGGAATATCACGTAGTTGAGGTGCGGGACGGGCTCTACTATCGGCCCGGGGGTGGGCGCATCGCGACGGTTCTGGATGGCTGACAATCCCCGATATTCCCGGGCCCGCATGACCGTGAGTTTCACTAAATAGGGGGAATAGTATGCTGAACTCGATTTTTCTCTACTCGGGCTCCATCATTATTACGATCTGGGGAATCGCCCATATCGTCCCGACGAAGGCGGTCGTCACCGGTTTCGGCAAGCTGTCTGTAGATAACACCAGGATCATCACGATGGAGTGGATCGCCGAAGGATTGACGCTCATCTTCATCGGGCTTCTGACGCTCGCCGTTACCGTTTTGGCGGGGAGCAACGACGCGGGGGCCGTGGTCGTCTATCGTGGATGCGCAGCGATGCTCCTGGTCATGGCCGGGCTGACACTTTTCACCGGCGCCCGGACAAAAATTATCCCGATCAAGATCTGCCCCTGGGTAAAAACGGTCGTGGCGATCCTCTTCGTTGCGGGGAGCATTGGATAGCCGATCACTCCTGCATGTTCGATTCCGATTCCAGGTAACGGCTGTCGGAAGAGACGACTCCCTTATCGTCCTTTCAATACGGATTCCCGCTGCCGCGAGCCGATCTTTTGCTTCTCCTCTTCCCGCCACTCTTTTGCCCTGAATTCCGAGAGGATGATCCCCACCAGTATCAGAGCCGCCCCGATGTAGCCGCGGCTCTTGAGCACCTCTGAGCCCCACCAGAAGGCGAATATAGCCGCGAAGACCGGTTCCATCGTAAAGATGACCGCCGCCCGCGTGGGAGAGGTGTACTGCTGGGCCCACGTCTGGACGGTGAAGTTGAAAGCGGTCGCGAAGAGCGCCAGGAACACGATGGCGATGATCACGTAGCCGGACAACGTGTGGGGCGCGTGACCCACCGTAACGGCCGAGGCCCCGGCCCACGTCGTCATCGCCACCATCTGGGCGATCGCAACAAGGTACACGTCGTGTTTGACCGCGTACCACCCCGTCAAGATCACGTGAAAGGCCACGCTCACCGCGCAGGCGATCACCCAGACGTCTCCGCGGTTTATCGAGAAATCATCCCCCACCGTCAGGAGAGAGAGTCCGACCGCGCTGATTATCGCCCCCAGGGCGGCGGTCGCCGCCGGCATCCTCCTGAAGAAGACGGCCAGGATAAACGGGACGAGGATCACGTGCAGCCCCGTGATGAATCCGGCGTTCGATGCGGACGTATATTTCAGACCGATCGTCTGGAATACGAAGGCGGAAAAGAGGACGGAGCCGAGGATAAACCCGTCCCTGAAAGGAAGCGAAGGTAAAGCGCCTGAGCCGACCGGCAAAGACAATCAGCAGGATCGCGGTGGCTAGCGTAAACCGCAAGAAGAGAAACCAATAGAGGTCAAGCTCCACGATGGCCGTCTTGACCATAATGAACGACATCCCCCAAAAAAGGCAGATGAGCACCAGCAGCAGGTCGGCGATGGCGCCCTTCTTGGTCGTCATGGAAAGATCCTCTGGAAGCAGGCAAAATAAAGGGGCACCCTCCGTGCCCCCGGTTCATCGGTCATCCCTCGGCGGTTTGATCCTTTCGGCCGCCGGCTACGTCCCCATCTCCCATCCCGAGAGATACTTCTTCTGCTCGGGCGTAAGCGTATCGATCCTGACGCCCATCGACGCGAGCTTGAGACGGGCTATTTCCTTATCGATCTCCGCGGGCACCGGGTAAACGTCCTTCTTCATGGACTTATAGTTCTTTGAGACATATTCGAGGACGAGGGCCTGGTTGGCAAAACTCATGTCCATGACCGCCGATGGGTGACCCTCCGCGGCCGCCAGATTGATGAGCCGCCCCTCCCCGAGGACGTAGATCCGCTTGCCGCTGCCGAGCACGTGCTCGACGACAAATTCCCTGATCGCTCGTTTCGTCTTGGACATCTTTTCGAGTCCTTCCAGGTCTATCTCGACGTTGAAGTGCCCGGAATTGGCCAGAATGGCCCCGTCTTTCATGACTTCGAAGTGCTCCGGCCTGATCACGCCGATATCGCCGGTAACGGTCACGAAGAAATCCCCTACCCTCGCGGCCTCTTCCATCGTCCTGACGGAGAAGCCGTCCATAACCGCCTCCAGGGCCATGAGGGGGTCGATCTCGGTGACGATAACGTTTGCGCCCATGCCCCGCGCACGCATCGCCAGGCCCTTGCCGCACCACCCATAGCCCGCAACGACAAATACCGATCCGGCAATCAGCCGGTTCGTGGCCCGGATGACCCCGTCGAGGGTGGATTGGCCGGTTCCGTAGCGGTTGTCAAAGAAGTGCTTGGTTGACGCATCATTGACCGCCACGATCGGGTACTGCAGCACCCCCTGGGCAGCCATGCTCTTGAGCCGGACGACCCCGGTGGTGGTTTCTTCCGTCCCGCCAATCACATGAGGCAGGTTATCCTTTCGCGTGGTGTGGAGCGTGGAAACCAGGTCTGCGCCGTCGTCCATCGTGACCGACGGCTTCTCGTCGATGACGGCATTAATATGGTCGTAGTATGTCTTATTATCTTCCCCCTTGATCGCGTAGACCGGGATCTCATATTCGGTCACGAGAGCCGCCGCGACGTCGTCCTGGGTCGAAAGGGGATTTGACGCGCAGAGAAAGAGCTTCGCCCCGCCGTTTACAAGCGTAATGGCGAGGTTGGCCGTCTCCGTGGTGACGTGCAGGCAGGCGCCCAGGACAAGTCCCGATAGGGGCCTTTCCTTTTCGAAGCGTTTTCGTATCGAATCGAGCACCGGCATGGCCATGTGCGCCCACTCGATCCTGAGGATACCCGTGTCTTTCAAACGAGCGTCTTTGATATCATGCTTCACGACAATTCTCCTATTTCGTCTCCGATCCGGACCCTATCGTATCGAGCGGCTTCTATCCGGTTTCGCGCCGGCCTCTCATTGCCCGGCAGCGCTATCCCGGTCTTGAAACGGCACACCGACGTCCGCACGGAAACCGCGTCTCCCGCGACGGCATCGGTAAAGGCGCTCGATATTCCTATGCCCCCGCTACCTTCTTGAGCCGGTTGGCCATGTCGGTAACTTCCCAGGTGAAGCCCTCTTCTTCCCTGCCGAAGTGGCCGTAGGCGGCTGTCCTTCTGTATTTCGGCTTGAGCAGGTCGAGTTTTTCAATAATGGCCGCCGGGCGAAAATCGAACTCCTCCTGGATGATCCGGGCGATATGATCGGGGGGGATGACGCTGGTTCCCTCGGTGTTGATCATGAACGAGACCGGTTCGGCCTTGCCTATGGCATAGGCAACCTGGACTTCACACCGCCTGGCAAGCCCCGCCGCCACGACGTTCTTGGCGACGTAGCGTGCCATATAGGAGCCCGAGCGGTCGACCTTGGAGGGGTCCTTCCCGGAGAAGCATCCGCCGCCATGGCTCCCTTGTCCCCCGTAGGTGTCTACGATAATCTTCCGGCCGGTCAGTCCGCAGTCGCCCTGCGGGCCGCCCATGACGAAACGCCCGGTCTCATTGACATAATACTTGGTCTTCTTGTCCAAAAGGCCCTCCGGAATGACCTTTTTGATGACCTCCTCGATAATCGATTCCTTGATCGTCTGGTATTTCGCATCCGGGTTGTGCTGGGCGGCAACGACGACCGCGTCCACCCTCACGGGCTTGTGATCGACGTACTGGACGGTTACCTGGGATTTGCCGTCGGGACGAAGAAACGGCAATATCCCTTTTTTCCGGACCTCGGCGAGCCTCCGGCACACCTTGTGGGCGTACACAATGGTCATCGGCATCAGCTCGGGTGTATCGTCGCTCGCGTATCCAAACATCAAACCCTGGTCCCCCGCGCCCTGCTCCTTGTGCAGGCCCAGGCCCGGGGTCACACCCTGCGAGATATCGGGAGATTGCTTGTCTATCGACGTCAAGACGGCGCAGGTCTCCCAGTCAAAGCCCATCGTGGCGTCGGTATATCCTATTTCCTTTATAGTATTGCGGACGATCTGCGGCATGTCCACCCAGGTGTTGGTGGTGATCTCCCCCGCTATAATTGCCAGTCCGGTGGTCACGAGGGTCTCGCACGCAACGCGACCCCTTTTATCTTCGGCGATAATCGAATCGAGAATCGCATCGGAGATCTGATCGGCGACTTTATCGGGATGCCCCTCGGTTACCGATTCGGACGTGAAAAGAAAGTCGGTCATTGACATGATGGGTACCTCCAGTTAGCAATGGTTCCTATCTTGTGGGATATCTGATGATTCCTTTTATTTTAGTAAATAGTTTTATATATCTTTTTGTGAAATGAAAGTCAAGGGAAATGAGGCTGATAAATATAATTAGTGGGTGAGATCGTTATTTGAGAATATGTTCGGGAAGCGTTCCTTCAGTTCAAGAAACACGAACCGGTCAATCTCCCTGGCCGTGGCAAACGTAAGAATTTCTTCGGTGATCTTCCTGCAATCCTGATACGAGATTTCCCTGAGGATCTTCTTGACCCGGAGGATCGACATCGCGTTCATTGAAAGCTCGTCAAGCCCCATCCCTACCAGTATCGGAAGATAGAGGGGCTCGCCGGCCATCTCGCCGCACATGGCCACCTTGATACCCCGCTCATGGGCCGCGTGGACCGCACCTCCGATCATCCGGAGGACCGCCGGATGGAGCGGCTCGTAGAGGTAATTCACGTGCTCGTTGACGCGGTCTATCGCAAGAGAATATTGGATCAGGTCGTTTGTCCCGATCGAAAAGAAATCGACCTCCTTGGCCAGCAGATCGGCGATCACCATCGCCGAAGGGACCTCCATCATCGAGCCGATCTCGATATGCTCGTCGAACCGGACACCGCGCCCGATCAGGTCGTCCTTTGCCTCTTCGAGGATTATCTTGGTCAGCCGTATCTCCTCTACCCCGGAGATCATCGGGAACATGATCTTGACCGGACCGTACGCGCTGGCACGCAGAATCGCCCGGAGCTGATCCTTGAAGATATCCACTTCCTTGAGACAGAACCGGATCGCCCTCAGCCCCATGGCCGGGTTCATCTCCTGAGCAAGGTCGATCGGAGAGAGGAATCGGTCTCCTCCGAGGTCGAACGTCCTGATGATCGTGACCTTCGGCTTCATGTTCTCCACGACGTACCGGTATACCTCGAAGTGCTCATCCTCGGTGGGGAGGCTCTTGCGGTTGAGGTAAAGGAATTCTGTTCGATACAGCCCGATTCCTTCGGCCCCGTGCTCCTTAATAGACTGGATTTCGTGAGGCATTTCGATATTGGCCATGAGGGATATACGATAGCCGTCCAGCGTTGCCGCGGGAAGCTCCATTATAGAGAGAAGCTCGCGCTCTTCGTCCTGATACCGCTTGAGCAGCCGCTCGTATTCCGCTCGCACCTCCGGCGAGGGATTAATGATAACCTGTCCGGTGGTCCCGTTGACCACGATGCAGTCACCGCTCTTGACCATCGTGCTCACCGCCTCCAAACCCACCACCGACGGTATTTCCAGCGACCGGGCCATAATGGCCGTATGAGATGTCCGTCCGCCGATATCGGTGACAAACCCCTTTATGACGTTGCGATCGATCTGGGCGGTATCGGCAGGCGACAGGTCGTGGGCAACCACGATCACGTCTCCGGTAATCCCCGTGATACTCTCCTCGTGCTTTCCAACGAGGTTTCTCATAATTCTCTCGACCACATAGTCCACATCTCCCATGCGCTCCGAGAGATACTCATCGTCCAGCTCCTTGAAGAACTTGCTTATCTTTTCATGCTGGAGCTTGAGCGCCCATTCGGCGTTTACCTCCTCATCACGTATGATCTTCTCCGAGTCGTCGATGAGCATTCTATCCTGGAGGATGAGCAGGTGTGCATCGATGATGTGTTTGAACTCATCGAAATGCTCACCGTGGACCCTCCCCGAAATCTCCGTGAGCTGGTTCTTGGATGCGTCGACGGCTTTGCGGAACCGCTCAACCTCCTGCCGGGCGCCGCCTTTGCCAATATATCTCAAGGAGTAGGTGACCTTCGTTCTATCGATAAGATACACCTTACCGATAACGATGCCCGATGAGACCCCGATTCCCGTCAGCCGTATCTCTTTCTGCGGAGGCATCTATTCCTCTCCGAATTTGCTGGCAATCAGCTTACCCAGCTCCGTCACCGCCTTCCGGGCATCGCGCCCCTGGGCGGTCACGGTAATGGCGCTTCCCTGAGTCGCGCCGAGCATCAGGATGCCCATGATACTCTTGCCGTTGACCTCCACCCCGTCCTTGACGACCGTAATGGAAGACTGAAAGGCGTTTGCCGCCTTGATGAACAGGACGGCCGCCCGGGCGTGAAGTCCGAGCTTATTGATGATCTGAAACTCCTCCGAATACTTATCGTGGAGATCCCCATTTTCTTTAGAGTTCAACTCGTACATGTCCCCAATGAGCCAAAATCAATTAAAATTAGAGCAGCCAGCATATCAACATGACCGCCAGCGAAAACAGATATATTTGAGCCAGCAGGCCTACTCCTCTTCTCGCCAGCAGGGCGACGACTAACACCCCCACAACCGGCAAGAGTCCCAACCACCCGGGCCCTCTCACGTCCGCCGGTAACGGCAGGAAAAAGGAGAGTCCGGCGACAAAGAATCCTAGCAGGACAAGGACTATCCGCTTCAGGTCGGCCGACAGATTTGGAATCTCCATACGTTTTACGTATCTCATCAAATCCATTCTTCCGCGGATGCCGTGTATGAAGCCCACACTGCGCACCCAGAGGTGCAGCGTGTTGTAGAGGGCCAAAAAGATCAGGGGCGCAACAAGGCTGCCCAAAAGCGCCGTGATCAATGCCGTCACCGAGAAAAGAGGCTTGAGCGTTGACCAGAAGAGCGCATCGCCCAGGGCCGCAAAAGGATTGGAGAGCGTATCCTTTATCTCCCTGATCTCTCCTTCGGCCTCAAGGCCTCGCCCCACCTGGGCGGACGCTGCCGCGCCGATAATCGCCGACGCCAGGTACGGGTGAGTGTTGAAGTATGTGAGTGAGCTCGTCAAAAGCTCCGCGCGCTCCTCCTTATCGCGACCGATCACCTCGATGGCCGGGATCATCCCGAAGGCAAATCCAACGTTCTGCATCCCCTCGTAGTTCCAGCAGCTCTGGACGAGGAAGCTTCTCATGAAGACCCGGGCAAAAAGTGATTTCAATCGATCCCCCGCGAAAGAAAGACCAGCGTTCCGTAGGTCATGACGTAGGCGGTACCGAATGTGACAAACCCCCTTTGCCTCCCGAGCAGGGCGCCCGATCCGAAAAACGGCAGTGACCAGAAGATCCAGCCGAGGGCGATCGTGGCGGCCCCGGGCAGACGCGGATAGAGGAGGCTCGTCACGGCAAATACGAACACGATGCCGATCCCGGTGAAGATCGTGAAATAGATAAAGAAGGACGTGAGACCCGCGAAATGCTGTCTTTGGACACCGCGAATATCGCCTCTTTTAGCCGCCGCTTTGGCTCGCGCAAGAAACGAACCGTTCACCTTTCGTACCCTGACGTCCAGCATCCTTCCGACTTCAGCCAGCGGCAGAGAAATAAGCACCGTCAGCCCAAGCAGGGAGGTGCCCGTCGAACCGATCAATCGTCCCGTGATTATGGCTGACGCGGGCACCACGACGGCCACGATGGTATCATCCGGGGGAAGTGCGGTTCCCAGTGGCTGAGTATCGAGCCAGAGCAGCTCGAGTACCATTCCGATCAGGAGGCCGGTCTTCATATCTCCCAGAATCAGGCCCGTGACGGTAGATGAGACCAGCGGCCTGGAAATGAGAAACTGGAAAGCGGCGGTCCTGTCCAGGTGCAGCAGCCCGCCGACGATCGATGTGATCGCGATCATGACTATGAGATTTCCCACACCGGCCATTAGCACCGAACCTTCTTGAAGATGTTCTTCAGCTCCAGCTTTCGCTCCCCCGGCACCGATCGGGTATCTATGATTACCCCTTTTTTGGAAAGATCCTCGATCTCGTTGGAATCATCCAGACCCATGCAGAGGTTCGAACTGACCTGAACCTTTCCCTCGCAGAAATGCATATTTCCAAGGTTGAGGCTGCTGTATCGAAAGCCGCCGTCATAGGCGACCTTCGCGTCATTGACCGAGGAAAAAAGAACGATGAGCTTCTTCTTGGGAAACCCGCCGTTTTTGAATTTCTCGACGGCGTGGGCAATCGAGCTGAAGCCTATCTCGATACTGCTCGGCACCGCCATCTCCATCACGGATCGTTTCAGGAGATTCTTCTCGACCTCATCGTCAACGACAACCAAGGCCTCGGCCTTGGTGTAGGGTATCCATGCCTCGAGGATCTGGCCATGGACGAGCCGGCTGTCAACTCGGACGAGGACGATGCCCATGATTACCCCTTCTTACTGAGAAACTCGGTGGCGACATTGATATTGTTCCTGCCGTATTCCTTGGCCTTGATCGCCAGCTCGTTTAGTGTCATCTGGGTCCTTTGCGTCGTCACTTTGATGAGCATCGGGAGATTGACCCCCGATACCACTTCGACCTGCGGGCCCAGGAAAGTCAGGGCAAGGTTCGACGGAGTCCCCCCGAACATATCGGTAAGAATGATGACCCCGCTGCCGCTGTTGACCTCCTTAATGGCGCTCTGGATCTCCTTGCGGAGGATCTCCACGTCCTTCTTCGGATCCAGTGAGAGTGCCTTGGACGCCGGGATCTTTCCGACGATAAGCTCTGCCGTTTTCAGTAGCTCTGACGCAAGGTTCAAGTGAGAAACTATGACAATTCCCACCATCTATCTGTCACCTTCAATCATGATTTAGTAATATCCCGATGATTGACCTTGATATTATATCCGTCGCCCTCGGCGATCTTCAGGGCCAATTCCTCGGCGATAACCACCGACCGATGTACGCCCCCGGTACACCCCACAGCCACCGTCAGATACGATTTCCCCTCTTTAACGTAGTTGGGCAGGAGGAAATGCATCAATTCCACGAATCGTGCGAAGAACTCCTTGGTCTCTTCCTTTTCAAGCACGAATTCTCTGACCTTCGGGTCGAGACCCGAGAGGGGCTTGAGGCCCTCGACGAAAAAGGGATTGGGCAAGAACCTGACGTCGATGACGATATCTGCGTCAGACGGCGTACCGTAGCGATATCCGAACGATACGATCGTGAGGTTAAGCCTCTTATCGGGCAGCGACTCTTTGAAGTATTCAAAGATGATCCCCCGGAGCTGATGAGGATTGAGGTCGGAAGTGTCGATGACCCGATGCGCGGTATTCTTCAGCTCGCCGAGGAGCTCCCGTTCCGCCTTGATTCCCTGAGCAAGGTCTTCCCCGCCGATGGGATGGAGCCTGCGGGTCTCCTTGTACCTCCTGACCAGCGCCTCGTCGGCCGCATCCAGGAATATGATCCGGTAGTCTTCGCCCCGCCGCTTGACCTTCTTGAGAACCGCGGGAAGCTCCGAAAAAAACATCTTTTCCCGCATGTCCATCACGACGGCTACTTTGTTGATATCCCACCGTGACTGGGACGTAAGCTCCAGAACCTTGGGCAGGAGCACTACCGGGAGGTTATCGATGCAGAAAAAGCCGATATCCTCAAGCGCCTTTATAACCGTGCTCTTGCCGGAGCCGGACATCCCTGTAATAATGACAAGCCTGATGGCTTCTCCTCCCTATCGGGGTGGGTCGATGAGGCTCTTGAGCCTCAGGCTTCCGCTGGATCCCCCGAGGATAACGTCGCTGACAACGCTCATCAGTTCACGGCCGCCCACGCCCGCGCCTATTCGGATCTCCGGTATCTCCCGGCCCAGCAGGTCAGCGACGGTAACCTCGGGTGGAGCGGCACTTCGAAGTCCGTCCTGACGTTTCAGCAGGCTTACCAGCAGGTCGACCGATGTTTCATCGAGCACGAATGGACGCCCGAAGGCCTTTGATACATCGATGATCCCCACCCCTCTGATCTCCAGCAATCCTTTGAGCCGATCCGGCGCCCTCCCCCTGAGTCCGTCCGGGGCCACGAAGAGCTCAACTATATCGTCTGCGACGAGTCGCGCGCCCTCATATAAAAGAGAAAGGGCGAGGCGGCTCTTACCCGATCCGCTCTCCCCCATCAATACTATTCCCCTGGCCATGAGTCTCACCAGGGTTGCATGAATCGTTTTTTGTTCCACTACGTAGTCGGAGATAGTGCCGTCAGGATACCCCTAGAATTTCTCGTCCTCCTCCTGTAACACCCGATAGACTTCCTGGGTCGTCTTGGATTCCATAAGCCGCCCTCTGAATTTGGTGTCTTTGAGGAGTCGCGAAATCCTGGCCAACGCCTTCAGGTGCATCCCCGCGGTATTCTCCGGAGCCATCAGCAGGAA
Organism: uncultured delta proteobacterium; assembly: GCA_963809875.1. Classification (GTDB taxonomy): domain Bacteria; phylum Desulfobacterota; class Zymogenia; order Zymogenales; family Zymogenaceae; genus JAFGAS01. Next base: position 58,201 of record CAWELC010000010.1, on the reverse strand, counting down.
AAAGAGATGCGCCGGCTTACCGTCGATCGACTCGAAGTCCACCCCCTTCACGGATCTTCCGAAGGAAGCCACCAGTTTCTTGAGTCCCCTCAGCTTCCCGTGGGGGATGGCTATGCCGTCACCGATACCGGTGCTGCCCAGCTTCTCACGTTCCTCGAGCACCGGCACGAGCGTACCGATGTTCATTCCCTCTTTTTTCGCCACCATATCGGCCAATTCTCCGAGGACTTCCCGTTTGTTTCGAGCCTTCAGGTTGGCGTTGATGAGATCGATATCAATAATATCCATGATCTTCATGGATCACCCCGCCCTGAAGCATCAATTGTTAGTGCTCTTGGGAATGATGTGGCCGAAATTATTATCTTTCCTGCGGTAGATAACGTTCATTTCACTGGTAGCGGAATTGATGAAGACTATGAACTCGGAATTGGAGATATCCAGTTGCATGGCCGCCTCCTCGACGGTCATCGGCTTCGAATCCACGCTCTTGGTGATGATGGCGGGCTCTTCGGCGTCCTGCGTATAGTCGCTTTCGGGCAGCGACGGAATGTTTTCGGTGATCTCTGCGGGCATCCTGGTGTGGTTGGGCTTATGGTTCAGCAAACGGTCCTTGTGCTTCTTTATCTGTTTTTCAATCTTCTCCATAACCATATCGATGGCCGAATACATATTTTCGGTCGCCTCCCTGCCCTTGATGGTCATCTTTTCCGCGTTGATGACGACCTCTGCGATCTGACGGTGTTTCTCCACCGACAGCACCACCGATGCTTCGACAGGACTGTATTCATATTTCTTGAGTCTGCCGATCTTATCCTCGGCATACTTCCTGAGCGCATCTGAATTATCCATGTGCCTGAATGTAACGGACACCTGCATGCAATACCTCCGCTATGTCATATCCTCTTTCGTGAGCTTGAAGAGAGAATGCCCAGCATTTCCCGATACTTGGCCACAGTCCTCCTGGCTACCGTAAGACCCTCCCGCCTGAGGGCCAGGGCGATTTTCTGATCGCTCACGGGCTTCTTCCCGTCCTCCAGCGCGATAATCTCTTTTATCCGTTCCTTAACGCTCTCGACCGATCTTTCTTCCCCATTTTGGGCGCATATCTTGCCCGTGAAGAAGTACTTGAGCTCGAAGACACCCCGGGGGGTATGCATATATTTGCCGTTTGTAACCCGGCTTACCGTCGATTCGTGCACCCCCACGTCCTCGGCAACTTCCCTCAGAACCATCGGCCTCATGGACCCGACGCCCTTGTCCATGAAATCCTTCTGGTGGTTGACGATACTCGTGGCCACCCGGTAGAGCGTCCGCTGACGCTGATGAATGCTCTTGATGAGCCATGTGGCCGATTTTATGCGGTCCTTTATGAAGTCTTTCGTGGCAACAGGCACTTCTCGCGCCCCGGTAAGCATACTCCGGTAAAAGGAGCTGATCCTCAGACGCGGCAACCCGTTATCGTTGAGGCTGATGGTATACTCATCTCCGATCTTATGGACGTAAACGTCGGGGATGATATATTGCGGCTCATAATCCACGAAAAGCCGCCCCGGTCTTGGGTCGAAGTCGGTGATGATCTCCACGGCCTTGATGACCTCGGCGACCGGCACCCCGAGTTTTTTGGCGATTCCCGCGTAGTTCTTCTTCTCCAGTTCGCGCAAGTGGTTTTCGAGAATCGCTCGCACCGTCGGCGTATCCACACCGAAGTGGCGGGCCTGGATGAGAAGGCATTCCGAGAGGTTGCGCGATGCCACACCGACGGGGTCGAAGAGCTGAATCCGGCTGAGCACCTTTTCCACCGACGCAAGGTCGCACTTCATTTTATCGGCGATTTCCTCCACCGTGGACGTCAGGTATCCATCGTCGTTGAGGTTTCCCGCGATAATCGCCCCGATCTCGGCGTCTCCATTGCACAGGCTGCTCATCTTGAGCTGCCAGATGAGGTGGTCCATCAGGGATGTTTTCTCGAGGCATACGTTCTCGATGAAGTGCTGCTTTTCGTCCGAATCCGTAAAACCCGTCGAGGAATCCGCGCCGTCATATCCGGAGTAGGCATCATCCATGATGAGTTGATCCAGGGCGCTGTCGGCCGACTCCGTATCGGCATCTTCGCCCACTTCCTCGAGCACGGGATTTTCCACTAATTCCTGATTGATATGTTCCACGAGCTCGAGTCGGGTCAGCTGCAGGAGCTTGATGGCCTGTTGAAGCTGGGGTGTCAATACCAGCTTCTGTGTCAGCTTGAGTTCCTGCTTGAGTTCCTGGATCATAATAAATGCCGTAACTCGCGAAACCTTCGAGTGGGAGAGCCGGAATTCTCACTGATGTTTCCGGCCTCGCCCTTTGCCGAAGAGCGGGAAAATGCCCCACGTATCCGGCCTCGACCGCCCACGACCCAGAGGCCACGACGATCATCTCATACTTTTCTATACCTGTTTCATCATTTAAGCACTTTGGGGGTCTCGTGTCAATAGCTATTTACCCACGGCGCCGTCACCATCGGCCCGGCCTCGTCGGTATAGGTGCCCGGACGTTTCCAGATGTACAGGGGGGGCAGCACGGTAAGCTCAGTGCCGCCGCCGCGTCGGGCTTCGATCATCACCGTCTGGGCGTCCTCTCCCTCCCGCGCGTGGACAAACCGAGCCCGTTTGGGCTCGAAATCACCGGAGCGCAGCGACGCCATAAGATCGGCCGTCCGCCAGGCGGGGTAGACCAGGAAAAGACTCCCCCCGGACTTGACGGCCGATCGGGCGGCGATCACGACATCCGACAGTCCCCCCGCCGTCTCGTGTCGCGCGACCGTACGCTCGGCATCCCTGTTGAGCCTGCCCGTCCCAACGGGCCGGTACGGGGGATTTGACACCGCCGAGTCAAAGGGCACACCGGAGGGGAGATCATCGCCCCGCCGGTAATCCCCAAGAACGTTTCTCATCCTTTCGTCCAACCGGTTTTCCCGGCGGTTTCGTTCGGCGAAACGAAAGAGCCGCTCCTGAATCTCAATGCCCCATACGCTGCAATCGGGATAACGCGCACACAGCAACATGCCGATCACCCCGACACCGGAGCCGAGGTCGATCACCGTATCCCGCTTTCTCAACGTTACGAAGGACGCCAGCAGGAATGAATCGATGCTGTAACGGTATCCTGTCCGGGGCTGGTGGATGACGAAGGGGTGGGGGCGCAGATCGTCCGGTGTGTCGATATCAGGCATGGTACCGTCAGGTGACCATCCGGTAAAAGACGAGGCCCGAGGCGGGTTTCGGGGAGAAGAAGGTGCTCTTCTGGGGCATCCGCTCACCGATCAGGGAAGCCGCCTTCACTTCTTCTATCCTCGTGGGATTGACGATAAAGGCGATGCTCTTTGTCCATACGGCCCGGCCGAGAGCCTCGCGGGCGTCCTGAGAATAGGTGAACCTCGGGTTCTTTATCGAAAGGAGACCGTTGATGATGACATGGTGGAGTACCGATATGTCCAGGCTCCTGATCTCGTCCCTCATATCGGCGGGGAAGAAGCGGCCGGCTTTCCCACTATCCATGTCCGTCAGGAGAAAACAGCGATCCTTGCCCGGATAGAGTCCGAAGCTCCCCTTTCCCTTACGCTCGAGGGCCGTGATGAAGCGGGACGTACCCTCGCCGTCCCTTTCGAAGGTCTGGACGGAAAAGAGTTCCGACATCAGGCCAATGATGTCCTCCTCGTCAAACTTCCGGTCGATCTCAAGGATCCGATGACAGGGCAGAATCGTGATCGCGTCGGCCTCCAGCGGGACGAAATAGACCAGCACATAGTCGTAGGCGTCGCCCTTGGTTCCCTTCTGTCTCATCTCGGCCCGGAAGGCCAGCATCGTTTCATAGCGGTGGTGCCCATCGGCGACAAAGACCTTTTTATCACGCATTGCGCCGGCAAGCGCTTTCTGCACCGCCGTATCCGTGCACCGGGTCAGAATGTGTTCGACATCGTCCCGGTCCGTATATCGCGTCACCTCCGGCGACCCAACGATTGTATCGACGATCCCGACCGTTTCTTTTTTCGGGTCGGAATAGATGGAGAATATACAGCTCAATTGATGACCGGTAGCGCGCACGAGCTTGAGTCGATCCTCCTTCGGCCCCGAATAGGTGTGCTCATGGGGAAAGACATCCCCCGCACCCCACTCCTCCAGTTGCAGCAGCGCCACGAACCCGTCCCTTCTCCTGGACCTGCCCGCCGAATCCCGATAGACCTGAGAATATCCGTAAACCGACGGCGAGTCGTCCTCGGTCAGTATGCCGTCCCGCGTCCAATGCTGCAGGAAATCCCGCGCCCGGGTGTATCGGTTATTCCCCTGGGTATCGTCGGGAAACTCCTTGCCGAGGATAAGTCGTATCACGTTGAACGGGCTCTGATCGTAGTAGAACTCCTGATCATCCCCGGATATGACGTCATAGGGAGGCGCCATCAGGTTCTCCGCATGGGCGACGAGACGCTCATTGTAGCGGACGGAACGTAAGGCCTTAATTACCGCCACGGATTCATCCCCAAAAGGTAAAATTAGAAGACTATTGAATAGCCCCGCGATTGTCAAGAAAAAATAGTGTATGACCTCGCGACCGCGCGCCGGTCACGATCCCCTCAGGTCTCGCGCCGACGGGTAACCCGCCCCCGCCTCCGCGCTCACAACCGCGTCCAGCACCGCCTCTTCCACGGCCAGGGCTGCCAGCGCCCCGCACACGGTCACGTCGACGTGCCCCGCCCCCCCGGCCGATACGGCAAATAGCGTGTCTCCGTCAAGCATCGTGTGGGAAGGGATGATTGTCCGGGCCAGGCCGTCGTGGGCCATCCGGGCGATCCGCCCCATGTCCACTTTGGAATAGCTCGCCGAAACCGCCACCACCCCCACGACCGTGGCCGACCCGGGCGGCAGGAACGGGTAGGAGATCTCTCTGATGATGCGCCTCGGTCCTGCGAAGGACTTCTTGTCTCGGTCCAGCGTTCCGGCGACTACCGCCCCCGTCCGGGGGTCCACCACGTCGCCCAGCGCGTTTACGACGATGAGCGCCCCCACCGAGACGCCTCCCGCTCCGGTCACCAGCGCCGACCCGATTCCCGACTTCACCGCGTACTCCATGCCGTAGAGCTTTCCCACGGTGGCCCCGGCCCCCGCTCCAATGCATCCCCGGTCCGTATTCTTATCGGCCGAGAGGCACGCCTGGTACCCATCCTCCTGGTCCGGCGTTACCGTCCCCTTGCTGAGCGGAAGGTCGAAGATAACCGCCGCCGGAACTATCGGGACGTTCACATAACCGGTCGGGACACCCCGATCGAGCTCCCTGAGTCTTTTCACCACACCCGTTGCCGCGTCAAGCCCGAAGGCGCTGCCGCCCGAAAGCACAACCGCGTCGGCCGTCTCCACGAGGTTAAGGGGGTTAAAGACGTCCGTCTCCCGGGTTCCCGGTGCGCCCCCCCGCACGTCCACACCGCAGACCATCGGCGCGGAAAAGACGACCGCCGTCACCCCGGTGTGATGCTGGGCGTGGGTTACATGCCCGACGCTAATCCCTGCCAGGTCGACGATGTGGCCCATAGGGTTACCTCCCTCGTTACCTTAAGACAGACCCGAGGATTCCCGCTCTCCGGCCCCCGGAATAGGTCATCGGCCGCGGTCGCCCCCCCGCGGCCGGCGCGGAGGCACGTTACCGAAAGGAGTGACGGACACCCCTTCGACCTGCTCCACGCCGCGGCCGACAATCACGCTTTTTGCCGTCAGGTACAGGATCAAGAGATCAAGACGAAGGCTCCGGTGATCCACGTACCAGACATCGTGCTCCAGCTTGACCTCCCACGACAGGGCGTTCCTGCCGTTCACCTGTGCCCAGCCGGTTATTCCGGGCGGCACATCGTGACGACGGTCCTGCCTCTTGGTGTAATACGGGAGGTATTCCATGAGGAGCGGCCGGGGACCGACCAGGCTCAGGTCTCCCTTCAGGACGTTGATCATCTGGGGCAGCTCGTCGATGCTCAGGCGTCTCAGCGCCCTCCCTAACGGAGTCAGCCGGTTTTCGTCCGGCAGAGGCGAGCCGGTGTCGTCCACGGCGTCCTTCATCGTCCTGAATTTGTAGAGCACGAACGGTTTTCTCCGGAGGCCCGGTCGCACCTGGCGAAAAAGGATCGGCCGACCCATAGAGATCAGGATCATGAGCGACACCGGTACAAGGAGAGGAGACGACAAAACCAGGATCGCCAACGACACGACTACGTCAATGATCCGCTTGACGAAGCGGTAGAGTGTCATCGGACCACCCTTATTCCTTTGTCCATTGAACTCCACGCCTGATACATCGTTCCACAATTATAGGAGGATAAGGATATAAATTCAAGAGCTAAGAGACCGTGCGACCGAATTAGATGATTGTCAGAGATGATATATCATGTTAGGATAAAAAACATAAATGGCTGTGCGGATCAGGGTTCCCCTGGTCGAAGCTCCGGGACAGCCCGGTGGTAACTCAAGCAGCCGCAGTGGTGAATAGTACATTCCTCGGTCGATGCCGCTATGTCAAAACGGTTCTACATTTACGGCGCCGGCGGCCACGGAATCGTGGTTGCAGAGCTCGCCATTGATTCCGGCATTACGCCGGTTGGCTTCCTGGACGACGACGAGGCCAAGTGGGGAACCCGCCTCCTTGACATGCCCGTCCTCGGAGGAGCGGACACCCTGCGAAAAGGTGACCTGGTCGCCCTCGGTATCGGAATCAATACGCTGAGGAAAAAGGTGAGCGAGCGTTGCCGTGCAATAGGAGCTGAGCTTCCGGCCGTTATCTCAACCCGGGCCGCCGTATCGAGATCCGCGCGGATCTCGCCCGGAGCCGTCGTTATGGCCGGCGCGGTCGTCAATGCCCTGGCGGTCATTGGAACAGGGGCGATCCTCAATACCGGGTGCACGGTCGACCACGAGTGCGCCATCGGCGACTGGGCACACATCGCCCCCGGCGCGAACCTGGCGGGCAACGTCCGTGTCGGCGAGGGGACGCTCGTCGGTATCGGCTCGGCCGTTATCCCCGGTATCGTTATCGGACCTCACCTCATCATCAAGGCCGGCAGCGTAATCACGAAAGACGTGCCCGGTTCGTGAATCCGAGACACTCGGCGGGGCCCGGTTATCTTACCGGATGCGTCTTCAGGAAGGACACGGAATCGAACTCCGCGGGCCGCCGCGATGACGGGTCCAGCACGTACCGGTAGATATCCGCGATCTCGCCGGCCGTACGCCTGTAGTCGAACATCTCCTCGACAAGCGCTTTTCCCCTCATGGCAAGCTTGAGGTGGTACCCGCGATCTTCGATGGTCTCGCCGATAGCGCCGGCCAGGATATCGGGCCGCCCGATCGGGACGAGCCTTCCCGTCACCCCCTCCATCACCACCTCGGCAAGCCCCCCGACCCTGCCGGCAATAGTCGGCACCCCGGCCAAAAGGGGCTCAAGCACGCCTCCGCAGTTCTCGGAAAGGGGGACGTGAACGGCGACGTCAAAATCCGCCCAAGCCTCCCGTACCGTCTCGCCGGAAAGGTATCCCGGCATGAGTATCTTTCCTGCGCCCGCCCTCTGGGCTTTTCGGCGAAGCCTTCTTTCGTATCCCCCCGCCCCGCCCCACGCACCGCCCGCCAAAACCCCGGTCACCCCGCGACGTCGTCTCACAACGATACCCAGCGCATCGATCACGTCCTCATGCCCCTTTATCCCGCGCGTCTGCCCCAGGTAGTACTTGGGCGGATAGATGTAATTGATGTTGCCCACTACAATTTCGTCATCGGCTATACCAAGCTCCCTTCTGAATCGTCCGGTCCTGTCGCGGCCAAATCCCGCGGTATCGGTGCCGTAATAGCTCAGGAAGAGACGCTCCCGAGGTATCCCCGCGCCTTCATAGAGATCTCTGATATACCTGCTGGAGCAAATCCAGGAATCCGCGGGACCAGCGGTCGCGGTCTCGAGGACACGATATGCCGCGTGTTCCAGATGCAGGGGGCCGGGAACCTGAAAGAGCCGGGGGATTGGATGATCCCTTCCGAGGGACAGGCGCAGCATCAGTGTCGTGGTGACAAAGTGGCTGTGGATCAGATCGGGGGAGACTTCATTCACCAGCCGAAGGACCCCACGGCGGCGCCGGGCGAAGGCCCACGGCTCGTCCACCGGGAGCCCCGTGGCTGTCACGTGGATCTTTGCGCCGCTCGTCTCCCAGACGGGGAATAGAGATCCGGAATCGGCCGGAAGCGCCACGTGAACCTCTATCCCGCGACGCACCAGCTCCCGTGCCTGGTAGGCCGCCCAGGCGGCGCCGTCAGTGGTCTTGACGACCGTTAGGACACGCATTATATGGCCTTTCCCTTTTCGTCGTATCGTTGCGTATCGAGTCGTCCGTGGCCCCCCTTTCCCATCAGACGTATCAGCACGGCTATTTTAATGATAAGGGTAACGGCCGCGCTGATCGCGACGGCCCACACCGCCCCAACGAGTCCTTTGGACGGGATCAAGATCAGAGAGGCGGCCGCCGTGCACACGACGCTGGAGAGGCTGACGGCCATCAGGACGCCGAAGCGCCGCATCGATATGAGGGCGGTATTCAGTATCGATCCCGAAAACAGGAATATTCCCGCTCCCATGAGCCACACCAGGAGATTGGAGTATTGAGCGTACCGTTCCGTGTAGAGAAACGAAATCAACCGGTCTCCAAATAGAAGAACGCCCAGCATCATCACTACGCAGACGGCCGCTATAATGCCGAAGACCGTCAGCAGGAGAAGACCGAACTCCCTCCTCTCCCCCCGGGCGTGGTGCTGCGCCAGACGCGGAACAGAGGCATACGTAATGGAATATACCACCAGTCCTATGGCCAGCAGCAGATAACTCAGGGCGGTGAATATCCCCAGCTGGGAATCCCCCGAAAAATAGGCGATCGCATAGCGGGGAATGTAGACGGTAAGCGAGTCCAGAACCGACGCGATACCCATCGGCAGGCTCAAAACGAATATCCCGCTGAAAGCCGGAAGATCCCATCGCGGAATAAACGAGTCGGCTTCGGACGCTTTCTGAAGCCCTTCCCAACCTGGCTTGAAAAGTCGGGCGCGGTCGAGCTTCCGCGCGTTTCTCATGTCGTAAGCAAAGAGCATTATCGCCCAAACAAGGGTTAGGCCCAGAAGGCCGATCGGCGTGTTTCGCAGAAAGTAGAGAAGCGCAAAGAAAAGAGCCAGCGACACTACGCTCCGCAAGACGAGGGATTTGCCCATGAGGTCCATCCGCTCGTGCTGCATGAACAGGCCGTAGCAGACGTCGCTGATCGATTCGAACGCCTTGGCGGCGCCGATCATCACGATAATGAGGAGTGAGGACGTTCCCTTTCCTACCACCAACGAGACGCCGGCGATAACGGCCAGTGCCAGCAGCGTTAAGAAAAACCTGATGCTGAAATACGTGTTGAAGGCTGTCGTGTAATCTGCGTCGGTAGCCTGGACGATTCTGAGATTCATCTGAGAAAGCATGATGACCGGAGTGGTAACGGCCAGGGCAAGGGAGTAGACGCCGACAATATCGGTCGTCACGAGTTTGGCCAGGACGATGATAATGCCCCACTGACAGGCTGAATAGATAACGTTTCCGGCGACCGTCCAGGAAAAGCTGGAGAATAACGACGGTCTCTGCCTGCCCACACCGCCCGCACCGCTTTTGCGCGAGCTGTCGCGGCCCTGCCCGCCGGCGGAGTCCGGGCTATTGCTCGTCCGGCCTTGGGTCATCTATGCACCACGCGATAGACGTACGCGTCATGGTCGTCGGTCCGGAACGACCGCGACATTACCAGCCGCCCGTCCCCGATCATCGAGGCTATCTTTTCGGGCGGGTCTCCGTATCTCTCGTCCCATATAAAGAAGTCAGCGGTATCGAAGTCGATGCGGGAATTCGTCCGGTAATCGATCATGACGTCGGGAGGAATAAAGTAGATCCCGTCTCCCTGCGCGTAATAGACCGTCAGGGACTGATTTATGGGAGCGATAATTACTTTTTTCGGTCCGGCGAAAGCGAGGATTTCCCTGCCTGCCGTCCGGTAAGGAATGAGATTGGCCCTAAAGGGCTGCGAGAAAAAGATAAGAGCGACCACTACCCACAGAACGGCCCCCGCCATGACCAGGGCCTTCCCTGACCTGCCGGGCTTTCTCTTGGCCCAGGCATACCCGACCGCCTCGATCCTGTCATAATAGTACGAGGCGGCCATCCCGGACCAGATGATCAGGACGGCGACCAGCTCCATGATAAGTCGTTTGGTGAAGACCATGGAGGTATACAGGCGCAGAAAAACAAGCGCGACGTAGACCAGGCAAAACACGAGAATGAAGAGACGCCGCGGGTCCGAAAGGATCCGCTTTCGGTCGATGTAGATGCCCGCGATGAAAAGATAAAAAAACGGGTCGAAAAAACCGATCCTGAAATTCTTGAAGAAATCAGCCACGCACGAAGCAAGATAATGCGCGGTCACCAGGTTTACGTACATTTCCGTCCCGGTATCCAACGGGAACGAATAGAGGCGCTCGCCGTACGTTTCGGCGGCGAAAAAGTCTATGTGGGCTATGACCTTCGGTGCCAGGACGGCGACAATGCCCGGCACGTCGATTCCGAGAATCATCGCACCGGCTAAACCAGCCAGGGGGATCGGCAGGAGGAAGAGGCCCAGGGCCATCGCCGCGGTTCTGATTTTCCACCCATCCGCGATGACCGCGGCAACGATCCCCACGGCGATGGTCGGTATCATGATGATCCCAAACAGCCGTACCAGAACCGTCACCCAGCAGATTGCCCCGGCAAGGCAAAAGAGCCACATCTTTTTCTTTATGATTCCGAAGAAGACAAGGACGAGGGAAAGGACGGCGAAAAAGTAAAGCGCCGAATCCTTAAGCACCTCGATGGAAAGCCGCATGAATTCCGGGTGGACCGCAAGGAAGAAGAGCGTGACCAGGGCGATTCGTCTTCCCATGATCTCGCAGGCAAAAAAATAGACCGGGACGAAAAGACCCATGCCGAACAGGAGGGAGACGATTGAGCCCGACGTCTCCCAATTTACTATGACCGGGTGAATGAGATAGATGAACAGGGGATAAAGGGAAAACTCGAGGCTGGTGATATTAGTGAAGAACGCGCCGAGTCCCTGTGCCTGTATGAGTCTGGCCTGGGAAAGGTACCCCGGCCCGTCAGGGGTAATCACCTCGGTGTGAATGAGCATCGTCAGACGCAGCGCCAGGGCCGAGGCTATGATAAAGAAGAGGACGAGCCACTCATAACCCACAGGCATCATCGAATCCGTGCGTCTTTCCATCATATTCAAGTCCCGCCTACAATTTAACCTTTCTTCTTCGATAGATGCCGTCCGGTGCCGGGCCGGTCGTCATCACCCGGCATCGGTGTATAGTCCGGGATGAGCTCGGCGAGCTTCGCCTTGAGGGCCCCGACGTTCATCGTGGAAAACTCGTTCAGAAAGGACTCGATCATCCCGATCTGCGATTCGTTTTCGATCCCTTCGCTCATCTCCACGAATATCTTTTCATGTTCGGTAGGCCCGGTGCCGGCGTGATCGTTGACGAGCTGTTCGTGAAGCTTCTCGCCGGGGCGTAGCCCTGTAAATGTAATCTCGATATCGCTGTCCGTTTTTCGGTAGAGGCGAATGAGGTCTCCGGCCAGGTCGACAATTTTGATCGGCTCGCCCATATCCAGGATATAGACTTCCCCTCCCCTGCCGTACGCCGCGGCCTGGATGATGAGGTTTGCCGCCTCGGGTATTGTCATGAAGTAGCGAGTGACCTCCGGATGAGTGACGGTAACGGGCCCACCGTGCTCGATCTGTCTGATAAAGATTGGGACAACGCTCCCCGAGCTCCCCAGGACATTACCGAACCGCACCGCAAGAAAACGGCACGCATCCTGATGGGCATACTTTTGCAGATATCGTTCGGCGAGCTTTTTTGTCGCCCCCATGACGCTCGAGGGGCGCACCGCCTTGTCGGTGGAAATCAGGACGAATTTATCCACCCGGTGTTTAACGGACAGATCCGCCAGTATCTTTGTCCCCAGCACGTTATTTCTGATACCCTCGAAAGGATCGTGTTCCACGATGGGCACATGTTTGTAGGCCGCGGCGTGAAATATGATCTGGGGGGAGTATCTCGTGATGACCGACTCGAGTTTCTCCTCATCCAGGATATCACCAAGGATCGTCACCACCGGGACGTCGGAGCTCAGGGCCCGCATTTCGGCGTCGATCTCAAAGAGGTTTTCTTCGTTCCGCTCGTAGATGACCAGCATCTGGGGGGAAAATCCAACCAGTTTCCTGCAGAGCTCCGAGCCGATCGATCCGCCTCCGCCGGAGACGAAGATCTTTTTATGAGAGATCAGACTCCTGATCTTGTCCGTATCGAGGTTGACCGGATCGCGTCTGAGAATGTCATTATAGGAGATATCCCTGATGGTCTTGAGGTTTACCCTATCGTTGATCATCTCCGCGATACCGGGTATCGTCTGGTGCCGGACACCGCTGGTCCGGCAGATATCGATGATCCTCTTTATCTGCTCTCCCGTCGCCGAGGGGATCGCGATGACGGCACGATCGATATCCTCAACGTTTATCACCTGTGTCATCTCATCGACCCCCCCGAGGATCGGTACGCCGTGGATGAGCTTTCCCCTTTTGTTCGAATCATCGTCCAGAAATCCGATTACCCGGTAGTTGATCCCCCTGTCATACTCAATCTCCCTGAGGAGCTGTTCGCCTGCGTTACCCGCCCCGATGATGATGATCTTCTTCCTGTCTCCCCTTCCCGGAATGATTCCGCCCATCGGATATCGGCTGGAATAAAAAAGCCGTATCGCCAGGCGCGACGCCCCGACGAGGAATATCGTCAGGATCATATCCATCACGTAGACCGATCGGGAAAAACCTTCGAAATGAAATCCGAAGAGGATGGCAAGGATCACGATAACCGTAGAAACCAGGGAGGCCAGGATGATATTCTTCAGGTCGGTGATTCCGGTGTAGCGCCACATCCCCCGGTAGAGGTTGAAGAAGCGAAATACGATGATCTTGACGGCGACGATCGGCACGATCGATAGCGCCAGCACCTGCATCATATAGTCGGGGATGTTACCCTCGAACCTGATGAGGTAAGAGAATAGCTGCGAGAGACACAACAGCAGGACATCCAGCAGGATTCGGAAGAGTGGACGCGTTTTCATAGGTTGACTACCGTTCGTGTGTCGGTCATCGGGCGGGTGTCTCCAGGATGACGTCGACGATCAATCGGAGGTCGTCATCGCTCAGCGCGCTCCCGCTGGGAATACAGAGGCCGCGGTTAAAGAGGGCCTCCGATACCTCACCGCCCACCCGCGGACACGCGGAAAAAACCGGCTGGAGGTGGAGCGGCATCCAGAGGGGGCGAGCCTCGATATTCTTGGATTCCAGATTCAGCCTCACCGCTTCATGCGTCGCCCCGAATCCGTCCGGATCTATCAGGATACACGTAAGCCAGCAGTTGCTTATCCCGTACGGGGCCTGGGGCATAAAGGAGATCCCCTCGACGTCACCCAGAAGCTCCCGGTAGCGACTGTTCACCCAGCGACGCTGCCGCACGCGCTCGTCGAGCAGTTGAAGCTGACCTCTCCCGATCCCCGCAAGGACGTTGCTCATTCGATAGTTATATCCGATGTCTTTGTGGAGGTAATAAGGAACGTTTTCACGCGCCTGAGTCGAGAGGTGTCTCACTCGCGCAGCGATCCTCTCGTCGTCGGTCAGGAGCATCCCGCCACCGGAGGTCGTGATAATCTTGTTTCCGTTAAATGACAAAATGCCCATCTTCGCCAGCGTCCCGGTCTTTCTTCCTTTATACGTCGAGCCGAGTGACTCGGCGGCATCCTCTATAACGGTTATCCCGTATCGGGAGCAGGAATCCATGATCGGATCCATATCTGCGCTTTGGCCATACAAGTGCGCCACGATGACGGCCCGGGGAAGTCTTCCTGCATGGGAGCCTTTTTTCAACTCCTCGTCCAGCAGTTGTGGATCCATGTTCCAGGTTCGGGAGTCCGCGTCGATAAAGAGGGGGGTTGCCCCTTGATACACGATGGGATTTGCGCTGGCGCTGAAGGTGAAGGTGGAACAATAGACCGTGTCGCCGCGCCCGATCCCCTCGACGACCAGGGAGAGGTGGATGGCCGCGGTGCCCGACGACAGGGCCACCGCGAATCGGCTCGAGGTGTAGCGCGCCATTTCCTTCTCGAAGGCGTCGATATGGGGACCCACCGGTGCGACCCAGTTCGTCCTGATTGCCTCCTCGATATACTCCCGCTCCATGCCTGACAGGTGGGGCGGCGAAAGGTATATCCGGGGGCGTTGGGTGTGAGTGGTCATCGCGTCTCTCTTTTCCGTTCCTCCGGGTCTGCCCTCGTGTAGGACGACGGGATGAACCCGGTTCCACGTCGCATGAGATGATGGGAAGTTAACTATACCGTCCGGTTAGCGGAATATTCTATATGGTGCAGATGCTTTTCACAAGGACTTTCGAGTCGTCCGCTCGCATTTTAAGCACGACTCGCTTACCGTCTCGCCGGCCCGCGCTCAAGGGGATTGACACGGCATGCCCGCCACGCGCCCGGTGAGGCTATCCCTGCCGTCCTTATTATTCCTTCGGCCGTCTGTCGATGACCCTCACGGCCTTACCCTCCCCGGCGGGCAGCGTGCCGGCAGGAACGACCGTGACGCGCGGCGTGATGAGCAGCTCGGACTTCAGGTCGGCGACGATCCTCTTTTCGAGACCCGATGCCCTTGAGCCGTCACCCGAAAAGAGAGCGGGATCGGCCTCGACCTTGACCGTCATTCGGTCTATATGATCATCCGTATCCAGCTCGATGAGGAAATTATTGCCCACTCCCTCGGACCTCATCAGCACCTGTTCCACCTGGACGGGAAAGATATTGACCCCTTTGATAATGAGCATATCGTCGGTTCTTCCGGTTATTCGGCTGATGCGCCGGTGCGTCCTTCCGCACGGGCATGGGTCGGGAAGGAGTCGCACGCGATCCCGGGTCCGATAGCGGATCATGGGCATCGCCTCCCGGTCAAGCGTCGTCAGGACGAGCTCACCCTCGACACCGGCCCCGACCGGCGCCAGCGTCTCCGGGTCAAGCACCTCGACGAGATATCGATCCTCCCAGATGTGCATCCCGTTCTTTTCCGGACATTCGAAGGCAACTCCCGGGCCGCACATTTCCGAAAGCCCGTAGGAGTTAAAGGCGTCAACCCCGTAGAATTCCTCGATCTTCTTGCGCGATTCCTCCGAATGTGGCTCCGCTCCAATGAAGGCGCGCGTGAGCTTGGTGTCCCGGCCGCGGATCGACCCCCTCCTGGACGAAGATCGACGCGAGGTGAAGGGCGTAACTCGGGATAATGTGAACGGCGGTCGTTCCGTACTCCTTCATCAGCATGATCTGGCGCTTGGAGTTGCCGGAGCCGGCGGGAATAACGAGAGCCCCTACCCGTTCTGCTCCGTAGTGAAAACCCAGGCCTCCGGTGAAGAGCCCGTAGCCCATCATGTTCTGAAATATATCGGTGTCTCTGAACCCGGTCATGAAGAGACAGCGGGCGACGAGATCGGCCCACTGGTCTATATCGTACCGCGTATGAAATACCACGACGGGCCGGCCCGTTGTACCGGACGACGAGTGCATCCGGACGACCTGTCTGAGATCGACCGAGAGAAAATCCAGCCGATCGTTCTTTCTCAGGTCGTTTTTATCGATGAGTGGGAATTTCTCTATGTCCGAAGCGTGTGTGATTGATGCCTCCGACAACCCCGAGTCCTTCAATAATCGCCGGTAAAAAGGCGTGCGCAGCGCACGGCCGATGCTTTCTTTGAGCCGCCGTGCAGTCAGTGATTCGAGCTCGCCGACCCCGATCGTCTCCATTTCTTTGTTCCAGAATTCCAAAAGACTCCTCCTGCTGTCCAGCTCTTTGGTTATTATCATATCCCGTTCCGTAAGTCAAAGGAATGACAGGGATGAGCGGGATACACGGTCGGATTTTACCACCTCACGCCCCTTCGTTTTGTGAGACCGCGCAGACTTCTCGTCCTCAACCGTTGAACGGATATGTCTTAGAGATAAGAGTGGGTGAAAAATCGTAATAAAGTACGAAAACTATTGACATTATCAGTATATTGACTATAATTAGTAAATTTAAGTGATCTGCCAGAGGAAACCATGCCTTCTCTCAAAGAAAGACTGGATGCCGACCTCAAGGAGGCGCAGAAAGCCAAAGATACGATCCGCGTGAGCGTCATCAGGATGCTCAAGACCACTATCAAGAATCGGGAGGTGGAAAAGATCGGGGAGCTGACCGAACAGGAGCTGCTTCAGGCCGTCAACTCCCAGATCAAGACCCGTCAGGAGGCCGTAGAAGGATTCAAAAAGGGCGGCCGGGACGAGCTCGCGAAGAAAGAAGAGGCCGAAATGGCTATCCTGAAGAAATACCTCCCCGAACAGCTTTCTAAAGAAGAAATCGAGGCGCTCGTCGAAAAGGCCGTGGTCGAGACCGAGGCCGCCGGCCCCAGAGACATGGGTAAGGTCATGAAGGCCCTGATGCCCGATGTTACCGGGAAGGCGGACGGAAAGCTTGTCAGCGAATTGGTAAAAGAAAAACTATCCTCACTGTCATAGAGCCGTCTCTCATTCTACTCAGAACTTCTCAACAGAAAAGGGGCGGAACCCTCAACGGGCGAACGCAAAGTGGGACGTTCCTTTGGGCCCCTTCCCAAGAAAGTGCAGATGGATAACCGCACGCTTGAGGTTCTGGAATATCCGAAAATCTTGAAGATCCTCGCGGACTTTGCCTCAACCATTCCGGGGAGCGAAGACTGCCTCGATCTGTTTCCAGGAACCGATCCTGCGGATGTTTCCAGAATCCAGGCCACCGTTAAAGAGATCAGAGAGATCGTAGGCGTGGAGGGAAAGCTTCCCTTCGGGGGAATCTGCGCCATCGATCACCTCCTGACCCAGCTCGCGGTCGAGGGGGCGTATCTTTCCTCGCACGAGATCCTTGATATCGGGGGAAATCTGTCCGGCCAGCGGCTCTTGAAATCGTTCTTGTCCCCCCTGTCCGAGCGATATCCTCATTCCTCTTCTCTGGTCTCTTCCATCGTGGTCATGAAGGACCTGGAATCGCAGATAGAATCGGCGATCGGTCCTCAGGGCGAGATTCTGGATGGAGCCAGTGAACGGCTGAGAGAGATCCGCAGGCGTATCAGGAACGCCCGGGACGAGCTCAACAAGACGCTCATGGCCATTATGGGATCATCGTCGGCCAAGGAGGCCCTGCAGGACTCCATCGTAACCCAGAGAAATGGACGGTACGTACTGCCGGTCAAGGCGGAGTATAAGGGGAAAATCCAGGGAATCGTCCACGACCGATCTCAGTCGAGCCAGACGCTCTTTATCGAGCCGCTCTCCGTGATGGAGAAGAACAACGAGCTTTCATCTTTCACCAAGGAGGAAAAGGACGAGGAGATCAAGATCCTCAGGCGCATCTCCGGTGATATCGCCCTCGTCCGGGAGACTATTGAGCAGAACCACCGCACCGTCATCGTGATAGACACCCTGGCGGCCCGCGCTCTGTTTGGAGAGGCGTTAAACGGGGTGGCCCCGGAGATCGACGGCTCCGGCAAGGTCTCGTTCATCCAGGCGCGACACCCGCTCCTGATCCACAGCGGCCAGAAACAGGGAACACACGAGTTTTCCGGCGTCGCCATCCCGATCGATATCACCATCGGCGCGGACAAAAAGCTGGTCGTCCTGTCGGGAGCGAACACGGGCGGAAAGACCGCCGCGCTCAAGACGCTCGGCCTGCTCTCACTGATGTTTATGACCGGCATCCCGATACCCGTGGCAGAGGGAAGCTGCGCGGTCGTCTTTTCGGACATCTTTGCCGATATCGGCGACGAGCAGGACATAGAGGGCAAGCTCTCGACCTTCTCGGCCAAGGTGGAACGGCTCAAGTATATCCTCAGCAAGGCCTCAAACGGCTCCCTGGTCCTCATCGACGAGATCATGTCGGCCACCGATCCTGACCAGGGGAGCGCCCTGGCGATGGCGTCGATGGATTATTTATTGGAGAAGGGTGCAACGATTCTCATAACGACGCATCTAAACATATTGAAGACGTATGCCTTGAATCGGGGTGATGCCGTTAACGTATCGGTTACCTTCGACGAGATGAGCAGAACTCCCCTTTACGTTCTCCATTACGGAACGCCGGGAGGGAGTAACGCAATCGCCGTTGCCCAGTCTCTGTCACTTCCTGCCGAAGTCATCACAAAGGCCAAAGAAAATCTCTCCGACGAGTCGAGACGGCTCACGAGCCTCATTACCAAGCTCGAACGCGATCGACGAATCGTTCAGACCCAGCGGAGAGCCGTCGAGGCCCTCAGGAATAGCCACGAGTCGCTGACCGAAGAGCTCGCTCGACTGGTCGATACGATTAACGCAAAACGGAACGATATAATCGAGTCTTTCCGGCGCGAGGTGAAGGAGATCGCGACACGGTACGAGGCGCGCTTCAAGGAGCTCTTCGGCCGTATGGAGAACGCCGCGGTCAGGCGGGGTGAGATCCATAAGGAATTCTACGACACCAAGCGAGCCCTCATCGATTCGGTTCCCGAGCCGGTCCGCGACCCGCAGGCCTCTGAAGAGCTCTCCGTGGGTGACGCCGTCGCGTTGAAGGGAAGCGCCGTAATCGGCAGCGTGATCGCGCTGGCCGGCGAAAGGGCCGAGGTTGAATTCGGCGGCAGGAAGGTCTCGGTGGATATCTCGGAGCTGCGAAAAGAAAAGGCTCCCTCCCCCCCCCGGGGCGGCGCCTATCACGAACAGTATAGCGACCCGAAGACCGAGATCAACATCATCGGGCTGACCGTCGAGGATGCCATCCCGGTGGTCGACAAGGCCATAGACAACGCGATCCTGGTCGGTCTTGCCGAAATAGAGATAATCCACGGCAAGGGAACCGGCAGGCTCAAGAGGGGTATCAGGTCCTATCTCACGGGCCACTCTCACGTAAAGGCCCTCAAGCATGGGGGGCTCAACGACGGTACGACCACCGTGGAGCTGTCGTAAGGGACGACGGCGGAAAGTCGCCGGTCGCGGACGCCGTCAACGGGTCAACGGGTTGATGGACAACCGGCGACAATAAACGGCCAAGGATTCGTGGGCCGGGCGATGGAGGCTTTGGAGTCACTCGTTTTGGAGAAGAGAACGGTTATCGATAGATAGTCTGGGAAGGAAGAAGAGACGTGGTGGGGAAGATACCCGAGAGGACCATCGACGAGATCAGGGATCGTACGGATATCCTTTCCCTTATCGGGAAGTATGTCTCCCTGAGGAAGGCGGGACGTAATTTCGTGGGACTCTGCCCTTTCCACGCCGAGAAGACCCCGTCTTTTTCGGTCAACCCCGAGAAAGGAATATATAAGTGCTTCGGCTGCGGCAAGGGGGAAACGCCATCACCTTCCTCATGGAAGTGGAAGGGATGTCATTTGTTGACGCCGTACGGGACCTGGGCAGTCGTTGCGGGATTAAAGTCCAGTCAGGTCCGGAGATAAAGGACGAGTAAGCCCGACCGGACGACCGTTCTCTACACGATCAACGAGGACGCCCGCAGCTATTTTGCCGACAATCTCAAGGCGCCCGAGGCCAAGAAGGCGGTTGACTATCTCAAGAAACGGGGGCTCGACGGAGAGACTGCCCGTCTCTTCCAGATCGGATACGCCGTGCCCGGATGGGACGGCCTGATCTCCTATTTTCGTCACACGGGGCGCGGCGAGAAAGTGCTCGTCTCGGCGGGACTGGCCATCGAGGGTGATCGCGGATTCTACGACCGGTTCCGGGACCGGATCATATTCCCCATCCGGGATCACCGGGAACGGTGCGTCGGCTTCGGAGGCAGGATTATCGGCCCGGGTGAGCCGAAATATCTCAATTCGCCCGAGACGCCGGTTTATCATAAGGGTGAGGTCCTCTACGGGCTGGACATCACCCGGGAAGAGATCAGGAAGGCCGGTTACGCCGTGGTGGTTGAAGGGTATCTGGATTTAATCGCCCTGTTTCAGGCGGGCATCAGGAATGTCGTAGCAACCCTCGGGACGGCACTGACCAAGGACCACATAGAGCGCCTGAGCAAATACACCCGAGAGGCGGTGCTCCTGTTTGACCCTGACGAGGCGGGGATGAAGGCGGCCGAGCGAACGCTTCCCCTCTTCGGTGGGGGCAGCCTCTACGCAAAGGCTGCGGTTCTGCCCGGTGGCTTGGACCCTGACGATTTCGTCAGGAAGAACGGGGCCGACGCATTTCACGAGATCGTCACGGGGGCGCAGGACCTTTTCGACTTTGCCGTGGAAAGGGTATTTAAGCGCCAAAACCTGGCAACGGCTGGGGGCACCTCTCGCGCTCTTGAGGAATCGGCGCGGATCGTGGGCCAGATACGAAAGAAGGCCGACCAGGACGTATACATCGGCAAGGTAACGGAGCGACTAGGCATTCGTGAGGAATCCGTCAGAGAAGCCGTCCTGCGGAGCGTCAAAACGGAAGCTCCCCGGCATCAGAAAGAGTCCGATGCCCAGTCTCCTTCGCAGCCATTCCATCCCCCCGTGGTGGAGGCACGGCTCTTTAAGATAGGCGTCAATTTCCCGCTTGCCCTTTCACGGGCGGGACTGACCGAGCGCCACCTTGACCTTTTCGAGGAGGAGACACTCAAGAGACTGATCGGGACAATGCTCAAGACAATTCAGAACGGTGACGCTCCTCCCCTGAGCTCCCTTATTGAAGCGGTTGGAGACCCGGGGACGCGTGAGGAACTCATCGGACTTTCATTCGTCGACTATGACGAGATAGGTGACGAATCGGAGGCGCTCAAGATCGCCGAGGATTGTGTGTGGCGCCTCGAGAAGAGAGAACTTGAGAGGAAATCGAAGGACATAAATCTCAGGGTAAAAGAGAGATCCTCTGATGAAATACCTACGGAATTATTAAGAAAAAAGAAAGACTATACTAAAACTTTAAAGAGGTGATTCATGGCGAAGAATTCCGGAATTGATGAGGTCAAGCAGCTCATTAATCTGGGAAAGGAAAAGGGGTTTCTTACATACGACGAGGTTAACGACCTCCTCCCCCCCGACCTCTACCCCGACCAGCTGGACGACATCATGAATATGTTCGGGGAAATGGATATCGACATTGTCGACTCCGCCAAGAAGTTCAAGATAACAAACGGGACGACCGAGAACCTGATTGAAGAGGAAGAGCCCGAGGAGACCGAACAGGAGGAAATCGACTACCTCCCGGGCAGCCTCGGCAAGACCAACGATCCGGTCAGGATGTACCTGCGGGAGATGGGTTCCATCGCGCTTTTGACTCGCGAAGGCGAGGTGGAAATTGCCAAGAGAATCGAGAAGGGTTCCCTGATCAGCCGGGAGATGATTCTGAGCACGCCCGTCGCGCTGCGGGAGATCTCCGCCCTGTGCGACAAGGTCGCCAAAGACAAAGTAAAGATCAAGGATATTCTCAAGGGGCTCAACGACGAATACTCCCTCTCAAAGAAGGACGAGAAGGACCGCCGGGACATCTTCATCGCCAGCGTGTGCCGCATCAAAGAGCTCGACGATATCATTAAGAATGAAAAGAAGGCCCTCACCGCTTCCGAAGCTAAGGAAAAGATAAAGAATAAGATGGCCGCGCATCAGGAAGAGCTGTCCCGGCTCGTGCTGGAGCTCGATCTGGACAAGAAACAGATTCACAAGATCTCCTCTCGGCTCAAGTCCTTTAAAGACAGGGTGAATAAGGGAGAGCAGGAGATCAAGGATCTCGAGACGAAGATCAAGCTGCCCGTCAAAGAGATCAGGAAACACCTCAAGAAGGCGGAGCACGGCGACAGCGAGCTGCGCAGTGTCGCCAGGTCGCTGCATATGTCCCAGGATGAGCTCAGGGAGATGAACCGCGTCCTCAAGAACTCCGCCAGGAAGGTCAAACGCGCCGAGCAGGAAGCCGAAATGACCGCCCGCCATATCAAGGAGACCGTGAAGAAGATCGAGGAAGGCGAGCACGTCGAATCCGAGGCCAAGAACGAGCTGGTGAAGGCAAACCTGCGGCTTGTCGTATCGATCGCCAAGAAGTACACCAACAGGGGCCTTCAGTTTCTCGACCTCATCCAGGAAGGAAACGTGGGCCTGATGAAGGCGGTCGACAAGTTCGAATATCAGCGAGGCTACAAGTTCTCTACCTACGCCACCTGGTGGATCCGTCAGGCCATCACCCGGGCGATCGCCGACCAGGCGCGCACCATCCGCATCCCGGTCCACATGATAGAGACGATCAACAAGCTGATCCGGACCTCGCGCTACCTCGTTCAGGAGAAGGGCCGCGAGCCGACGCCCGAGGAGATCGCCGAGAAGATGGAGCTGCCGCTGGACAAGGTACGCAAGGTCCTCAAGATCGCCAAAGAGCCGATCTCCCTGGAGACCCCGATCGGGGAAGAGGAAGACAGTCATCTCGGCGATTTCATCGAGGACAAGAAGATCCTCTCGCCTTCCGAAGCGATTATCAACGTCAATCTTTCCGAGCAGACCCGAAAGGTCCTTTCGACTTTGACCCCCCGTGAGGAAAAGGTCCTGAGAAAACGATTCGGGATCGGGGAGAAGTCCGACCATACCCTGGAGGAGGTCGGCCAGGATTTCGACGTGACCCGGGAGCGAATCAGGCAGATCGAGGCAAAGGCCTTGAGAAAGCTCAGGCACCCCTCCCGCAGCAAGAAGCTGAAGAGCTTCATCGAGGGATGAGATCATGCGCCCCGCACCCAGGACCGACCGGAATTTCCCTCATCCCCTGCCGCACCGGGAAGCGGGATGGCCTCTGTTGTGGGCACCATGAGGGGGTTGACGGCGCGGAGCGACGGGTGATTTTCCTTGACTATTTTTTGTATTTTAAGTAGTATGTTTAATTAAATATTTTCAGGGCCCATAGCTCAGTTGGCAGAGCCACCGGCTCATAACCGGACGGTCCCAGGTTCGAATCCTGGTGGGCCCACCATATAGTACGGACAACGGGCGACGTTGAATACCAAACAAATAGAGGAAAAAAGCTGTTCATCAGAAGTAACGGTCAAGAAGACCGTTTGAGGAGTAGGTGCCGAATAGGCACCTTTTTTTTGACCATGCCTCCTTCCGTTGCCGATATCATCGGACTTATCGAGATTATTGCCCCTCCCCAGCGGGCGGAAACATGGGACAACTGTGGCCTGCAGGTGGGTAATCCCGACGCACCCGTCAACAGAACCGCGGTCGCCCTGGACGCCAACGAAGAGACGATCAGGTCGGCGGCGGCCGGCCGCGCCGACCTCCTGGTAACCCACCATCCGCTGATATTTCCGGATATTTCATCCATCGACATCAGCCGGGCGACGGGAAAAGCCGTTGCCGCCGCCATCAAGGCGGATATCTCGATATACTCGGCCCATACAAGCCTCGACCATGCCCCCGAGGGGACAAGCTTTGCCATGGCCCGCAAACTCTCGCTTGTCGACCCGACCCCCCTCCCCTTCCCGGCTTCGACAGCAGCACCTTCCCGATCGGCCCTTCCCGGTCAAGATACGACCGGCGACGGCATCGTCTGCCTGGGCGGGCTGCCTTCGGCGATGACGCTGGCCGACCTTGCCCTTCTCGCAAAGAATGCCCTTGGAGCCCCCGTGATTCGGCTCGTCGGCGATCCCGCCCGGTCCGTCTCCCGGGTGGCCGTCTGCGCCGGAAGCGGAGGTGATTTTATAGGAACGGCTCGCGACCTGGGCGCCCACGTCCTGATCACCGGGGAGGTCAGGTACCATGCGGCCCGGCAGGCCGTCGACGCGGGGATCTCGCTGATCGAGGCAGGCCATTTCTGGTCAGAGCTTCCGGTTGTATCGGAAATGGCTTTCATCATCAGGCGAGAGTCACAGGCAAGGGGATGGTCGGTGGACGTTTCAATTATTCAGGAACGGGACCCCTTTTCATATGCGTAGAGCAGAGAGAAAGAACATAAATCATTACCGCGCCATGTCGTGGCGAAACGCATCACGTAATGGAGGATTGGCGTGAAGGAAGAAGTAACTCTCATGATTCACCTGCAGGAGCTGGATACCGAGATCGTCTCCCTCAAGACGGAAAAGACCAGGATACCCTCGCACATCGCCGAGCTGAATGGCGAGATATCCCGCCTCACCGACGCCCTGGCTCATGAGCAGGAGCGCTCAGCGAACCTGGAAAAAGAGAAGAGGAGTAAAGAGGCCGGACTCAAGGAAGAGGAGGAACATCTGGTCAGCTCCGAGAGAAAGCTGGCAGAAGTCAAGACCAACAAGGAATATCAGGCCGCCCAGAAGGAGATCGAGGATCGCAGAATCCAGAATTCCCTCATGGAAGAACAGATACTGCTGGCGATGGATCAGCTTGACGGCCTCAAGTCGGAAATCAGCCAAAAGGAGGAAGAACTCACCAGTAAGTCCGAGATAATCCTGGAAGACGTCGAGAAGCTCACCGCGCGGGCGCTTACGATCGAGGATCAGATCACCCAGAAGGAAGAGGTAAGAAAGAGTCTCGTGAAGGACCTGAGCCCTTCCTACCTCTCAACATACGAACGGTTGTCGAGAACGTTCCGCAATGAGGCAGTGCTTGTCCGCGTGAAGAAAGGGGTATGTATGGGGTGCTTCATGAACCTTCCGCCCCAGTTCTTCAATGAGCTGCTTGAAGGATCGGGATATTAAGACATGTCCTAACTGCGCCCGTCTTATCTATCTGGACGAGGAGGCCCAAAAGAACTCCGCCAACGGGACCGGCATATGACCCGACGACAAAAGACGGAAGCCGCATCACGGCTTCTCAGACGCATTGCCGACGATTCGATCCTGCCGGCGATTTCCGAACGGATGCCCGACCTCGATGCGCACGAGATTCGTGATCTTCTCCATCTTGCGGCCGACATCGTCGGACCGGCACCTTCCCACGGAGTAGACGAGGCGACCGTCCACGTGGACGGAGCCGCCATCGGCAACCCCGGTCCGGCGGGAGCGGGGGTGGTCATCCTGGACGCTCACGACAGGAAGATCGCCGAGGTGTCCGAGCCCCTCGGATCGACGACCAACAACGTCGCCGAGTATCGGGCGCTCATCCTGGGCCTGCGTAAGGCGCGCGAGCTCGGAGTGCGGCGTGTCCACGTCAGGGCCGACTCGGAGCTGATGGTCAGGCAGATGACCGGCCGGTACCGCATCAAAGACGAGAAACTTCGGGCCCTTTCGCGGGAGGCGCAGGAGATTATCGATTCTTTTGATTCCTTTGATATCGTGCACGTGGACAGGGGCCTGAACAGGGAGGCCGATCGCCTCTCCAAACGCGCGGCCGAGGCGTCTGTCTGAAGGCGCTCGGACTCGGGCGGGCTTAACGGCCCTCCTGCGCATTAGTCTGCCGAACAGAGACGGTCGACATGTTCGGTTCCTCATAGGTTTTGCGACCAAATCGTTCGGAAGGATTTCCCTTCCGAAGGGTATCTGAAAACAAGGAGTATCGAGGCATGACAGCTCAACAGGGAAGCGCGGGCGGCCGAGGATCAGGCGGTGGACCGAAGGGGGGAGGCCAGGGCGCCGGCGGCGGGCCACCGGCGGCCGGGCGGTCCTTCCACCGCCACGCCCCCCGGGGGATCGGGGGCAAGGCAGGGACCTGCGTCGGGCACCGGGCCTTCTCCCGTTTCTTCCGACAGGACGCCCGGACCGCAGTCGGTGCAGACGGGGTCATCCTTCGGGGCTGAGGGGACCGATACCGTTGTTGAAACCACGAGCGGCCCCTCAGGGGCCAGGAGGGGATGCGGCTGCTGTGGAGGGGCTATCCTCCTGATAATTGCGGTCGCCGCGACCTTCTGCATCTATTTCCTTGGGTAACCAATGTTTCGGTCTATCCGAAACGATTCGATAACAGGCGGCCCGCTTTTAGCCGGTCAGGATGCCCGGGGGTACCGCCGTAGGTATCACGCCGGGTTGTGGAGGGCGCCGGGGCCACGGGTAAAGGTAATAAATTTAGTTCAATTTGTTCGTCTTTTTGTTATACTATAGAAAATTTACGCAGCAATAAGCGGCCCCTGACCTGCCGACGATCCACGAGCCGAATCGGCGGCACGGCCGATGAACGTCGGAGGGACACACCCCGATGGAACCGTGCGGCTCTTTCATGAGCTTGGAGCCGCGGGCGGACGCTCTCGCGGATATTTGAGGGGCCTTCTCAAGCATCCGTCTCCCGAAAAGGGCAGCGTTGCTGCGCGCAGGGATTACAGGATCGAAGCGGGCAAGGCGGTCGCCGGCGGGTACCAGGTACCCGCCGGAGGAAAGTCCGAGCTCCACAGGGCAGGGTGCTGGGTAACACCCAGTGGGGGTGACCCCAAGGAAAGTGCCACAGAAAATACACCGCCCAAAGCCGCTCCTCGGAGCGGATTCAGGGTAAGGGTGAAAAGGCGAGGTAAGAGCTCACCGCGGCCCGGGTGACCGGACCGGCAGGGCAAACCCCACCAGGAGCAAGACCAAATAGAGAGGCGATATCCCTCCGGGGATGAGAGGGCTGCCCGTCCGAGCCTCCGGGTAGGTTGCACGAGTCCGCGGGTAACCGCGGTCCCAGATGAATGATCGTCGCCCCGTTCACGGGGAACAGAACTCGGCTTATTGCCCGCTTCGGTTATTTACCTATAACTCAGGAGGAAGAAATGGCACGGAGGAAGGCCCGCCGGTATCTATACTATCTGATTATCATCGCGCTCGCCTTCTTTTTTATCAAGGTGTCGCTGCTCCCACGGATACACACCATTGGAAAGACAACCGACAGCAAGGTCTACGTCGCCCTCGGCTTCCACACAAACCTCTATCACTCTTACCGTGGGGACACGGACGATGAGGCCGGGTTCGGAAAAGACATCCGCATCATCAGAAATATCGTCGCCACCATGAATGAGCACAATAAGAGCGGGAGCGGCGTCAAGGCAACCTGGGATTTTGATAACCTCTTTACCCTCGAGGAGATCCTTCCGAAATACGCTCCGGATATAATCAGCGATATCAAGCGTCGGGTCAATGAGGGAAGAGACGAGATCATCCTGATGTCCTATGATAACGGCCTGTCCTCAGCCATGACAGAAGAGGAGCTGACCGAGTCCATCACCAAGGCGATCACGAATCCGAACGGATCGGGGGTGAAGGATATTTTCGGTAAATTCACGCCGATCGTCCGTCCTCAGGAGGGAATGACGTCGACCGGCTCGTTCGGGGTCTACAAGAGCCTCGGAATCGAAGCGGTTGCCCTCTACTATAGCGCCATCCCCTTCGATAACATCAGGACCTTCCTTCCCCCCTCTCCGTCGAGGAGGCCCTCAATCCGATCGCGTATAAGAACAAGAAGACCGGCGACGTGATGACGATCATCCCCACCTACAACGTCGGGGACCTGATCGAAAACGTCTCGCTGACAAAGTGGGCCCGGGATATCCACCGGCTCCAGCTTGAGGGTAAGGTGAAGGGCGACGTCCTGATCTTTGTCAACTTCGACGCCGATGACTCCTACTGGAACGGCTATACCCTGCCCGTCTACCTGAAATGGCTTCCCAATACCGGGGGTCTCGCCCAGTTAATTGACGAGGCCGACGCCGCCGATTACGTCAAATTCACGACCCTTGCGGACTACCTGAAGACCCACAAACCGAAAAAAGAGGTCTTCTTCGGCCAGGACACGGCCGACGGCATCGTATGACGGCTATAACCCGTGGGCCGAAAAGGCTTCAAGCCATGACTACTGGACGGGCCTCATGGAGGACCGCCGCAATCACAAGGCCACGGAGCTGTCCTACCGGGCCGTCGATCTCAAAGAGTACAACGTCAAGAGAGTCTCTCTGACCGAAGGAGAGCCGCCCGCCGAGACCAAGACACCTCCAGAGGCGCAGGACCTCCTTTCACGCTCGCACGATCTGAGGATGCGGCTTTTGTCCACAACCCATTTCGGTATGGCCACCCCCTTCCTCTCGTCCGATCGTGAGGTTGCCGCCGAACGCATCATCAAGGAGATGCTCGACAACTCCCGCGCCGCCCGCGAGGCGGCGCGCCTGGCGCTCTCCCAGAAACTGTATGAGATCAAACCGCCCCCCCCGCCCGTCGGGGGCATGAAATTTATCGACTCATTCATGACGCTTTCGGAACCGACCGATGAGACGCCGCCCGACTTTGTCTTCGTCACGTTCGATCTCACCGGCCTTTCGATCCCCGACGAGGGCTTTTATATCCTTGGGCCGAAGGGAAGGATTACGATACCGTATGTCATTTCCTCTCACCTTTCTCCCGACGGCACCGTCGGACCCGTGACCCTCTTCTTTTCACCGAGCGCGGGCTCCGGGCCTTATTTTCTCTTCCACGGCCCCAAGGGGATCTACCCCGTCGTCGGTTTCAAGACGGCGGCGGCCGCCGGCGTCCTGACAAACGGGGCCATCAGGATCGAGATGTCCAAAGAAGGGATCATCAAGACCGTGGTCTATAACAAGAGACGGTTCCTCGACGAGAAGAGTCTGCTGCCCAGGATCGGCTACCGCGTAAAGGACGGCCAAAAAACCATGGATCTTTCACCGATTGCCCTGAAGGTCGCGGTGGAGGAAGACGGAACGGAAGGGGTAGCCCGTGTTCGAATATTTGGGGAGTTCGTGGTGCCCGAAATAAAGGGCGCCCAGCCCGGGTTTGTCGACTACCGGCTGACCCTCCTTGACGGTGTCCCATACCTCTTCCTGGACGGCGAAATCACCTATCCAATCACCCCCAAGAACGACCTTATGGGCATCGGCAAACCGATTCCATTATTGAGGAAGATCGACCACGGGTGGTACGAGGTCGCCCCCGCCGAGCTCATCTACGCAAACACTACCGGCAGAAACACCCCGTTTGAGATCATCAAGCGGGACTATCTCGGTGTGGAATCGTCCTACTCCCTTGACTATTTTAAGCACTCCGATGCGAATCTCAATCTCTCGGACGTCAACAACCATATCACCGCCGATTACGCCGCCGTGGCCGGAGGTGGCGCCGGAATAGCCGTCGCGCTCGACAACACCCTGCTCTCGAATTTCGCCTTTCTTCCGGCAAAGCTCATCTACAACCCTGAGAAGGGGAGTTTCTCACTGCGGCTCAATCCGTTCGGCACCTACTATGGCCCCAACTATTACCAGCCGACATGGGGCAAGCGGCTCGGTTACGATGCGGCCTTCCTGAGCGGTGAATCATATGAAAGCTCGGCACCCTCGTATAACGGCAGGAAGGAGCATTTTGCGGTCATGATCGCATTCTTCGACGGGGCGTCGCTTCCCGAAGACACCAAACGGGACCTCATCACCTATGGGAGTCCCCCCGTGACGGTGAGCGGGGGCAAGATGCGCGTCGTGGAAGCCGAAAGGACCCCGGCTGCTCCCGCCGCTCCCGACGGCATCATCTCCGCCTTTGAGGACGGCAAGACCTATATCCTCTGGAACCGGCCGTCCGGCGACCCGATGAGTTATAAGCTGTACATCGGCACCGAGAGCGGAAAATATGCCAACGTCTATGAGACAAAGGATACCAAACTGATCCTGACCGACCTGACCCCGGAAAAGACCTATTACGTATCGGTCGCCGCCCTCTTCGCCGGCGGTAAGGAGATGGGACCCAATGAAGAGATTCCTTTTGTTGCCGGCAGGACGAGCTTCGAGAAACAGGGCATTAAGTTACCCCTGTCGTTGCAGATGAGGATCCTCTGGCAGGGCCTCCTTGCGCTGATCAACTGACGTCCGGGTGGCTTCGGTTCCCGAATGAAGAACCGGGTATGCGAAGAGGGTGCGGCGATGCCGCACCCTCTTTTTTCTTTCTCCGCGTCCCCCCTTCTGCCGGGGGACCTATTTCAAGGACAAGAGCCGTGCCGCGTTCGTCCCCTTTATCTTCTCCCTGAACTCCGGCGATATATCAACGCCGTCAAGTGCGTCGAGCGTCTGTTTGAATCCGTAGAGGGGGTTATCGGTCGCAAACAGGACCTTGTTCTCGGCGTTGTATTTCGTGTAGGCGTCCCAGGGAAAATAGTGATACAGATCGATATAGGCCGAGATATCGATATAGACGTTGGGATGCCTGACGGCAACCGACCACGCCTCCAGGGGCCAGGGTATCCCACAGTGTCCCATGATAATCGTGAGCTCGGGATACCTGAGCGCCACCGGCTCGATCAGCATCGGGTGGCCGAGCAGCGCGTCGGAGCCGGGAGTGGACATCTGGTGGGCGGTATGGGTCCAGACGATAGAGCCGAGCTCTATGGCCTTCTCCCACAGGGGGTAGAATTTGGGGTCTGAGAATACGAAATGCTGCATCGGCGGGACGAGCTTCATGCCCCGACACCCGAGGTCGCCGACGGCGCGCGCTAAATCGTCGACCGCCCTCCTGCCCAGGGACGGGTCGATGCCGGCAAACGGTATGAATCGGTCGGGATAACGCGAGGCGAACCTTCCGACGTCGTCGTTGGTAACCGCAATTACCCCGGACGCGGTCGTATAGTCCGCCCCGACGATAACCGCCTTATCGACACCCGCCTCATCCATCTCCTTGACGATGTCCTCAACACCCTTCTGCGTGAAGAGGTACTGGAGGGCGCCGGTGATGTTCTTGAAGCGCTCGGTATCGCGCATCGAGCCGTAAAGCCGCCGGGCAGCCTCCTCGATTCCCGGCAGCACCGTCGCATCCTTACAGAACGGGTGAACGTGCATATCGATAATCATGGCCGACCCCCCCTACTCCTTACTGGAATCAAGACCTCGCCCGCCCGGCAGCGGGCTTGAGATAACGGACAATAACCGAGTTCCTGGCTTCTTCTTCCCACAACGGGGGGATGGCTGCCGCTTGAGCCCCGGCTCCGTATTTCATTTCAAGGGCCTTGCCGATGAGATGGTCGGCAAGCTCCGGGTTCTTTGAGAGGATCGGGCCGTGCAGGTAGGTGCCGATGGTGTTCTTATAGATAACCCCTTCGGATCCGTCCACCCCGTTGTTGCCGTAGCCGTGGACCACGTCGGCAAAAGGTTCCATTCCCTCTCCCAGGTGAGTCCTCCCGCCGTGGTTTTCAAACCCCACGATCAGCGTACCCTCGAACCCCTCCAGATGCGGTCTGACGATAATGTCTCCGATGAGCCGCTTGGCCTTCAACCCCGGGCTCTTCGTGTAGAGGTTATAGATACCCAGACCCTCGATCTTCGTGCCGTCGGCCGCGATATAGTAGGCGCCGAGGAACTGGTACGCGCCGCAGACGAAGAGACCCGGTACCCCCCTCTCGACGGCCCGGCGCAGGAACCCCTCTTTCCTGCCGAGGAGGTCTCTCTTGACAATTTCCTGCTGCCTGTCCTGGGCCCCGCCCATGAAAAGGATGTCGACGGAGTCGATCTCGTTGCCGTCGGTCCCGGGCGTCATCGAGACCACCTCAGCGTCGATCCCCCGCCACTCGCACCGCCTGGTAAGGATCATGACGTTGCCGCGGTCACCGTAGGTGCTCATCAGGTCGGGATAGAGCCAGCCGATCCTGATGGAATATTTCTTCGTCTTGCCCATTACGTCTTCTGCCTGAACTCGTCTCCGGTCAATATATTCCTTGCCTCCAGCATCGCCGAATAGGTCGGAAGGATGAAGAGGATCTCCCCGGCAGGGGTTGTCTCAACGGCCCGTTCTATCGCCGCTCCAAGCTCGGCGGCAACGGTGACGTTCTTCGGCGGGTCCGTCTTTTTTTGTCCGTCCTGATTTCGGCAGGCGTACCTCAGGCGGATCGCCATGTCGTAGGCCCGGTCCCCGGAGACGACGACCGTATCGGCCAATTCCATGAGATGCTCAAAGTCAACGTCCCATATCCACGAGACGTCCCTGCCGTCGGGAATGCGGTCGTTTAGAAGAAGAAGCACCCTTTTACGGGGAATGTCAAATTCCTCCAGGACCTCAATGGACTGATTGAAGCCGGTCGGGTTCTTCGAGAGCTGGATGACGATCTTCCGACCCCGATACTCTATGATCTCCTGCCTGCCGAAGGCCGCGCCGAAATCGGCTATGTCCTCCCGTATCTTTTCAAGCGGGATACCAAACACGGTATTGAGCATGAGGGCTACCGCGTTTGTGTTGTACCGGTTAAAGAGCCCCAGAAGCGGGCTTTCGATCGTGTCTGAGAAGTCGACGATACCTGAGGGTCGAAGGCCGCAGGCGGGGCAGAAGAAATCGCCGATATGAGAATAGGCGATCGCGTGGTAGGAAAGCCGCTCGGCGCACTCGGGGCAGTAGAGGGAATCAGCTTCGTGGGGCACGGTACGTTTCTTCATCGCCCTCTTTTCGAGCCCGAAGAAAGTGACCGACGCATTGTCGAGGGATTTTCCGAGATGAAAGATCAGGGGATCGTTACCGTTCATGATAAGGGCGGTCTTTTTTGTGAGCGTCTGAAGACAGTCCCTCCACTTGAGCGCGATGGTGTTGACCTCCCCGTAACGATCGAGCTGGTCCCGGAAAAGGTTGAGCACCATGATCGCCGTGGGGTGGAAATCGGACAGCAGAAGCGGCAGGACGTTCTCATCGACCTCAAATATCGCCGCGTCGGCGGCTATCGTTCCGAAGATGTTCGCGTTCTTGATCAGACAGGAGGCCACGCCATTCTTAAGATTGGCGCCGGTTTCGTTGGCGATAACCCGATATCCGTTCTTGGAAAGGATGTGTCGGGCGATCTTGGCCGACGTGGTCTTCCCGTTTGTCCCCACGATAACGACGGTCACCAGACCCGGGTTCTTTTCGATTATCGACCTGATAAAGCTGCGGTTCAGCCTCAGGGCGATCTCCCCCGGCCAGGTGAAGCCGTGACCCATACGTCCGGCACGAATCAAGAATGCGAGGGACTTGGTCAAGGCGAGTATCGGAGCGATCATAGATTCATCCTGCATTGCGCCGATAGTACCATCTCCCGCCTTACTTTTCCACCATTTTTCTCGGCAACGCCCGCCGAAAAAAGGCCTCGGCTCGATACAAAAAAACCCCCTCTCTTCGAGGGGGAAAAAACAGGGGATGGGAGATAAGTCCCGGCCCCCGACCGGGGGCCTTCTCTATTAGTGGGTCTGGATCTTAATGGCCCGTTTGCTGCGCCCGTTGGCCTTCGGGAGCATTATCTTCAGGATGCCGTCTTTATAGTCGGCCTTGACCTTTTCCTCATCGACTTGCTGGGGAAGCTCGAGGATCCGCTTGAAGTAGCCATAGCTCGTCTCGCGGCAGAAGGAATTCATCTCTTCCTCTTCGGATTCGTGCCTCTTTTCACCCGCGATGCTCAAATATCCGTTGTCGACCGTCAGCTCGATGTCCTTGGCTTCCAGTCCCGGCAGCTCGGCTTTAACGACGATATCCTTCTTCGTCTCGCTCATGTCGATACTCGGGATCGGCCGTGAAGTAATCGAGTCGCCCAGCAACTCACCAAAGAAATTGTCATAAAGGTCAATCTCCCGTTTCAGGTCTTCGCAGACCCGGGATTCGAAATCGGTTTTCATTGGTATGAGTCTCATTTCGTGTCCCTCCTTGTCTTTTCTCTGTTTATAATCTAATCACGTTTTGGCCCGTGTCAAGACGCTTATTTCTCGGTTGAACTCACCCGACAAAGTCTGCTACTATAGGCGAGACGTTATAATAGGAGGGTACGGTGAAGGTATTTAAGGTAATCATTATCGCACTATCGATTATCGTTGCGCTGGCCGTGGGAGGAACCTGGATCTACCTCAAGGCGATCGTCCCGAAATATGAGGGTGAACTGTCCCTTCCCGGCGTCAGCGAAGGTGCGGTCGTCATTCGGGATGCCCACGGAGTCCCTCATATCTACGCGAATAACATACATGACCTTTATTTTGCTCTCGGGTATTGCCAGGCGCAGGATCGTCTCTTTCAGATGGATTTCTACCGAAGGGCGGCCCGCGGGAGGCTGGCGGAGGTCTTCGGGAAAGACCTCCTGGACGCGGATCGTTATCTGGTGACGATGGGCTTTGCCCGCACCGCCACCAAACAGATCGAGACCCTCCCCCCCGACCTCCGCGAAATGGTCGACGCGTTTTCGGACGGGATCAACGCCTCCATCGAGCATAACCCCCTGCCCGTCGAGTTCACGATACTCGGCTACCGGCCCCAGGCGTGGACGGCCGAGGATTCCCAGGCCATCGGAAACCTCATCAGCTTTCAGCTCGCCGGCTGGGCCTACAAGAACGAGATACTCAACTGGCTCATCCTGGAAAAGCTCGGCCCTGAGCGGGCGGCCGAATTCCTCCCCTTCACCCCGAAGGAGACGCTCTTTATAACGGCCGGCCCGCCCACCCGCTCGACGGGAACGGTGATGTCGGAAGCCTCCAGGGAGTTTCTGGACTTTTTCATCAACCGGGAGAGGGCCAGCAATAACTGGGTCATCTCGGGCGCCAAATCGGAGACGGGAAGCCCCATCCTTTGCGAGGACTCCCACGAATCGGGACCGGAAATGCCCACGCAGTGGCACCTTTCCCACCTGGTCGGCCCCGGGCTCGATATCGCCGGGGCGATGTTTCCCGGAGCGCCGATATTCGTCTTCGGACACAACGACCACATCGCCTGGGGCGTCACCAACTTCACCCTCGACACCCAGGACCTCTACCTCGAAAAGATTAACCCCGACAACGAGAACCAGGTTATGTACGACGGGAAATGGGTGGATATGGAGCTGATCACCGAGAAGATACCCGTCAAGGGAGACGACGGCCTCAAGGACGAGGAGATCACGGTCCGCCTCACCCCTCACGGCCCGATCATCAATGACGTCGAGTCGGGCCTGGGCGACGCGCCGGTGAGTCTCAGGGCCCAGGGATTCGAGCCGTGGCCGCTGCTGGAGGCCTTCTATCGGCTCAATACGGCAAAAGACTGGGGCGAATTTACCGGCGCCCTCTCAATCTATGCCGCCGGTCCCCAGCACTTTGTCTATGCCGACACCGCCGGCACCATCGGCTACGTCGGCGCGGGTAAGTGTCCCATCAGAACCGACAGCAGAGGACTGTTACCGAAGCCCGGATGGGACGGAAAGTCCGAGTGGCGCGGATACTATCCGTTTGAGTCGATGCCGATCCTCAAGAACCCCGAAAAAGGATATATCGGCACCGCCAACAACCCGCCGTTCTCCGGGGATTCGCCGATCTTCCTGTCCGACTACTGGGAATCGCCGTGGCGGGCCGTCAGGATCAACGAATTGCTGACGGCCAAAGAGCGGCTCGGGGTCGCAGATATGAAGGAAATGCAGCTCGACGTGAAATCGGAGCTCGCGGCGCGCGTCGTGCCGATCTTTGTGGCGACGCTCAAGAGAAACTCGACCGACGAGCTGGCCCCGTATATCGAATCGCTGGCCTCATGGGATTTTCACTCATCACCCGATTCCGGCGCGGCGGCGATCTTTGAGGCGACTTTCAATGAGCTGTTGACCGAGACCTTTTCCGATGAGCTGGGACCGGAGCTCTTTTCGCGTCTTATGGACGATAAATCCGTCGCGACCAATGCTCTTTACCGGCTCGTCACCGACGACCGGACCTCCGCCTTTTTCGATAACGCCGCAACGGAAAAAAGGGAAACCTTCGACGATACCCTCATGAAGGCGTTCGGCGACGCCGTCGTCTACCTCTACCAAGGCGATGGGAAACGATCCGTCAGGCTGGCGCTGGGGGTCGATCCACGCCATCGAGTTCTCGCACGTCTTTGGCCAGGTCCCGGCGCTGAGGCCCTTTTTCAACTACGGCCCCTTCCCCTTCTCGGGCAGCGACCTGTCGCTCAACCGGGGCGGCTACAACAAGAACAAGCCCTATGCCGTTGACATTACGGCCTCGATCCGCTACATCGTCGATTTTGCCGACCTCAACGGGTCGTTGGTCGTCCTGTCGACCGGCCAGTGTCAGAGCCTTACCAGCCCCCATCGGGAGGATATGTCCGATCTTTTCCTTGCCGGGGACTATATACGCTGGTACGTCGACAAAAAGGATATCGAGGAGAACGCCGAGGGTATTTTGAGGCTCGTCCCGAAAAAGCCGTAGTCGAGGCGCCGGCAGGCCGCGGTTTCCTACAGACACGACTATCCGGGGATTTATCGAGGGGCGCGGACCGACTCTACCCCCGATAGTGCATGGAATTGAGGATCGGGTGCGTCACCGTGACGCCGGCGCAGATCTCCTCGACCATGCGATGCTCCCGGGGACTATGGACCACGCCCGTGACGAGCACCGACTTTCCGTCAAAGACCACCTCGAGGGTCGGAACGTTGAGACGCGTATCGGTGGAGACGGCGGCCTTGATGCGGGCAGCGTCGGCCCGGCCCGCCAGCAGGTCGACTGCCATGGGCGTCTTATGTACGTTTCGATCTCCCAGGGCGGTTATGAGGACTCTCGTGATGTCCTCGTAACTATCCGATCCGGAGTTGAAGACCATATCGTAGTGACCGAGGTCTTCCCAATCACTGCCGTAGTTCTTCTTGACGTAGTCGGCGCGTGACCTGTCGATCCGCGCGATCTCGCGCCGCGCCGTCTTCTCATCGACCCGGTCCTCCTGCATCATCCGGCCGATGCGCACATCCAGCGGCGCTATGAGACGTATCCTCAGGGCATACGGGATATCCCTGAGAAGATAGTTCCCACCCCGCCCCACAATCACCACATTATCGCCGAGCGCGTAGTCGTAAATGATCGACTCGACCAGCGAGATGACTCCATGGTATTCCCAGTCGAAGCGCTCCCAGATGGAGGGCGAGTTCTCATCGAACGCGAGGTCCGCTCCCGGCCACCGTTTGCCGTATTTCCTGATATCGGCAAGAATACGCTTCTTGCTGACGAACTCGTAGCCAAGGGCGCTTGCGACGGCCGTCCCGATCTCCTGGCTGCCGCTCCGGCATTCTCGCGAAATAGTTAGTATCGCCATGGTTACCCCCGGTCATCGGTTTTCTTCTCGGCATCCAGAGGGAGGATTTGACTGCCCGTCTTCTTTTCTTCGCGTGAGCGTCTCATCCTCACCAATACCTTTCCAACGACAAGCACCGCTACGACGAAAAATGCCTGAACGCCGTATTCCAGGACTTTTGAGTGGCCGAGCTTCGAGACGATGAACGGATCGGTGATCATCATCTCCCCGCCAACCCTGCCGAGCACGGCGGTCCCGATATAGAGGATGACCGGATACCGATCCATCAACATGGATAGGAGATTGCTCGTAAAAACGACGAAGGGAATCGAAAGGCCGAGCCCGAAGACCAGGAGAAAGAGGTTGCCCTTGGAGGCCGCGGCCACCGCCAGGACGTTGTCGGTAGACATGGTGATATCCGCTATGATGATGAGCCACATGGCCTGCAGGAGCCCTGCCGCTTCCTTCCCGCCCTCCTGGCCGTCTCCGCCGCTTGCGAAGAGTTTGACGGCGATCCAGATAATCAGGATCCCTCCCACGAATTTGATGAACATAATCTGAAGGAGACGGGATGCGACAAAGGTGAGCGCCACCCTGAGGATGACGGCGGCGCCTGCGCCCAGAATTATGCCTTTCTTCCTCTTGTCCCTCGGGAGATTCCTCACGGCCATGGCGATGACGACGGCGTTATCGCCGGCCAGTATCAGATCTATCAGAACGATAGACAGCAGTCCGAACAGGAACTGCCAGGTAAACTCGATATGTCCTAATAGCCCGAAATCCACGATGAATACTCCCGCTTCTTGTACGTCCAAATCCTCCGGCATCAGCACCGTGAGAGGGTGACTATATATCCCAAAAAGATGCCGGTTGTCAAGGATAATGGGTCGGCGCGAGGAATCAGCCCTTCATGACCCCGGGGGGCCGGCGACAGGTGACCGGTGCGGCTCCCTTTGGGGTTGAAAAAGCTCCGCGTATCGAGATATAATTAGATGTTATGGCGTGGGTTTGGTGCCCTGCCCCGGTCGCCGCATGCGTACCTGATGAGCCGTCGCCTATGGAACAATACACCCAGGAACCCTGGAGCCGCCCTTCCGCGTCGATTCTGACCGAGCTCGGCGTAAGCCCCGAGAGCGGGCTCAGTCGTGAGGAGGCTCGCGCGCGCCTCGATCGGTTCGGGCCGAATCTCCTCATCGAGGAGAAGAAGAAAAGCACGCTCATGATCTTCGTCGCGCAGTTCAAAAGCCTCATCGTCGTTCTGCTGGCGGTGGCGGCGGGACTCTCTTTTGTCTTCGGCGACCTCCTGGAAGCCCTTGCGATTATCGTGGTCATCATCATCAACACTCTCATCGGCTTTTTCACCGAGCTTCAGGCGATTCGCTCCATGGAGGCCCTCAAAAAGCTCACCAGCGTGACCGCCCGGGTCACGCGCGGAGGCACACTGATCGAGATTCCCGCAGACTCGCTTGTCCCCGGGGACATCGTGATGCTCGAGGGCGGCGACATCGTTTCGGCCGACCTGCGCCTGGTGACCGCTTCCCGCCTCCTGACCGATGAATCGGCCCTTACCGGGGAGTCGCTGCCGGTCGACAAGTCAACGGAGCCCCTGGCCCGCCGGACTCACCTCGCCCAACGGTCCAATATGCTCTTTGCAGGCACCGCCGTCACAAGGGGTTCTGCCGTGGCGGTCGTCCTCACCACGGGCATGAATAGTGAGCTGGGTCACATCACGTCCCTGGTGGCCACGGCCAAGGCGGAAGCCACTCCTCTCGAAAAAAGGCTCGACGAACTGGGCAGAACGCTCATCTGGGTGACGCTCGCCGTAGCCATCGCAGTGGCGGTGACCGGCATCCTCTCGGGCAAACAGGCCCTGATGATGATCGAGACCGGGATCGCCCTTGCCGTCGCCGCTATCCCCGAAGGACTCCCTATCGTGGCCACCATCGCGTTGGCCCGGGGGATGTTCCGTATGGCGCAGCGCAACGCGATCATCAACCGCCTTTCCGCGGTGGAAACCCTCGGGGCCACTAACGTCATCTGCACAGACAAGACCGGGACCCTGACGGAAAACCGGATGACCGTGACGCACATATCGCTGGCCGATCGGGACGTCTCCATCGCCGGAGAGGCGATCGATTACGCGTCGCCTCCGCGACACGGCGAGGAGTTGACCGATCCCCTGGCCGACCCGCTCCTCCTGGAGGCGCTGCGCGTCGCGGTCCTCTGCAATAACGCCGCCCTCCATCATGAATTTCCGACCGGCCAGGAAGGTCACGTCGGTGACCCACTGGAGATCGCGCTCCTCTCGGCCGGACTGAAGGCCCGGATAGACCGGCGTGATCTCGTTGCCCTGATGCCCCGGGTCGGTGAGGAGGCCTTTGACTCCGACGTCAAGATGATGGCCACCTTTCACGAGGTATCCGGAGGATACTACGTGGCAGTTAAAGGCGCTCCGGAATCGATCGTCGAGAGGTCTTCTTACGTCCTGACGTCGGACGGCAGGGTCCCGATAGCGGCAGCCGCCCGCGCGGAGTGGCTTGACCGGTCCAGTCGGATGGCCCGGGAAGGCCTTCGGGTGATCGCCCTGGCCGCGAAGACGGTCGACACCCCGGACGTCCCTCCCTATGATGATCTCGTCCTCGTGGGGCTGGTCGGCATGCTCGATCCTCCGCGTGGAGACGTTCCCGAGGCGCTGGCCCTCTGCCGGAAGGCGGGGATTCGCGTCATCATGGTAACCGGGGACCAGGCCGTTACGGCAAAGAATATCGCCCTCGAAATGGGTCTGGTCGATGATCGATCGGCGCCCGTCGTCAACGGCCCGGACCTCAAGGATCCTGCATATCTTACGGAGCGGGAGAAACAAGACCTCTTGTCGGTCTCTATCTTCGCCCGGGTGAGCCCCGGGCAAAAACTCGATCTCATCGAGCTGCATCAGAGGGCCGGATCAATCGTCGCCATGACCGGTGACGGCGTCAACGACGCCCCCGCCCTTAAGAAGGCCGATATCGGGATCGCGATGGGAATGCGGGGCACCCAGGTGGCGCGGGAAGCGGCCGATATGGTTCTCAAGGACGACGCCTTCCCGACCATCGTGGCCGCCGTTGAACAGGGCCGCGTTATCTATAACAACATCAGAACCTTTGTCTATTACCTCTTCTCATGCAACGTGAGTGAGATACTGACGGTCTTCCTGGCCTCCCTCCTTACGGTGCCGCTGCCGATACTTCCCCTCCAGATCCTCTTCCTCAACCTGGTCACCGACGTCTTCCCCGCCCTTGCCCTCGGCGTAGGCTCCGGCGACCCGTCCATCATGTCGGCCGCGCCCCGCGACAGGAAGGAGCCACTTTTGGCATCGAGACACTGGCTGGGTGTTTTTGCCACGGGCACCGTGATTACGGTCTCGGTGCTGACCGCGCTGGTCGTCTCTCTGTCTTTCCTGGGATTTCATGACGAGAAGGCGGTTACCGTCTCCTTCATGACGCTGGCTTTCTCTCAGCTCTGGCACGTCTTCAATATGCGGGAGAAGGGAACGGGACTGCTGGTCAACGATATCACGAAAAACCCCTATGTCTGGGGTGCCCTGGCGTTGTGCTTCGGCCTGCTGATAGCTGCGGTCTACGTCCCGATCTTCTCCCGTGTCCTCAAGCTGGTCGACCCGGGACCGAGCGGGTGGGCAATCGTCTGCGTAATGAGCCTGGTGATCCTGATCACGGGCACCGCCACCAGGGCGGCCCGGGGGAGACGCGCCTAGGTGGAAGCAACGACCTTCCTCTTTCGGTAACTCCTCCCCAGCCAGACGGTGAGCCCGACGATGAGGATAACCCCGAAGAGCTCCATCTCGTAGCGCTCGATATCTTCCAGGACAAGCTCCACGGCGTTTCCGAATGCGTATCCGAGCCACACCACCAGCGCAGCCCAGGCCATCGCGCTGAGCCCATCCAGGGTACCAAAACGGGACGGGCGGATGTCCCCCATGCCGAGCACGAAGGGCGAAACACTTCTCAACCCGTAGATGAAGCGAAACCCGAGGACGAACGCGGTCCTGAAGCGGTCGATATGCCGCTCGATCGTCGAGATCCGCGGCCGCCAGCCGGGATGCCGATCGAGGAACGCGCGGCTCCGGTGACGTCCGAGGTAAAAGAAGAACTGATCCTCACTAAAGCCCCCCAGGAACGCGCAGAGGATTACCAGCGGAAGGTCGAGATACCCCCGATGGGCGGCAAACCCCCCGAGAACCAGGGTTACCTCGCCTTCAACGAACGCCCCAACGATGATGGCTGGATAGCCGAATAGCGTAATAAGGTTTAAGAGACTCATGCCGCTCGCCGAATATATGTTATGCTCGTCTTTTCCCGGCCTTTTCACTCGCCCGGATGGGGTGGACTCCCTCCAATCTTTTTCACTTTATCACAGGACAAATCTCAAGGAAAGAAGTTCTTCCATTCGGCCGGAAAATAGGAGAACGGAATTTGGGGGCTCTCGCAACGAGCCGATCCGTTCGTGCGCCGATGATCTCCCCCCCCACAGGGGCAGGATAGTAAATTTTATCTATATTGTGTATGCTGCGTGACTGTCGTATAAGGATGCTGAGCGACTATTCGTGACCGTTGAGACACCTAACTACGGCTTCGAGGTGCGCCATGGCTGAACAGCAGAGAATGGCTACCAACATGTCCATCAGGGCGGCCATTGACGGCATCACCGAGATCTTGGGTCAGAGGGGTACGAAGATCCTCTTCAAAGAGATCGGCCTTCCCGGGCTTGCCGAAAATCCGCCGCCGTACACGTGGGATCCCTGCATCCCGACAACCGAGCAGGTGAAGATATACTCGGGCCTTATACCCATGC
Organism: uncultured delta proteobacterium; assembly: GCA_963809875.1. Classification (GTDB taxonomy): domain Bacteria; phylum Desulfobacterota; class Zymogenia; order Zymogenales; family Zymogenaceae; genus JAFGAS01. The sequence goes on along the minus strand of CAWELC010000010.1, from coordinate 16,314 downwards.
TCGGCCTTAACGGGGCCGTGAGCGTCTGGAGGAGAATCGGGTACACCAACATCAAATACGTAGTTGAGGTCGGGCATGCCCTGGATGGGCTGACAGATCTTCCCCCCGGAGAGAAATTTCAAAAAGGTCTCGAGCTCTTCACCATGGGTTCCGGAAAGGGAAAGGCTATCGTCAATGAAGAGACCGGAGCGGATCTTGACGTCTCTGACTGCCTGCTGTGTGAGGGCCGCAGGGCCGAGCGTCCTATGTGTTCCCTCTACGAAGGGGTGATGCAGTATATCGCGGATTGGGCATACGCTAAAGGCGTTTACATCCCCCGGGAAACCAGCTGCATGGCCAGGGGTGATGAGCGCTGCTTTTTCGTCCTCATGAAAAAAGGGGAAGCCTGAAGCAGCCTGTCCTGCACTATCGTCAATAGCGTAACGTATCGTCACGAGAGGCTAATCCCGACGGATGCGGGTATTAATAGACGACCGGCCGAACGATACTCTGCGGCGAACTTCTCCGCCGGACCCCCCTGCCCTTGGGTTGCCCCGGCTCAGCCGATAACAAAGATGGTGAGCTTTCCCGGTCCGTGGATCCCCCTGACGACCGTCAGGGCGATATCGGCCGTCATGGACGGGCCGGTCACCAGCGCCATCGCGGAGGGCGAGATCCCTCGCTCGGCAAGCCGGGCAAATAGTGTCTCCGTATCCGGGAGGATATCGTCTGCCATCAGCAGCGCGATATGACAGAAGGGTGCGTGTGAGACGAGCCGCGGGTTATGCGCGTCAAAGACCAGGGCGAGGCTCCCCGTTTCCGCTATCCCGTAGGCCGCGCCGGTGATCCCCGCACCGGCGGTAAAACACGCCTCCTTGTGGGCCGTGGGGTCGGGAGGAAGGGCGATGACCTCGATCCCGGCCTTCTTGAGGGCGGCCGCCATCCCGGCCTTCCCAATAATCTCCTCACCGCTCATCACCGCAGATGACAGCCCGGACTCCTTCATAAAGGATGCGGCCTGTTGGGCCGCGTCGGCGATCTCCCCGACGCGTTTCACGACCGCGGAGGCGGTTGTCGCCTTGGTCTCAAAGAGCTGCGCGAGGGCGGCACGATCCAAGACCTCTCCTTTCCGGTTTTCCCCACGGGGGAGTCCTTCGGCCTTCGGCCACCGCACCGCATCCGTCAGTTTTTTCAGGATTTCTTCTCTTGCCGATGGGCGCGCGCTCATTTCGTTATCCCCCTTTCGATATCGGACCATCGTTCCCTGAATGGTCTGCCTGCGGGCGCCGGAAGGTCCCTGAACCTCGTCCACCCCTTTCCAACCCCCGGCAGTCTCCTGATCCAGCCTTTGTGCGTGAAGGGTTTCAGCGCCCACCGCAGGAGACTTCCCGCCGCGCGATATCGTGTCTCACTGACGATTCCCCAGGACCACATCGAGAATGTGAGCCGTTCCATGATGCCGGGCCTTCTCGCGTTCCAGGTCGCATCTCCCGCGGCGCGTTTTTCCCGAAGCCTCAAGAAAAGGCGCGGATGGTCTACCCCGGCGGGACAGGCATTCGCGCACGCTCCGCAGAGGGTCGTTGCCTGATAGAGGTCATGCGCCCGGTCCAACCCCACAAAGAGCGGATTGAGGATTGACCCCACGGGGCCGGAATATACCCAGCCATAGGCGTATCCTCCGACCTTGTTCCAGACCGGACAGACGTTGAGGCAGGCCCCGCACTTAATACACCCGAGCACTTGACGGAACTCCGGATCGGCGTAGATCTTCGTCCGCCCGGCGTCGACGATGACGATAAAGAGCTCTTCGGGGCCGTCGAGCTCCCCGGCCTTCCGCGGCCCGTTGATGAAGTTGACGTAGCTCGATATTGCCTGCCCGGTGCAGCTGCGCGTCAAGAGCCGCAGCATATGAAGGGCATCGTTCATCGTAGGAACGACCTTTTCGATCCCCATGACCGCCACGTGGGTTTTCGGCGCGCCGGTGCTGTAACGGATGTTCCCCTCATTTTCCACGAGGATGATCGAGCCGGTGTCGGCCACCGCCATGTTTACGCCGGTTATCCCCATTTCGGCATGCCTGAATTTTTCGCGCAGGAATCCGCGGGCCTGCATGGTCAAGCCGTTGAGGTCCATCGTCTTGTCGACACCCATCACGGATACGAAGAGATCGGCGATCTCTTCCACCGGAATATTGAGGGCCGGTCCGACGATGTGAAACGGGGCCCGTTTCATCTGCTGGGCGATGAACTCCCCGAGGTCCGTCTCGAAGACATCGATGCCGACGTCTCCCAGCGCCTGGTTGAGGCCCATCTCTTCGCTCAGCATCGACTTGCCCTTGGTGATCGTCTTGACTCCCCTTTCCTTGGCCAGGTCGATGATGAAATCGCGGGCCTCCCCGTAGTCTCGGGCCCACACGACCGTCGCGCCGTTCCTGACCGCGTTCTTCTCGAAGGAATCAAGATAGGCCGGGAGATTGGCGATCGATTCGTGGCGGATCGCCGCCCCTCTATCGAGGGCACCCTTCGGATCGGGGAGGCTCGAAAAGGAATAGTCTCTTAAAGCCTTAAAGATCACGGGAAGCCTGGCAAGGAGCTCCCGCTGCTGCGTGTTTTCCAATCCCTCGTGGGCTTTCTGTCTGAATTTTTCTACTTCTACCTTCATTCCTAACCTCTATGCCCCGCTCGACAGGCGCCGCGATCTACAGCGATGTTTGCGTCAGGAGCTGGGCAAGGTGGATCACTTCGATCGGAATATTATGTCGACGAACGTATCCACGGATATTGAGGATGCACCCCGGCTCGGACAGGACCAGATATCGGGCGCCCGACGCGGTGACGGCCGCGATCTTTTCCTGCACCATGGCGCCCGATATTTCGGGATACAGCGTCGAGAATTCCCCTCCAAAGCCGCAGCAAACGTCCTCATTCGCCAGCGGCACCACCTCGACGCCCGTGACGCACCCTAAGAGCGTCCGCGGTTCCTGCGAGATCCCCAGTCCCCGGATGATGTGACACGAGTGATGATACGTGATCTTCGGGAGAACTCCGTTTGAGCCCGCCACGGGTCCGAGCGACACCTTCTTATCGGCCGCCTTCATGACGTTTACCAGAAAATCCGAAAGCTCATACGTCCGCCCCGCAAGGTTTACCGCCCGCTCGTGGTCTGGTGTGCCGAAAAGGAGCTCCGGGTAGTGCTTCTTGACGGTATGAACGCAGGATCCCGACGGGGCGACGACGTACCGACTCCCCTCCATGATGTCTATGAAACGCAGGGCCGCGCGTTTCGCTTCGCGCGTCCGTCCCGCGTTGACGAGGGGCTGGCCGCAGCAGGTCTGACGGGAATCGTATTGGACCCGCGCACCGAGTTTATCGAGGATCCGCACCGACGCCTCCCCGATCTCGGGAAGGAATTGGTCCACCAGACAAGGCACGAAGAGAGAGACCTTCATTACATTGATCCCTTAATAACGGTTCATGACGGATGCGAGACTCGCCCCATCGGTTGCCGACGTTCAACGGCGGCCCGAATGGCACATCTTATTATAGGAAATCGAGGGGAAAAGGCAAGGGAAAATCGAGGGGACGGTGGCAGAGGACATTTTAATATTTTATTTTCTGCCATAATGCGGTATATATGGACAAACCTCAACGAGGAGGCAGTCCATGCATAAGGAACGTTTCTTCACGCGTCTCGTTAGTCCCGTCCTGCTCGTATTCATCTTCACGGCCGTTTCCTGGTCGATCTATATGCTCTCGCCCGAAATCCCGAACTACTCCCTCTATCAGATCGTCGCGGTCGTGTCCGGCATCGTCCTTTTCATCAGCCTCGGGTTCGGCGCCCTTTACGTCTACTATTTCGCGCATGTCAGGGGGGCTCGCCCCGTGGAACGGATTATAGCCGCGCTGATTAGTCCGGTTATCTGGATGACCAAAGAGGTGGTTGTTATCGCCACCGTCTATACCATACCCGAAGCCCTCTACTACTACCTGAACCCGGTGAACCTGCTGCTGCTGGCCGCGGTCGTCGCCGAAATGGGGATGGCCGAGCTCCTGGCCAGGCGGGCCCTCAAAAAGAGAGGCGCGGTGAAGCACGTCTTCACGTTCGCGGCGGTGTCGGCCGTTGTGCTCGGTATCGGGTGGGTCGTCTCCATGTTCGCCTGGGGTCTCGGCGTGCACCATTTCTATATCTTTCAGGAAGGGTTCAAGGCCCTCTTCGGCTACGGGGCCGGGCTATAACAGGAAACCGTTCATTGATCAACGAGGTGCGTCAATGAAAAAGAAGGATAATATTCTGCTGAATCGTTCCATTACCCGGCGGGAGGCGCTCGCGGGAATCGGCGTGATTTCGGCCGCCTCTCTGACGGGCTTCGGTTTTCTCGATCGGGCCCTCGCCGCCAATTCGGGGAGTGATCTTCCCAACATCATCTTTATCCTTTCCGACGACCATCGATGGGATCATATGGGATGTATGGGCCACCCCTTCCTGCAGACCCCCGCCATGGACCGGCTTGCCGCCGAAGGGATACTCTTTGAAAACGCCTTTGTTACCACCTCGCTCTGCAGCCCCTCCCGTGCTTCGTTCCTGACGGGCACCTACGCTCATACCCATGGAGTGAAGAACAACATCACCCCCTGGAACGGGTCCAACGTCACGTTCCTCGAGACGATGAAAGCCCGCGGCTATGACACGGCCTTCATCGGCAAGTGGCACATGCCGGGGCATATCCCGACGATCCCGGCCATTGACGAGTTTATTACGTTTACCGTCCAGGGCGGACAGGGACAGTATTTCGACTGCCCCCTCATCGTCAACGGGAAGCAGGAGCCTTCGCGAAAAGCATACATCACCGAGGAGCTGACGGACCGGGCCATCGAGTTCATCGAGTCCCGGGTGAAGAAGCCGTTCTGTCTCTACCTCTCTCACAAAGCGGTACACCATCAGTTCCTGCCGCCTCCGGATCTTGCCCATCTCTACGACAATGTTGACCTGAAGCTGCCCAAGGAGTTCGACCCGTGGATCACCGCGACAAAAGGTAACCTCCTCTACGGCGTCCTCGGGCCCCTCCCGATGCACTATCGAAACTACTGCGCGGCGCTCACCGCCCTGGACCGAGAGATCGGCAGACTCCTGGTCAGGCTTGACGAGCTTTCCATTGCCGACAATACGATCGTAGTCTATGCCGGGGACAACGGGTATTTCTGGGGGGAGCACAATCTGGTGGACAAGCGGTGGGCCTACGAGGAATCGATGCGGATACCCTTTATCGTCCGATGGCCGTCGCTCATCCCTGATCCCGGCCGCCGGGCGAAACAGATGGTCCTTAACGTCGACCTGGCCGCCACTCTCTCGGATCTGACACGAAGCCCGATGTCAGAACGGTTTGAGGGCGCGAGCTTCTTACCCGTGCTGAAATCGGCACTCGCGCCCGGCAGGGACGCGTGGTTCTACGAATATTTTCGTGATTACCCCTATCGTGTCCCGCCCCAGTATGCGGTGCGGACTCAGACGCACAAGTATATGGAGTTCATGACCGGCAGGAAACCGGAGCTCTACGATTTAACCAACGATCCCCGGGAGCACCATAACCTCTACGGCACGGCCGAGGGTGGGGAAGTCGGGAAGGAATTGAAAGACCGGCTTGAGGGGTACAAAGAAACGTACGGGTTAAAGGGCGCATAAGGAGGCGTGTTTGGGTTTTCTCGGACGAGCCGGCAGGTCATGGCTTCGAGAGCCACCGGCGCTTCTCCACGGAGACGGCACCCCGAAAACGAAGGATGCCGTCGCTTTGGTTCAGGTCTTGATCCCATTTTGCCGCGCACGATATATGAGATAGAATATCTTCTTTTCTGATGGAGATCCAGGAAATGTTCATGAAGGCCCTCGACCCAATCCTGGCCTTTTTCATAAATTTCTTCTCCGCAAGGCTCGGCTGCCTGCCTTTGTGGGCTGTTCAGTGCGCCTCATTTGTCGTCTTTCTGTTTCTCTACCCGTTCGTGGGCGTTCTTTTCGGTCTCAGACGACGGATCGTTCGCAACATAGAGGCGGCCTATGGTGATTCGCTGAGCGGGAGACAGGCAAAGAGGATCGCCCGGGGGGTTATCTACAACCAGCTCGTCTTTTTCACGGAGCTATTCTTCTACTACCACGAGAAAAACAGGACGCTGTTCAGGCAACGGGTCTCGATTGAGGGGTTGGAAAACGTGGCCGCCGCTCGGAAAGGGTCAAAGGGCGTGATCGGAGTAGCCGGTCACCTCGGCAACTTCCAGCTCATGATGCTCAGGCTCTCCCTTGAGGACAGCCGCTTCATCACCCTGATCAAACAACCGAAAGCTCAGATGTTGTCCAAAGTCTGGGGCGACCGTATTGACGACTTCGGCCTCAGGAAAATCATGATGAAAAATCGGGTCTCGGCGACAAAAGAGATCATAAGAGAGCTGAGGCGCTCGGCCTTCATCATGTTTGTCGCAGACGAGTATACGCGACGTGGCGGACATATCGTTACCTTCTACGGTAAGAAGACCTCGATGGCCGCGGGACCGGCTCAGCTTTCTCTCAGGATGGGCATACCGCTGCTGCCCTGCTCCATCCTCCGCGATAGAAAGGGCTACTACCGGATCATCATCGAGAAACCGATCGAGATCCCCCTCACCGGGGACTATGATACAGATTGCCTGTCCCTCACCCAGAAACGGATCGAAATCCTCGAGCGGTATATCAGACTCTACGCCGACCAGTGGCTCTGGACTCAGTCCCGATGGAAGAAGAGACGGTATGGCAGACAACAAATGAAAAATCCGATCGCATAGCGGGCATGTCATTTCTGTTGCGTTTGAATTGCATCTGATCTATAATTTTTAGAATTGGCATTTTTTGTATTGCATCCAGGACCGGCCGCCGTCTTCTTTCCGGCGGCGCCATAATAGGAGGAATGGACTGTGAACGACAGCGAACACCTTGATACTATCAACTTGCGCACCTACTCTGCGGTGCAGGTCCTGCTGGGCAGGCTTCTCTTGATCCCGAACTACCACGTCTTCTCCCGGGTCAAGATCGTCATCGAAAACTTCGAGAACATACCCAAAGACGAGACGGTCATATTCGCCCTCAATCACACCGACCGCTACAACTATTGGCCCTTTCAATACAAGATGTGGCGGCAGGGAAAAGGAAGGCTTCCCTATACGACGACCTGGGTAAAGGGTGAATACTACAGTAACGCGCTGCTGCGGAAGTTCTTTGACTGGACCAACAATATCCCCGTTCCTTCCAGGGGCTACCTGATCCGGGAGGACTTCAGGAAGATAGCCAAGGAAAAGATCTCAAAGATGGAATACCGCATTCTTCGGGACTATGTAAGCGGAAAGGCCACGCTCCAGAAATTAAGCGGCGAAATAACCGAAAATATAAAGAGGGTCATCGACTCCCCGCGGACGTGGCTTTCGGGCGTCGAGCTCCCCTATGCCGATTACATAGACTCGTATTACCGCCAGCTCATGGCAAAGGTGGCCCAAATCAACTTCCAGGCGCTTTTTGACAAGAACCTGAATGTCATCATCTTCCCCGAGGGCACCAGGTCCCTCACCCTGGGCACCGGCAAGACCGGCATCGCCCATCTCGCCCTCAAGGCAAACAAAAAAGTCGTGCCGGTAGGGTGTAACGGCTCCGATCGGGTCTATACCGGAAATCTCCCCTGGGCCAAGAGCGGCACAATCGTCTACCGGATCGGAACGCCGATCGATCCCCGGGAGATCGTCGGAGACATCGACCGGTCGTTCGTGCCGTTTTCCAAAGAGGCGGAGCTGCAACTGAAGGACGAATTTCGGGAATTCACCCAGTTCGTCATGGAGCGGATAAATGAGCTCCTCGACGACCACCACCGCTCCGTGGCTCCGGTAACCGTGGTCTAAGCCGACAATCGCAACTATTCGCAACGCAGCGGACAGGATCCGGCGGGGCAGCCGGATATCCGAGTCTCTGATAATCCAAAAGAAAAAAGGGTGCACGCCTATAGCATGCCCCTTTTTTTATTGGGACGGCCGCCTTATCGCTTGATCAGAAACTCCTGCCTCACCTTTTCATAGAGCACGACGCCCACCGACACACCGACGTTGAGCGACGTGATACGGCCCGCAAGGGGGATGGACAGGATCCGGTCGCATTTACCCCGAACTGTCGTCGACAGTCCCTTATCCTCGCCGCCGAAGACAAAGGCTACCGCCCCGGTCAGGTCTGCGTCGTAGTAGGCCGCGTCGCCCTCTGCCTCCACTCCAAAAATCATAATCCCTTCTCGCCGCATGAGCGAAAGCGCGCTCATCGGGCTCTCATGTATCACCGGGATATATTCTGAAGCACCCATTGAGATACGAGAGACCGCGGCCGACAGAGGTGCGCTTCGCCTCGGCGGGATAATCACCCCGTCCACACCGGCCCCGTCGGCGGTCCTCAAGATCGCACCGACGTTCTGCTCGTACATCACTTCTCCGAGCACGACGAGAAGCGGATCCTTTACCCCGGTAAGAGACGTGAGAAGCTCCTTGAGGGTCATCCGCGGTCTGTCGGCCGCCAATGCAATGACTCCCTGGTGGGAGCCGGTCGCCGACATCCGATCGAGCCTCTCACGCCCAACGGCCGCCAGTGCGACGCCCGCCGCTTCGGCACGATCGGCGATCTCGCCGATTTTTCCGCTCGCCTGGATCACCTCATCGACATAGATCGTCCTGATTTCCCGGCCCGCCCTCAGGGCCTCAAGGACGACGTTCCTCCCCTCCAGGGTGATATACTGTTTCTCGCGTCCTTTCCCGTCTCTCATATCCGTTATCGGAACCGTCTTGGTTATTGTGTTATTTCCGGCACTATCGACCACCGCGCAGGCAGGGTCGTCGCCGGGAAGGGTTGGGGGTTCGCCGGGCGTTGTTACGGACGGATGCCGGGGTAAAGCCGATAGTCATCCTGCGTTTTTTCCGCCCTTCCTGGCGCTTTCCGGGGCGTTCACGTCGGTTATTTCTGCGCGATCGTCCGTGCGGACCGGGGGAACGCGACGTCTCAGCTCGTCCAGAAAATCGCGATAAGCGGCAATTTCATACAGGAGGACGCCGATGATTACGGCAAAAGCGCCCAGGTCATCGACCATTCCCACGAAAGGAATTATTCCGGGAATGAAATCAAAGGGAACAATGATATAGATACTGAGCAGGATGTAGAGGAGCTTCCTCACCAGAGGGATCGTGTAGCGCTTATCCTTCATCATCTGGATAAAGAAGCGGTAGTCTTTTACGACGTTGAATAGATCGAGCAAATGTCCGGACTTCATGCGATTATCCCGTTATCGGTTTCGAGGGACCGGGCACGTCCGCCGGCAAACAACCCGGCCCGCTCGGACCGCGCGAACTTTTGCAGGCGTCCCCCGTTCGCCCCACCGGCCGACTGGGTTGTCCCCGGTCCGAGACGCCCTGGCTTCCCCTCACGAGGCCTTGAACGTAATCCCCCGCTCCTTGGCGCGATCGATCAGGTCCTGAATCGTAACGCCTCCAAAGAAATCTTCGAGCATCGACCCGGCCTCTTTCCAGATATCCCGGGTAACGCATTTTACCATCATTTCGCACCCACCGACCCCCTCGAGGCAGTCGACCAGGACTATCGGACCTTCGACGGCCTGAATAATCATCAACAGGGAGATCTTCTCGGGAGGATACGCCAGCGTATAGCCGCCGGAGCGCCCCCTGTGGCTCGTAATCAGGCCCGCTCGCTTAAGCTTTAGGAATATCTGTCCAATATAGTTGAGAGATATCTTCTGACGTATGGAAACCTGAGATGCTCGAACCATTTTACCTTCACCGCAATAGGCGATATCAAACAGCGCGCGAATCCCGTATCGTGAAAGCGTAGTCAGTTTCATATCTTCCCCCGGCATTTCATATATGGAGATAATGGTGAACTCAACAGGACGTCACGTAATGCTATCGGGAATGATCCCACGAAATAGCCCGCTTATTGGTATTGAACGATAAAAATAGTATGATATAATCTATACTAGATTGACACGATACCGATAAGGGAAAAGATGAGGAATCATAATCGCATAGATGGTCTCGTACTCTGCCGATCCTCGATCATCCCATCCCATATCGGCTAACCATATCATACTGAAAATTCTTTTAACAGGAAAAACTATTCTTCTGTGCTATGTATCACATCTTTTTTGCAGTAAAATTTTCATGATGAATAGCTAAGTTTTTGCTGATCCTTTTTATTCGACCGTTAGGAGGACTGCCATGAGAATACCGAGTTTCAAAAAGGCTCCCGTTGCCGTGGTTATCGTTACCGATACTTCTCTTCTGGGTCGTTTCGGCCTTCGGTGCCGCAGACGTGCTGACGGAAGATAGTGACTTCAAGAACCCGGACGATGGAGCGTGGAACTTCATTCCCGACTATACCGGCATGATCGAAGGAGACAGCGTCGACTGGATCTGGACAAAGCCGGGCGTCACTCTCTCCCAGTTTAAGACCGTCCAGGTCCCCGAGTTCGAGAATATCTCCAGCCAGACTGACGTTACGGCCCAGGACCTGCTTACCCGCAATATGAAGGACGGCCTTTCCCGGCGGCTCGGCCTTAAGGTCGTCGAAAAGAACGCCGATATCACCATCAAGGGCGCGATGGTGGACTACTTCTCGGGCAACAGCGCGGCCAGAATACTGGGTTGGATATGGAGCAGGTGAACCCCTCGTCGAGGTGGAGGTCTATGTGGTCGACAACAAGACCAAGGAGATCATCTCGAAAGTGAGGCATCAGGCCATGGACTCCACCGTCGACAGCGCCATTGCCGAGACCATCTCGGATATCATCGACGAATGGGCCAGGCGCTAGTGCACGGTCGTCCTGCAGGAGACGGGGAAGATAACATCCCCGTCTCCTCTCTCATCCCCCGGCCCGCCCTCATGATATACGGAGGATGCAGATCACGTCCTCTGAACTAACGGTCGGCCGCCCGGCATCCGGGACGCTCGTATCCTCCTATCCCGTTGGAGGAATCGTTCATATCGTGGTATCAGTGCAATTCTGACATGAACATGACGCATTGCGGAATTTTTCTCGATTGACAAGGAGGAATGCCATGAAAATGCGAATTCTGAGGAAGGCACCGCTGGCGGTGGTCATCTTCGTCTCGATTATGCTCTTCTGGACGGTGCCGGCCCTCTGCACCGACGACTTCTTGATGAACGACAGCGACTTCATGAGCAAGGACGAGGGTGAGTGGGGGTATATCCCTAATTACAACGGCATGATCAAGGGTGATAATGTCGACTGGATCTGGATGAAGCCCGGAGTCAGCCTGACCCAATTCAAAACGGTTGAAGTCCCCCAGTTCGAGAACCTCTGGAAGGAGACCGATCCAACGGCTCAGAATCTGATGACCCAAAACATGAAAGACGGCGTCTCCGGCAGCCTCGGGCTTAAGGTGGTTGATGCAAACGCAGACATCACCGTCAAGGGGGCAATTGTTGACTATCTCCTTGGGAAGAAGGAGTCCGGGATTGGGGACGAATACCGACCCGGCGATTCCCTCGTTGAGGTGGAGGTTTACGTTGTCGATAACAAGACAAAGGAAATCATCTCCAAAGTCAGGCATCAGGTCATCGATCCCACCATCGACGGCGCCGTTGCCAAGACTGCCTCGGACATTGTAACCGAGTGGTCGAAACGCTGACGTGCATAGTAATAAAAAGAGAGACGGAGGACAAATCCTCCGTCTCTCTTCTCTTTCTGCCGTGACGAACTCCAAGATCGGGCGGCCGGTGCCTGATCCTACCGTCTAGGGGCCCTGCAGATCGTCGGGCAGCGCGGCCTGCCTCTCATCGAGCTGAAGACAACTCAAACCAGCTATCGCTGATAATCTTTTCGAGTCTGATGAGAACCTCGCACGTCTTCTCCGTATCGAGATTCTTGCTTTGCGAGAGGGCCGCAATGCGCGCCTTTGCATCCCGCTCGGATATATCGAGCTTCTTCATGAGGATCTCGACAGCCCGCTCGAGTTTCGACTCGGCGGCGAGCTCCTCATACTGCTCGATCTGTTTTCCCACAGCCTTTCGCATCATGGTTTATCCCCTTAAGATACCTCTTTTCCTTAAGAATGCTGCACAATGCCCAGAGTTATATATAACAACATATAAATTATTCATATTTTACATCTTTATACCAATAGTATGTGAAAATAAAGTGCCTGTCAAGTATTTTTTTTCGATCAATTGTTTTTACTTGAGTCACCATCTCTTCCCCTTCATTTCCTGGGATCTCGTGTCGGTTTTTTGATTGGCTGTGCAGGGCGCCGGGTTTATCGGGCAGACCCCGAAGCTGCTGAAGCACAACGCAAAAGAATCGGTCAATAGATCACGGCGAGTTCCAACGCCTTCTTATCCGCGGAGGTTGCACCCTCCCCTTATTCTAAGGATTTTTCAGGCCCAGCATCCGCCTCGCCTCCGCCGGAGTGGCGACCCCCCTGCCTGCAAGGTGGGCAGCGCGCACCGCCCATTCGACCTGTTCCCAGCTCCCTCGCGCATGGGTTCCGTCGGGCATCCTGACGTTGTCTTCGAGCCCCACACGCAGGTGCCCCCCGTTAACCGCCGCGGTCATGTTAGCCCGAAACTGGTTCGGGCCCACACCGCAGACGCTGTAGGTGGAGTGGGCCGGCAGACGGGTCAAGAGCTTCGAAAAAATCGAGGGACTATACGGGACACCGCCCGCCGTGCCGAATACCATCTGAAAATGCATCGGCTCCTCGAATATCCCCCGTTTCCTGAGCAACAGGACGTTGAACAATCCGCCCATATCATAGATCTCGAACTCCGGCTTTATCCCGGCCTCTCTCATACGATGGTTGAATTCCACGACCATCGAGAATGGGTTTTCGAAAACGGTTTCGCCGAAGATCCGACCACTCTTCCAGTCAACGAAGGCGAAATTCATCGAGTTGGTGTTGAGGCTTGCCATGGGTGGCCGAAGCGCGAGGATGGGGTTGATACGTACCTTATAGTCTCCCGACGTCACGATGGCCGTGCTCATGTTTATTATGAGATCGGGGCATCGATCGCGGATGGCCTGGATGGTAGTCCTGATCTTTTCCAGATCTCTGGTGGGGGCTCCGGTCTTGGGGTCTCTGACGTGGACGTGCACGACGGCGGCACCGGACTCGCGTGCCCTGATTGCTTCCTCGGCAAATTCGTCCGGTGTGAACGGCACTGTCGGGTTTTGCGCCCTGGTCGTCTCCGCGCCGGCAAGCGCCGCGGTAATGATCGCCTTATCGTTCATCATCGTCCGTCGGGGCCATGAAACATCGTGTCCGGCGGGAGGCCGCCGGGCCGTCGTCCGACCGGAGGGACCGCGATGACCTCCCCCTACCGACCCTGCTTGTTTGGCCGCTTCATGGCATAGCGGAAGACGCAGAAATCCTTTCCCGTTGCCTGTCGCTCTTCAAGAATCAGCCTGATGTCAGGGTTGTAGCCGGCCAGGATTTTATGGTCCACATGTTTACAGTAGATATGGGCGTACTCCTCAAGTCCCCACCGGCGGGCGGCGGAATAAAAGCTGCAGTCGCTCACTTTTACGACGAGGTCGCCGTCTTCTATGGACGGCAGCGCCCCAAAGTTGGCAGACGAGTCGATATCCGAGTAGATAAGCCAGTTCTTGAAGGAGAGCGGCAGCCCCAGTTCCTTGACCCGCTGCGCGATATGACGTCCCCGCTCGAAGCCGAAGTCCTCCACCGCCGCCTTCATAACGGCGGTCCCCTCCTCGCTCCCGAGTCGGTCGATGACTCTTCTCGCACTGCAGCAGAAGAGCTGAGCGGCAAGCCCGAACCCGGGCGTCTGGTACGTGGTCCCGACCTCTATCTTCTTTTGCGGCACATCGCCAAGGTACGCGAAGTCAAACCCCTGTTTCTTCTCGCGGTCGATATCATCCATCGTTATCTCCCCCTGAAAGACGGCCGCGGCACCGCCCCGTCTAAGGGTCGGTCCTTCCGGCCGGTGGACACTCGCCGGGGTGTTGTCTATGACGTGATCAGACTCTCAGGCCGTTTTCCCCATTCGACAAGCGCGTACGCGTTGTGATTATGGATGCTCTCGATATTCTCGGATTCTACGATGAACCAGTCAAAGAGCGAGAGCTCCTTGAGGCGGCCGGCCACCTCCCTGACAACGTCCTCCACGAACATCGGGTTCATATAGGCGCGCTCGGTCAGCCACTTCTCATCGGATTGTTTGAGCAGTGAATAGATGTCGGAGCTGGCGCACTCTTCCACGATCTTGATGAGATCCTCGATCCAGAAGAACTTCCGATAGAGGACCAGTACGCTCACGTAGCTTCGCTGGTTATGGGCGCCGAAATCGGCGATCTCCTTGGAACACGGGCAGAGAGTGGTGATGGGGACCTTAATGCCGACAATAAACTCCTTGCTGGCGCCGCTGTAGCCGATATAGTGGCACTGGTATTCCAGCAGGCCCTCCTCACCGGAGACCGGGGCGCGCTTGTTGACAAAATAGGGAAACTCAATCTCGATATGGGCCGACCGGGCGTCGAGCCGCTCTTTCATCTTATCGAGTATGGTGTCAATATTCCTGATGTCGATTTCCCGGTGATACTCGTTGAGTATCTCCACAAATCGACTCATATGAGTTCCTTTGAACCGATGGGGCAGATCGACGTACATATTGATGCTCGCGATCGTATGCTGTCTCTTGTTGACCTTGTCAAAGACGATGATGGGATAACGGATGCCCTTGACTCCCACCTTGTCGATATCGATCTTCCTGGGTCCACGCCGGTTCTGCACTTCCATGGTTACGTCCCGCCTTCCCAGTACGACGCGCACGAAGTATCCGACTCCCAGACGCGCACTCTCAGGAGGGCGTTCATCTCCTTTTCGTCGATCCTCTTCTTCATCTCCTCATGGATATAGAGAGCGATATGTTCCGAGGACGGGTTGCGGTCGGTAAAAGGGGCGGTCTCGTTGAGACAGTGATGGTCAAGAACTTCCAGGACCTCGGCCAGGTACGCCTTAAGCAGTCTGAAATCGACGACGACTCCCTGCCCGGTGAGGCGCGCAGACCGCACTGATACCTCCACCGTGAAGTTGTGCCCGTGAAGATTCTCACACTTTCCGCCGATCTCCCGAAGGCTGTGGGCGGCTGAGAAGGAGCTCTTTATCGAAACCTCAAACATTCAAATCTCTTTGACCACGACGTTCGGCATCAATGCTTCGACGTCTTCTCTTTTGCAGAGCTCGGTCCCCGGTGTCATCGACGACGCGGCGCCCGCCGCCACCCCGAATCGCAGGCATTCGGACAGCCGCCTGCCCTGGAAATGGCCGAGGATGAATGCGGCAAGAAGCGAGTCCCCCGCTCCCACGGTGCTCCCTACCTTCACCTGGGGGGGCACGGCGATAAGGCGAGCGGAATCGCTCACCAGTAACGCGCCCTTGGCGCCCATCGAAATGAGGATCATGTCGATCTCTTTCTTTTTCAGCTCATCGGCGGCCGCCAGGGCACCCTCGACATCGGTGATCTCTCGGCCCAGGAGCCGGCCGAGTTCATGCATATTCGGCTTGATGATAGAGGGCCCGCCCTCTATCCCCTGCCTCAGCGGCTCGCCGTCCGCGTCCAGGGCCACAAACGCGCCCTTCTCCCGGGCAACCTTGATGATCTTGCGGTATATATCCTCGCTCACTCCCCGGGGGATACTGCCCGACATGATTATATAGCTCGCATCGGTGAGGGCCTGGATCTTCTCAAAGAGCTCTTTGACCTCGACCTCATTGACTTCCGGCCCCTTGGCGTTCATAGTGGTATAGGAGCCCGTGGAGCGGACGTATATGAGGATGTTGGTGCGGGTGTCTCCCCTTGTATGGACGAAGTCACACAGTACTCGCTGGCGCAGCAGCCGTTGTTCGAGCTCCATGCCGTTGAATCCGCCGATGAATCCAAGGGCCACGCTCTGTCCTCCGAGGACCTGGATGACTCGGGATGCGTCTATCCCTTTGCCGCCGGCGTAGCTGTTTTCCGATTCGATTCGGTTAGCGTCGTCGGTTCGAAGTTCCTGGACTTCTATCGCCCTGTCCAGTGCGGGGTTCAGCGTCACTGTATAGATCATCATTTCCTCTTGTATGCCATCTTTATAATAGTATACCGGCACACAGGTTGTCAATTTTAACTTGATTAAATGACTCCGGACTGCTATATTTTAGAGGGGTTTTGCCCTTCCTTTTTTTTTCATGCGGAAATATTTTTAGGATCGTCTATGTGTCATCGTGTCTTCCCATTACGGGCCCTTTGTCTCTTTCTACTCGT
>CAWELC010000009.1:0-427963 GCA_963809875.1 uncultured delta proteobacterium | reverse complement strand
GAAGGAGAGAAGACTGATGGTCTTATTGTGGGATAGCATCTATTTGCCCCTTGTTGGAAGACGTAAGCCGAAGGGGCCTGGAAAGGCCCTTCGAAGGATATAACCAACCGGTTAGTTATATTATAAAAGTTTAATATGGAGCTGAGATTCTGTCAATAAAAAAAGTGGGGATTTGAGAGCTTTTCTATTCGGTGGGGAGGCAGCAGGCAGTGCCCGCGACCGTGCGTCGCAGAGTCCTCATGAAGTGGTCACAGACGGATCACGACTGATCACGGAGGAGTCTGCAACCGACACCGTGGGTCCCACGCGCGACATGACGTCTTTTCTTATTGAAGTCCGGCCGTCGTGTCGGACGCATCCTCTCCTTCGGATTGGGGCGTGTCGGACGGTTCATCTCCGATGTAGAGGAGCTCGCCGGGTTCCACCCCCAGGACCGGCGTCCCGTGCCTGGCCGTGATATCGATGATGATGCCCGTGAATTCGACATATTCGTCCACGTCGGCCTCGTCGGGAGCGTCCGCGCGCCCGAAGATGAGCTCAAAGATCACGTCACGTTCCACGCTTCCCCCGGCTGTCTGGAGGTATACTCGATGCCGCAGCTCAAAGGTGACCGTCTCGAGGCGCGTCGTGATATCGGTTATGGTGCCCGCGCCGTACATCCTCCTTCGCCGCAGGTCCCGCACGAACTTCCGGCGGAGCCCCGCCGGGTCGTCGATGAACGGAAGTATCTCCGATACGATCTCCTCGACGGTCGGCGGCTCCTCGCTCCGGTTCAGTATCCTTTTGACGATGAAGGCCGCAACAGCTATGGTAATGAGGAAGCTGAGGGCAAATTCGATGTTCACGGCTATATAAACAATTCGGGGGGAGCGTGTCCCCCCGAATGCCGGTAAGAGGTGGCTCTATTTCTTCTTTGGGTCAAGGAAGTCGGGCTGCATGAACTCCGGGCTCTTCCAGTCGTAGAATCCCTTCGTCGTCTTGACCCCCAGGAGGCCCTTGTCGATCATGTCCTTGAGGGCCTGGGGCGGTTTGTCCTTGGGGTCCTTGCTGTCGTTGTAGTAGGACATCTCGATATCGTAGACGACGTCCAGCCCCACGTAATCCATGGCCCCGAACGGCCCGATATTCATGCCGGTCATGACCATCCACCCGCGGTCGACGTCCCGAAAATCGGCGTATCCCCCCGCCCAGATGGCCAGGGAGTCCTTCTTGATCGCCCGCCAGACGCGGTTGAAGACAAACCCCATGCACTCCTTCTTGGCAAGCAGCGGGATGCAGTGGATGCTCCTGACCCAGTCTTCGGCGGCCTCCTTGGTCTCCTTGCTGGTCTTGGCGCATCCCATGATATCCACGATGTTGCGCTGGGAGATGGGGATGTAGAAGTGGATATTGATGACCCGGTCGTGGCACTGGACGGAGTCGATGACGCAGGAAACGGGGATCGAGGAGGAATTGGAGGCAAGGATCGCGTGGCGCCGGCGCCGCCTTTTCCATCTCGGCAAATACCTTCTTCTTGAGGTCCCGGTTTTCCGGCACGACCTCGAAGGCCAGATCGACGCCCTTGAGCGCCTCGGCAAGCGTTGCAGTGGTAGGTTACCCTGCTGTCTGCCGCGGCGGCCTCGCTCTTGTTCTCCCCAAAGTGCATATCGGTGTAGGCCTTCGTGGTGGCCTTTGCGGCGGTCAATACCTCGGGCTTCACGTCAAACATCCTGACGGTCATACCCGAACACGGCCGAGCGGGATGCGATCTGGCACCCCATGAAGCCGGCGCCGACGATTCCAACGGTCTTGATTTTTTGGGCCATGGTTTGTCTCCTTTTTACAACAAGCGGATAGAGGATTGCATGGGAGAATGAGAATAGATACCATATCATGAATGGCGGTTCATTTCAAGAAAATACGAGATCCGCGTTTCCCGAATATCGGCGAGCGGCAGCGGCAACACACGATAGGACGTTAGCAGACCTGTGGATTTCAAACGCCGGTGAGGAGACCCCGGGAAAGTCTGTCGAATTGAGGGGACACATACTTAATTAGTACGGATTCTGTTTAAGCGAAGAAACAGTAATTAGGTATGTGTCCCCTTAATTCTTACCGGCCACGTCTATCCGTAGCGGTTAGAAGTAATACCTCAGCTGGAGATAGTAAAGCCCCGGGCGCTCTCCATATTCGGTCGCTTCTTCTCCCAACCCGATCTGGGCGCCGAGCGTGAGGTAGAGGTTTTGGGTGAGCGAATAGTCGACGGACGGCCCCAGGAGCACGCTCCCGTCGTCGATATTGTACGCCGTCAGGAAGGTCCCGTTGCACAGGGGGGTAAACTCGTAGCTGACGGTGGAAAAGAGGTAGTTCTGAGCCAGCACCGGCTCCGCCCCGGTGAGCGCGGCCCCGAGGTCATAGTTTTCCTTTTTGGTCTCTCCCTTGCCGTTGTAGTAGTACTCCACGAGAAACGACAGGGTGTTCGGAAAGATATATTGGGCGCCCAGGGCCGCCCGCACGTATTCGCGCCTCGATTCCCTCAGCGAAAACCCGAATGGGGACGACGGGTCGGCGACGGCATGGATCGCCCGTACGTCGTCCATGTAGAGCGCCGCCTCCCCCCAGATCGCCACACTTCCGATCTGGCCGGAGAAATCCAGGCCATAGACCTCCCGGTTCGAAAACCTCCCGACCATAACGGAAAAATCGTAGTTGTAAAGATTGGTGTAGAAGCGGGCCGCGTATGACGCCTCGTCCATGGGAAGGGTCGGCGCCAGGACCAGCGACATCCCGGTGAATTGCCCCAGGGAGAGCTCCGTCACCAGCGCGTCGGTCCCCTGCTTTTCTTCCTTGTCGATGGCTATCGGACTGAATGGGTTGAAGAGGTCGATGGGCGAGATGAAGCGGGCCACGCCCCACGCGATCCGCTGTCTGCCCACCAGCAGCGTCAGGCTCTTGGCGCGGATCGTCAGGTATGCCCGGTCGAGCGTGTGGGTGACCAGGTAGTCCGACGAATCCGAGATCCCCCAGTAGAGGTTGGCGAATTTGTCCGGGTCCTGGAGGGCCAGCGCGTGAGTGGTGGGATCGGAGAGGGACTGGCCGAAGAGCGAGGCGATCTCGTAGTGGAGCGTGAGGGTGAGGAAATCCCGATAGTTTGCCTCCGTCTTGATCCGAAGCCTCAAAGACCCGTCCCATCGCTGGACGTCGTTCGATGAGGCGAGGGTCGTCAGGCTCTTGACGTATCCCCCCCAGGTAACGTCAAGGTCGTCCGTTTTCAGAAGCTCCCTCGATTGGGAGCGGGCCGGGATCGGAAGCATAAGAAGGGCCAGGACGGCCGGCACACACAGGAGCCATATACGTATACGTATGCGTTTCATGACACCCCCGCGTCCATCTATTTCAGCAGATCTTCATCTATCATGCCGTCCTTGAGCGTGACGAGCCGGCGCGCGTGATCCATGACCATCCTGTCGTGCGTGGAAAAGACGAAGGTGATCCCGTGGGTCTCGTTCATGTGCCGCATCTGGGTCAGGAGGGCCTCGCCGGTCTTGGAGTCGAGGTTGGCGGTCGGCTCGTCGGCAAGGACGACGTCGGGGTTGGAGACGATCGCCCGGGCGACGGCGACCCGCTGCTGCTGGCCCCCGCTCATGTCGTTGGGGCGGCTGTTTATGTATTCGGAAAGCCCGACCTCCTTGAGGATATCCTCCGCGCGCCGGATACGCTCCTTCTCCTCGACTCCCTGCAGGAGCATCACGTACTCGACGTTCTCGCGGGCGGAAAGAACCGGGATCAGATTGTACGCCTGAAAGATGAAGCCGATATGGAATAGCCTGAGATCGGAAAGCTCCGATTTCTTGAGCTTCCCGATGTCGCGTCCCGAGATGAAGACGCTCCCCTTCGTGGGTGTATCCAGCCCCCCGATCAGGTTGAGGAGTGTGGTCTTGCCGGACCCCGATGGGCCCGCCAGCGCCATGAACTCGCCGCGCTTCACCGTGAGGTTCACCCCGCCCAGAGCGGTGGTCTTTACGGCCGATTCATCGTACACCTTCGTCAGATTCCTGGTTTGGATAATGATGTCTTTCATGAGAGAACCCTTTTCAATTTGGAAATGTCGTCCACCGATACCCGGGGCGTGCGCCGCCCCTACACCGACCGGATCGCCCGGACCGGGGAGAGCCGCATGATCTTGATGGCCGGATACAGCGCCGAAATTTGAGTCGCGGCAAGGACCGAGATCGTCGATTTAACGGCGCTTTCAATCGTGATCAACGGGTACAATGTCGTCCCGATCCCGCCCATGTATTTGAGGCTCTCCGCCCACATCGAAAGGTCGATGCCGGTCCGGGAGACGACCGCATAGAAGAGGAGATTGATCGTCCACCCGACCGCCAGCCCCACGACGCCGAGGAAGAACCCCTCCCACATCACCTCGGAGAAGACCCTCCGGCGCTTGGTGCCGATCGCCATGAGGATGCCGATCTCACGCGTCCGCTCCAGAACGCTCATGAGGATCGTATTGATAATGCCGAAGGCCATCGCCAGCACCACGATGATATAGATGATATAGTTGAAGGACTTGAACATGTTTATCATCTCGACGATGAAGGGGGACAGCTGCTGCCACGTGAGCACCTCCAGGTCGCTGACCGCAAGCTTATCCCTGAGGCCGGCCGCCAGGGGATCGACGTGATCCATACTATCTGCCATGATCACGATCTCCGAGATCCTGCCCCCCATCGAGAGGAGCTGCTGGGCGTCGGAAAGGCTTACGTAGATATTGAATTTGTCGAATTCCGGGGAGCTCGAAACATATATCCCCTTTATCCGGTAGGCCGCCGACCCGATGTCCGGGGAGAGGCCCTGAGCCATCAGGACGATCTTGTCTTCCAGCCCCACGTTGAGCTTATCGGCCAGGCTCTTTCCGATATAGATTTCCCCCGGCCCGCCGGTAAGAAACTCGCCCTCGTTCAGGTAGCTCTTTATCGCGCTGACGGAGCCTTCCTTGCCCGGATCGATTCCCCAGATGAGGACCCCCGAGGAGCTTTCGGCAGAGGAGACCAGCCCCATCGCCTTGACCCGCTCCGCGTACGACTTGATATACGCGGTGCCCTTAATCCGGTTGATGAAGTAACCGGGGTCGCGTATGTTCTTCGTTACGTCCATGTTATCTTCGAAGCCCGCGCGGTGGATCTGGATATCCCCGATGCCCGATTCTATGGCGGTCTGGACCATCTCTTCGTTCATACCTTCCGAGATCGCGATCATGTAGACCATTCCCCAGAGCCCTGACACGATGGCGGCGATGACGAGGATTGACCGTCTCTTGTTTCTCCAGATATTTCGCCAGGCGATCTTCATTGTCAGATTCATCGGTGTCTCCTATACATATCTGAGGGCGCGCACCGGGGAGAGGCGCGACGCCTTCACCGCGGGATAGATCGACGAGGCAAGCGTCGCGCCGAGGATAATCAGGTCGGTCACGTAGAAAACCCACGGGTAGATCTTGGCATAGATGAGGGGATTGAGTCCGAAATTCTCGAGCGTTTGCGAGTACATCGAAAAGTCCATCGGGACCTGCGTATAGTAGTACGAGAAGGCAAAGCCCAGCACGTCCCCGATCACGATCCCGATCAACGCGATGAAGGCCGATTCGACCACGATAAGCCGGATGATCCGGGAGGGACGCGTGCCGAGGGCCATCATCACCCCGAACTCACGGTAGCGCTCCATCACCGACATGAGAATCGTGTTGAGGATACCGAAGCCGACAACGATCAGGATCAGAAGATAATAGATATAACCAAAGAGATTGTCCAGATCGACGAACTGCACGAGGTCCGGGATCAGCTTCCTCCAGGACATGACCTCATACTGCGCGGGGTCCACGCGCGCGGCAATCTCTCGCTGCATCCTGTCGGTATCCCGCTCGTCCGTCAGAAGGATCGTCAGCTCCGTCACGAGGCCGTCCATGGACAGGAGATACTGTGCGGCCGACAGGTTGATAAAGACCATCGATCGATCAAAGTCGGCCGAACCGGTTCGAAAGATCCCGCTCACGTAAAAGAGCCCCGCCCCGATCGAGCCGTCGTAGGCCTGGGTGAGAATCGTCAGCCGGTCGCCGACGGTGACATTCAGGTTTTTGGCCAGCGTTTCCCCGATAAGGACGCCGGTCGTGTCGGCAGACGTAAAGAAAGAGCCTTTTCGTATCTTCCCCTTGACCGAGGAAAACTCACGCTGGGGATCGATTCCGACTATCAGGGCCCCGCTCGTGTTGTTTTCGCTGGAGATGAGGGCGTCCACGGAAAGCCTGGTGGTGAATGCCTTGACGTTCTTATCCTTCTGGAGGAAGCTCACGAGATCGGCCGGCGGGGTGAAGCTGTTATAGATGGTCTTGTCGGCCCAGTAGCCGTTCGCGTGCAGTTGCAGGTGACCGGTGAACAGCTTCAGGGCATCGTTGATCATCTGCTCGTGCTCGCCCAGGGCGAAACACCATGAAAAGACGGCCAGCGTCACGGCGAAGACTACCGCCGCGGCGGTGATGACCGTCCGTCTCGTATTACGCCAGATGTTTCGCCAGGCTATCTTCAGCGTCTGGTTCATCGAGGTCTCCTATACATGCCTGAGGGCCCGCACCGGGGAGAGACGCGACGCCCTTACCGCCGGATAGATCGCCGAGAGAATCGTTGCGCCCAGGACGACAAGGTCGGTCACGTAAAATATCCACGGATACAATTTGGCGTATATGAAGGGATTGAGCCCGAAATTCTCGAGCAGCCCCGATTCTGCGGAGAAGTTCATCGGGACCTGCGTAAAGTAGTATGACACGGCAAAGCCCAGCGTATCTCCGATCACGATCCCGATCAACCCGATGAGGGCCGACTCGACCATAATGAGCCGGACGATCTGGGAGGGCCGCGTGCCGAGGGCCATCATCACCCCGAACTCACGATAGCGCTCCATGACCGCCATGAGGATCGTGTTCAGGATGCCGAAACCGACCACGATCAGGATCAGGAGATAATAGACGGAGCCGAAGGTCTTGCTCAGGTCCACTAATTGCACGAGGTTCGGTATCAATTTCCTCCAGGGTATGACCTCGTACTGCGCGGGATCCACGAGCGCGCCGATCTCTCGCATCTGTTCGTCCGTATCCCGGCTGTCCACCAGGAGGATCGCCTCCTCCGTCACCAGGCCGTCCATCGAGAGGAGATATTGCGCGGCGGAAAGATTGACGAAGGCCATCGACCGGTCGAAGTCGGCCGACCCGGACCGAAAGATACCCGATACCCTGAAGATCCCCGCCCCGATCGAGCCGTCGTACGCCTGAGTGAGGATTGTGAGATCGCTTCCGACGGAGGCGCCCAGGTTCTTTGCCAGTGAATCGCCGATGAGAATGCCGTTCTTGTCCCCGGAGGAAAGATACGAACCCTCCCTGATCTTCTCCCGAACCGAGCTGAATTCCCGCCCCGGCACCACCCCCACCACCAGGACGCCGCTTGTGTTGGCGCCGCTCGAGATGAGCGCATCCACCGAAAGGCGCTCGGTATAGGCCTTAATCCGGTCATCCTTTGAGAGGAAGTCGAGGAGTTTTGCCGGTGGGGAAAAGCTGTTGTAGATGGTCTTGTCATCCCAATAGCCCTTGGCGTGGACCTGGAGGTGGCCCGGATAAAGCTCCAGCGCGTCGTTGGTCATCTGTTCGTATTCGCCGAGCTTAACGGACCACGAAAAGACGGCAAGCGTCACCGCGAAGACCACCGCCGCAATGGTGATCACCGTCCGTCTCTTGTTGCGCCAGATATTGCGCAACGCCAGAGAGATGACGCTCACGATCTGCTTTACCATCGATCGGTTCCCGCTTCTCGTCGCCGTTCGGTCCGTGCGAGACAGTTATCTCGTCGCCCCGCCTTTGAGCTTACTGAGGGAAAAGACGTCGTCGCTGATAGGGACGTTGAACTGGATCTTGTCCAGGACGATCACGGTCTTGCGTCCCTTCAGATTCTTGGGAACCATCGTCCAGACCGTCGGGATGGTCCTGCCGCCCATCCGCTTAATATCGGTAAGGTCCATGACACGGATGAGTTTGCCCTTCTCATCGTAATATTCGTACCTGGTGGGGATGTGATCCGTGGCCCGTACGTAGGCGGTGATCTTCCCCCACACGACGGCGGCCTCCGGTTTTGGGATCAGATCCAGCACGTAGACTACCCCGTCGGGAGTTGACTGCTTTCCGGTAATCGCCGCGTTATAGTCGCGGGAGATGCTGGACTCTCTGACGAGGTCGTCGTTAGAGAAGTCTGAACCCATCCAGGACTGCATCATCATGGAGGGCGGAACCTTGATAACCGTCTCCACCGAAGGGATATAGTTCCACATGTTCTCATCGACCTTCAGGCTGATGGTGCCGGCCTCTTTCGGAGGGTCGGTGACCTTGACGAGGGACAGGTTCTTGCCCTTTTCCCAGTAGTCCATCGTCATGGTCCGCTCCCAGTGCGGGGTCGTGATCGTCATTGTCATGGTCCCGATGTTCGACTGCCCGCGCATGAGGTCCTCGGCCTCTTTAATGAGATCCTGCGCGGTCGGCTCAGCCGCCGGCAGCGACAGCGCGCAGAGCATGAGAGCCGCAGACAGCGCGATTGGCATAATACGTTTCATCATATACCTCATGAAACACTCTTCAAAAATCGTTCGAGTCGGTCG
Organism: uncultured delta proteobacterium; assembly: GCA_963809875.1. Classification (GTDB taxonomy): domain Bacteria; phylum Desulfobacterota; class Zymogenia; order Zymogenales; family Zymogenaceae; genus JAFGAS01. Next base: position 419,290 of record CAWELC010000009.1, on the reverse strand, counting down.
ATATATTTTCGAAAGGCCTCCATCCCCGTGTCGGTCACCCGGTAGGCCGTCCTGGGACGTTTGCCCACGAACTGCTTCGTTTCGGAAATATACCCTTTCTTCTCAAGCACCCTCAGGTGGGCGTTGAGGTTACCGTCGGTGAGCAGGAGGGTCTTTTTCAGCGCCATGAACTCGACCTCTCCCCCATCGACGAGAATCGTCATAATCCCGAGCCGCGCCCGCTCGTGAATTACCCGATCGAGACCCTCGGTGATATGACGCCCTTTGCGTTCTTCAGTCATCTTATTGTATACACAAGTTGATAAATCCGCAACCTACTTTATCAACAGGTAGAGGGTAACGACTCCCTGTATGGCCGAAATGACCGCGCCTCCCCAGAGAATGAACTGGGAGATCGGCGCGGTGAAACCCGGTTTGCCCTTTTTGATGAAGTAGGTGTGGATGGCCAGCGCAAAGATCCCCGCCCCCGACAGGATGAGCGAAAGGATCAGGCCCGACGTCCGCTCCATGTAGACCAGAACCAGCCCCCACAGGAACGGAAACAGCACCACGAAGTGAAGGGCGAGAAAGGAGGTTGCCCCTCCCGGCAAACCGATGAGCTCCCATTCTTTTTGGTATCCGGAGTCAATCTCGTGGATCATCAGGAAGATCGCGTTGGCAAGATAGAGCCAGAAAAGTAGATCCCACATCTCATTTTTCTCCTTCTTACGGGTTGGTTTTCTCGTCCGAGAACGCTCTATATCTCGGACAGATCAAGCAGGGCATCAGCGCCGCTCATCTACGATACGCCCACGTGGGGGGACCCGTCGACCTTCTTCGGCCGGGCCTCTCGTCCGAGTCGTTCATTTTCCGCGCACGATAAGGTACCCGACCCCCCAGAGGATCATGGCCACCCCCGCGAGCCCGAGGCAATAGAGACCGAGGGCGGGGACGACGAGGGCCGCAACGGATGCCGCCAGGGAGACGAAACCTATCATCCAGGCCCCGCCCGGCACGAAGATGCCGAGAGCCGTCATAACGGTGCCAAGGGTTATCAACCATACCCCGGGGATGAACTCGTTCATACCAAGCCGGATGAAGAGAAGCGTCAAGACAAGGCCTTCGACCGCTATAACCGCCTCCACGATGATTCCCTTGAGCAGGATCACGGAGAAGATCGGCCGGCTCTCCGCCCGCGACCGTCTGACAAAAAAGAGGATGTCCACGGCAACAAGCGCCGCTCCGATGAGACTCCAGAGCGTCCAGAGGGTCGCCGCGGGAGACAACCCCACGGGATTGCGGACAATCCACGCCGTTGAAACGACGCCAAGCACCAGGACGAAACCCGCCGCCACGCCCGACCATCCCGAAATAAAGAATTCCCGTGAGACATCGATGAGATCGCGAATGTAACGAATATCACTGATGGCCCGATCGACGGTTCCCTCAGCCCCGGGGGGAGTCGGACTATTGAGGCGTTGGTCCCGCCGGGCGGACGCTTTCGCGCCGGCACCCCGGGCGCTCGTTTGACTATCCATGGAATGTTCCTTTACGATAAGGCAATGCCACTGGCATAAAGTACTTTGCCGCGCGAAGTATTATAAGTTTACTATCGACTCTTGGTGCTGTCAAGGGAAAAAGGAGTAACACCGGGGGGATTGGGCGCAGGCGGCGCGGGACGTCTTTGAGGCAGGCGCTGATGTTCCGCTCGCTATGATCAGCCGAAGATCCCTTTGAAGTAGTGGAAGACGAAATACCATCCGACAAAAGCCGCGATCATGACGGCGACGATAAACGCGGTGCGCAGGGCCGGATGCGTCGAGCGGATCCTGGCGGCCGTGCGCTCGCTCCTCCTGCCGATGACGACCATGAGCGCCTCGGCGATGTAGAAGAGGAACTTGGCGCTGACGAAGGTCAACAGGAGCGCGACGACGAGCCGGAGGGAGACCTGGGGATATTTGTTGATCACCGGCGCGACGACGATGGCCATGACGATGACGCCGCCGACGGCGCCCATCACCACCAGGAAGATCAACAGGGCCCGTATGTCCTCGGAGAGTTTCATAGTCTCACCCTTCCAGTCCTATTGTGAGCCTTCCGAAAACTGTTTTGGGGGTTCTAACGATTTTCAAACCGCTGATCAGGTCAAATGCTCATGCCGTCATTGCGAGTCCCCATCGGTGCGCACGGCGATCCCGGGCGATTATGATACTACCAACTACTCCCACGGGAGTGATGATACTGCTGTTCGTAATCTTATGCGCCGCGTGTATGGCATAGAGCAAAGAGCGACCTCTGACCATTTATTATTGTCTACTCAGCTACCCATCTATGAGTGGTTTGTATCATCGAGTTTTTCAATGATTTCCAATAATAGTTCTATATCATCACACGTAGCCTCTGTATCCAACGCGCAACGCGTATTGTTATCCAGTTGATCTTTGATTGACTCCAGTTTAGCTCTAATCCTTTTTATATTATTCCTGTCACTATCAGTGAGCGTATCCATCCGTCCCTCGCACGTGGTCATCTTCCGCATACCAGCGACCTCACGGCCTGCCCATTCCCCGGATCGACGGCGCTATCCCGGAGGACCCACTTCTCCTCGTGGACGACCGGCGCGTTGGGGAAGAACGTGACGAGCGGGGAAAGGGTCTCGAGCTCCACGAAGTCAGGACAGGTGTAGCATTGGAGGGCGCAGTCCTCGTCGGGATACGCGGCCGTGGGGTGCCGGTCGAATCGCTTGATGAAGGTAAAGCCCTCCCCCGTGACGCCGATGAACCCCTCACGCCCGGAAGTCCCGACCTTCCCCTCGGAGCCGTCCGGCCGGACCAGAAAGAGGTCGTCGGCGGGCACGAACTGGGAGCCCCTTACGTCGGTCGCATGGTTCATCCACCTCTTCCAGTAGACGATCTTTTTCAGGTCCCAGTCACCCCCGGTCCCCCAGGGGAAGAAGACCGTTACCCGCGGAGTGACGCACGTCAGCGCCCAGATCGCGCCGGTCACCAGGGTATCGGAGCGGTTGACGACGGAATGGGTGACCGCGAAATCCCCCTCCCGTTCGCGGACGGTCAGAGATTTTTCAAGCCCGAGCGACTCGTCAAGGGCCGTGACGGTGATGCGTTCCCCGTCGATATCCACCCGGCACGGGTCGTTGTCCGGGGCGTAGGTCCAGGACGTCTCCGGTGCGATCCAGAGGCGGTGACCGCCGTAGAGGAGCCATTTCCCGTTTCCCATCCGTTTGCCCTCGTCCGCGAACAGGACGTTCGGGCCGGAGCCTGCCGAAAGCGACATGATCCGTGGGCCGAAATCGGCGGTGATGACCAGCCTTTTCTCGCCCAGACGGCACTCATAGCAGTTCGGACTGCCGAAGAATTCGACGCGCTTGATATGGATCATCCGGCTCCCTATCCTTTTCCCGACGTTCCGAAGAGGTCAAAATAGTAGGAGCATCGCTCCCGGTGCGCCTCTTTTGCAGCGGCGACGATCCCCAGGTACGAGGCCTCCGGTCTCCCGGCAGCCTCGATCATCATTCGGGTCGCCTCCCCCAGGAGGTCCGTGGCGATATTGATCTTTGCGATCCCCGCGCCTATTGCGTCCCGGTACTGGCGCTCCGACAGACCCGTCCCCCGTGCAGCGCCAGCGGCACGTCCGTCTCCTTTCGGATCCGGGCCAGGAGGCCGAGGTCTATGTGGGGCGTCCCCTTGTAGTGGCCGTGGGCGGTGCCGACGGCCACCGCCAGCACGTCGCACCCGGTCTCCGAGACGAAGCGGGAGACGACCGCGGGGTCGGTGAAGCCCTCCCGGGCAGCACCGAACGCCTCGTAGTCCGAGCCCTCGCCTACGTGACCCAGCTCCGCCTCTACTCCGGCCCCGGCCGCCCGGGCCGCCGCGACGACCCGCTTGGTGGCGACAATGTTCTCCTCGAGGGGGAGCTTTGAGCCGTCATACATCACGTCGGTAAAGCCCAGTGAGAGCGCCTGTGCGCACCGCTCGGGACCGGACCCGTGATCGAGCATGAGGGAAACGGGCACCGGCGACCGCGCGGCGGCATCCCGGATGAAGGCCGAGTATGACGACACCGCCGGGAGCAGCAACAGCGCGTCATAGATCGCGATGATAACGGGGGCCTTATTCTCGACGGCTGCCGCGAGGATCCCCTCGACCGCGTTCATCTCGAAGGCGTCAAAGAGGGGCACGGCAAAGCCGCCGGCCGAGGCCTTCTTGAGCGTATCGATAATCGAAACCAGGGGCATATCACATAGTCCTTTCGCGTTACACTTCACATATTCCGAAACAGGTCATACCGGATCTCTCCTGGACGCCGGGAGTCTGTCGGTGCCGACCCGAGCGGCACGGTCGCTATTTGACCATATCCCGGATCACGTCTGCCACCGGCTTCACTTCCCTGATGAGGGCGGCGACGTCGCCGGCCCCGGCGGGGAAAAGGTCGAAATCTCCGCTCGTCCAGGCCTTGCCCGCGTTCATGTAGTTATATTCGGCGGCGAGATCCGCCTTTGGGTCGCCCATGAGCGCCTTCATCTTCGCGTTCACGATCGTGCGCATCGTCATCCTTCCGAGCGGCAGCAGCGCCGTGCCGCCGTCGGAACATCCCACGATGGCGTCCTTCCATGCCTGAGGCGCGGGGCTTTCGTCGGTGGCTATGAGCCGGGTGCCCACCTGGACACCCTCGGCCCCGAGCGCCAGGGCCGCCCGGTATCCCCTGCTGTCGGCGATTCCGCCGGCGGCGACTACCGGGATCTTCACGTGATCGGCCACGAGCGGCACCAGCACCATCGTCGAAGATTCGGGGTTTACCGACCTCAATCCCCCCGCCTCCGCCCCGCAGACGACGACTCCCGCGGCCCCCGCCTCCTCGGCCGCCAGCGCGTGAGGCAGAGACAACAGGACGTGGAGCCCCTTCATCCCCAGGGCGTTGATGTCCGGGAATATCCTCTTGGGAGACCCCGCCGACGTGGTGACAACCTTTACGCCCGCGGCGGCCAGCACCTCGAGGATCTCTCTATTGGCCGGGTTCATGATCATGAGATTTGCGCCGAAGGGCTTACCGGTCAGCTCCCTGACCTCGGCGACCATCTTCCTGACGTCGTCCGGACCGGAAAAACCGAGCGCCAGCATCCCGAAGCCCCCGGCCTCGCAGACCGCCGATACCAGCCGCGGGCTGTTCATGGCACCGATCGGCCCCTGGATGATAGGGTACTTGCTTCCGAGCAGATCGAGTAGTCTTTCCATCGATTACCTCTCCTCATCGACACGGCCGGGTTGGCCGCTGTATGCAAAAAGAATCAATAGCGCGCGGGGAGCTCATAGAAAGGTCGGTCCCCGCGCGCCGTAGAACGTTCGGATGGACATTACTTCTTTGTGTACGTGTCTTTATACTGCTCACGGACTACCTTCTTGTCGATCTTACCCACCGAGGTCTTGCTGATCTCGTTGACGAACATAACCTCGTCGGGGAGCTGCCACTTGGAGAACGACTTGAGCAGATGAGTATGGATGTCTTCCTTCGTGACCTTGCCCTTGTGCTCATCGCGGAGGACCACCAGTGCAAGAGGCCGCTCTTCCCACTTGGGGTGGGCGACCCCTACCACCGCCGCCTCCAGGACCGCCGGGTGTGCCACGAGGGCGTTTTCCATATCCACCGACGAGATCCACTCACCGCCGCTCTTGATGATGTCTTTGACCCGGTCGGTGATCTTGAGGTAACCCTCTTCGTCCATGGTTCCGGCGTCGCCGCTCTTCCAGTAGCCGTCCTCGGTAAACTGGGTGCTGGGGCTGTCCGGGTTATAGTAGCTGCCGGTGATCCACGGACCCCGGATGCAGAATTCGCCCGGGGTCTTGCCGTCGTGAGGGACTTCCTTTCCCATCGGATCCATCAGTTTGACGTCGAGCCCCGTGACGACGTATCCCTGTTTGCGGCGCATGTCCCACTGCTCTTCCTCGGTCATCTTCTCGGCAAGCCAGGGCTTAAGGCGGTTCATGCTGGTCAGCGGGGAGGTCTCCGTGGCGCCATAGGCGTGGATTACCTCCGCTCCGGTCAGGTTCCAGTAGTCCTTCATCATCGACAGCGGCGGCTCCGTTGCGCCGGACAGGAAGCGGGCGCCCCTGAGATCAGGTTTCTTGTCGAGCTTTTTGATATATTCAAGCATCGGCATGAAGAGGGCGGGCGCGCCGGCCGTCGTATTGACCTTCTCGTCGACGATGATCTGGGCCAGCTCGTCCAGTCTCTGGAGGTTGTACATTCCGGGCAGCACGTACTTGGCCCCGCACATAGTCGCGAAGTACGGCCCGCCCCATCCCATTGCGTGGAACATCGGCACCAGCTGAAAGAAACAGTCCGAGTATGAGAGGGCGGCGTTCGTCCCGACGGCCAGGGCATGCAGGTAGGTGCTCCGGTGGGAATAGTAGACCCCCTTTGGCTTTCCGGTGGTCCCCGTGGTGTAGCAGGCGGCGCAGGACGATGTCTCGTCCATCACCGGCCAGTCGTATTCGGGCTTTTCGGCCGCCAGGAGCTCCTCGAAGATGTAGAGCGGTTTGAGCTTCGTCTGGATGTCCGAGAGCTTCTTGTCGGTGATCATGATGTATGCCCTTGACAGTCTTGAGCTGGGGGGCAACCATCTCCACGAGGGGCGCCAGCGTCTCGTCCACGATGATAAGCTTGGTCTCGGCGTGGTTGACCACGTACGCCAGATCCGGGGGGGCCAGACGCAGGTTCATCAGGAGCATCACGGCCCCGTAGCCGGGGATGGAAAAGTACATCTCGTAATTACGAAACGTGTTCCAGTCCATGACGCCGACCCGGTCACCGATCTTGATACCCAGCCGTTTCAGGACGTTGCCGAAACGCATGATGCGCTGATACGCATCGTTGTAGGTGTAGCGGGTCATCTGATCGCCTACCTTACAGACGATCTGCTGTTTCTCGAAGTTGCGAGCCCCGTGCTTGATGAGGTTGATGAGATTGAGCTGGTAGCCATCCTGCATCGTGGAAGGAAAGCCCTTGACGATCTTCATAATGCGCTCCTCAAAAAAACGTGGGATTATGGATAATCAAAAAAGGGACATCCTCCCCGATGCGGGTAGGTGGCGGAGCGTTCTTTCGGGGAGAACGAGACTCTGCCGAACGGGATCACTATACCAAAGGAGAATCGAGTTTTCAATGGAAATCTATGCTGCACGAGCGGCCGTCCGCGGCCTCTTTATCGTAATTTCTTGACCTCGCCGTTCTTTCTTTGTTATAGTAATCGGGACCTTCCCGTCCTGCACCGTGCGGCGTCATCGATAGACGCGCCCATCCCGGACATATCAAAGAGAAGGAGTCCACGCCATGACGTCATTAACCCACAAAGAGAGAATCCTCAAGACAATGCGGGGGGAGATGGTTGACCGGATCCCTTTCGTTCCCCGCCTCGATCTCTGGTGGATCGCCAATAACCTTGGCGGGACGCTGCCCGAGAAGTATAAAAGCAAGAAACCGGACGACATCGCGCGGGCGGAGGGATGGGCCTGCTACCACATGGTGCCCGACTTCACGAACATGATCAAGAGCCCCGACGACATCCTCCATCGCTCGATCGGCCTTTTTAACTTCATCCAGTCGGTCTACGGATGGCGCTTCGGCAAGGGCATCGAGATCGAGGCAAAAAACGAGCACGGCCAGCAGATCGTCTCCTACCACACCCCCAAGGGGACGGTGAGGACCGTCGGAGGGCTGACCGAGGAGATGCAGCGGGCAGGGGCATCCCTGGGCTGGACCCAGGAGCACATCATAAAGAAACCGTCGGACTACGCGATCGTCGGCTACATCTTCGAGAACATCGATGTCTTTGAGCAATACGAAACCGCGCAGCAGTACATGGACGAGGTCGGGAACGACGGCGTAGTGGCGGCGGGGGGGGCATCGCTGGCGGCCTCGCCCATGCACCATATCCAGAAGGAATTTCTCGATCCCACCCGTTTCTACTACGAGTACAACGATCACCCAAAAGAGATGCGGGCGCTTGCCGAGAGCGTGGCCGTCTATTTCGAGAAGGTGCTTTCGATCATGGGGGACTCTCCCGCCGAGGTGGTGCTCTGGGGGGCTAATTACGACGACATGCTCACGTACCCGCCCTATTTCGAGAAAGAAATCGTGCCGTGGCTCCGAAAGGTCTCCGACTACCTCGGCCGGCACGGCAAGCTCGTGGCGACACACACGGACGGCGAGAATTTCGGCCTCATGGACCTGATCCGGGACTCGGGCGTCCATGTGGCCGAATCCGTTACCCCCTGGCCGATGACCAAGGTCAGGATCGAAGAGTATTACCGCCGCTGGCACGATAAGCTCACCATCATGGGCGGAATCCCGGAGTCGATCCTTTCGGAAGACACGGCAGACGAGAAGGAATTCGAGGCCTTCCTGACGAACCTCTTCAAGAACGTGGCGCCCGGCGACCGGCTGGTCCTCGGCACGGCCGATTCTACCCCGCCCAAGGCCGTCTTCGGGCGGCTGGTCAGGATTGCCGAGCGCGTTGAGAAAGAGGGGAGGCTCCCGCTGACGGCGGGCGCCAGTCCCGTTTCCGCTGAGCAGATGCACAGGGCGCAGGCGATGGTCACCCCGGCGACTCAGGACGATCGATTTTCCGGAATTCGGGGCGATGTTATCTCCGGCGACGAGGAGTCGCTCCTTGCCCATATCCAACTGCTTCTGGACGAAGGGGTCTCGGCGCACGACATACTCCACCGGGGGATGATCCCGGCGATGGAGGTGGTGGGAAGGGACTTCAAGAATGGTGACCTCTTCATCCCCGAGGTCCTCCTCTCGGCGCGCGCGATGAACAATGCGCTGGTCAAGCTGGAACCAAAGCTTGCCGCCGACAAGAAGGAGGCGGGCCGGCGTGTCCTCATCGGGACCGTCAAGGGGGATATGCACGATATCGGCAAAAACATGGTAGCCATTATGCTCAAGGGGGTGGGCTTTGACGTAGTCGACGTAGGCATCAACGTTGACGCCCAGGAGTTCGTGCGCCGGGTCAGGGCCGAAAAGCCCGACATCCTGGGTCTCTCGGCGCTCCTGACCACCACGATGGACCAGATGAGGGTCATTATCGAGGCCTTGAAGGAGCAGGGGCTGAGGGATTCGGTCGCGGTGATGGTCGGCGGGGCGCCGGTCAACAAGAAGTTTGCCGACGGCATCGGCGCGGACGGCTGGGCAAAGGACGCGGTGGAGGCGGTGGACGTCGCAAAGGCACTCGCGGCCGGCAGGTGATTCGGGCCCTCAATGGACACGCAAGAAATCATTGGCCGGCTCGCGTCCCTGGCCGACACTAAGTCGGTCGAGGGAATGCGGAGGGTCGGTATCCGCCCGGATGCCGCCCTCGGCGTAAGGATCCCCCGCCTGAGAGGGCTGGCGCACGAGATCGGCAAGGACCACCGGCTCGCGCTGCTGCTCTGGGAGGAGAAACTCCGGGAGACGATGATCCTGGCCTCCATGATCGCACTGGCGGGGGAGACTTCCCAGGAGATGATGGAGCGGTGGGTTGCCGATTTCTATGACTGGGAGGTTACCGACCAGACCTGTATGAACCTCTTCGAGAAGACGCCGTTTGCCGTGCCCAAGGCCCGGCAGTGGAGCGGCCGCCCCGAACAGTTCGTGCGGAGGGCGGGTTTCGTATTGATGGCGCGGCTTGCGGTCTCGGATAAGTCGGCGCCCGACGACCTGTTTCTCTCGTTTTTCCCCGCCATCGCGGGCGCGATACGCGACGACAGGGGCGGCGTCAAGAAAGCGGTGAACTGGGCGATCCGACAGATCGGAAAGCGGAACCGCTTTCTCAACGGTGAGGCGATCCGGCTCTCTGAAGAGATCGCCCGGGTCGATTGTGCCTCGGCTCGCTGGATCGCCGCGGACGCAATCAGGGAGCTGAAAAGCGATGGAGTGCGGCGGAGGCTCAAATAGGCTTTTGCCTTCGCCCCCTGTGAGTGGACCCGTTCTCCACGGGACGTGAATAGTGTGAAGAGGAGGTTTACCTATGAAGATTCTCGTTGCCTGCTTTTCCCAGACCGGTAACACCGAAAAGATCGCCCGGGCCATCCAGGACGAGCTCTCGAGCCGACACCAGGTCGAGCTGGCTCAAATCGACAAAATCGAGCCCGACACCGCCGGCGGCTATGATCTGGTATTCGTCGGCTCACCGTGCCACGCGGGCGACCTCTCGGCCCAGGCCAAATCGTTTCTGGCCGGCCTCCCGCAGCAGGGGGCTTTCGCGCTGGCGGGGTTTATCACCCACGCGTCGTCCGCATACGAGCGGGGAGGATTCGAGAAGTGTATCTCAAGCTTCGAAACGATAAGCCAGGGCAAAGAGCTGCCGTTCCTGGGCTGTTTTGACTGCCAGGGCTACCTTTCGCCGGAAATCCAGCCCTACGTCAGGAAGGCGCGGAAGGTAACGGACGAGGAGTGGGACAAGATTGTCGAAAAGATGACCGGCCACCCCGATGCGGAGGACGAAAAGAAAGCGCGCCGGTTTGCGCAAGACGTGATCGATAAGGTATAAAGAAAGGCCGCACGTCGGTGCATCGACGTGCGGCCTGTACAGCCTCTGAGGGGTCCCTAGTTATTTTTTCCCGCCTCCGTTCCCGCCTCCGTTACCGCCTCCGTTACCGCCTCCGTTACCACCACCGTTACCGCCACCATTGCCGCCGCTGTTGCCACCTCCACTGCTGTTTCCCTTTCCTCCGCCCTTGTCGCCATTATCGTTACCCTTATTACCCGTGCTGTTGCCGGTATCCTTAGACGACTTATCCTTATTCGCTTTTCCGCTCGCATCCGCGACGTCTGTCTTGCCTGAGCCCTTCGCATCCTTGTCTTTTGTTCTCCCGAAGGCCTCCTTGACCGCATCCCCCACGGTGTCGAGCGCCTTCTTACCGAGGGCAAGGCCCAGGACGCTCGGGTGAACGCCCAGCTCATGACAGATCACCCCCCAGCCCATGCCCGCCTCGCGCATCGCCGTCACGGTATCCACATCGAAGCTCTGGGCGTTGGCGGCCGCCTCATCGGCGGAGGTTTGCGCGTCGGCAACCGCGCCTTTGGCCGCCTCGACTGCCGTTTCGGCAGCGGCGATTTCGGCGGCGGTGGCCTCGGCGCTGGCATTCAAGCCGGCAAGATTCTCTTCGGCCGCGGCAAGCCCGGCCTTAGCGCTTTCCACCGCCGTCTCTGCCGCTGCGATGTCGTCGGCCGTGGCGTCGGGATTGGCCGAAACGTCAGCGAGGTCCTGTTCAGCCGTCGAGACGCTCGCTTTTGCATCATCTACAGCCGTGGTGGCAGCGTCTATCTCGGCAGCCGTTGCGTCGGCGCTGGCATTCAGGCCGGCAAGATTCTCTTCGGCCTCCGCGACGTCAGCCTGGGCCTGCTCGAGGTTTGCCTGTGCCTCCTCGGCTTCCTTGGCTAATTCCTCGGCCACCGCGTTTGCCACATTCTCGGCCTTCATCTCTTGGGCTTGATTCAAGCCCGTCGACTCCGTGGTAGAGCCGTCGGTCGTTCCCGAGGTATCGGTATCGGTTGTGTTTGTATCGTCAGTCTCCTGGGCCATAAGAACGGCGGGAGTCAAGGGGAATAAGAGCGCAATCGCCGCCGCTATAAAGAAGACGACACATGTGCGTCTGAGAAGAGACATTGTATACCTCCTGATATACAAAGGTTTGTAAAGCTGCGTCCTACTGGAATGCGGACCCGCACAAGAATAAAGCAAATAGTATGCCATCACTGATTTGTAACATATTGAAATGATTAGACAAACTAGGCTACTAATTCACGCGGCGGACAGGCAAAAAGCGGCGGGGAAAACGGGAGTGCGCCAAATACCCAATAAAATCAATAAGATGGAAAGCTGTATTGAAAAACGTATGATGCAGACGGAGTTTGCAGTGAACAATTATTTTGCACCTATGGCCACTAATGGACCATTAGGTCATCTGCGGTAGGTCTTGCGCCGGAGCTTGCCCCCGTCGAGCTCGATATAGTGTCTTCGCTCCATCCAGGAACCGGCGTTGATATAGGCGCGTCGCCGCCCGTCCAGCTCCATCCCCCATGACGAAGGGTGATGGAAATGTCCCAGCACCACTGCGTCATACCCCTCGAAGAACCTCGCGACCGCGAACTCACGGCCCAGAGCTTCTTTGTCGTCCTTCTTCGTGTCGGTATAGACGCGGCTGGCCCGGCTCATGGCGCGGGCGACCCGCTCGATGACAAACGGAGGTATGAGATGACCAACGAGACGCACCGGCGCGCTTCGCAGAAGGCGTCTCAGGAACCGGTAACCGCGATCCCTGGGGTTGACCTGATCCCCGTGCGCGACGTAGATCCGCATCCCGGAGTGTTCAAGCTCCCAGGGGCCGGGGTGCACCTGCGCACCGATGAACTCGGTGAAGAACGGGCCCATGAAGAAGTCGTGATTCCCCTCGGTGTAATGGATCGTGACGCCCATCCTGGAAAGGCTGTACAGACGGTCGAGGATCGGGAGGTACTGATAGGGCACGACGTAACGAAACCCGATCCAGAAATCGAACAGGTCGCCCATGATTACGACGGCGTCCGATGACCCGAGACGTCCGATCAGCTCATCGAGAAACGCCGTCATATCCCGGTAGTCGTCATCGGCGGGGTTTCTCAGATGCGCGTCCGGAACGAAGACGACGCGCGGGCTCTCGCCGGTCATTTCTCATCCCCGCTTTCGACAAGGGCCGTCGTATCCTCTTGATCGTCGAGGGGCGGCTCCGGTTTTTTTCCGAAGAAGTATGCTACCCAGATGCTGATCTCGTAGAGGACAATCAGGGGGCCCGCCATCATCGCCTGATTGAAGACGTCCGGGGTGGGCGTCAGTATCGCACCCAGGATGAACGCACCGAGGAATCGCGTAACGGCGAAACTTCCTCAGGCCCTTATAGCCGACGATCCCGAAGCGGGACAGAAGGAAGATAATCACCGGCAGCTCGAAGATCGCCCCGAAGGCGAGCAGCATCCATGTCACCAGGGAGAAATACTCCCGCATCGTGGGCATGGGCTTGATCATCTCGGTGGTATAGGTTGAAATGAGGAACTTGAAGCCGAAGGGAAAAACGACGAAATATCCGAAGCACGCCCCGCCGATAAACAGGATGACCGAAATAAACGTCACGGGGATGAGGGCCCGCCTCTCCTTCTTGTAGAGGCCGGGGGATATGAACGCCCAAATCTGGTAGAGGATAAAAGGAGAGGCGATAAAGACACCGGCCAAAAGGCCCACTTTAAGGTAGGTGAAGAAGGCCTCGGTGATGCTCGTGAAGATGAGGCTGGTTCCCTTTGGCAGGACGTTCGTGAGGGGCCTGATGAGATAGCCGAAGATCGTTTCCGAAAAATAGTACCCGATGCAGAACCCGGCTCCGGCGGAGATAAGGATCTTGATGAGCCGTGATCGCAACTCCTCGAGGTGCTCGAGGATGCTCATCGTCACGTCGCCGTTGCTGGTCTCCTTTTCGGCCAAGAACCTCCCCCTTGCCCTACTTGCGCCTATCCCTTCGGCTGCCGGTCATCGTCCCGTTTCGTGCGGGCCCGGTCTTCCTTTTTATCGGCGGGACGCTCGGCGTCGCCCTTCATCATGTCGTTGAAAACCTCGTTGACGTTCACCGTTCCCTTTACCCCGTCCATGGCCTTCTTCAGCTCCTGATAGCCCTTGCCGAGGGTCTTGGCGACCTCCGGCAGCTTCTTGGGACCGAGGACGACGAGGGCAAGAATAACGATGACCAGCAACTCCTGGCCGGAAAGTCCAAACATCTCCCCTCCTCCACTCTTCGTATCATACGTGTTTCAGGCCCAACTGTCAAGGCCATATTTTTTTCGTTTTACTTTGGGGCCAAACGGCATTATCATATTTAAAAGGGAGGTACTGCATGAACCTGAAACGATATCTGGGCGTTTCCGCCCTCGTCGGTAGTCTGATCGTTCCCATTCTGCCCACGGCCGGTGTCTGCGATGAGATCGTTCGTTACACCCTGGACAACGGTATGGTCGTGATCCTCTGCGCCCGACCATTCAACGCCCGCCGTTTCGATGAATATCTGGGTCGACGTCGGCGCCTTCTGCGAATCGGAGTCGCAATCCGGGATGTCCCACTTCATCGAACACCTGCTCTTTGACGGCACAAAGGACTTGAAGCCCGGAGAAGCAGGAGCCGTCATCGAGGGCTCCGGCGGGGATTTCAACGCCTATACCGACTACGACAACACGGTGCTGACCGCCACCGTTGCCTCACGGTTCATCGAGACAATGATCAGGGTCGTCTCCGATACGGCGCTTCACGCCGCTTTGGACCCGAAGCAGGTCGATCGCGAGCGGCAGGTCATCCTCGAGGAAATCAGAAAAGACCTGGACGACCCCCAGGACAGGCTTTCCGAATCTCCTCTTCGAAAAGGCGTTCTCGGGCCATCCTTACGGTAAGCCGGTTATCGGGACGATGGAAAAAATCTCGTCCTATACCCGGGAAAACCTTTATCGTTACTACACGAACTACTACCGCCCGGACAACATGGTCGCGGTGCTGGTAGGAGACTTCGATACCTCCGCCGTTAAGCCGATGATCGAGCGATATCTGGGCGGCGCCAGGGCGACCGGCAAGCTCGAGGCCCCGTCGGCCGTCTGTCCCATTAACGAGGGAACGAACATCGCCGGCATCAGCATACCCGTCCACACGGCCTACCTCCATATCGCCTTCAATACGATCCCAATCACCCACAAGGATCTCTTCCCCCTGGACGTATCGGCAGCTATCCTCGGACATGGCAGAGATTCCCGCCTCTATCGGGCAATTGTGGACAAGGGATTAGCCTATTCAATCGGCTCCTATTCCTACACACCGAAGGAGGCGGGGCTCTTTTTTATCTCGGCCACTCTGGATGCGTCGGAAATTCTGCCCACCGTGAAGGCCGTCATCCGGGAAGTGTTACGACTCGAGTCGGAGCCGGCCACGGCAGATGAGCTCTTGAAGGCGAAAACCGGCACGACCGCTGACTTTATCTTCGGCAAGGAGACCTACAGCGGCCGCGCCGGAGCCCTGGGACTTTATGAGACCGCCACGGACTCTATCGACTTCGAAGAGCGCTACCTCAAGGGGATAGACGCCGTGACCGCCCGCGACATCACAAAGGCCGCAAAAGACTATTTTACCCCCGAAAACATGACCATCGTTTATCTCGTCCCTTCATCGGAAACGAAGGCGGTCTCTGACGAACAGATCAAGGCCGCAGCCCTGGAGGCCTTTGGCGAGCCGGTCGTCGAAAATGAGGAGCTGCCCGAGCTCGTACCCGGTCCCCTGGGGTACAAAGCGGTGCTTCCAAACGGTATCCGCCTGGTCATCAAGGAAGACCATTCGCTTCCGATCGTGTCGGTCGTCGGCACGTTTGACGGCGGCGTCCGATACGAGACCCCGAAAAACAACGGCATAAGCAGCCTTGTCGCAAAGATGCTGACTCGGGGGACCACCAAGCTCACGTCCCAGGCCATCGCCGAGCGGATCGATCGGATTGCCGCCAACGTCAGCGGCTTCTCGGGCAGGGATTCGCTCGGCCTCAAGGCGGAGTTTCTATCCAGGTTCCAGGACGACGGATGGGCGATTGTCGCCGATCTCCTCCTGCACCCCTCCTTCGATTCGGACGAGCTGGCACAAGGTCAAAGAGATAACGGCCTCCGCCATCGACCAGAATAAGGACGACCTTCCCCAACGGACCTTCGATCTCTTCAGGAAGACCCTCTACAAAACGTATCCCTACTCGCTGCCGAACCTCGGAACCAAGACGAGCATGGAATCCGTCTCCCACCAGGACCTGATCTCTTACTATGGCGGTATCGCCGTTCCCCAGCGAATGGTCATCTCGGTTGTCGGCGACGTCGTGCCCGAAGAAGTGCTCAAACGGGTCGTCGACCTATTCGGCGGCTTGTCGCCAACAGCGGCGGCCGCACCCGTCATCGGGACGGCCGTAAAACCCTCCCGCCCGTTAAAGTCCACCGAGAGTGTAGCCGAGAAGGAACAGGCCCACATCTTCTACGGATTTCTGGGTACGGACTACCTGTCTGACGACTATTACGCGATGGATGTGCTGACTGCCGCGCTCTCCGGCATGGGGGGAAGGCTCTTCATGCAGCTGCGCGAAAAGCAGGGGCTGGCCTATTCAGTTGATGCCTTCAATGTCGGCGGCGTGGGACCCGGCTTTATCGGCGTCTATATGGCGACGGCGCCGGGAAACCTTACCGTCTCTATCGACGGGATCAAGAAAGAGCTTACCCTCATCAGGGAAAAGGGGATAACGCCGGAAGAGCTCGTCCGGACGAAAAACTACCTCATCGGCAACTTCGAGCTTTCCCTGCAGAAGAACCTCGACGCCGCCTCATTGATGGCCGCCGACGAGCTCTACGGGCTTGGCTATGACTTCTCCCTGCGCTATCCGGAAAGGATCGACGCGGTCACCGAATCCGACGTGAAGCGCGTGGCGGAGAGTTATCTCAACCAGGAGCACTCGATTCTTACCGTTGTCATGCCGTCCTTCTGAGGTACGGACGAAGAGCAGCATCATGGAGGCCAACAGGGCGAATGCCGCCCCCATGCCGAAGGCGTACTCGAACCCGACGTATTGCCAGACGACGCCGAATATGATGCTCGCGGGCAGCGCCCCTATGCCAATCGTCAGGTTATAGAGGCCGTAGGCGGTACCCCGGCGGTCATCACCGACGAGGTCTGCCACCAGGGCCCGCTCCGCCCCTTCGGTGAGTCCGAAGTAGATGCCGTAGAGCCCGAAGAGGACCCATATACCGGTGCTCGTGGTGACAAAGGCAAAGGCGACGTAGATCGCCGCGTAGACTATCCATCCCGAGATGATAACCTTCTTGCGTCCGATTTTGTCGGATATGAAGCCGCCCGGAATGCCGGTTACCGCCTTTACGATGGACAACACCATCCAGAGGATCGGTATGAGGGCCTCAGGGATTCCCGCGTTGGATGCCCTCAGCAGCAAAAAAGCGTCCGAGGAATTCCCGAGGGTAAAGAAGAGGACCACCAGAAGGTAGTATCTGAAGTTCCCGTCCACTCCCCTGAGACCGTCTTTGATGGACAGATGCGGGGGCGATTTCTTTGGTTTAACCTCTCTGACGAAGAAAAAGACGACAATCAGGGCCAGCACCCCGGGAATCGCCGAGAGGAAAAAGAGCGTCCTCAGGTCGTTGTGCAGCAGCGGGAGCATGATGGCCGCGGCCAGGGGACCCATTATCGCCCCGGCGTTATCCATTGCCCGCTGAAAGCCGAAGACAAGCCCCCGATTTCCCTCCTTGGCCGAGTCGGCCATCAGGGCGTCCCGTGGGGCGGTCCGGATTCCCTTGCCAATCCGGTCTGAAAAGCGCAGCAGCAAGACGTGCCACCACGACCCCGCCACCCCGATAAGCGGACGAACCACGTTGGAGAGGGCGTATCCCGACGCGAATATCGGTTTCCTTCGCCTGTATTTGTCCGACCAGTAACCGGAGAGGAACTTCAACAGCGAGGCCGTTGTCTCGGCCACACCCTCGATGACGCCCGAGGGAGGCCGCACCGGTCTTCAAAACTATTGTGAGGAAGAGTGGGAGCAGTGGATAGATCATATCCGAGGCGAAATCGTTGAAGAAACTGACCAATCCCAAGAAGAAGATATTCCTGCGCGCGCCTTTCTCTTCGGCGTCGGTAACCTTTTGAGACATCACCGCCTCCTCTTCGGCTTCGGGTCGATAGGTTCGTCCTCTCGAATACCGGGATGGCTAATCATCGGTGGCCACCGGCACCGGCTCGACCGTGACCGTGCCGTCGCTCACGCGCGACCTTGAGGTAATGATTGAAATAGTGGGCGGGGTCCGTGCCGACCAGGGGCGCGCCGGCGCCCCCCGAGATGGTAAACGGGATCCCCTCCCATTCCCCCTGATAGTAACCATGGATATGGGAACAGAATATATGCGTGATACGGTGTTCCCTGAACAGGCCCATCAACCGCTCCGCCGCCGAAGGGCCAAGGCTGTGACGGATATCGGTTCCCGGGGGATCATACAGCGGGACATGCATAAAGACAAACGTCTCACCGTAGGCGTCGGCAGCCTCCAGTTCCTTTCTCAGAAGCTCTTCCCCGGCGGCATCGATCCCGTTGGGCTTGGTGTCATCCACGACGATGAAACAGGCGTCTCCGAATACAAAGGAGTAGTCCCGCGATCCGACAACTGACGGGTAGAGCTCGGCCCCCGCGCCCAGCAGCTCATGGTTGCCGACGGCAAAGACGATCGGCTTGGTGAGGTATCGGTCGACCTGGGAAAAGAAGAAGTTGAACCGGTCGCGGGAACCGATGCCGACGATATCACCCGTGGAGACTGCAAAGAGGATATCGGGATCGACGCTGATCCGGGCGAGGAGCTCCTCGAAGGGCTTCGTGCTCCCGCGGTTGTCACCGAAGACCGCAAACGTAAACTCGTGCGGATTGGAAAGGGCGATCTCGCCGATGCGGGAGAGCCCTTGGGCAACCGGGTTCGTGGCGCTCGGGGTTGGTTGGCCCCCGCAAAGTATCGAGGCAAGACAGACCACACAAAAGAAAACGAAAAAGTTCTTCTTCCATCTGCCGTTTGGGAGCGGCCTGCCTGCACACCGTTTCACGTCCATGTTCATCTCCTTTCGCTGCCACCCGGCCCGAATACGATGGCTAATAACTAATACACAACCCGGAACATGTCAAGGCCAAAAGGGTCAAAACTGGTAGGTGGAGACTGTTTCGAATAGCTTTATTTCGTAAGATATGCTATATTTTTAGAATTATTAAACGGAAGGAACACCGCATGAGCATGATAAAGAGAACGGGCAACGCGTTTATTTTCGCGTCTGTCCTCATCATCCTGGCTTCCTGCGCAACCGTCCCCTACCCGCGGGAGACGCATACTGCCCAGCCGACACCGGAGATGAGCCAAGCCTTTTCGCAAGCCGAGCAAGATTTTAAGAGTGGAGACTACACCCGGTCGCTCAAGGAATACCTCTCGTACGTCAATACCTACGAACGCAACTCCCTGACCGATAATGCCCTGGTCCGGGCCGGCGACATATACCTGGCCTCCGGAGACCTCGCATCGGCTCAGAACCTTTACCTGAAGGTCGTCGGAGACTTCGTTACCTCCGATAGCTACGATGAGGCGCGCTACAAGCTCGGCTACGCATATTTCAAATCGGGCAAGTATACCGACGCGATCGAGATCCTCAAGGCCCTGGCCGCTCGGCCCTGCGGCGGGCGGGGACGACACCCCGACCTACGTGCTGTTGGCCAAGAGCTACCTGATGACCGGGGACTACTACTCGTCGATCTACTGGTTCACGAAGGCCGAGCGACTGCACCTCGGACGCGGCGGTAAAATCCGACGCGAAGACCAATATAAAGTACATCGTCGAGAAAGTACCTCTCCGAGGATGAGCTGGCCCGGATCTCGGACGACCTCGTCGGGAAGGACGCGGGTAGCTACGCCGCGTTTGCCCTGGCGCAGATATATATAGACCGTGGCGAGATAGACGCGGCCCACGAGCAGCTCTTGAAGATCGTCCGAAACCAGCCGGATCACGAATATTACTACAAGGCCCAGGGCATGCTCAAAGAGACGGCGGGACCGGGAGTATCCGGGGCGATCACCGTCGGCGTAATCCTGCCGCTTTCCGGCCGAAACTCCGCGTTCGGGATCATGGCGCGCGACGGGATGAAGCTTGCCGCCGGCGACATGGGCTTTACCGACGGGCCGCGGGTGAACCTGGTCATCAAGGACTGCGGCGACAACCCCGCGCTCCGCGTCCTACGCCGTTAGCGACCTGGCCCGTGACGACGACGTCATGGTCATCGTCGGGCCCCATGTCCAAGGATAGCGCAACGACGGCGGCAAAAGAGGCCCAGGTGCAGAAGATTCCCATCATTACCCTGACGAGGACCCAGGGGATAGCCGACATCGGCGACTATGTGTTCAGGAATTTTCTCACCAATCCCGACGAGATCCGCGGCCTCGTACGATACGTCGTTCAGGGACGCGGGCTGACCCGCTTTGCGATCCTCTATCCCGATGACGCCTACGGCAAAGAGATGAAGGAGCTCTTCACCCGGGAAACGGGTTACTACGGCGCGCGTGTCGTCGCGGAGACCCCCTATCAGGCCGATACCGCGGACTTTCGCGCGACGATGAGAGACCTGATAAATTCCGCGGGTGCAGATAAAAAGAAACCGGGATTTGACGGCCTGTTCATCCCCGACTACTACAGCATGGTGGGGATGATCATCCCCTACGTCTCTTACTTTAACCTCAAGAACGTCACGCTGATCGGAACCGACGGGTGGAACGACCCGGGTCTCCTTTCCATCGTCTCCAGCGGCGGCGATATGCTCATCGGTTCATACTTCGCCGACGCCTTTACGCCCAACAGCGACCGGCCCGAAGTCAAGCGATTCGTCGAAGACTTCAAGACCGCCTTCGGACGCGAGCCGGGGGTGCTGGAAGCCTACGGGTATGACACCATCAAGATGATCCAGTACCTGGTGAAAACGCAGGGAATCAGGAGCCGCGACGAGATGCGGCAGTCGCTGTTGTCGGTGCGCGACTGGGAGGGCGTTACCGGCAGCACCACCATCGACCGGACGGGCGACTCGACCAAGGAGCCCTTTATCCTGACGGTCGTGGAAACGAGCTCCGAGCCGGTTATGACGATTACCGAACAGCCCGAGGAGGGCGTAGCGATTGCCGCCGAGCCGCCGAAAGAGGCCAAGAAGAACCTCATGATCGTCGAGGTGCCGGGGGCCAATCGCTGAACCCATGAAACTCGGGACACGAAGGACGCCGTTCGTCCTTATCTCAATAACCGTTCTGACCCTGGCCGTCGCCGCGACCGGGGTCGTTTCTTTTATGCGGGCCGATACCGGGGCCGCCGTCAAGAGGGTCTTTGACGGCGACAGCATCCTCCTTTCCGACGGGCGGGAGATCCGCTATATCGGGATCGATGCCCCTGAGACGGGGGGCAACCGGCCGGCGGAATACGGCGGAGACCGGGCGGCCGACGCTAACGAGAAGCTGATAGACTCCAAGGAGATCAGGCTGGAGCTCGACAGGGAGCTGAAGGATCACTACGGCCGGACCCTCGCCTACGTCTACGTGGGCGACGAGATGGTCAATCGGGAGATGGTGCGCTCCGGCGTGGCGCTGGCTGTTCCCTACCCGCCGAATCTTAAGTACGAAATGGAGCTCTTTGAAGCGATGGACGAGGCGCGACGGGCCCGGCGCGGGCTCTGGGCCGAGCCGAACCGCTGGATGGTGAGCGTCGATGAAGCTGCCCGATACATCGGTGAGTCCAAGACCGTCGTGGGACGAGTAACCTCGACGGGAGCGGTCGGTGCGGGGGTCTTCCTCAACTTCGGTCCCGACTACAAGACCGATTTCACCGCCTTTATCCCCCGGGACGACCTGGGCTACTTTTCAGGGGCGGGAATCGTCAATCCCGCGGACCACTACCGGGGCAAAACCCTCGAGATAACCGGCTCGATCTACGAAAGGAACGGGCCGAGTATAACACTCCGGCACCCCCATCAGATCTACGTGAGGGAGTAGCGGCCTGAATAGGAGTTTTGGGGACACCATACTTAATTCGGCACACCTTTTGACTTACCCGAAAAACCGGAATTAAGTATGGTGTCCCCAAAACTCTAGCGATCCCGTCGGGCTTCGAAGCTGCCAAGAGACTTAGAACACTATTGGTCGGTCCCGCTCGCACTAAACGCCGGGTATGATCCAACCACGAACGGCATGAATAAAAAAAGAGTCAGGTCTTCCGTTGACTCTTTAGTTAATCCATAAACTGGTAAGGGCCGGGTAAGAACCCGGCCCCTTTGTCGTTACTGATTAACGATAGCGGCTTTACTTCTCCCTATTTGGCCGGGATCGGCACCTGCGGCTCCGTGAGCGTGAACGAGCCCTTCTCGATCCACTCCTTGAGGGTGCGGGCGATCTCCTGGGCGCGGATGCGGGAGGACAGCGGGACGGTCTGGATCTCCTTGCCCTCAAACGTGATCGTGCCCGATCTCAGGGCCGCGTAGGTCGTGTATCCGAGGATCCGTCCGGTCATCTGGGGATAATCCACGGCGTAGTCGACGATCGGCGCCTCGATCTCCTCGTCGGCGACCGAGGTATGAAACGCCATCTCCTCGTTGAGGATAGGAATCGGGATCCCCAGTCCCACCGCCATCGAACAACCGTACCCCAGGAAACTGACGCCGACCAGGTGCCGGCCGTCCATTCCCTTGAGATCTCCCATGACGGCCAACGTTCCCGAGGGGACCGTGGGGACGCCCTTGGCACCCCGATTCACCTTCGGGTTGTGCTGGGTGCCGTGCCAGACGACGTAGCCGACCCCGCCCCCGAGGAATATCCTGCGTTCCCAGGCCGATCGTCTTGAACAGCGGATCGTTCATGAGGGGTGAGAGCTCGCCGGCGCTGCAGTAGTTTGCGTTGGCGAACTTCGGCCCGATGATCCCCATGTAGGTATAGAGGGTCTTATCCCCCGTGTTGACCGCCACGTTGTAGTTCTGGTAAGCGTTGCGGGGGTTCATGAGCATCGCGTAGGGGAAGTCCTTGAGGCGCATGGCCTTTTTCAGGCCACGGTTCGGATAGCAGTCGGTGCCGTACGATTCGAGATCGAGCTCGACCTCGCTTTCCCGAGACGAGGTCCTGGATCACGTGCCCCCCGCCGTAGGGGAATTGGCCCGGAAAGACCTTATTGAGCGGGTCATCGATCGTGGGCTCCGTGGCGCCGATATAGAGATCGACCGCCGCAACTCCGCCGTAGGCCGGAACCCGATTTATGAGGATCTTAGAGGCCCTGATCCGGGGCTTGGTATGACCGAAGTTAAGGAAGGCCCCGGAAGAACACATGGGGCCGAACGTGCCGGTGGTGACCACGTCCACCTTGCGTGCGGCCGCTACCTCCCCTTCCTTCTTTACGAGAGCGGTCATCTCCTCGGCGGTGACGACGACTACTTTGCCGGTCTTGATCTTTTCGTTTATCTCGGCGATACTTTTAACAACGGAGAAACTTCCCATATCGACACCTTCACCTGTCCGGTCCGACCATTCCGATCCAACGAAAGTACCTCACAGAGGCACGGCCCTTGTCCCCTTCCCCACCGGGCTACGTGCTCTCGTACCCCGTAATATCGATCATCTTCTTATAAAGAGGGGCAAGCGCGTCGTAGGTCTTCAGATAGACTTCCTTGTAAAGACCATCGTATACCTCGCGATTCTTTGGGTTGGGATAAAACACCTTGCCGGTCCTGGTCATGGCGGCCACCGCCTCCTCGAAGTTCTTGTGGAGTCCGATGCCGACGGCCGCGTCGATGGCGGCGCCCTTGGCGCAGTTCTCGAACGTATCCATACGCTTTGCGGGCAGGTTAAAGATATCCGCCGCAATCTGGACCGCCTCATCGCTCCGGGACCCGCCGCCGCCGACCCTGAGCTCCTTGAGCGGAACACCGGTCCTTTTCTGGGCAAGCTCGCCCAGCCGCCGGAGCTCGTACCCCATACCTTCGAGGATTGCCCGGTAGATATGCGCCCGGGTGTGGACGCTCCCGAACCCGATAATGGAGCCCTTCGAGTATTTAAGCGACGGCAGCGGCGTCCAGTAGGGATGCATCACCAGGCCCAGGCACCCCGGCGGGATATCCCGGATTACCTCGTCGAAGACGACCTCCGGCGCGACGTTCCTCTCTTTTGCGATGATGGCTTCCCGCTGCCCCATCTCATCCGCAAACCACCTCACCATCCAGAACCCCCGGTAAACAAAACACTCGATGTTCCATCCGTACGGGACCGCCGAGCACCACGTAAAGAATTGCCCATGCCGATCCTCAATGTATTTCTTGGTAACGATCTCCATGGCGGTGGCCGTCCCGAACGAGATGACGCCGATATCCGGGGTGAGAACACCGGCGCCCAGCGACTCGGACTGCTTATCGCCGCCGCCGACGATGACCGGCAGCCCTTCCGGAAGCCCCGTTTCCTTTGCGGCGGCCTTGGTGACGACCCCGAGGATCTCATGGGGCTGCTTGATGACCGGAAGCATATCCTCGCTTACGCTGAAGAGATCCATGACCCCCTTGATCTTGAACCAATCGGACTTCTTGTGCTCCAACGGGTAGTAGCCGACGTAGAGGGAGCACGAGTCGGCAAATTCGCCGGTCAGCTTCTTGACGAAGAAGCTCGTCACCTGACAGAACTTATACGTTTTTCTGTAAATCTCCGGCTCGTAGGTCTTAATCCAGGTAAAGCGGGAGTTCTTCTGAATAAACTTTATGAGCTTGGACCTGCCTGCCAGCCCGAACAGCACTTTCACGCCCAGGCTCGCGGGCGGGGGATTTTCGGTATTCCGCTGGTCGAGCCAGATGATGCTGTTCCTCAACGGGACCCCGTTCTTATCCGTTGGGATAACCGCAGACCGCTGGGCGGTGATCCCGAGGGCGGCCAGTTTCTTGGGGTCGAACTTCTTGCTTGCCATCACCTCCCCGACGACCTGACAGAACTTCTTCCAGTAATCGTCCGGCTTTTGCTCCGCCCATCCCGGTTTCAGGGAGAAATAGGGATCGTGCGCGGCCCGGGCTACGGCAACCTCTTTGCCCTGCAGATCATATACGATAGCCCGCACGCTCTGGGTACCGCTGTCTACAGCCATAATGAATTCTTTTTCCATCACTCGACCTATAATAGTATTACTTGTTATATCCGAACGGACTATGTTTCCGGCTCCCAGGTGGGATCAAATGACTTATAATAGCTGAAGAATCTATCCCGGTGTTCCCGTGCTTTATGCACCAGGGAGTCACGGGTGATAATCCCTCGTTCGATCATGATGTCTTCGAGCTTCTTGAGCGCCTGCTCGTACGGAGGGCACCCGGGCAGAAACGTATCGCAACCGGAAAGGCTGATTCTATTTCTGACCTCGCGGGCCTCTCCCGCACATCCGAGGGCGCAGTCGCCGAGGAAGAAGGTGTTTCTTTCGTCCCACGTTCCGGCGACCGGCACCTTCGGGTCCACCCCCACCACGAGGGCCGTGCGGTCGGGGAATTTATTGAGGGAGGGGAGAGTGAGCGCCGCCATGAGCCAGCAGGTCGGGCAGGCCCCCCCGATAAACAGGTCCACGTTCGGCCAGACACCCGTCACCAGCGTATCGATGGGCTGGGTGAAGTTGATGGGCAGGGTGAACTTCTTCCTGACCTCCGACACCTGCCGTCCGACGACCTCGATGAGATCGGGCGTAGCCGTGCCGAGCCCGTCGTGTGCGGCGATGCGGGTCGTGCCGACGACCAGCGGTGACTCGATTCCCATTACCATCGACGCGATGGCATCGGTCGCGACCGGGTCGGCGCCGGCAAGAATTACCCCGAGGGGAACGGGCCCGCCCCCCTCTCCGGCGCCCATCCCCTCCATGCCGATGAGTCCGTCGATGATTGTGAGGTCGGGCTTTCTGACCTTCATGATATCCACCATATGCTGGTCCAGGTCATCCCGATGGCCGAAGTAACGGTCCGACTCGTTCAACAGCCCCTGGAGGTTCTTTATCCCGAGGGTCACCATCGTCATGGTGTGGGTCTTGAGCGCGGGGACGTTGATGAACACGTCGGCATCGAGGACGGACCTGGGATAATTAATGGTGGAGAGGACCCTACCGCCGGGGACATCCGTTTGTACCCGCCGGTCATCCTCGACACCCAGCAGTTCCCCCCCGGCCTCTTCCACGGCCCGCGTTACGCCCAAAAGCTTCATTACCTCCACGGTCTTCATCCCGCGGCTCATCTCCCCGGCCGGACCGCTCTTTTCAATATTGACCCGTTTCATGAGGCTGCCGACGCTCACCCCCTCCACCACCGTAACCTTGGCTGCTCCCGCCGCCTTGCAGAGGGAGACGACAGCGGCAATCACCCTGCGATCGACCGAGACCGGGGGCGGGTAGGGTGCGAAGAGGTTGGGCTTTATGACGACACGATGTCCCGGCTTCACGAATCTGCCGATCCCCCCGATAAGGTCTACGGCCTTGCCCGTCATGCCCTGTATGTCTGATGTGCTTGCCGGAAGGTCGGATTGGACGATGGATACAGTCGGTTTTTGTGTCATGGATTTCGCTCACTTGTGTCGGCCCAACAATGATGACCCCGACCACGGTAACCGGGGAGTCCGCCCGGGGTTATTACGAGCCGGGCGGATTCAGGAGATACTATAACACATCGATATCTGTTTCTCAATCACGTAATAAAAAAGGCCGTCTCATGCGGCCTCTTCTTCTCATATGGTGCCGAAGGCGGGACTCGAACCCGCACAGGCGTTAACCCACCACCCCCTCAAGATGGCGTGTCTACCAGTTCCACCACTTCGGCTTTTCGCGAAGAGCAATAGTATACAATGGCGTCGAATCTGTCAAGGAGATTTATTTGTTTGTATCCGACGGGATCGAGGGGACCTCCGGGAGCTTCTCCTCGACACCCGGCTTACCTTTGAGGTTCTCCATCAACGACGACGATCCGACCGATGTCGTGAAATAAGCCAGCGCAAGGCTCGTGACCATAAAAACGATCGCGGCGATCGTCGTCAGCTTGTTTAAGAACGTCGCCGGTCCTGCACTACCGAACAGCGTCTGGCTCGCCCCGCCGAACGCCGCCCCCATATCCTGACCCTTGCCGGTCTGCAGCAGCACGATAAGGATCAATGCGATGGAGACAACGACGTGTATCGTAATAATTACGGCTGTCATAGAATTCTTCCTTCCGCTCCTTTTCTATCGAGATAAACGATGGGGCGGTTCACCGCTGCCGATCGCGGTCTGAGCGCAGCTCGCTTCGCCCCGCCCGTTGCCCCGGGCTTCCCCCCCGGCGCCACCCGTCCTGTTTGCCCGGATCAACGGACAAACCTGACGATCCTCTCAAAAGAATCGGCTTTAAGACTTGCACCGCCCACGAGCGCCCCGTCGAGATCAGGCATAGCCATCAGGACGTCGACATTATCCGGCGTAACACTACCACCATATAATATTTTAAGGGAATTTGCAATAGTTTTGTCGTATTTTGTTTCGACCAGGGCGCGTACGAAGGCGTGCATCTCCTGCGCCTGCTCGGGAGTGGCATTCACGCCGGTCCCGATGGCCCATACCGGCTCATAGGCGATGACGATCCGGGCCATATGCTGACCGTCAATGCCATCCAGACCCCTCGTAATCTGCCTTCTCACCACTTCCTGTGCCTTTGCCTCCTCTCGTTCCTTCAGCGTCTCCCCCACGCAAAAGATCGGTCCGATTGATTCGGCAAGGGCGGCCGAGAGCTTCTTGTTTATCAGGTCATCGGACTCGCCGAAGATGGTGCGCCTCTCCGAGTGCCCGACGATTACGTGGGAGACGCCCACCGCCGTGAGCATCGGGGCGGACGTCTCGCCGGTGAAGGCCCCCTTGGGCGCGAAATGGAGGTTCTGGGCGCCAAGGGAAATCGAAGTCCCCTTGAATATCTTTCCCACCGGGACCAGAACGACAAAATTCGGGCGCCACGACGATCTGCACGTCCGTGGCGTTTCCGACTCTTTTTACGAGCTCGCCCGCGAGGAGTTCGGCCTCCGGGAGGGTCATGTTCATCTTCCAGTTCGCGGCGATCAGCTTGCTTCTCATCTCTTAACCTTTCTCCTTAAGGGCCTCGATGCCGGGAAGCTTCTTGCCCTCCAGCAGCTCGATAAACGCCCCTCCGCCCGTGGAGATATAGGACATCCTGGACAGTTCGCCGGCCTTCAACACCGCCACATCGGTATCACCGCCGCCCACGATGGTCAGGGCATAAGAGTTGGCGACGGCCGATACCATCGCGAAGGTGCCACGAGAGAAGGCGTCCATCTCGAAAACCCCCATCGGACCGTTCCAGATGATGGTCTTGGCGTTCTGCAGCACCTCCGAAAAGAGCTGCGTCGTCGCGGGGCCTATATCGAGGGCCATCCAGTGCTCAGGGACTTCCTGGACCGGCACAATTTTCGTCTCTGCCTCAGCATCGAATCTCTCGGCAACCACGGCATCCACGGGGAGATAGAGCTTCACCTTCTCCTTATTGGCCTTGAGCACCAGCTCGCGGGCATGGTCTATCCAATCGGGTTCCACCTTGGAGTCCCCCATATCGTAGCCCCCGGCCGCCAGGAACGTGGAAGCCATCGCGCCGCCGATGATGAGCTTGTCCACTTTCAACAACAGGTTTTCAATGGCCCCGATCTTATCGGAGACTTTGGCACCGCCGAGAATCGCCACTACCGGGCGCGCAGGATTCGTGATCGCCTTGTCGAAGTAGGTGATCTCCTTTTTCATCAGGAAGCCCGCAACACAGATATCGAAGAACTTCGTAATGGCATGAACCGAGGTGTGCGCTCGGTGGGCCACTGCGAAGGCGTCGTTTACGTAGATATCGGCCAGCATCGAAAGCTTCTTGGCAAACCCATCGTCATCGGTCGTCTCTTCGGCGTGGAAACGCAAATTTTCCAGGAGCATAACGTCTCCCGGTTTCATCTTTTGCGCCATCTTCTCCACTTCCGGGCCGACGCAATCGGGCGCCATGGTGACGTCCTTATCCAGGAGCCGTGAGAGGCGCTTGGCCACCGGCCTGAGGCTCATGCCCTCCACGACTTTGCCCTTGGGCCGTCCCATATGGGACATGAGGATAATCTTTGCGCCCTCGTCGAGAGCGTAGTCGATCGTCGGCAGGACGCTCCTGATCCTCACGTCGTTGGTGATATTGCCCAGCTCGTCGAGGGGGACGTTGAAGTCCACCCGAATCAGCAGGGTCTTGCCCTTTATATCTACCTCATCAATGTATTTCAGCATGGGTCTGTCTCACAATCGGGTTAAAGACGTACGCCAACATACCGGGCAAGATCCACGAGTCGCTCGGCGTAGCCGGATTCGTTGTCGTACCACGCGATGACCTTGGCCATTTTGGCATTGATGACGTTGGTCAGCGGCGCGTCGAATATCGCCGAATAGGGCGACGACTGAAAGTCGATGGATACCAGCTCTTCATCGCAGATATTGGACGATCCCTTTCATACGCCCTTCGGATTCCTTCTTGACAGCCGCGTTGATCGCCTCGGGGGTAGCTTCCCTTCTTGAGGTTTACCACCAGATCGACGAGCGAGACGTTTGGGGTGGGGACCCGGATGGCAAATCCATCCAGTTTTCCCTTCATCTCGGGTATGACCTGCCCCACCGCACTGGCCGCACCGGTGGTTGTCGGAACCATGGAAAGGGCCGCGGCGCGGGCTCGCCGAAGGTCCTTATGAGAACCGTCAAGGAGCCTTTGGTCCATCGTATAGGAATGCACGGTGGTCATGAGACCTTCTTCTATTCCGAAATTATCGTTGAGGATCTTGACGACCGGTGCAAGGCAGTTGGTGGTGCAGGAGGCATTGGAAATGACATGATGAGAGGCCGGATCATATATGTCTTCATTGACACCCAACACGATGGTGGCGTCCACGCCCTTGCCCGGAGCGGCGAGGATGACTTTCTTCGCTCCTCCGTCAAGGTGGCCGGTCATCTCGTCCTTCTTGCGAAATTTACCCGTGCACTCGAGGACAACGTCAACGCCGTTGGCCCCCCAGGGGATACCCCCGAGTTGGTCGGCCTCGCGGAAGATCATGATCTTTGTACCGTCGACGATGATGCAGTCACCTTCACAGTCGATGCGCGCCCCGTATTTTCCGTGTATCGAATCATACTTGAAGAGGTGTGCGAGGACCTTCACATCGGCCCTGCTGTTGATCGCGACGATCTCCATCTCCTTTCGCCCGAGAATAGTCCGAAGGGCACAGCGCCCGACCCTGCCGAATCCGTTAATACCAACTCGTACGGTCATCTCTATCTCCATTCAAGGCATGAATAATCGGATTAAAAGGGTTTTATATACCAGTGGTGCCGATACGTCAAGGATATTTGTCTTTGTTTTTTGACGGAAACGATGGGATTTACGGGAGTGTTTCTTACTTGGAGATTATGTCGTATTTACTGCATTACTGCGTAGCAGAAAGGTCATGCCGATTGCGGCTTGTCGTCTTCTTTGATCTCTTCGTGGACAAAAGAGATAAGCTTCCCCGAAAAATCGAGTATTTGACCGAGGTCATAGCCCGAATTCTTCAGCTCCTTAAACATGGTCTTGGCCAGGAGATCCATCCCCTTAGTGCCGTTTCCCCTGATACGTCCGTTCCCGTTTCCGTTCCCGTTTCCATTCCCGTTTACTTTTTTCGTGTTCGCTGTCATTTGTTCCTCAGGTTCGGCCAGTCCTCTGATGTAAGTTCTATTTCTATGGCCGCCGGCGACCCTTTGAACCATTTATCGGTGCCTGACGGCCGGGGCCGCAAAAATATCGCCCCCCTTGGTGCCTTCTCTCCGTCTCCGGTGCGGCTTTCAACAAAACCGCTTGCTCCTCCCTCCGCGCCTCAGACGTCATAACGGTGGCCTTGGAGAGTCACCGTTTGGATATGATATAAAGCAATTACCTTGCCATCTATTCACTTTACGGTAAATTAAATAGTCTAATGATTTCAATCTAATAGAAGGGGAGGGAAACGGCCTGGACGGGCGTAACTCGCTTGTATGTCACAAATGACACACGCAGTGTGTTAAATAAAACACTCCTATCTCCGTCAACATTGATTTGGAGACCCGTATCGTGCGCCGACCGCGGCCTCGATCGCGATTGAGTGCCGAAGCATCCCGACGGTCGGCGGCTCATCGCAGTCAATGGCATTTATTGCCTTTGTCCCGCTCCAGTTGTCTCAGCTCAAGGACGATTTCGGGGAGCACGGTCCCCACCCTGCCGAGTATGAGATAGTCCGAAACCTTTCCCGTCAGCTGCGTCGGCTCATCGTTTATCTCGATGACGATTGCGCCGACGTTGGGAGAGGGCTCGATAACCGCGGTCGAGAAGAAGCCCCCGCCCCTTTTGGCGATAAAGGGGAGCTCGGCGGCAGGGTAGACCACCGCGGAAGTCCCCGCGACAATCATCACGTCGGAGCGGCGCGCCTCCGCTATTGACCGCTGCAGGGCATGAGGGGGAATCGGCTCGCCGAAGAATACGGCGTCGGGTTTGAGGATTCCGCCGCACGCACTACAGCGGGGTGGGAGCTGACCGGCGTCGATCTTATCGTCAATCGCATCGGTTGGGTAACGCTCGCCACAGCTGATGCAGCGCCCCCACAGGAGGCTTCCATGGAATTCGACGACGTCTTTGCTTCCGGCCTTTTGATGAAGGTTATCGACGTTCTGGGTAATGACGCATTTGAGGTACCCCATCGTCTCCAGGTCAGCCAGGGCCAGGTGCGCCGGGTTGGGCTGTGCCTCGGCCATATCCAGGTCGCCTTCCCTCTTCATCTTCAGGCTCATCTCCCATATACGCCGCGGGTTTGACATAAAGCGCTCGTACATGAACTCCATGGGATCGTACTTCTCCCAGAGCCCCCCCGGACTTCGGAAATCGGGGATCCCGGACTCCGTGCTGACACCGGCCCCGGTAAGGGCGACGACATGCTGCGCCCCAAAGATATCCCATGCTGCTCGTTTAATGAGATCCTTCATCGAGATACGCTCCTTGTGGGATTAAAAGGGAAGAAAGGCGGTCCCTTTCGGAGAACCTACCACAGGCGCCGTCGGATCACAAGGCTTTTTTGCCGTTCGGGCCGAAGCGCTCCTGCCGGCCGGCAATGCCTCGGACTCATCGCCATTCGCAGGAGATATGGCACTTTTCGCTGTCGACGTGAGTATAGATGCCCGAAAGGCACGCCGTGCAGAACTCGGGCGGCGTATCGTCGGCAAACGAGCGGCGAAGTCCCCGGTACCCGCGCCCGTTCCATATCTCACGAAAGTCGGTTTTATCGACGGAACCGAGGTAGAGAAGCGGAAAGCAGCACGGCCTGACGTTGCCATCATATCCGATATAGGTGAAGTCGTACGGACGCAGGCACGTCCTCTGCGGCCGGGGAGGCGCGGGATGCCCATCCACCGCAAAGAGGCCGGGCAGCCGGGCGTCGATCCCCGCCTTGCGCGCCCGCTTCCGAACCTCCAGAAGTGCCGCATTGGCCCGCCGGCGATCGAAAAAGAGGCTCTTCTCGACGAGCTCTTTCTTGTAGGCCATCAGATAATTGACCTCGATGGCGTCGACGGAAAGATCGGCCGCGAGATCCACGAGGCCCGGCAGATCCTCGACGTTGTCTTTCATGGCCACCGCGGCAATCACCACGCGGGGCCGCCGCATCCCACGCCTGTTTCGCATTTCGATGAAACCGCCGACGTTATCGATCACCCGGTTAAAGGACGCCCCCGTCCTGATTCGCTCAAACGAAGATTTCTCGGGCGAGTCAATCGAGACGGCGATCTCCGTCATTCTCCCCGCGATGGCCGCTTCGGCCTTGCCGCCGGAAAGGAGCGTCCCGTTGGTATAGAACGACTTCTCGCACGAAAACGGCGCCACAATATCCATGATCTCGGCAAAACGAGGATGGACCAGCGGTTCCCCGTAGCCGTGGAGGATCAGCTTTTGCAGATAGGGAAAGAGCGGCACGAGGCGCCGGATGAGCTCGAGCGGGAGGTTGCCCGGCCCGTAAGGAAACTCCGCGCGGGCGCATATGGAGCACGACAGGTTGCAGCCGGAGCTGATCTCAAGCTGCATAATGGGGGGAAGTGAAGCGAGGCGCTCTCGTTTAAGGAGCCGCTCGATGCGGTTGACCAGTGCGTTGCGGGATGATGTGAGACTCATAGGGACCGATATAACGTGTTGTTCTCCGTTGGGACCTGCCGGGACGCCGTCCGATCGCCGTGATTACAGGAACGCCCCCCTGACGCCGTCTATCACGAACTGGGCCGCCATCACGCAGAGGATCAGCCCCATCACCCGCTCAAGGATGTTCATCCCGGTTTTCCCGAAGACGTGCTGGACGTTTTCGGCAAAGCTCAACAGGAGAAAGGCGATGATCATGGTAATGAGGCTCCCGCCCAGGACGACCACCTTGGCCTCCCATCCGGGCATTCGGGATGAGAGGACCATCACCGTTGTGATCGAGGCGGGGCCGGCAAGGATCGGGATGGCCATCGGAACGATGGAGATGTCCTCCTTTTTCTCACTCTCGTCCTCTTCCTCGGGTGTGGTGATGACGCGCGCGCGGATGATTCGTATCATGGCAAAGCCGATGAAGAAGAGGATGATCCCCCCCGCCACCTGGAAGGCCGCCACCGTGATCCCGAAGAAATTGAGGATATTATCTCCAAACAGGGTAAAAATCGAAAGGACTGCCAGCGCCGTGACGCAGGACCTGAGGGCGGTGATTTTGACCTTCTGTCGCTCCATCCCCTTGGTAAGCGTAAGGAAGATCGCCACGCTCTCCGGCGCGCCGACCACCACGAAGATCGTGACGAACGCCGTTATGGCAAAGGTAAAATTCATGGGCCGCCTTCACCTGACCTTACGCGCAGAGCCTGAGGATGAGCCGGTAGAGAAACCTGGTACCGCACAGCAGACCTTCCTCGCTGATCCTCTCGTTCTTTCCGTGGACCGTTTGAACGTCCTCGGTCGTGAGCGGGGCGGGAAGCAGCCCATAGGAGACGATGCCCAGCTCACGAAAGAACCGGGAGT
The DNA here is from genome assembly GCA_963809875.1 of uncultured delta proteobacterium. Taxonomy (GTDB): domain Bacteria; phylum Desulfobacterota; class Zymogenia; order Zymogenales; family Zymogenaceae; genus JAFGAS01. Next base: position 385,589 of record CAWELC010000009.1, on the reverse strand, counting down.
CGGTAAAACCCGTGGCGACCATCGGTATGGTGATCGAGTCCGGGATGACCTCTCCTGCCGTTGCGGCAACGGCGTCAAGAAATGCTCCGGTCGACGCAGAAAGAGAAGCGGGGGCTGAGAAGATCTCTCGAATCGTGACGCGGTCATCGGCAAGACGCTTGGTGGCCCACTTGATGAATTCATCCTTATCGGTTCCCGGCAAAAGCCGTACGTCGACGGTCATCCGGGCCCCGTCGGGGATCACGTTTTCCTTGATGCCCGCGTGCATGGTGGTAAGGCTGATGGTGTCGGCCAGCATCGCGCCGATCGAGGGCGTTTTGGAGATGAGCCTGCCGACAACGGGTCTCATGAAGGGGACCCGGACGCTCTTGAGCAGCGCCCCCTTCACCCCGCCGATTCCGCCTCCAAGGCCGGCGCAAAAACCGATGGTCTCATCGATGAAGCGGACGGGCCGGCGGCTTCCGAGACGCTCGGCCGCCTGCGCCAGCTTGAGGATGGCGTTGTCGGCCACGGGGACCGAGCCGTGGCCCGAGGTCCCGGGACGGGAGAGCTCCAGCCAGAGGGGGCCCTTTTCTCCCACGGCTACCATAAAGGAGGCCTTGCCCCCGGGCAGGATTCCCCTCATGAGGGCGCCGCCCTCGTTGAGGAGAAAAGAGGCCGAGAGCTTATCTTTATGCTCGCGCGCCATGAATCCGGCGCCGTATTCCCCCCCCGTTTCCTCGTCCGCTGTTGCCAGAAAGACCACGTCCCGCGTGAGCTTAACGCCGGCGCGCTTTGCCAGTATGAGGGCCATCAGACCCATGACTCCCATTCCCTTGTCGTCCAGCGTGCCCCTGCCCAGGATATATCCGTCTTTTCGCTGTCCACCAAAAGGATCGAAATCCCATGTCGAGTCCTCGGCCCCTACCGTATCGATGTGGGAAAGAAGGATAATCCCTTTGGGATTGGCGCCCTTGAGACGGGCCAGGATGCTGGCCCGCTTCGGCTTCGAGAGGAATATCTCCGAGTCGATGCCTTCTTTCTTGAGAACGGAAGCCAGGAACTTCGCCGCCTCCTCCTCGTCGCCGGGGGGGTTGACCGTCTTGATCCGGACGTAGCGAGAGAGGATCTCGGCGCCCTGGTCGCGCACGCCTTCCCAGTCGATGCTCTTTTCGTTATTCTTCATAGTCTGTCCGTCTTCGAAGGTCTTTCTTGACCGCCGTAACCTTCTTCTTCTCCAGGCGCCTCTCGTTGACTCCGCGGGGAATCCGGGTCTTAATGCGGGGCGCGATCTTTTTCGTCTTCTCCCTGATCCGGTCCTCGAGGCGCTGAAAGGCCCGCTTCATGTTTACGCTGCGATACCGGCTCTCCGGCGCAACCACGGTAATCCCGGTAGGGAGGTGGGTAATCCTGACGGCCGTGTCTTTCTTATTCTTCCGCTGGCCTCCGGGTCCGGAAGCCCGGTAGAATTCAATAACGATGTCGTCTTTGGAAAACATGCCGCGCGGTCACACGATCTTAGGTATATCCGCCTCACTGACGGGGCCCAGGAAGACCGCGGTCATCCTGTTCGGATCGATGACCGTGCGCGCGACCGTCAGTACGTCCTGTGCGCTCACGCGGTCGATGCTCCGGATAATCTCGTCAGCTTCTATGCGGCGGCCGAAATAGATCTCGTTTTTTGCCATCCGGCCGAGCCTTGCGTCGGTGCTCTCGAGAGAGAGGAGGAGATTTCCCTTGATCTGGCCCTTGGCGGACGCAAGCTCGGTGTCGGAGAGGGGTTTTTCCGTGAGCTTCTTCATCTCGCGGGACGTCACCTCCATCAGCTCCGGCAGCGCGTCGGCATCGGTGCCGGCGTAGATTTCAAGGGCGCCGGCCTCCCGGTAGGGGGAGAGAAAGGAATATATGGAATAGGCCAGTCCCCTCTTTTCCCGGACTTCCTGGAAGAGCCTGGAGCTCATCCCCGATCCCAATACGGTGTTCAGGATCAGCTGGCTGTACCTGTCGGGATGGGTATAGGGGAGGGCGGAAAAACCAATGATGAAATGCACCTGCTCGATATCCCGCTCGAACACGGCCTGCCGGGCGGCAAACTGCGGCGGGCCGCTTGCCTCGGGGACACCCGCGGGGATTCCCGACAGGCTCTCGGACAGGAGGGCCGAAAGCCGTTCGTGCTCGAAATTACCGACGGCCCCGATGATGATATTATCCCGGGTATGGTGGCTTGCGCGGTATGCGGTCAGCGACCGGGCGGTAATGGACTCGACCGTCTTGATCTCGCCCAATATCGAATATCCGAGGGGGTGGTTCGGCCACATCGTCTCGAAGGAAAGATCGTGGATCAGGTCGTCCGGGGTGTCTTCCACCATCTTTATTTCCTGTATCACGACCGATTTTTCTTTGGCCATCTCGTCGGCGGGAAAGGTCGGGTTCATGAAGATATCCAGCAGAATATCGACGGCAAGCTGGATATCTTCCTTGAGCACTTTTACGTAGAAATTGGTATATTCTTTGGAGGTGTACGCATTGAGATGCCCCCCCACGTCATCGATTTCCACGGCGATCTGATAGGCCGTCCGTCGTTCGGTCCCCTTGAAGAGCATGTGCTCAACAAAGTGTCCGATCCCCATCGACTCTTTCGTGTCGGAAAGAGAGCCGGACTTGACCCAGATGCCGAGGGAAACGGAATGAACGTAGGGGATATATTCAGTAAGGAGGGGTATTCCCCCTCCGATGTGCGTTTTCTTAAACATGTCAACCAGAGATCACGTCTCGTCGCCGACGAGGGCTTCTTTTCGGGAGAGCTTGATCCTCCCTTCCTTATCGATATCGATCACCTTGACACGAACGGTATCACCTTCCTTGATGACATCGGTCACTTTATTGACGCGATTCCTGGTAAGCTGCGAAATGTGGACCAGGCCGTCTACTCCGGGCAGGATTTCCACAAAGGCGCCGAAGTCGACCACCCGGACCACCTTCCCTTCGTAGATCTCGCCTATGGCCGCCTCTTTGGTCAGCTCCTTGATCGTATTGATCGCTCTATCGGCGGCGGCTTCGTCAATCGATGCGATTTCTACTTTACCGTCGTCGGTAATATCTATCCTGACCCCTGTATCACTGACGATCTTACGGATGACCTTTCCCCCGGGTCCAATGACGTCCCGGATCTTGTCGGGATTGATGAAGAACGTCACGATGCGAGGCGCGTGGGGCGAAAGCTCGGGACGCGGCCGCTCGATGGCCTCGGCCATCCTCTTGAGGACGAACTGCCTGCCTTCCCCTGCCTGGGCAAGGGCCTGCTTCATGATATCCTCGCCGACTCCCTTGATCTTTATATCCATCTGGAGGGCGGTGATCCCTTTTTTGGTTCCCGCCACCTTGAAGTCCATGTCCCCGGCATGATCCTCATCGCCCATGATATCTGTCAATATGGCGACCTTATCCCCTTCCTTGACCAGACCCATCGCGACACCCGCCACGTGCGTCTTGATCGGGACACCGGCGTCCATCAGGGAAAGGCTCGATCCACAGACCGTCGCCATGGATGATGAGCCGTTGGATTCCAGGACGTCCGAAACGATGCGGATGGTATACGGGAAGTTGTCGTCCTCGGGCAGCACGCATGATATCGCCCTTTCGGCCAGCGCCCCGTGCCCGATCTCCCGTCTCGTCGGACCGCGGAGAGGCCGTGCCTCGCCGACTGAAAAGGGCGGGAAATTATAGTGGAGCATGAAGGACTTGTAGCTTTCGCCGCGCAGCGCGTCGATCTTCTGCTCGTCCTGAGAGGTACCGAGGGTTGTTGACGCCAGGACCTGGGTCTCCCCCCGGGTGAAAAGCGCGCTCCCATGCGCCCGCGGCAGGATGCCGACCTCGCATGTGATCGGCCTGATCTCGTCAAACTTGCGGCCGTCGATGCGTACGCCCTGATCGAGGATAATATTTCTCAGCATGTGGTGATGGACGTCATCAAAGCACGCCCCCGCTTCAGCGGCGACTACCGGGTCATCGGGCGCGAGCGACGTAACAAGCTCCTCCCTGACGTTGGCCAGGCTCTTGTATCGGTCGAGTTTGACCGGAATCTTGAGGGCTTCCCGGATCTTGTCGGCGGCGAGCTTCTCGACCTGCGCACGGACGGATGAATCGAGCGTCTTTTCGACAAATTCCCGTTTGGGCTTGCCGACTTCTTTCATGAGCTCAAGCTGGATATCAATGAGGGGCTGCAGCTCCCGGTGTGCCGAAAGGATCGCCGAAAGGACGTCCTGTTCGGATATCTCCGAGAATCTCCCCTCCACCATGACGACGCTGTCACGGCTGCCGGCCACGATAAGATCCATATCGCTTTTTTCGAGCTCTTCGCCACTCGGGTTGATGATAAGCTTTCCGCCTATCCTCCCTACCCGGACGGCCGCTATGGGCCCGCTAAAGGGGATATCAGACAGACACAGGGCGCAGGAAGCGCCGGTCAGCGCCATGATATCAGGGTCGTTGTCCTGATCGACGGACAGGACCGTTGCCACGATCTGGGTCTCAAAGTGGTACCCCTTGGGAAGCAGCGGTCGGACGGGTCGATCGATGATGCGGCAGGTGAGGATCTCCCGTTCGCTGGGTCTCCCCTCCCGTTTAAAGAAGCCGCCGGGGATCTTCCCCGCGGCGGAGGTCATCTCCTGATAGTCGACCGTCAGGGGTAAAAAGTCGGTGCCGGGCCGAATCGTATCCGACGAAAGAGCCGTCACGAGAACACGGGTATCCCCATATTTCACGAAGACCGCGCCTCCGGCCTGTTTGGCCATCTTTCCGGTCTCGATGCCGAAGGGCCTGCCATTAAAATCTCTCTTTTTTTCTTTTACTTCTTGCATATACCTCTTCCAAAGCCTGCGGGCGGCCCTACTTCCTGATGCCCAGTCGAGCGATAAGCTCTCGGTATCCTTCGACGTTTTTTCCTTTAAGATACTCGAGGAGCCGTCTTCGCTGACCGACCATCATCAGAAGGCCGCGCCGAGACATATGATCCTTTTTATGTGTTTTGAAATGTTCAGTGAGGACGTTGATGCGCTCGGTTAAAAGGGCGATCTGTACCTCTGGGGAACCGGTATCGGTCGGATGTTTTTTGTATCCGTCGATGATCTCGATCTTCTTCTCCTTAACAAGGGACATGTACCACCTCCAAAACTCCTTATTTTACCTAAACAAAGACCTTAAACGGCTTCAGGTTTGCCTTAATATCCTGATCCACAACCCTGGCCAGCGCCACCAGCTTCCCGTCACACACCAGCTTGACGGTTAGTCCCGGGCACATCACGCGGGGCTGACTGAAAGGAAGAAACCCTCCGTTGGCGACAAGGGCTGCCTCTTGGTCGCTGATGGGTATTTCCGTCATATCGGCGACCGCCTCCCGGAGCCCGGTCACCACGCCATATCCCGAGAGTCCGAGGGCCACGAATTCCGAAAGCGGGTAGGCCTCCTCAATCGTAAAGGGGCCCGAGGCGGTCCTCGTCAGGCGCTCAAGGTATGCGCCCGTACCCAGCGTCCGGCCGATATCGGCCGCCAGCGACCTGATGTACGTCCCCGGCGAGCAGACGACCTCAAAGTCGACCCTGGGCGTCGAAAAGTCGACCAGCCGGAGCGACCGTATCTGTACCGGTCGGGCCTGCGGCTGGGGCATTGGAACGCCGCTGCGCGCAAGCTTATAGAGCCTCACCCCGTCGACCTTGACCGCCGAAAAGAGGGGAGGACTCTGCAGGATATCCCCCGTAAAGCTTTTGAAGACGCGCACGACATCCTTTTCGGTCACGTGCGATGGATCGCCGGTCTCGACGACCTTTCCGGTCACGTCGTAGGTATCGGTCGATAGGCCCAGCAACATTACGCCACGATACGCTTTTTCGGTCTTGTCGAGAAACGGGATCAGCTTCGTGCCCTGGTTGACCCCCATAACGAGGACGCCGGTAGCAAACGGATCCAGCGTGCCGGTATGGCCGACCTTTGCCGCCGAAAGTGATCGTTTCACCTCCCGTACCGCGTCGTGGGAGGTTATCCCCTCGGGCTTATCGATGATCACAACGCCGTCAAGCGACATATCAGGTCCCTTGTCTGATCGTTTCCTCAAGAACCCTCTGCGTGACCGAATAGACATCGCGCTTGACCTGCGCCAGATCCCCGTTTACGGTGCACCCCGAGGCATTGACGTGGCCGCCGCCGCCGAAGTGGCCGGCGACCCGCGACACATCCAGTGTATCGCGCGATCGGAAGCTGACCTTATAGCCGCCTCGCGGCAGCTCTCTGAACAGGACAGCGACCTTTACCCCCGCCACGAACCGGGGGTAATCGATGAAGCCTTCAATCACGTCGGGCCCGGTGTGGGTCTCATTAAACATCTTCTGCGTGATCGTCATAGACCCGATCCGCCGGTCCTCTGAAAATTCGAGCGATGAAAGGGACAGCCGCAACAATTCGAGCCGTGAGACCGAGTAGTTCTCGTTGATCTCTTCGGCAATCTTTGCCGGCTGCGCGCCGCACCTGACGAGTCTCTCCGATATCTCAAAGGCTCGCGCCGTCGTGTTGGAGTAGGTGAAGCTGCCGGTATCGGTCATAATTGCCGTATAGAGGCATGTGGCCACCTCGCTGTCTATCGGCGCCTTCATCGCCTGAATCACGTCATACAGCATCTCACCGACGGCCGAAGCCGCCGGATCGATATAGTTTATGTCTCCGAAGCATTTGTTGGAGACGTGATGATCGATATTGACGACCTTGATCGCCCCCAGTTCCGACGGGATATCCTTTCCGGTTCGCTCCCAGTCGGTGCTGTCCATCACGATGCCGAGGTCGAAAGATTTTCCTTTCACGGCGTCGAGCGTGTGAACCACCAGATCGGAAGAAGGCAGGAACCTGAAATTGCTCGGAATCGGATCTGTCGTGAACGCCGTTACTTCCCGCCCGAGTCCAAGGAGCAGCCGGTTCATGGCAAGCAGTGATCCGATCGCGTCGCCGTCCGGATTGACGTGCGACGTGAGAAAAAAACGCGCCGAATCTTTTATCGCTCGCGCAATCTCGTTGAGTGTGGACACTACTCTTCCTTCAGCTCCTCCAGGATCCGATCTATCTTCTGACCGTAGTCAAGGCTCTTGTCATAGATAAAGACCAGCTCCGGTACCCGCCTTATTGTCAGGTTATGTGCGATGGCCGTCTTCATAAACCCCACGGCGCTCTCCAGACCCCGTTGAGTCTCCTTTCTCGACTTCTCATCGCCGCTGACGGCATAGAATACCTTGGCCGTCCGTATATCCCGAGAGACCTCCACGCCCGTCACGGTTAACATCCTGATTCGTGGGTCTTTAACGTCTCTAATCAACAGACTCGATATCTCTTCCTTGATAAGGTCGCCGAGCCGGTCGATCCTCCTTGTATCCTTTCCCTTCACCTACAAAAAATCCCCATCGGAATAGTTGAGGATCTCGATGTGGTGATCGATTATCTCGGCCGCATCGAGACTCTCCATATAGTTGATGATCTTGTCCAGGTGGGAATTGACAAATGATACGTCGTTACCCACCACGACAACCCCGATGGTCGCCTTCTGCCAGAGGTTACCGTCCGCGACCTCGGCACACGCCGCGTTGAACTTGTTGTGGACCTGCGTGGTGACCCTTTTCACCACCTGCCGTTTCGCTTTCAGGGAGTTGGCGTGATGAATGAAAAATCGGACTCGTCCCACACCGACGAACATCTTACAGCTCCGCCGCAACCTCCTCGATCATATACGATTCGACGATGTCGTTGGGCTTGATATCGTTGAAATTCTCTATCTTGATGCCGCATTCGTACCCTGAGGCGACCTCTTTAGCGTCCTCTTTGAATCGCCTGATGGTCTCGATCTTCCCCTCAAAGATCACCTGCTTATCCCGGATGACGCGAACCTTTGATCCCCGCGTAATCTTGCCGTCCGTTACGTAACTCCCGGCAACGGATCCGCCCTTGGGGATGGAAAAGATCTCGCGCACCTCCGCGTGGCCGAGGGTCTTCTCGACCAATTTCGGGGCCAACATTCCGGTGATCGCGCGTTTGATGTCATCGACGCAGTCGTAGATGATATTGTAGAGCTTGATCTCAACCTTCTCGAATTCGGCAAGCTCGATTACCTTTGGTTCCGGGCGAACCGAAAAGCCGATAATGACCGCTTCGGAGGCCGACGCCAGCATCACGTCCGATTCGGTGATGCTGCCCGTTCCGCCGTGAACGACGACGACCTTTACCTCCTCGTTGGAGAGGCTCACCAGGCTTTCGGAGAGGGCCTCGACGGAGCCCTGCACGTCACCCTTTATGATGAGCTTGAGCTCCTTCACCCCCTCCTTCATCTTCTTATAGAATTCCTCGAGGCTTGCCCGGGGATGCAGCATGACCATCTCTTTTTCCCGGACCTTCAGCTGGCGGTGGCCCACCACCTCTTTTGCCATCTTTTCGGAATCGACGACGGCAAACGTGTCGCCGGCCACCGGCACTCCGGAGAGCCCGAGAATTTCCACGGGGATGGACGGGCCGGCCCGGTCTATAAAGGCGCCCTGGTCGTCAATAAGCGCCCGCACCTTCCCGTAATGCACGCCCGTCACCAAATTGTCTCCCACCTTGAGGGTTCCGTCCTTCACGAGGACCGTCGCGACCGGGCCTCTTCCCCGATCGAGCTTGGCCTCGATAACCACTCCGCGCGCGTTCTTGTCGGGGTTTGCCCGCAGCTCCAATACCTCGGACTGGATGAGGATCATCTCGAGGAGCTCGCCGATGTTTTGCCGTTTCTTGGCCGAAAGCTCGACATAGATGGTATCCCCGCCGAGGTCCTCGGAAACCAGGCTATATTCAATAAGCTCTTTCCTGATTCGCTCGGGCTTCGCGTCGGGCTTGTCGATCTTGTTGATCGCCACAATAATGGGGACGCCGGCCGCCTTGGCGTGGTTTATGGCCTCCACGGTCTGGGGCATGACGCCGTCGTCGGCCGCAACCACCAATACGACGATATCGGTTACCTGGGCTCCCCGGGCCCTCATTGTCGTGAAGGCCTCATGGCCGGGAGTGTCGAGGAATACGATCTTCCTCCCCTTTATATCCACATCATATGCGCCTATGTGCTGGGTAATGCCGCCGAATTCACCGTCAACGACGTTGGTCTCTCTAATGGCGTCCAGGAGTGTTGTCTTGCCGTGATCCACATGGCCCATGATCGTAACCACCGGGGGCCTGAGGCTCAGGTCTTCTTCCTTGTCTTCGATCTCTTTGATGAGCGTGCCTTCCTCAAATGCGACGTTCTCGATCTCATAACCGAAGTCGTGGGCGATGATGGAGGCGGTATCCATGTCGATGACCTGGTTTATCGTCGCCATGGTGCCCAATTCCATCATCTTCCTGATAAGGTCCGAGGCCTTTACGCCCATTCTCTTGGCCAGATCCCCCACGCTGACGACCTCTTCGATCCTTATGACCCGCTTGCTGGCTCTGGGCGTGGTGATCTCGGTCTTGAGCATCGACCTTCTTATCGGCTTGGCACTTCTTTTCGATTTCCTGGAAGACGGCCCGGGCTTTACTCGCACGACCTCGTCGACAACGGGAGGCTCAGTCGCTATAAGTACCTCTCGTTTCTTAATGGGACGCTTGAGAGAAAGCTTATCATCGACGACGTCTCCTTTTTTCTTCTTCCTTTTGCGCTTCTTGTCGGCCTCTTTCTTTACGGGAGCGGGGACGGCCTTCTTATCAGCGGTTGGGCCGCCGGCCGTCACAGGCCTCCTCTTATCCGCGGCGGCGTTGATCTCGACGTGCTGGGGTTTGTGAATGATCTTGGGACGCACAACGTCGGTTATCTCCTCCTTGGAGACGGTCTTGAGGCGTCTACCCAACACCCTCTCTTTTGGCTCCTCTGCGGCGGGCTGGGTCGTTTCCGGTTTTCTTTCGACCTCTTCTTTTGCCTGGACGGCCTCGGCCGGGGTCGCTTCGGGCGCCTCGCGCTTGGGCTTCGGCTTGGTCTCCCTGGGGGGCCCGGTGGAAATAATCCGGGGCGCCGATGCTTGCTCTTTCTCGACCGTCTTGAGACGCGGTCCGATATCGCTCCTCGGTTGACGTCCCGGCTCGGTTTCGACTTCCGGCAACTCTTCCACGACCTCGGGGATGGCCTCTTGTTCGACAGATTCCGCCGGTTTTTCTTTAGCCCTTCTCCTTATGACGGTCGGTTTGATCCTTTCCTCGACGACGTTATCTGTCCTTTCCTTTCTGATTATCTCCTCGATAATTTTCACTTCCTCCGACTCAAGGGTCTCCGTGGCGTCTTCGATGCCGAGGCCGACATCTCGGATCCTCTTCAAGAGGGTCTCGTCCTCGATTTTTAACTTCTTCGCCAATTCGAAGACTTTCATTCTAGACATACAAAAACTTCCCCCACAGGGCCGACAGCCGCTGTGTCATTGTCCGTGTCACTGACCGGATGCATCATCGCCGACAAGCTTCCTGGCCGATTCGATGATCCCCTGGGCCTTCTTCTCCCCTATTCCGGGGATCTTGGAGAGTTCCGCTACACCCGTTGCGGCGATCTTCGCGACATTGTCAAACCCTCCTTCGACGAGAAGCTCCCGGGTCTTTTCGCCGACGCCCTCGAGATCCTTGAGGGAAGGCGGCAGGGGAGCCTCTTCGGCCTCGACGGCGGTGACGTCCTTTCCGGCGAGGATAGCCTGCGCCGCGGCGAAGATCTTCTCGGCCTTCTTAGGACCGAGGCTTTCGATATTTGCAAGAAACTCGACGCCGGCGTCGACAATGTCGGCAACGGTGGCGATTCCATCCCGGTAGAGGATCTCCGCGGTGGCAAGGCCCACCCCCGGTATAGCGCCGAGGGCATAGACCGCCTCCGCGAATTGCTTCTCTTTTTTCGAGGCGCTCTTGATATCGAGCTTCCATCCCACGAGCTTGGAAGCGAGGCGCACGTTCTGCCCCTTCTTGCCGATGGCAAGCGAGAGTTGATCATCGGAAACGATGATCTCCATCAGCTTCTCTTCTTCGTATATGATGACCTCGCTGACCTCGGCCGGCGAGAGGGCCTTACAGACGAATTTGACGGGGTCCTCCACCCAGGGAACGATATCGATCTTTTCTCCTCTCAGCTCCTGGACGATGCTCTGCACCCGGGAGCCCTTTACCCCTACGCACGCACCCACCGGGTCCACGTCCTTATCGGTGGAAGAGACCGCGATCTTCGAGCGTTCGCCGGGCTCCCGCGCCGCCCCCATGATCTTCACGATTCCCTCGCTGATCTCGGGAACCTCCAGTTCAAAGAGCTTGATTAAGAGCCCTGGGTGGGTTCGGGAGAGGATGATCTGCGGCCCCTTCGATTCCCTGAGCACGTCCAGTATGTACGCGCGGATTCGGTCCCCCTGTCGGTATCCCTCCCGGGGAACCTGCTCCTTGGGCGGTATGATGGCCTCGGCCCGTCCCAGGTTGACGTAGATGTGCCCGCGCTCGAACCGCTGCACCATCCCGGTAATCAACTCGTTTATACGATCCTTGTATTCCTCGTAGACGTTGTCCCGCTCGGCATTCCTCACCTTCTGAATAATAACCTGCTTTGCGGTTTGAGCGGCGATCCTGCCGAAGTCCGAGATATCAAGCTTGAAGCCGAGGCTGTCTCCCTGGACCGCGTCGGGGTCCGTCTTGACTGCTTCCTCGAGAGATATCTGGGTTTCGGGATCCGCGACATCCTCGACCACTTCCTTGAACTCGAAAAGCTCGACTTCTCCCAACTCGTGGTTGAATGACGCCTCGATCTCCTTTGTGTTACCGTACTTCTTCTTGGCGGCCGAGAGGAGGGCCGCCTCGATAGCCTCGATAAGGACGCTCTTACTGATCCCCTTTTCCTTCTCGACCTGTTCGAGGATGTGATCTAAATTGGTATATGGAGTAGTTGTCGCCACGTGACCTATCCTTTTATAGGAATGTCGCGGTAGATAAGGCGGGCCTTCTTGATCGCCTCATGGGGAATGCGATGTTCATTTTCGTCTTCTCCCATGACGATGACCGACCCGTCGGTAATCCCTAACAGCTTCCCGGAGAAACTCGTCTGTCCCTCTATGGGAATCTCCGTCTTTATCTTTACTTCCCTGCCCGCGAACAATTGAAAATCGCTTTCTTTTCTCAGCGGCCGCTCGAGCCCCGGTGAAGACACTTCGAGGGTATACGGGCCGTCGATGGGGTCTTTCGCGTCAAGAAATCTTCCGACGGCCTGGCTGACCCGGGCGCAGTCGTCTACGGTGACCCCTCCCTCCCGATCGATGAAGTATCGAACCAGAAGTCTTCCTCTCCCCCGGTTGACCTCCACCTCGACGAGGGTTAAGCCGAAGAGGTCGCAGGCCTTTTCTCCTAACGCCCACAGGGTATCGTGCAATATCTCGAGATACCCTCGTCTTTGATCATCCGTCGTAATGGCAAAAACCGTACAAAGGTTCAATAATCGTCACACTAAAAAAAAAGCGGGCGCAAGAGCCCACTTTCTTTGAAGCAGACCCATAGCAACAATGAGGATCACAAAAAGTTCATGATAGTTCCCAATACAAGGACATGGAGCGGGCAACGGGGTTCGAACCCGCGACATCAAGCTTGGGAAGCTTGCACTCTACCAACTGAGTTATGCCCGCTTTATTCTATGGGTCAACCGCAATCGGCGGCTTCTCTGCAAGAAAAGAACTCATCACAGAATCAGTCGCCCGGCCGATCCACGCGGGCGGTAAAAGCACCTCAAATTTATAATATAGATGAAAAGGATTTTTTTGTCAATATATATTTTTTTGCGTTCACGGTGTCGATTGATATGCTGGGTCTTCGTGCCGGTCTATTCTATGTCCAGTGAATCGAGTATCTTGTCGATATCGATGTTTTCGGCGGGTTCCTGCTCGCTTGGCGCATTTTCACCCGATGCTTTGGGGGGAGACGGCGGGGCGCTCGCAGCAGGAGGGGGAGGAGCACTTCCCGGAACTATCCGCATCTTACTGTCACCGTCCTGCTGGCTCTCCTCCAGGGCCACGACTCTATGGGACTCGATTCGATCCAGTTCTTCGCGGGAGGCAGGCTTGAGGCTGAGCTCCTGGGCAACTTTCTCGACAATCGTGCGGCCGATCACATCCGCCTGGCCGAGCATTCCCTCAAGAAGGGAGTTGTCACAGATGTTATTGATCACCCGGGGAATGCCCTTCGAGTATCTCTGGATCTCCTCTACCGCCTCCCGGGTGAACAGCATCTTGTTTGCTCCGGCAACTTTCAGGCGATGTTTTATATACTTCTCGGTGGAATCCATATTCATATACTGGAGCCGGAGTCGTAAAGCGACCCTCTGGTTGAGCGGCTCGTCCTGCTTGAGGCAGTCTTCCAGCTCCGGCAGACCAAAAAGGATAAATGAAATGAATTTCTTCCCCGGCGTTTCTATGTTGAGAAGACCTCTGAATTCCTCCATGATTTCCTTGCTCTTAAGCATCTGTGCTTCATCCACGAGGATGACGGCACTTTTTCCGCTTTCCTGGATTTCCGTCAGCCGCCGGAAGACCTGCCCCAGGAGTTTTATCTTATCGTCTGCCGGGTCCTCCACTCCGAGCTGCATCGCTATCCTGGTCAGGAGCCAGTCTGCGCTGATCCCCGAGTGGATGATCACCAGCATCGACGCGTCGTACTCCTCATCGGCAAGCGACATGAGGAGTCTTCGAGCCAGTGTCGTCTTGCCGGTTCCCACGTCGCCGATGAGAATAGCCAGACCCTTCATCGATCGGGCGATATAGAGGAGCTTCGTCAACACCAGTGCGTGTTGATCACTATTGAAATAGAATCGATTGTCCGGCGTGTTGGAAAAAGGGTCCAACTGCATGCCGTAGAATTGATAGTGTTCCATGGCGCCGCCGTGGTCTTAAACGGGGAGCAGTCCCGGCCCACCGGGGGCCCCCGCTAAACGTAGGATATCTTCCCCTTTGTAGAAGGAGGTTTTTGCTTCAAAGACTTGTCGTCTTCGTGCTCGGCGTGCTCCTTGGCCGGGGCCGATTTGCCCGCCGGGGGGCCGCCGGGGCGTCCCTTGAATCGATTTGATTTTGTCGGCCACGTCCCTGAAAGCCGGGGCTTGCGAGTATATCTGCTCATAGAGGGGAACCGCTTCATCCGATTGCCCGACCAGCTCATGGGAGAGTGCCAGCTCGTACAGAATGCCAAGCCGCTCGTCGCCCTTTATCCCGGGGGTATCGAGGGCCTCGGTAAAATAGTCAACGCTCTTGTCGTGTTCCTCGATGTCCCGGTGAGTCACCCCGAGCATGATGATGCTGTCCAGTCGCTTCTTTCGGTCGCCCGCGGAGATCAGGAATTCGGTAATCGCATCTTCAAAGAGCCCCATCTCTCGATAGGCGATGCCGAGATTGTAGTGGGTATCGTAATCCTCCTTACCGAACTGCTTTTCAACCCCCCGTTTAAACTCATCGAAAACGTCCTCGAACGAGTATTGGTCGTCCTTGCCCAGCAATCCAGCCCCGCCCTTGGATTCGAGGGAGATGTCCTCGTCGAGCACGACCTCCTCGAGTTCTTTACGGAGGTCAAAGTAGTCTTCGCCGTCGGCTAATGGCTCGTCTCTTGGGGCCATATTGATCAGCGGCGTGTCGGCGGAACCTCGGATCTGGGGTTCTCTGATCGGCTTTACCTCGTGGATCGAGTCAGCCTCAATCACGGTCTCGTAATCATCGGTGAATCCCTGGCCGTCCAGTGAAATCTCTATCGGCTCGACACCGATCTCGCCGACATCGATGGAATCGGATACTTCGATCTCATCGGCCGACAGCAGATCGTCAGACTGTTCGATCGCCTCCATCTCCTCGGCCTCGTCCATCACGACGTCGAACTCCTGGATCTCTTCCAGAGGCTCCTCGAGCGACTCGTCTGCAGGGGCCGCGACACCGAGTTCGGACGCCCTGGAGTACATGCTCTCGGAAAGCGACATATAGCCCTTTTTCTTGGCAAGCGCCGAGATATCGAGGTAGACCTGCGCCGCGCGCTGAAGATAATCCCCCGAACCTTCGGTCTTTTGGGCGAGCTCACGGTACAATTCGGCCAGCCGCAGGCGGGGTGTAATGACCTCCCGCTTGGCGGTATAGTTCCCGAGGACGTTGGCGGCCTCTTTGAACTGGCCGTATTTCACGTAGGTATCCACTTTCAGCATGACCAGGCGTCCCTCATTGTCGAGAGACTCATCGATTTGTTCGCTTCCGTCGTCCAGTGCGGAAACCTCTTCGATGATTTCCGCGTCGATGATCTGGTCCTCCCCCACTTCGATGACGTCGACGTCACCGAGATCCCCCATGTCCGAGGTCTCATCCCGGTCGGCGTGGCCCCGGCCGATACCCGCGCTCATCATATCCTCAGAGATGGTGCTCCTCAGGTTATCGTAGAGGGCCTTGTAGTGGGCGGCCTTTTCTTCTCCCCCGACTTTCTTCCGAAACGCGATCATCAGGTCGGTGTATAGTTTTTCGAGGGCGTCCTTATTACCGAGTTTCTCGTAGATCCTGGCGAGATCTTCTTTTGCAACAATATACGCAGGATCGATCCTGAGCATTCGATCGAGAATCTCGATCGTGGCCTGGTGATTATCCCGCTCCATGCAGAGTCTTGATTTAAGAAAGAGGAGCTTCATGGCATCGGGGGCGATCGCCAATCCCATATCAATACGGGCCTCGGCCATTTCCTTCTTATCGGTCCTGAGATAGGTATCGGCAACCTCGATAATCATATCCAATCGCTGGGGATGGTGCTTGATAAGTTTTTCATACAGGCTGATCACGTCATCGATACGGCCTTCCTTCTTGAGCTGTTCCCCTATCTTGACGTACTCGTCCAGGCTGTGATCGATGTTTCCGTTCCGATAATACGCGTCGGCAAGCCGCATGCGCAGCTGGAGGTTACCCGGGGCCATCTCGGCCATCTTGTCCAGCGTTTCGAGGGCCCTGACGGTATCGCCCTTGCGCTCGTAATACTGATAGACGAACTGAAACTGCTGTATCGCATCGCCGTTGAGGTTCTGTTTGTGGTAGAGCTCGGCAAGCTTGAGGTTTATGTTTATCTGGGTGGGGTCAAGTTTAAGAATCTGCTTGTAGAGGGCGATGGCGCGCAGATAAAAGCCGTCGTCTGCGTAGAACTTGGCCACGTAATTGTATTCCGCCAGCGCCTCGGCTTTTTTGTTCTCCCGCGCATACAGGTCGCCGAGTTTTTGGCGCACCTTTATATCCCTCGGGTCTTGTCTGACGATACCGGCCAGTTCCTTTATAGCCCGATCGTACATCCCTTTCTGGATGAATTTTTGCGCCAATTGGATTGTTTTATTTTTATCGAGCGCCATATCGTGGAATCAAAAATGAACAAGTTTTTTTAAAATACTACACATAAACCGAAAAGTCAATAGCCGTCGGGGTGATCCCCTCTTTGGACGCGGTACCGGGCCGGATCTCCCCGTACCCATGGCTTCATATGTATTTTTCCAGGAAACGCGAATCCTTATAGCCGCCAATGAAAACGGGATCAGCCATGATCTTCCGGTGGAGGGGTATCGTAGTCTCTATCCCCTCGATCACGAACTCGGAAAGCGCCCTTCTCATGCGCCCGATCGCCGCCTTTCGGTTGGTCGAACAAACGATCAGCTTGGCTACCAGGGAGTCGTAATAGGGATTGACGTGCGAGCCGCAGTATATCGCAGAATCGACACGGACCCCCGGGCCGCCGGAAGGGATATACTGGGTAACCGTGCCCGATGAAGGCGTAAATTTAAAGGGGTCCTCGGCCGTGATCCTGCACTCGATGCTGTGCCCGGAGATCGTGACGTCCTCCTGAGAAAGGGAAAGAGGCTCTCCGGCCGCCAGGCGGACCTGTTCTTTTACCACGTCAATACCCGTGACCATTTCAGTGATGCCGTGCTCGACCTGTATGCGTGTATTCATCTCGAGAAAGAAAAAGCGTTGGTCCTCAGTCAAGAGGAACTCGACCGTTCCAATATTGGAGTATCCGACCGACCGGGCGAAGAGAACGGCGGCCCTGCCCATTTCGTCCCGCTTCGAACCGGTGATGCCGAAGGCCGGTGACTCCTCGATAATCTTCTGATAGCGCCGCTGGATCGTACAGTCCCGCTCACCGAGGTGAATGGTATTACCGGCGTTATCCGCGACGATCTGAAACTCGATATGCCGGGCCCTTTCGAGATATTTCTCCACGTAGATTCCCGGGTTCTTGAGGTAGCTCTGGGCCTCCTTCCTGGACTGTTCGAAAGCCTGCGCAAACAGGCCCCGCTCCGGGACCACTTTAACTCCCCGGCCCCCCCCTCCTCCGACCGCTTTGAGGATAACCGGGAATCCGAGGGAATCGGCGACCGACAGCGCCTCCCGTTCGTCAGTGATGGACTCTATGCTTCCCGGCACTACCTCGACGCCGGCGCTGGCGGCGACCCTTTTTGCGGCCACCTTATCGGCCATGATCGTCATCGAGTCGATTCCCGTGCCGATGAAGGTTACTCCCATATCGTTACAGGATTCGACAAATTCGAGATTCTCGGCAAGCGGGCAATATCCCGGATGAATCGCGTCCGCCCCGGTGATGGTGGCGGCCGACAGTATTGCGGAGAAATTGAGGTAGCTGTCCCTGATGCCTGCCGGCCCGATACAGAGCGCCTCGTCGGCCAGTCTGACGTGAAGCGAATGCTGGTCGGCGACCGAGTAGACCGCAACGGTGTTTATGCCGAGCTCTTTGAGACTGCGTATGATGCGGACCGCGATCTCCCCCCGGTCGGCGATGAGGACCTTTCGAAACATAAACCCGTTACAGCGGTTCCAGTAGGAAGAGCGACTGCCCGTATTCCACTGGTTGCCCGTTTTCCACGACGATCGAGACGACTATCCCGTCCACATCGGATTCGATTTCGTTCATCAGCTTCATCGACTCCACCATACACAGGACGTCGCCCTTATGGACCTCCTGTCCCACCTCGACAAAGGGGGGAGAGTCAAGTGAGGCCGAGCGGTAGAACGTACCGACAAGCGGTGACGTCACCGCCACCAGCTCACGGTCTTCGGCGGCGTTCTTGCGCGGCGCCGTCGGTACGGCCTTTACGTCGGGGAGGGCGGTCATGCCTCGTTTGATTTTTATCCGCTCCCCCGAACGTTCGATCTCAATCTCCGTGATGTCGGTCCCCCGGATTGCCCTGATGATATCCTTTATCTCTCTGAGATTCATCCTGTGCCCCTCTGCGGCTACTTCGAAACCCGCTCGATATATTCACCCGTCCGCGTATCGACCTTCAGGATATCGCCCTCGTTGACGAAGAGAGGCACCTGCACCATGAGTCCGGTCGAGAGTTTAGCGGGCTTGGTCCCCCCGCTGGCGGTATCACCCTTTACTCCGGGCTCGGTTCGAGCTATCGGAAGCTCCACAAAGGTGGGCAGCTCCAGTGAAATCGGTACGTCGTCGTGATAAAGGACCATCAGCTCCAATCCTTCCGAGAGGAAATCGGCCGAGTTGCCCACGTGATCTGCGGTAATGTATATCTGGTCGTAGGTATCGGTGTCCATGAAGTGAAAGCCGTCGGAATCGCGGTATTGATACTGCATGTGCTTTTCTTCGAGACGGGGCTTTTCTACCTTCTCACCCGATCGAAAGGTCTTCTCCAGCACCGCGCCCGTGACGAGGCTCTTGAGCTTCGTCCGAACGAAGGCACCGCCTTTGCCGGGCTTCACATGGAGAAAATCGACCATGATGTATGGCTTGCCGTCCAGCTCTATTTTTAGTCCCTTTCTGAAATCCGCCGTTGAATACACGTACGTGTCTCCTCACACAATAAAGTTAAGCAAGTACTTTAAACGATTTGGGTATCGTTGTCAATATACTAGGCCCGGTCTTTCCGACCAGAATCATATCCTCAATCCGTACCCCTCCCCAGCCGGGAATATAGATACCCGGCTCCACCGTAACGACCATTCCTTCCTCGAGCAGTTCTTTGCCCAGCGGACTGACGCTGGGCGGCTCGTGAATATCCAGCCCCACCCCGTGGCCGGTCCCGTGGGTGAAGTAGTCGCCGTATCCTCGCTCCTTGATATAGTCCCGCGCGATCGCATCAATATCTTTGGTCGGCACCCCGGGCTTGACCGCAGCGATCGCACGCCGCTGGGCTTCGAGCACCACGCCGTGGACCTCCCTTTCTTTGGCCCCGTCTCTCTCAATCATGACGGTAACGGTCTGATCGGAGTGGTACCCGCGGTACTGCGCGCCAAAATCAACCGTCAGAAGATTTCCCGCCTCCAGCCGCCGGTCGCCGGCATGGGCGTGGGGCAACGCCCCGTTTGTGCCCGCCGCCACGATGATCGGAAACGGCAGCACTCCCGAGCCTCCCTTCTTCATTCGGTACTCGAGCTCGATGGCGATATCGTCCTCGCGGGTACCCGCTTTCATGAGCGCTGTCACCTGCCCGAACGATTCTTCGGAAATCCTGATCGACTCTTTAAGGTCGTCAATCTCATCCTGATCCTTTACCATTCTGAGCAGCGCCAGGTCTTCCTCTATCGGAACGACCCGCCTTTCGGGGAGTCGTGGTTTGATCGCGTTAAAGAAGTAGAGGGACATCGCGTGGGATTCAACACCGACCTTTTTCATTTTCAATGAGCCCACGGCATCGACGATTCCCTGGATCTTGTTCCGGTATTCCGTCACGGAAAAGGAGGCTACCTCGCCCTTGGCCTGTGTCGTATAACGACCGTCAGTGAGGAACATCCCCCCGTTCTCCCCGACTACCAGCGCTCCATCGCTGCCGGTGAAGCCGGTAAAATAGCGGACGTTCTTCATGTCGGTGATGATGATCCCGGACAGTCGCAGACGTGAGATGACGTCCGTCAGCTTATCGATTCGTGTCTTTGACATTCTTCCCTTTAGTGAGATGCTCCCGAAGGGCGACGAGACCCAGGTAATAGCTGTAGACTCCAAATCCTGTGATAACACCGACGGCGATGTCGGATATGAAGGACTCCCTTCTGAATCCCTCACGCGAGAAGACGTTGGAAAGGTGTACCTCGACGACGGGAAGGCCTACCGAGAGCAAGGCATCTCGTATCGCGACCGAGGTGTGGGTGTAGCCGCCGGCATTGATGATGATCCCGTCGCGTTCGCCCGCCGCCTGAATCGCGTCGATGATGACCCCCTCGCTGTTGGACTGCATTGTCTCCACAGAGGTCCCAAGGGAATCAGCCCAGCCCCGGATCAGGTCGACCAGCCGCTCGTACGGGACGCTCCCGTACACCGCCGGCTCCCGCTTTCCGAGCATATTGAGGTTTGGTCCGTTTATGACGAGGATATTCATTAACTGCTATGTCCGGAAAATCAAATCAGTTCACGGAGCTTGAGGGAGTAGATCCTGGTCTTGTATCGGACGAGGCCCTCATTCGCGCGCGAATTGAGAAAAACGACAAAATAGTAGTCGTGGGATATGATGTGGGCGATGACCTTGAATCGCTCGGAGCAGACCGTTACATCCTTGAGATCGTCCATCTTGAGGATCGAGATCTGTTTATGCACCTCCGACACGACGCCTGAATATTCCGCCCCCATCGCCTCCGCGTCAAGGGCCATGCTGTCGTTTTGAAACGATTCAACGATAACCCCGTCCTTGCCGACAACCATTGCCACAATGCTTCCGGGAACCGTTTTAACGACTTCCTTGAGTACGGTCTTAAAGTTTACCATATGGGGCGCCACTCACCTCGCCGGTGCCGAAGATACCGCCTCTCCGCTACATGTTTCAGTCGGACAATCCGCTTTTCTATCGCCGCACTACCCGGCACCTTCGACGAATAACCGTCCCACTACGTCTCGAAAGACAGTGGAGAGGAAAAACAGGCCCGTGCCTGCCGCTTCTCGCCCACCCGCCCACGTAACGTCCCTTATTACGCACCCGAATGCCGGCACGCGCCCCTACCGGGCCTTCCGCTAGAGGCGGCGAAATTTCCTGATCGTCAGAAGCCAACGGTTGAGGCCTTCGATGTTTTTCTCGAGCCGCGCATCATCAGCCGACTCGGGAAAACCTGAGACTTCCGGCTTTTCTCCCGCGTCGATCGACGGCGCGCCCTCACGTTCGCCTCCGGATGTCTCCCTCATCTTGCTTTTTACAAACGAGATCTTCTGTTTGAGCGAGTCTCTCGTGGGATAGACTCCCAGGAGATCCTCGTAGACCGACAGCGCCTTATCGAGATAGCCCTGTTTGACATATATATCGGCGATAGTCTCCGTCGTAATGGTTACCCCCTGGGCGTCCATGGGGCCCGTCTTGTCTTCGGGGCTTTGTTCCACTGCAACCCGCGGTTGTTGGGGTACGCCGACTTCGGACGGCTCGGGGGCCTTCCCTTTGGGGGCGGCACGTCGAGCCTCGACGACCGGCGCCCGGTCGCTCTCGAGACCCTCCACCGTTATGTCCGCCTCGCTTTCGTCGAGTATGCCGAATTCATCGGACAGCTCCTGGTCCTCATCGAGCTCAGCATTACCGATGGGCGTCCCCTCATCCGGCGCGCTCCCCGCCGCTGCTTCCGGCCGGCCGGCCGTCAATGAGGCCGACGTGTCCTCGTCGTCCTCGACCTCCCACAATTCCTCCTCGAGATCCGACTCTCCGGCGGAGGCGCCGGCACCGGCTTCCGATTCGCGGGCGCCCCCGGGTCCCTCCGCATCGACAGGCGACTCATCCGCAAGGAGGTCGTCCAGTGAAACATCGTCGCCCAGCGGGATATCCAGGTCGAGGGACTCATCGGTCTTCTCCTCGCCCCCGGCCGGAGCCTCGTCGGTCACGACAGGACCTGTCCTGTCGTCAACAACGATCGCTTCGTCTTCTGCTGAAGGCACGGCCTCTTCCGGCATCGCGGCGGCTTCCTCTTCCGTTACCACCTCCAGGGCTTCACCATCGAGGATTTCTTCCTCCTTCTGGGGCTCTTCGGCCGCTTTCGCCGGGGTCCGGTCCACCTGGCTGAGCTTCTGTTTCGCCTCAGCGTCATCGGGGGAGAGGGAAAGGACTTTGACGAAGCTTTCGCGGGCGTTGGCGGCGTCGCCTTCCAGGAGATGAATGTCCCCCAGGATCTTGTGGGCCACGATGTTGTCGGGCGTAATGGTGACGACCGTGAGGATTTCTTCCTTGGCTTCCTTGATCATCCCCTTATCGAAGTAAGCCCGCGCAAGGGCTACCCGGCCGCTCATATACTTCGGATGGGCCTTTGTGCCGTTCAGGCAGAGCCTGACCGCCTCATCCAGCATCCCCGCCTTTCGATAAAGCTCGGCCAGCGCCGCGAAGACCCGCGAAGTCGGATCCTTGGCAATCATTGCCCGGTATCGCTCCATCTCGGGGGTGACAATTCCAAGACCGATAGGGACATCTTTCTGCGGCGGAATGGACGCGACAACCTTCGCGGCCGGCTTCCCCCCGGATGCGAGAGACTTCTCAGGAGGTCTGATATTCTCTCTTTCATCTACCATAAAAGACCCCTATTGTTCAATGAAATCAAGTATATCTAAGACGGAAATCTTTTTCAAGATAAAACGACCGATACCTTCGGTAAGCACGAAGTTTATTATATCCCCTTGAGATTTTTTGTCCACAATTAAAGCATCTTTATAGTCACGGGCACTAAAGGGCGGAATCGAGAGATCAAAGCCATATGCGGTCAGGAGAGTGACTATTCGATCGCACTCTTCCGACGAGATGAGCCCTATCTTGCGGGATACGTTGGCCGAAAACGCCATACCCTTGGCCACCGCCTCTCCATGCCGTACGCGGCCGTATCCAACCAGCCTCTCGACTGCGTGACCCAGGGTGTGTCCGAAATTAAGGACGCTGCGCAGCCCCTCTTCGCGCTCGTCCTGCCTGACGACGTCCGCTTTTATCTCGACGGAGCGCTTAATGATCGGCACGAGAACGTCCCGTTCCTTTGCGAGGATCGCCCCCCTCTTTTCTTCGAGGAGCCTGAACAACGCGCCGTCCAGGACGATACCGTACTTTATCACTTCGGCCAGACCGGACAGGAATTCCTCCGGCGGGAGCGTATTGAGGGTATCGATGTCGATGAATACAAATTTCGGCTGGTAAAAGACGCCGATGAGGTTCTTCCCCCGCGGGTGGTTCACCGCGGTCTTCCCCCCCACCGAGGAGTCTACCTGTGAAAGAAGGGTTGTCGGAACCTGCACAAAGGGGATCCCCCTCATGAACGTTGCCGCACAAAAACCGCCCAGATCCCCTATCACCCCTCCTCCCAGGGCAACGAGAGGGGTCTTCCGCTGCGCCCCGTGCGTCAACAGCGCGTCATAGACCTCCAGGAGACGTCCGAAATCTTTCGATGTCTCGCCGTCCGGTACGACGATACTGTGCGCCACGCCCCCCTCCCGCTCGATGCTGTCCCGGATCACGGCGCCGTAGAGTCGATCCACGAGCGGATTGGTGAGTATGCATACATCCCCGGCCCCCAGGTGACCGCCGACCCCGGATAGAATACCGGAGCCGATCATAATGGGGTAGCTCCTGTCGTCGAGATGTACCGCTACCTTTTCCATTGCCCTATAAACCTCTGGTAGCTGTCGATCACCTCCAGCGCGACGGCGTTCGCGTTTTTTCCGTCCGTATTAACCGTGATATCGGATACCCGATACGACTGGCTGCGCCTGGACATCATCTCACGAATGAAGCCGATGCGATCGCCCACGTTGAGAAGCGGGCGATGGCGGTCGTCGGCAACTCGCCTGGCGATCTCTTCAGGGGACGCCGTCAGGCAGATAAGCACGCCATTTTTTTTGAGATTACGGATGTTTTCCACCCTGAGGAGAGACCCCCCTCCCGTCGAGATCACGAGATCTCCCCGGTTGGAGAACTTGTCGATCATCGTCGACTCGAGATCCCTGAAGAAATCCTCACCATAGATCCTGAAGATTTCGTTGATCGACATGCCGGCGGTTCGGACGATCTGATCGTCGATATCCACGAAATCCCTGTCCATCCGTTCGGAGACGATCCTGCCGACTTGGGTCTTTCCCGTTCCCATAAAGCCGACAAGGCCCAGGTTGGGTTGGGTTACCACTCGGCCAGCCTCTCTCTGTATGACCCGAGCGCGGCGTGAATATCCCTGCGGCAATCCCCGCCGAATTTCTCGAGAAAGACCTCGATCAGTGTCAGCGCGACCATTGCCTCGACGACGACCGCCGCGGCCGGTACCGCGCATACGTCGCTTCGCTCGGCCGACGCCGATACCGATTCCTTTGTCGCGATATCGACCGACCTCAGCGGCCGCATGAGGGTCGGTATCGGTTTCATGGCCGCCCTCACGACAAGGGGCTGCCCGTTCGTAACGCCTCCCTCGACTCCGCCGGCGTGATTCGTTTCTCTGAAAAAGCCCTTGCCTTCGCCATAAAATATCTCGTCGTGGGCCCCGGACCCCGGTACGTCTGCGAGGTGAAAGCCGTCACCGATCTCCACACCCTTGATCGCAGGAACGCTCATGACCGCCCGTGCCAGCCTGCCGTCCAGGCGATTATCCCAACGGTCGCACCCCCCCAACCCGACGGGTATTCCCGTCGCGACCGACTCCACAACCCCGCCGAGGGTGTCACCGTCCCGACGAGCCCTGTCGACCAGCGCTGCCATCTCCTCATCCCTTGCCGAATCAGGGGTCGAAAAGGGAGACCGCGCCGCGTTCTCGGCCCTGACCTCGCAGGAAAGATCGCCCGGATCAACCCGTATCCCTCCTATGGCCAGGACATATCCAAAGAACCGGATATCGAAGTCGCCCAGGATGACCCGGGCCACCGCGCCCGCGGCGACACGCGCCGCGGTTTCGCGGGCGCTGGCGCGCTCCAGGACGTTCCTCATGTCCCGATGCCCGTATTTCATGCCCCCCGCCAGATCCGCGTGTCCCGGGCGGGGACGGCTGAC
Source organism: uncultured delta proteobacterium (assembly GCA_963809875.1). Classification (GTDB taxonomy): domain Bacteria; phylum Desulfobacterota; class Zymogenia; order Zymogenales; family Zymogenaceae; genus JAFGAS01. The sequence continues at coordinate 360,640 of CAWELC010000009.1, read as the reverse complement.
CTCACGGCCGGGGGAGATCCTCTCGGGATCCATATAGGCCTTCCAGTTATCGAAATCGCGGTTCTCGACGAGGAGCGCTATCGGGCTTCCGATCGTGATGCCTCCCCTGATCCCCGATAAGATTCGAACCCGGTCGGCCTCGATGCTCATCCTTCCCCCCCTCCCGTATCCCTTTTGCCGCCGTTTCAGCTGTTCGTCGATCGCCTCTACCGAAACGGTAAATCCTGCCGGCACGCCGGAAAGCAGGGCCACAACGGCCTGTCCGTGAGATTCCCCCGCTGATGAAAAGGTAAACATAGGCACTCGTCAAAAAAAAATGTGCACCCGAATGAAATCGGGTGCACTGATTATCGGATTAGAATGTACTACTATTTGCCGGTGGAAACCTCATTCTCACTCCTTACGACGGTCGGGGTTATGAAGATCAAGAGCTCCCGCCTGGTGTCGGTCGTATGTTCTCGTCTTGAAGAGCCACCCCAACAGCGGGATATCCTTCAGTGCGGGAAGGCCCACGTCAGTGCTGTTCGTATTCTTCCGATAGAGGCCGCCGATGACGATTGTGTCTCGGTTGTCCACCAGCACCTTCGTGATGAGGTTTTTCTTGAGTTCCGTAAAATAGGTATTCTCGATGCCGCTCGTGTTGGTGAGCACCACCGGATCGCCCTGCGTGTTGTGCGTCAGATCGAGGTCAAGCTTGATGGTTCCGTCCGGATTTACCGTCGGGGTGATGATGAGCTTGGTTGCAAAGTCCTTGTATTCGATCGTCGATGTAATGGTGACGTTGCCGGTCTCATCCGTCTTTTCACTCGGGTTGCTCTGAGGAATGCTCGTGGTGATCTCGAGAGTGGCCGTCTCATTATTGAGGACACGCACCTTGGGGGATTCGATGATCTGAGCCTCACCCAGGCTCTCCAGAGCATGGAGCTGGATGTCCAGGCGCAGGGCGTTACCCAAGAGGCCGATCATCGCCCCGGCTCCGCCGAAGGAGTTGAGTGCCGTCAGCGGCAGCTGAGGGAATATCTGTTTGGTTATGTCGAAGTTGTCGGCGGTGTTGAGGCCCCCGGCATCCAACAGTCCACCGGACCCTTTATACGATTCATCGCCGGCGTTCCCGCTGTACCCCGCCACCCACTTGATTCCCAGGTCCTGTTCGTACGTATCGTTGATTTCAACGATTCTTGCCTCGATCCTCACCTCCGGCTGCTTTTCCGGCGTATCCAGAAGGTGGATCATCTCTATTATCTTATCGGCTCTGGCCATTGTATCGGTTACGATGATCATATCACCAGACGGTGCCCAGGCGATCGATCCGCGGGTGCTCAGCATCTTTGCGTTATTGATGGCCGCCACGATGTCAACCGTGGTCGGGGTTGGTGTCACAGTCGTGCCTCCCGTCGATATCGTCGTCGGGGACGGGTTCTTGCGATAGATAACGTTCACCTGGCGGGTCACCAGGGGCTCGTCGTCTTCCAGGTTCTTCTTGAACTTGTACTCGCTCTGGATCTCCTCGTTCAGCTTTGCCTGTGTCGTGACGATGATAACGTTTCCTTTCTGCACGATGCCCAGCCCCGACAGGCTCACGATCAAATCCAGCGCCTGATCCCACGGGACCTTCTTGAGCCTGAGCGACAGCTTCAGGTCATCGGGGACTTCCGGTTTGATGACGATACTTACGTTTGAGAACTCCGCGATCAAGTTAATGAGGTCCTTGACCTTGGCATTGCTGAAGATAAGGGTCATGGGCTTTCCGGTATAGACCTTCTCCTCGGTGCCGCTTATCCCGGTCGGTGCTTCCGCCATTCCGGGCGGCACCACCATTGATTCGACGGGTGGCGTCGTTTCGCCCGGGAGGGTCGCCGGCATCGAAGACGGGGCCTCGGGGGCCTGGCCGTACCCTGTCGTGGGCCCAAGTTCCGTCACGGGCACCTCGGCGGCAGACTCTGTTGGGGCAGGCGGTGCCTTTGGCGTCTCCGCGGGAGCGGGGGGCGGAGGGGCAGGAATCGACCCCAGGAGCATCTCGCCGGCCTTGCGGAACGAGATCATCAGCTTGTTATCCAGGGGAAATACATTATACGTACTGAGCTTGTCCGGAGACGGGGATTCCATCACCACCCGCGTCTTGTCAGGATAGGTCCCGATTCTGACTACCTTCACATCCGCGCCACTGACTTTTATCTCTTTGTCGGGAAACGTATTTTTCAGCCCTTTAATATCCACGACCAGTCGGTACGGGACTCTCCAGGACGAAAGATTCGAAGTTCTCCACGTTCCCGTCGGTCAGTATCGTTACCAGGGTTCCGTCCGTCTCGCTATCGGCGACGATATTGATGATCTTTGTCGCGGGAGGAAACGTCGTCGTGGTCGGCTCCGATACCGGTGCCGTTGGCGTTGTTTCCGCAACGGGGGCGCCGGAAAGCTTCTGAACCTCGACCTGAATCTGATAATCGGACGGCTTTGATATGAAGTAGTTCGTGTCCTCGGTGAGATATATCTCAAGACGGGCGATCTTCACGCCGTCCGAGGTCATATCCAGCTTGGATACCTTGCTGATCGTGCTCGTTGCCGACCGCTATGTCTTTCTCCGATTTATCGAATGCGGCTTCCGGAATATCGATGACGAGCCTGAGCGGGGATTCGAGACGATAAGGGGTATAGCTCAGCTCAGCGTTGCCCGAAAGTGTTACGATCACCCGGTCTTCCATTTCCTTGATAGAATCCAGGGTGACCGTCTTTTCGGTGACGGTGCCACCCCGGAAACCGGCTGTGTCGTGCCGGTGACACACCCATGTATCGGCGACATGATCATCAAAAGGAGGAATAACAAACCGATACATTTAACGGTGTTCTTGTTCATCTATTTTCCTCCCGCAATCTTTAACGTCTCAATCCGTTTCTCGGTATTTCCGTAAAAATCTTCGTAGTTCATCTCGACCTGCACGTCGGTCTCGGTGATGCGTACCACCCTTCCGCCGCCGACCTCCGAGCCGACGATGATGTTGTACCCCTTTTTGTCCGGGGCTTCCACCATGGCGATACCCGTCCCCTTTTCGGAATCGTATATGATTGCCGTCAGCTTGAGCTGCGATAGGTTATAGCGCTGCAGAGGAGTAAGCTCTTCAGGGGGCACCTCCGACTTCTTTTCGACCTTCAGGTTGAAGGGTCTGAACGGGTCCCTCTTGCCGGTCGGGTCGTACACATACTCCTTGTCCATGAGGGAGTCCACCGGTTTTGAGGCCGATAACGTGGGAGCGCCCGCCTCCGGGACGAGGGCCAGAACCGCTATGTCCTCACCTGACAATAAGCCGCCCCCTGCAGTGGTGCCGCCCGGTGTGGGCTTGGCGGGCTCGACAGCCGGAGTCTTGGTCCCGGGCGTCGGAGCGGGTTTCTTTTCCGCCGTTTCCGGAGCCTTGCTCTTGTCGGGCGTAACGGGCTTGCCTTCCTTATCGAGTCCTGCCGGCGGAGTTGACTTCTCGCCTTCCTTCTTGGCCGTCCCCGTATCGGGCGTTTTCTTGGTCCCAGGGGTGGCCGGCGCCTTTTCGGTGGTCTTGTCTATCACCACCGGCCCGCCCGCGCCGGGCTTGCCGGGAACGCCCTCCCCCTCGACGACCGGAACGGTTGCGCTCGGTGTGAATCCCAGAGGCGCCGAACTCCGTATTTCCTCGGTCGGTTTGAGCTTGTGGACAACCGGCTCTTCCTCTTTTGCCTTGGACTTGAGGAACCCGGGCAAGAGGTCTCCATACTTATCCGTCAGGTCGGAACAACCCGACGTAACGGAGAAAGTGCCGATGAGAATAATACTGAAGATAAAGTGTCTTTTTTTCAATGCCGATACCATCCGCGTTATTCGGCGAATTTAAACGTCACCGCTTTGCACGAGATTTCAAGGATAACATTGGACTCTTTGACCGCCTTCTTCTTCATGGAGACGTCCCTGATGTTAATGATTCGCTCGAGTCTGCGCACCTTATCCAGGAAGACAGCGAAGCTCTGATAGGTGCCTTCGACGCGTATATTTACCGGGACCTCGGTATACTTCTTGTCCTTACTCTTGACCTCCTTATCCGGCTGGAAGAGAAGGAACGTCAATCCGGACTCTCTTCCTTTCGTGGATACGTTCGAAAGTATTCCCGGTATCTCCGAACTCTTGGGGATCTGCACCAAGAGGAGGTTCAGCTCCGCCTCAAGCTCGCTGACCTTGGCTTTATAGGCCACGAGGTTCTTTTTCGTATCCTCGAGCTTCTGAAGCTCCTTCTTCTGGCTGTTCAGCTCCTCGGTTATCTTGTTGAGATCGTCCTGCTTGCCGGTATAGACGCCGAAGTAGTAAGCGGCACCTATCAAGGCCAGCGTACCGACGAGGATAAGTGCCTTGTACTGAGTCGGAAGTTTCTTGATCATGTCGGGTGAAAATGCCATCCCGTGCTCCTATAGTTTTGCGCGCGTGTTGCTCGTCACGCCTTCTTCTTGACTTCTTTTGTCCCCTTCTTTCTTTTCCACCGGTTTTTCCGGGCCGGGGTAGCTCACCTTCATCGTCAGGGTAAAGCGGTTAACGGTCAGTCCGCCTGATGTCGTCTTTTCACTCTTGACGAGGTTTACGCTCGAGAAGTAGGGCCTGTTAGTGAGGTTCATCATGAACGTCGCAATTGTCTCATTGTCGGAAGCATATCCCTTTACGGTAAGGGCGTCTCCCTTGAGGGTGAATTCCTCGATCCAGAGCGCCTGGGGCATTGCCTGGGAGAAATCGTCAAGGAGATGGACCGGCCCGTTGCGCCCAACCTCGAGGGTGTTGATAATATTGCGTTTGTATTCCAGGTCTTCGGTCTTCTTCTTATACTCATTGAGATCGCCGACTTCCTTCTTGAGGCTCGCCAGCGATTTATCGACGCTTTCTTTTTCGGTGTTGACGGTCTTTATCTTGTTGTTTATATTGATATGCACATAGGCAATCGCACCCAAACCCACCAGAACGCACAGCACGAACAGCACGATCTGCTGCTGGAAGGTATCCCTTTTTTTGACCTCACGGGTAGCGAGGAGGTTTATTTTTATCATCGGTCGCCCACCCTCCTGAGCGCCAATCCGACCCCCACCGACCCGAAGGGAGCAATTTCCTGGATGTAAGCCGCATCAAAGAGCTTTTCATTGTAGTCGATGTTAGCGAAGGGATTGATCACCTCAATGGGGATCCCCGCCTTATCGGCGATGATCTTGGCCAGTCCCTGGGTTTTGGATGTCCCCCCTGAGAGATAGATCTTTCCAATGGAGTGGTGGACCCCCTGGGAGAGGAAATAGTCGATAGTCTTTTGGATTTCCGAGGCAACCAGGTCGCCTGAAACCTGGTCGATAACCTTTTTTATCTCTTCGCGCGAGATATCCTTTCCGCCCTTCCCGACCTTGAGGGACTCGGCGTCATCATAGCTGATGGAAAAGCGCTTCTGCAGTTCCTCGGTATACTGATTGCCGCCTGAGGCGATATCACGCGTAAAGGCGCTCATACCGTTCTTCATGATATTGATGTTGGTGAAGCTCGCCCCGATATTCACCAGGGCGATGATGTCTCCCGTCTCGAACTGGTAATTGACGTCAAACATATTCTCGAGGGCGAAACAGTCCACGTCGACGACGACGACATTGAGTCCCGCCTCGCTGATGACCGCGACGTACTCGTTGATCACGTCTTTCTTTGCGGCGGCCAGCATAACCTCCATCTGGCCCGAGCCGTCGTCGAGGGTATCGAGGATCTGAAAGTCTATATTGACGTCGGAAATATCGAACGGGATATATTGCTCGGCCTCCCACTGGATCGACTCATCCAGCTCTTCTTTGGTCATGGAAGGAAGCGATATCTTTTGAATACGAACGGCGTTTCCGGATACGGACGTGACCACGTCCCGGACCTTTACCTTCAGACCGGATACGAGGCTCTGTATCGCGTCAACAACCGCCGCCGTATCCATGATGGCGCCGTCCACGATCGTCTCGGGATGCAGTTCGGCGATGCCGAAATTGGTCAGCTGGTAGCCCTTCTTGGCCTCTTTTATTTCGACCAGCTTGATGGAGCTCGACCCGATATCGATCCCGACAACATCCTTTTTACTCCCAAACATTACTTTCTCCCCGGACTAACCCGATGAACTGGCAAAAATCTTCTCCTTCTCGTCCAGATCAAGTCCCAGGGCGAAAAGGATCTTACGCTTGGTGTCCATTCGGCATTCTTTCCCTTTTTCTATACGGTCAATGGTCAAAGGAGAGACGCCGGCCTTGCGCGCCAGTTCGGCCTTGCTCATCAAAAGCTGTTCTCGAAAGCTCTTAACGTTATTATGTCTCAAGCGCTTCCCCCCCGAAGAATGGATTCTCGTCCTATTATATGGACAGGCTTTTGTGAGAACATTATAATAAAGTAAATTATGCTATGTCAAGCATTTTTTTATATATAATTAGTATTAAATTATACTTACCTTAGCCTCTTTCTGCTACTAAAAAAACATAATTTAATGATATTTTTGCCTCACGAGGATACGCAGCGGTCTCTCCCCCCCCCTTTTGCGGCATAAAGACGCCTGTCAGCCTCCTTGACGAGCGTATCGGGGGCTCCGTCGCCTTCGCGGCGGGTCGCCACACCGATGCTGACGGTTACCGAAACATCTCTTCTGCCGGACGTTATGATCCGCTTTTTAACCGCTTTTCTGATGCGCTCCGCCGTTGCCAGCGAGCTCTTCGTCACCGATTTGGGGAGTATGACCGCAAACTCTTCACCGCCGATCCTGGCGGCCACATCCACCTTACGAATCGAGGAGAGGATCGTATCGGCCACAGCCCTGATTACGTCGTCGCCGGCGGCGTGGCCGAAGGTATCGTTGATTGCCTTGAATTTATCGATATCGATCATCAAAAGCGATATCGGCTCGCCGTATCGGTCGGCGTGCCCGGCCATCCGCCCCAGGGCCTTGTTGAAGCTCCTCCGATTGTAAAGGCCGGTCAGGGGATCGGTCACCGCCTGTCTTTTCAGCTGCATCGTGGACCGGATTCCCATGAAGGATATGACAGCCATATTCAGAACGACTTCGATAAGCCTTGTATGGAACGACGAGGGGGGGATTTCCGAGGTGACAACCAGGCAGCATGTCCCGATAACTCGCTCCTCCCATAACAGCGGGAAAATGGCGATGGACCCGGCTCCGGCCAGCTCTATGTGCCGACCGAAGACATTTCGCTTGCGCTCTTTCTCCGGAAAGACGAGATACTTCTTGTTGTCGATCACCCATCCCACCAGGGAACCGGCATGAGGGAAGGTCCTCTTCGTGATCGATTCAAGGCCCTGACCGTGTATCGAGACGATCGCGCTCTCGCTCTGTTTCGAGACGGTAAAGACCATCGTGGTGACGGGTACCATCCGCCCGCAAAATGAATAGACGATCTCAAAGACCTTTTCGATCCGTTTTGCCTGCGCGAGGTCCCGGCTGACGCCGTATAGCTCCTCGTATTCGGTGAGGTCGACGGACAGGCGCCTGAAGTTAATGATGAGTCGGCCCATGTCCCTGAGTATAACGGCGACCAGCTCAAGAAACTGAACGTCTTTTGCGGAGATGCCGTCATCCCGATCGCTGTCGCATACCAGCAGCCCCGACGCCGTTGCCCCGTCTATCACCGGCACGATGGCCAAACACGCCGCCCCGAAGGGCTTTTTTCTGTAGTATCCGGTCTCGAGACCCCGGGAACCCTGTCCGCGGGAAAGCAGGAGCGGCTGCCTGCCCGACATGACGGTTCGGTACATCTCGAGGTTCATCCTTGAATCAAAATCGACCCGGTCGTCGCTGGAGGCCGCCTCCCGCACCCTGAGAAGCCCGTTTCCGGCGGGCACAAGGTAGACCACACTGTCCACGCCGACGGCCCGCTTCGTTCTATCCAGCAAATCATACAGAAGATCGTCGATCCCGCGGAGCGCCCGGTCGGCCTCTCTGCCGATTCCTTCTCTGGAAATGCTTTCGTCCCGGTCAAATACCCCGTTCGAGACCCCGGCGACGTCCTCCTCGAACCGTTTGAGTCGACTGGATTGCTCCTGCTGGCGCCGCGACTCGACCCGGGCATAGAGGAGGAAGAAGCCGAAAAACAGGAGAAGCGTCAGCTCATTCATCAGGACCGAATGAATCACAACGCTGTGATCGCCGATAATAAGACGGGGGACCAGGTCTACTGTCGCCAGCAGCACCAGGAGCGGAAGACCCACCAGCGGCCTGACGACAAGCGCCAGGATCGATGAATCGAGATAGACAAGGGGATAAATCGGTGAATCGATAAAACCGGTCAGCTGGATGAGCACTGCGGTGAGGATGACGAAGAGCACGCCGAACTCCGCCTGCACGAGTGTCGTCCGGGACGATCTGGAAAAACGAACCGTCGCCCGGATAAAAACCGGTACGAGCGGCAGCGCCAGTATCGCCCCGAGAGAAGCGTAGCGGCTCTGGGGGACAAACAGGCCCAGGAGAAGGGGCACGCAATAGGCGAAAGAGGCGAAAAAGGAGACATACGAGAAGAGATCTTTCACTCTTTTCAGTTGTGCCCCCCCGTGAGATAGATCATAGCCTCCCGACCATATTCGGATTCGGGAGCAAGTCTGATGACCTCTCTGAACTCCATCTCCGCGGCGGTCGACCGGGCTACCTTAAGATAGGTCTTGCCGAGGAGCAGGTGAGCCTCGGGGGAATCGGGGGCATAGCTCAGCAGGACTTTGAGTGCATCGATCGCGGAGTCGTAGTTCCTTTGCTCGATGTAAACAAGGGCCAGCTGATAGTAGGAAGGGATAAAATCCGGCTTAAGCCCGACCGTCTCCTTTAAATACTTGATCGCATTTTCGCGGTCTTTCATCGCAAGGTACGTAAGGGCGATATTATAGTACGCCTTATCCGGCTCGTGAAACAGGATATTATCCAGCGCCGCGTTGAACTGGATAAGGGCCTCATCGTATCTCCCCATGTCTCTGAGGACGATCCCCTTGCCGACGTAGCTGCTGGAAAAGTTTTTGTCCAGCATCAACGACTTGTCGAAGTACTTCAGCGCAAGCTCGTTTCGCTTCAACATGTAACAGGCCTGCCCCATGGAGTAGTAGAGATCCGACGTCTTCATATACTTTTCCGCGTTGAGGAATTCCTCCATAGCAAACGACGGCTCATTGGCCGTCAGACGGTTGAGGCCCTGGTTGTAGTTAAGGGTGTACATCGCCTCATTGACGTCGGACCCCGTCATGTTTGGCGGTGTGCTCGCACACCCCGATAGCCAGATTATCGCACAGAAGGCAGCCAAGGCAATTCTCTTCATGGCTCGCTCACAATGAAATTAATAATTTTATGATGGCCTGTCTCCCATCGGAGACAACCCCGGTCGATGCTCCGGCCGCCGTCTCGGGTCGTGCCGTTCGCTCGATCGCGGGTTGGGGCGGTTTCGGCCGATCGATGACCGGCCGTGGTGCCGGCCGGGTTTTCTTGGGCATCTCCCTGATTGTTTCAACAACGTCAGACAGCTCTTCGCCGAGATCGAAGGCCTCCTCCGTTTCGGCAGCCTGGCCGGCGACTGCAGCTTCGGCTGCGGCAGCGGGGGCCTCCTGCTGCCGTGTCCCTCCGCCGCCACCCACTACGGGCACCGCGGCCTCCTGGGACGAAACCTCCGAGACAACATCCGAGAGGCTTTCGTATTCTTCCGGTTCGGCGGCTTCTTCCTCTATCGGGGCTTCTTCCTCCACCGGGACTTCTTCCTCTACCTCCTCGTACACCTCTTCATATTCCAGCTCACGCTCAGCCCGTTTTTTGGCCAAATCCGCTTTTTGCGTCTTGTCAGTCTTTTCGTCTTGCCTGATCGGGGAAATGTTATCGACGAACGGAGCGAGCTCCATAATGGCGTCGTCCCTTTGCCTGGAGGCAAGCTCGCCGAACTGCTCCCTGACCATCATGAATCCCATATCCTCCGCGAATCGGAGCGCCTCCTCTTCCAGCTTGATGCGGGCGGATTCCGACGTCGGGACGGTGTTAGACGTATAGATGAGCCGCTCCCCCTCCTTGATGACGTGAAAACAGAGGTACACCGGCTGGGTCTTGCCCCTGGCGACCGAAATGATAAAAGCGTCGGCCTGCTGCTGGGGGCCCGATAGGGCCACCACCGGTCGATTCGTTGAAACGAGCAGCGTGATGATCTCTGAGGGACGGGCGTCCACCTTCTTAAGGGAAGGGTTTATTGCAAACATAGTTTTTCCGCAATTTTTTATTACTCTAGCAGAGTCTTGCTGCGTTGTCAATCTATACGACAAAACCTGACTTGCGGTAGCCCCTGGGAGCATCTCCTCAGGGCCCGTTGGTGCCCGCAAGGTTCGGACCCCGCACGGCCTGTCGGGCCGACTTAGAAAAATCCTTGATTTTATAAGCCGTTTTCACTATACTGGCCTCAACTCACCTTTTTACAACATGAGACGTAATGACAGGAGCCCACCATGCCGTCCTATAAACGGGAGTTTGTCTTTTCAGGCGATGATCTGTTTATCTATGATTTCCCCGAAAAGACGCGGATAATCTATCCTCCGGATACCGTTGACCCGGCCGTCGATGAACGGGCCGCCGTCATCCACGCGCTGGATCGACCCCTCGGCGCTGCGCCCCTCATCAGCCAGGTCGGCATCACTTCCCGCGTCACGATCGCTTTTGACGACCCATGCCTGCCCGTTCCTCACATGACCCGTGACCCCCGGCAAACGGCCATCGAGGCCGTGATCGAAAAGCTCTTTTCAGCGGGGGTCAGGAAGGAAAATATCCGGCTGATCTGCGCGGGGGGCCTCCACCGAAAGTGGACACTCAAGGAGCTTTCCTCGATCATCGGTAAGAAAGTCGTTTCGGAATTCAGGGATCAGATCATCTGTCACGACGCCGAAGACCCTGAGGGAATCACCTCTCTGGGGACCACGTCGGAGGGCGAGGACGTCGAGATCAACCGGGCAGCTCTCGAGTGCGATTTGCTCATATACGTCAACCTCAACTATATCACCATGAACGGCGGCTGGAAGTCGACCGCCGTGGGGCTCTCCACCTACCGGAGTATTCGACACCACCACCGGCCCGACACCCTCAAGATCGGCTCCCTGATCGATCCGGACAGCTCCGGTATGCACGCCTCCGTCAACCGCATGGGGGAGGTATTGAAGAAGCATGTCAACCTCTTTCAGATCGAGACGGTCATCAATAACAACCTCTGGCCGGGGGCCCTCGGCAAACACCTGACCCCAATCGGCCAGACGAGAAAACGCATGCCCTCCCGGATGGTTAGCGCATCGCTGCCCATCGCCGCCAAGCTCGGGGCCGGCATAAAGACGTATGTGAGAGACCACCTCCTGGCCGGGTACCGCGTGATCGGGGTCAACGCCGGGAAGGTAGACGAGGTCCATCAGAAGACGCTGGCGCTCCTCTTCCCCCAGCAGGACTCCCTCATCCGCGGCCAGTCGGACATCCTCGTCTACGGCGTTCCCAACTTCTGCCCCTACTCGGCCTTTTCGACCATAAACCCGATGCTCGTGATCACGATGGCCATGGGCTACTACTTCAACTCACACCGGAACAAGCCCCTCGTCAAGAAGAACGGCGTCGTTATCATCAACAACCCCCTCACCGAGCAGTTTTCCGCCGTCCACCACCCCTCCTACGTCGATTTTTATAGGGACCACCTGCCCCAGCACGCCAACCCCGAGACGATCCCGGTGGAGCTGGAGGAGGCCTTCGCCCGCGACCAGAACTACATCGACCTCTACCGGCAGCGCCTGGCCTACCACGGCGTCCATGCGATCCTGGCCTGGTACTGGGCCTCCAAAGGACTGACGCACGTCAAGCAGGTTATCGCGGCCGGCGCGGACCCGAAGGTGGCCGAGAAGCTGGGGCTCGTCCCCGCCAAGGACCTGACGACGGCCATCGCGATGGCCGAGGAGGTCATGGGCAAGGACGCGTCGCTGTCATACCACTACCTGATCCCGCTCAACGCGGTGGACGTGGGGTAGTCGCGGCGCCATCTCGGCCGTATCATCTTGACTATTTCGGACTAGTATGTTAGTTTTCTCTAATTCCGTCTGGTTGGACGGCATTGCATCATTGTGTTTAATGAGAGCTGCGGAGGTAGAAAATGAAGAGACTATTCTTTGGAGTTTTCGCTCTATTCTGCTTAGTCGTGTTGATTCCGGCCGCTTTTGCCGCAGAGGACACCATGGATACGCCGCGGTTCAACCCGAGCCTGAGGGTCGGCGCCGCGTTTGACCTCACAGACACCCACTATAAATTCAGTAACAAGGGGTTGTCGATCGCCGGTCTGATTAGCGAAGACCTGAAGTTCCCCGCCGATGCCCGGTTATATCTTGCCGCCGAGCTCCCCTTTGCCGTGACCGACCGGCTGACCCTGGCCATTGGGGCGGACTGGTCGTTTTCGGGGACTGAGAGGGATCTCGTCGAGGACCTGGGCTTTGCCCACAGGTCCTGGGAGCGTGACGGCCGCGCCGACTGGGTGTCGGCCGACTTCCTGGCATCCTACGCCCTCGTCAAGAACACCGGGGTCATCAAGTTGTTGTCGGTCGTCGGGGGCCTGCGCTGGGACTACCAGAATATGCTCCTTGACAACCCGCGGGTTACCGGCGGAGCCGTTGCCAATTCAGTGATGGACACATTCGACTTCAGGATGCAAACCCTGGCGCCTGTCTTGGGGCTGGAGGCCACCTTTACGGGCATCAAGTCCGGCATCTGGGGGGGCGACGTGAAGCTCGGCGTCCTGGCGGGCCCGATCGTCTGGGGTGCGCTGGACCACCGGGAGACATTCTTGACTCCTTTTTTCGTCTTTCGATTCAAGGACAACGTGTCCCACGGCTACCTCGTGAAGGTCTCCGGCGAAATGACGCTCCTCTCCGGCGCGATCACCCCGGGGCTTGAGGGTTCGCTGTCCCTGTTTGCCGACTATACCGGGAAATCCGTAAACGGTGTGGTTGAGGCAAAACGCTACGCAGGAGGAGTCGTCATCGCCGCGGCCCCGTACGATTTTGAAACGAAAAGCGACGTCTTCACCTTCGGCCTGGCCGCCTCGCTGGCGTTTGACCTCTGGGGAAGGCCGGAGCCGGTTTCTCTACCGGCCGCTCCCGCACCCGTGATCGAGCCCAAGCTCGAGCCGATGAGCCGGAACTAGACCGTGCCCCTGGTCGTCTTCGGCCTCACGGGATCGCCGGCGCTGCGGCCCTGAGGGCCGTATCGCCTCATGTTATAATGAAGTCAGGTCGCGAAAGCAAAACAATTTCCGCCCTTCGTCCTGATACGTTGCAAGACTGCTTCGCAGGGGCGGCATATATGCCGCCCCTCTCAATTAAGGTTCCTGTGGTACTATTAAAGGACAACTCTTCTTGAGCGGGGAATTGCATGACGGTCAAACGGGGGCCATCCGACTTCTCTCAGGAACCCTTCTACTACGGATTCCTCATTAAGGTTCTGGGGACGATCGCGTATCGCCTCTTCGCGCTTTTTCACCGGACTTCCCGTAAATACCGCGTCAATGGAGATATCGAGGAGCGCTTCTTTGCCGCGGGGCGTCCTGTCATCGTTGCCCAGTTCCACTACTGGGACGTCTTCTATTTTTTCGCCTTCCAGCATCGCCGACACGCCATCATGTGCGGGGACCAGTGGGGCGGGGACCTCGGCGCCTTCCTGATGGCAAAGCTCGGCATCGAATCGGTCAGGAGGACCACCCGCCCGATGGACGTAAACGACCCGGGGTACATCTCGGGCGAGCAGGCCAAGCAGGAGCTGATAAAGATGGTCGTCGAGGAAGGGTATAACGCCACCATGACCGTGGACGGCCCGCGCGGGCCGCTCTTTTCGGTGAAGCACGGGATAATAGACCTTGCCGCGGCCACCGGCGCCCCGATCATCACGATGTCGGTGGCCGCCCACCCCCGCATTCTCGCGCCCACCTGGGACCATATGCGGCTCCCGACCCCCTTTTCGACCATCGCCACGATCTTCGGCGGGCCCTTTTGGGTCCCTGCGGACGCCGACAAGAGCGCCAAAGAAGATATACGGCTTACCCTCGAGCGTCATATGGTGGCCCTCAGGGACCTGTGTGAAGAAATATCGGCCGACGGCACAAAAATGAAGACGCTTGTCGCGGGGGGTCTTCTTGTCGACCCTCTCTTCGGTGCGCAACGAACATAAGTGCGGTCGCCGCCTACCGGGGCCGCGTCTCGATTGCAGTCGTCCCGTCCGGGTCCGCGATAGCCGATCGGCCGTCGCGTCATCTTGCAGTGGTATGAAAAACGGGTGCTATTTTAAGGGTTGAACATGACGGTCAAACGGGGCCCATCGGATCTTTCTCACGAGCCATTCAGCTATCGCTTCCTCATCATGACGCTGGGGACGGTCGTCTATCCCATCTTCATGCTTGCCTACCGGAGTTGCCGTAAGTACTGGATAAACCGGGATATCGAAGAGCGCTTCTTTTCCGAGGGACGCCCGATCATACTGGCCCACTATCATTACTGGGACATCTTCTACTTTTTCATCTTCCGACACCGCCGCCACGCCATCATGTGCGGTGATCGCTGGGGAGGAGACCTCGGCGCTTTCCTCATGGCCAAGGTCGGTATCGAGACGGTCAGGAGAACGACGCGCGAGATGGACCCGACCGACCCGTGCTTTATATCGGGTGCCAAGGCGAGGGAAGAGCTGGTTCGGCTCGTCATTGAAGAGAAGTATAGCGCCGCCGTCTCGGTGGACGGCCCCCGGGGTCCGATTTTTTCCGTGAAGCAGGGGGTCGTCGACATCGCGGCGGCGACCGGGGCGCCGATTGTCACGATGTCGGTGGCCTCCTATCCCCACATCACGATCCCCACGTGGGACCGGATGCCCATCCCGCTGCCCTTTGGGTCGGTTGTGACGATCTTCGGCGGACCCTTCTACGTGGCGTCGGATGCGAGTGAAGAAGAGAGACAAGAAATAGTGCGCACGCTCGAAAGACATATGGTCGCGATGAAGGAGTTGTGTGAGGAGCGCTCCGCTGACCGTAAGAAGATGACAGCGCTCATCGAAGGGACTACTCTCGTGGACCCTCTTTACCCGTTAAAAGAGAAATAGGTAGAATTGGCAGAAATCATAAATTCTTCTGATTGTGAGTGAGCAGGTGTGCTTTCCCCGTCTGAATCATGGCGCCTAGAGTGAGGAAATATGATGTCATAATTGTCGGCGGCGGACCTGCCGGCTCGACGGCGGCAACACTTCTGAGCCGCAACGGTTTTGAAACACTTCTCATAGATAAGAGCAGCTTTCCGCGTCCTAAGCTCTGCGGCGGACTTCTGACCGACAAAACGCTTGATCTCCTGGCCCACCTGCTTGGCGAAACCCTCCAATCCCTGACCGACCAGGACGTCATAGAGTATCAGACGAACGGATACGAAATATACGCGGGAGACAGCCTACTCACCGTGGACAGCAGCGAACTCCCCTTTTGTCTCGTCGACAGGGCCCGATATGACAGCTTCCTGCTGAACAAGGCGCGGCTCTCCGGCACGACCACCGTTGAAGGGGAAAGGATAACCGGAGTCGACCAGGGCAAGAACGAGGTGATCGGTGCTTCGGGAAAGAGGTACCGGGGCAGGATCATCATCGGATCTGATGGGGTCAACAGCGTTGTGAGACGAGCTTTGCCCGCCGGCAGACGTGAAGAGATGCGCCGGGAGCGTCATCTGGCCGCCGGCCTGCAGCTTTACGTCGAGAGATCCGACTGTAATAGCCCTCTCAGGGACCTCACCTCTCTCAGGATCTATCTAGATACCGTTGTCTTTGGCTATTCCTGGGTTTTCCCGAACAGGGAAAGAATAGTGGTTGGATCGGGGGGACTGATTGGGACCGATAGGGATCTTCGGGAGTCGTTTGGAAGCTACCTGCGCATGCTCGGTTTAACGACGCCGCCGACCGCGAAGATATTCGGACACCTGATTCCCTGTGGAGGTTTCATGAGAAAGCCGGCCTTCCGCAGCGTCCTCCTTATCGGGGATGCGGCCGGATTTGTGGATCCGCTTACGGGAGAGGGGATCTATTACGCCCACAAAAGCGCGCAGTTTGCCTTTGAGTCGATAGAGCGCGCATTTAAGAAGGGCGATGACCCCAAAGACACCTACACGAAGCTGGTCAACGATCGGATGCTGCCCGAGCTATTGTGGGCACGGTGGATGAGGCGACTTGTCTATGGCTTGATAGGACCGCTGAAGCTGCGCCCGGCCAAGCCGCTGGCCAAGCGGATCGAAAGGATGCTCCTGGAGATTATAAACGGGCAAAGGTCCTACCGGTTTCTGCGGAAGATGAGGGTTTAAGTACGACGACCCTCCTCTTTCGACGACGGGCCGACGGAAGAAACCATGCGGGAGCAGGCCGACGGCAAGCACCGTGCCCTCCCACGATTCTCCGGGCGCGCCGCGGGGGGGAATGTGCCAGTTCCGAACTTGCCCGTCTTCACCCACGGACGCATCGGCAACGATGCCAAAAGACCGCGGGCGTGGCGTCTCGGTATTCAGGGCCTTCTACCCCCGCTTGAGTATCAGGTACTTCTCTTTGAACTGTCGGATATGGCCCTCTTCGGCGAAGCTGTAGAAGTCGCCGTGCCCGATGACGATATGGTCGAAAACCTCAATATCCATCATCCGGGCCGCAAAGACGAGATTCCTGGTGATCTCGTGGTCCTGGGGCGAGGGCTTGGCGTGGCCGCTCGGGTGGTTGTGCACGAAGATAAGGCCCGAAGCGTTGTAATGCAGCGCTTTCTCGATGATCTTACGGGGATAGACTAAGGACTGGTTGAGCGTCCCCTCGTGGAGGTCCTCGACGGTGATGATCTCATTTTTCGCGTTGAGGAAGATTACCTTGAAGACCTCGTGCTTGAGCGACATCATCGAGACCTGCAAATACTCAAGGACGTCCTTGGCGGAATGGAGATATTCCCTTTTCTTGATGCGCTCCCTCAGGTAGTACGAAGACGCTTCGAGGAAAAACTTGATCAGGAAGGCGGCGTTCTCGCCGACGCCGGAGACCTCCATCAGCTCTTCACGGGGCGCTTCCAGAATGCCCTGGATGTTCTTGAAGCGCCGAAACAGCTCTTTGGCGATCGGCTTAGTGTTCCGTCGCGGAATGGCGAACGTCAGCAGCAGCTCAACGACTTCATAATCGGCCAGGCCCTTCCCGCCCGTCTTCAGAAAACGTTCCCTCAGCCGCGCGCGATGTCCGTCGTGATCTTCCGTGCGTACCGGCTTATCGCCCTTTTCATTTGATGAAGACACGCCGAGTTCTCCGCGAGTGTTTGCCTCATTGTACCGAAAAATGGAAAAAATTAAACATTAAATTCAAAAAAGTTTGTTTCCTTTTCGGACGCGCGCTCTTTTCATACGCGCGCCAGACGCGCGATATAGAAGCCGTCAGGGATTTCATTCACATCGTCCTTGAAACGATCGGGCGACGTGGAGAGCGCGCCGTTTTCAACGAGCCCGGCATATGCCGCGCCCGGAATCGGCGTCAGGTCATCGAGGTGAAAGTCCCGGCGGGAGGCGAGGAAATCCTCAACTACGCCCTGCACCCTCATCCGGGTTGATGGTGCAGACCGAATAAACGAGCGCCCCTCCCGGCCTGACGAATGCGGCCGCAGCCGATAGTATGCTCCGCTGCACGCCGACCAGGACGTCAAGGTCGCCGGGACCCAGCCGCCATTTGATCTCGGGACTTCGCCTGATGGTACCCAGCCCGCTGCAGGGAGGGTCTACCAGCACCCGGTCAAAGGCCCGATCGGACGCAAACGGCGGGCGGGTGATATCGGCCGTAACCGCGCGCAGCGCGTGAATCCCGAGGCGGCGCGCGTTTTCGGCGATGAGCGCAGATCGGGCGCGGTTGATCTCGACAGACACGATCAGGCCCCGATCCCCCATCAACTCGGCGACCATCGTCCCCTTTACCCCCGGGGCGGCACAGACATCCAGGATTCGCATGCCCGGCACGGGCGTCCAGCGCCAGGCAGACAAGCTGAGAGGCCTCGTCCTGCAGGGAAAAAGCGCCGTCCAGGTAAAGGTCGGACTTAAACAGCGCCCCGCCCCCCCGCACCACGACCCCGAAAGGAGACAGGTCTGTTGCCAGGGCCTCGTACCCGCGGGCGGTGAGCTCCTCCAGGAGATGCTCTCTGGTGGCCTTTAACCCGTTTGTCCTCAACGTGACCGGGGCCCGCCCGATGTATCGCCGTCCGATGATGACCGCCCGCTCGCTGCCGAACCGATCGATGAAAAAGCGGGAGAGCCATGCCGGCAGCGAGCAGCAAACCGTCAGGAACCCCTCCGGGTCGGTGTGTTGTGAGGGATAGTCGACCGTTTCGATTGCGCGCAGGGCGTTTCGAAGGAGGCCGTTGACGAACGATCCGGCGCTCCGCTTGCCGAAAACGGCCGCAAGACTCACGGCCTCGTCAACAACGGCGTAGGGGGGCACCTTTTCGAGAAAGAGTATCTGATAAAGGGCTACCCTCAGGATGTTTCGAACGTCTTTATCGAGTGTTGCGGCGGGACGGTTGGAAAAGCGGGACAGGACGTAATCGACGCGGCCGAGATTCCTCAGCGCGCCGTAGGTGATCTCGGTAGCCAGCGACCTGTCTTCGGCCGACAGCGTTTTGTCTCGCGAAAGGAGGATATCGAGGATCGTGTCCGAATAGCCGCCGCGCCACAGCACCGCCGAGAGCGCCCTGACGGCAATTTCGCGGGGAGTGCTCATGACGCGCCGAACCGGGACCCGACCGGTATCCTTTTCCCCCTCACGAACTGGCCCGCATCCATACGTCGCTTGCCCGGCGCCTGAAGATCGGTTATGACGGCAATCCGCCGCCTGTGGCGACGTATATCCCGTCTTCGGCAACCCTCACGATCGTCCCCGGCGGTGCGTCATGCGCGACCGAGTCCTCCCTGACTCCGAAGATCTTGATCACCCGGCCGTCGAGCAGGGAAAAGGCCCCCGGCCAGGGGGTCATCCCGCGAATATGGTCTTTGATGAGAGCCGGGGTCTTGGACCAATCGATGAGGCCGTCTTCTTTCCTGAGCATCGGGGCCGGGGTGGCTCTCGCAGGGTCCTGGGGGATGGGCACGATCGAGCCGTCCTTCAGGCGGGAGATCGTCTCGACAAGAAGCTGGGCGCCGGCCCGAGCAAGCCGAACGGCCAGGTCGCCGGCCGTTTCCTCGGGACCGATGGTGACCTCCCGTGAAAGGAGCATGTCCCCCGTATCCATCCCTTCATCCAGCAGCATCGTTGTTACTCCGGTGACCGAACGGCCGTCAATGATCGCACGATTGATCGGGGCCGCCCCGCGGTACGCGGGAAGGAGCGACGCGTGGACGTTGACGGTACCGAGCGGAGGAATATCGAGGAGAGCCCGCCTGAGGATCTGGCCGTAGGCCACCACCACGATCAGGTCGGGGGCACGCTCGCGGAGGCCCGCGATGAAGTCGGGCTGGGAGGCCTTTTCGGGCGTCAGGACGGCGACCCCGTGACGTTCGGCGACAAGCCTGACCGGGCTCTTTGTCGGCTCCATCCCCCTCCCCTTGGGCCGGTCCGGCTGTGTCACCACGCAGATAACGTGATCCACTCCTTCCAGGAGGGCCAGGAGCGACGGAACGGCAAACTCGGGGGTTCCCATGAAGACGATGGACAGCGGCTCATCGCTCATCGTCGGTGTCTTCCTTGCCTATGAGGCCCTTCCGGACTTTCCGCTTATAGATGCTGCGCTTGAGGCTGCTGACCTTATTGATGATGAGGATTCCGTCCAGATGATCGATCTCATGCTGGAAGACAACGGCCAAGAGCCCCTCTGCGTCATAGACGGCTTCCTTCCCCTTTTCGTTGATCCCCCGGACGCGGACCTTTTCGTTCCGGTTGATCTTGTCGTGAAATTCCGGAAGCGACAGGCACCCTTCTTCGTAGACAAGCTCGCCCTCGCGGCTTAGGACCTCCGGGTTTGCCAGCAGTATCGGCTCACGTTTTTGTTCGCCGCCGGCGTCGATGACGATGATCCTCTTGTCCACCCCCACCTGCGGGGCCGCAAGCCCGACGCCGGGGGCATAGTACATCGTCTCGAGCATGTCCTCCATAAGTTTTTTCAGCTCCCCGTCAACGTCATCTACTTCCCGGGCCTTCACGGAAAGTATCGGATCGGGAAAGGTCACAATAGTGAGAATAGACATGGTACCTAAAAATAGTGTTACATTCCAGGATGTTATCCCCAACGCTTCGGGTCTCGGACCCGCCAAAGGTCGCCGATGCGCGTATCCGGCTCGCCCCGAGGGGACTTGTCGAGCCCCTCGGCCCCGGCGGGGTTTCCCCTTTAACCGCGAAAGCCGAAATGAAAACAGCCGCAATGGGACGCGGCTCCCTCCGTGTATATCTTACTAATTATAACATATCCATCGGGTCAATATCAACCGATATCGCAACCCCGCTCTTCCTCAGCGCACCGCCCACCAGGCCCGAGGCATACAGCAGCTCGAAGATGTGCCTTCGTTCTTCCCCCTTGATGAGGATCTGGTACCGGTACCGATCCTTTATCTTCGAAATCGGCGCGGGTACCGGGCCCAGGATGGTGACGGGGAGTTTTCTTTGAGTGGCTATCCGACCGCACTCGTCGCGCACGCTCGTCGACTCACGGGCCACCGCCTCGAGTTCCGGCCCGACGATCCTGATGAGTGCCAGCCGTGAAAAGGGGGGATAGGAGAGGTCGCGTCTGATGACAAGCTCGCGCTCGGCAAACCCCGTAAAGTCATGGGCCGATGCGGCCTCAATGGCGTAATGGCCGGGATTATAGGTTTGTATAACGACCTTGGAGGGCGCGTCTCCGCGGCCCGCCCTGCCGGCCGCCTGGGCCAGCAGGGTAAACGTCCGCTCCCCGGCGCGGAAATCGGGGAGGTTGAGCGCGATATCGGCATTGACGACCCCCACCAGCGTTACGTCCGGGAAATCGTGTCCCTTCGCAACCATCTGGGTGCCGATAAGGATATCCGCCCGGTGGTGCGAAAAGGCGGTGAGTATCCTTTCGGTCTCACCCCTTTTCTGCGCGGCGTCCCGGTCGAGCCTGAGGATGTTGGCGCCCGGTACGATGGAGGCAAGCTCCTCCTGAACCCGCTCTACCCCCACTCCCATACGCAGGAGGTTATATCCGGCGCACTTCGGACAGACATCGGGTGCCGCCTCGGTATAGTCACAGTAGTGACACAGGAGCTTACGCGCTCCTTTATGGTAGGTCAGCGTGATGCTGCAGGAAGGACAGGGGAAGTTGTGGCCGCAATTTGGGCAGAGTATGAAGGAGGAAAACCCCCTCCGGTTCAGGAGAAGTATCGCCTGACGCCCATTGGCCATTGCCGACTTCAGCTCGCCGGCCAGGTGTTCCGTTACACTGTCGGTGGCAAACGCCGCCTCCCGCAGGTCGACGATCTCGACGACGGGAAGCCGCCTCATCTTCGTTACGCGCTCGGGCAGGACGTATTGCCGGTAGCGGCCGGTTCGGGCGTTATGGACGCTCTCCAGCGACGGGGTTGCCGACCCGAGGAGCACCACGGCCCCTTTCATCCTGCCCAGCATGACCGCCGCGTCCCGGGCGTGGTAGCGGGGCGTCTCCCCCTGTTTGTAGGACGGATCGTGCTCTTCGTCTACGATGATGATCCCGGGGTCGGAAAGCGGCGCGAACAGGGCGGAGCGCGCGCCGATCACGACCCGCGCCTTTCCCGACTTCACCCGCCACCACTGGTCGAGGCGCTGCCCATCGGAAAGCCCGCTGTGAAACAGGGCCACCGTCGGACCGAGGCGGGACGTGAACCGCGCCGTCAGCTGGGGGGTGAGGGAGATTTCAGGGACGAGGACGACGGCCCCCTTACCCATTTCGAGGGCCTTTTGTACCGCCCTGATATAGACCTCCGTCTTGCCGCTTCCGGTGACCCCCAACAGGAGGCACGTGCAAGAGTCCCCCGCCTCGACCGCCCCGCAGATCCCGTCTAGCGCTTCCTGCTGGTAGTCGCTGAGTAGCTCCGGCGGGGCGTCGGGCATATCGGCGGTGGGGATCAGTCTCTCGCGATATTCGGATACCACGTCCACGGCGCCGAGATCCGCCAGCCGCTTGACCTGGCTGGAGACGTTGCCCCACCTCTTTACGAGATCGGCATAGTCGGCCCGGCCCTCTTCGTGCAGAAACTCGAGGATCCGGCTCATCTTGGGAGAGCGGGACAGGGCTTTTTCAAGCCCTTCAGAAGGCGCCTCACCTCGCATCTTCACGATCCTCACGCTGCCGCGCCGTCCCCCCCGGGAGCTGACGGCCTCCTCGATCGTCACGAGACCCGCCCGGGACAGTCTGTCCAGGCGGTAGGAGATCCCCTTGGTTTTAAGCCGTTTCATGAGCCCCCCGACGGTGATTCCAGCCGGGCGTCCGGGCAAGCCGGATGATCTTCCCGTCGATCTCGTCGTCGCTGTCCGCGTCTTTGGCCGCCCGAACGATCCGGCGCGTCTGAATCGTAAACCCGCCCGGAAGCGCCTTTCTGATTACCTCCCCGAGGGGGGCCCCGTAGTAGTCGGCAAGGAACTGAAAGAACCGGAAGGTCGCCCCGTCAAAGAGGGGCTCGGCGTCCAGGAGGTCGATGATTTCCCTGATTTCCCCCGAATAGGAGCCCCCTGTCCCCACGATGAACCCGGTCACGACCCTTCTTCCGAGGGGAATGAGGACGCGGGAGCCGACGGCCGCCTTTCCCGCGAATTGTTCGCCGACCCGGTAGGTCAGCGTCATGTCGATGCGCGTCGCGGGGGCAACGGTCACGAGGTCTTTTTCCGGATCGGATACAGGAGTGTTCATCTGCCTTCGGCAATTGTTCGTGGATAACGTGGATGGATAAACAGGAAAGGGCGCTATACGTCGATGCCTTTTGAGAGGAGCTTGAGCGCGATATCGTCGTCGAAAATATCATCGGTCCCGAATATAGTGATGCTCTTTCCCGATATCGATAGAAGCTTCCGGCGGTGCAGCTCGTTGAGCACCCGCGAGACGGTCTCCCGAGACGTACCGACGATTGATGCGATGTCCTGCTGGGTCGGTCGCTTCTCGATCATGATGCCGCCCTCTACCTTCGTCCCTTCGGCGCGCGCGAGATCCAGCAGGAAGCGGGCGATCCTCCCATAGACGTCCAGGAGGATCAGATTCCCGATCCGCTCATCGGCCCTGCGCATCCGCTGGCTCATCTCGGCAAGGATCGCCTTTGCGATGGACGGGTTCTTCTCTATCTGGTAGAGGAAGTCGTTGCGCTGCATAATCAGGAGGGTCGAATCCTCCATGGCGATAACGGTAGCCGAGCGGGGCTCTCCGTCAAGAAGGGACATCTCGCCGAAGAAATCGCCGTCCCTGAGGATGGAAAGGATGATCTCTTTCCCCTCTTCGGAGTGGAGGACAACCTTGACCCTTCCGGAGAGAATGACCATGAGCGAATCACCCTCGTCCTGTTCCTGTACGATAATGCTATCCTTGGGGAAGCGTTTACGGATTGCCCGTTCCGCGAGGCTGGTCAGCTCGTTTTGTCCGAGATTCTTGAAGATCGGGAGTCTTTTGAGAACTTCGTTCATAAAAATACATCGCATCTATCTCTATTTACGCTGTAGTATAACGAAATCGGCGATAAGTGCAAGGAAAAATTTCATCATGCCCCAGCTATTGTCAATACGATCACGGTGTGGTATAGATTGATAGTCGGGCCTTTCGACGAGGACCCGGTCGGCGCTCGAGCCGGGATTGAGTCGCGTACGGGCGGCACGCGAGGGCCCGGGGAGGAGTTCTATGACCACGGGTTCGGACGATAGAGGGCAACCGACGGGATCGCGCGTATGATCATCATAAAGTCTCGGGATGAAATCGCCGCTTTGCGGCGGGCAAATCGGGCAGCGGCCGAGAGTCTGGAGGAGGTCGTTCGGGCCGTCAGGCCGGGGGTCGAAACCCGTGAGCTTGACGACATCGCCCGGGAGGGGATCCTCCGGCGGGGGGCCAAGCCCGCTTTCCTCGGCTACCTCGGCTATCCCAAGAGCCTGTGCGTCTCGCTGAACGATGAGGTGGTGCACGGTATCCCGTCGGGCCGCAGGATCAAGGAGGGAGACCTCGTGAGCCTGGACCTCGGCGCGGTCAAGGACGGGTTCGTGGGGGACCTCGCGGTGACGGTGGCGGCGGGAGAGGTCTCGCCCCAGGCCCGGGAGCTCATGCGGGTGACGCGGGAGTCACTCTACAGGGGGATCGAGCAGGCGCGGGGGGGTAACCGCCTCTACGACATATCGGCCGCCGTCGAGGCCCATGTGGCCGCGGCCGGTTTTTCGGTGGTCCGGCAGTTCGTCGGCCATGGGATCGGCCGCGACATGCACGAGGAGCCCCAGATCCCCAACTACGGGAAGGCCGGGACCGGCGTCAGGCTCAAGGCCGGGATGACCCTTGCCATCGAGCCGATGGTAAACGTCGGCGGGTGGCAGGTGAAGGTGCTCTCCGACGGTTGGACGGTGGTGACGACCGACGGCTCGCTTTCCGCGCACTTCGAGCATACGATCGCCATCACCGGCGACGGCCCCGTGATCCTGAGCGAGCTCGACTAGCGCTCCTTTCGCCTCTTCTTGGATGACTTCTCCCTATCCGCCTTCTGTTTCTCGATTGTCCGCCCCTATCGGCTTTCCTCCTTCTTTTCCGCTACATTCGCGGTAGTGTCCGCATCTCGCAATAATCCGGGGTTCGAAGAAATAGTGCTTGACAAGAATAATATTCTAAAATAAGATTCGACTATGAAACGGATTAATTCCAGGAACAGGAGTACGCCCGCTCGCAGGCGCCTGATTATCGAGACCGCGCTCTCTTGCTTTACCGAGCTCGGCCTGGACCGGACCAATATGGAAGATATCCGCAAAAGGTCCGGGGCCAGCACCGGCAGCATCTATCATCATTTCAAGAGCAAGGAACAGCTGGCGGCCGAGGTCTACCTCGAAGGTATCCACCGCTATCAGGAGGGTTTTCTTTCGGCAATCGAAGACAAGGCGGACGCACGGGAGGGCATCCACGCGGTAGTGCGCTATCACCTCGCGTGGGTCGAGGATCATCCCGACTGGGCGCGATTCCTGTTCCAGCAGAGACGCGCGGAGTTCATGGCCGCGATGGAGTCTGAGTTTTCCCGGATCAACGCCGATTTCTTCGGTCGCGCCTCTTTGTGGTTCGGCAGGCACGTCCGAGCCGGGACCTTCAGACGTCTGCCGGCAGAGCTCTATGTCGCCCTGCTCCTCGGCCCGTGCCAGGAATATACCCGGATGTACCTGTCCGGCCGCGCCCACACAAAGCCCGATGAGATCGCAGACGAGCTGGCCGAGGCGATCTGGCGAGCCATCGGGCAGTAAGCGTAGTAACGATAGACGCCAAATTCAGTCCCATCAGCTGCGGGTTACTAAACACCGCGTAAGAGTGTAATGACTGCGTTGAGGAGGAGTGTCATGAAATCGGTCGATGATCTGACGAAAAAGGAGATCGTGGATCTCCTGGGACGCTGCTGGATGACGCATGACGGAATGTGGTTCTACCAGACCATGCAGTCGTTCGGGATCGAGGAGGCAAACCGGCTCAACAAGGCCGCCATCGCGATGCTCGCGCCCCTCGAGATCGGGCGGATGAAGAAGGCCTTCGGTCTCGAGAAGGAGAAGATCGAGACGATCGAGGAGCTCAGGGAGTTTTTCGAGCGCTCCACGGCGCTCTTTGTCCCCGATTTCATGAACGCAAGCTTCTCGTTTCCCAAAGAGAACACCTTCCGGTGGGAATTCAAGCCGAAGAGCTGCTTTGCCTATAAGGGGATATCGCGCATCGGGGTCATCGGAAAGTACGAGTGCGGCGTCATCTACCGGGTCCTGTGCTGGCTCGATTCTCTCGGAGTGACCTACCGGGCGCCGGAGATCGGCAGATGCCGGATGATCGACGGAGAGACGTGTACGGGGGACGTGGAGGTGACGTTCAGCGGGTAGGACCGCAGCCGTCGTCCTCACGGGAATCAGATAATATCCCCCAGCTGCTCTTTCAGCTCGAGGTAGTCGAGGATCTTCCTGAGGCTTTCCGGATTCTTGATGGTCAGGGTGTCGCCGTTTACCGCAAGGAAATTCTTCTTGGCGAGGTTTTCCATTACGCGGCGGGTCTTGTCGACCTCCAGCCCCACGAATCCGGCCAGGTCCGGGGCGGAAAGCTCAACGACGATCCCCTGTTTGGTCTGTGTGCCTTCCTTGGCCGCAAACTTTCCGATCATATCCACGATCTTGCTGGTGGTATCCTTGATGAAGAGGTTCTCGATGCGGTGGTCCGCGTCGCGGATGCGCTCGGCCATCTTGCGCATGATCCGGATGGCCACATCCGGGCTGGTGCGGATCGTCGATTCGAAGGTCTTCTCGTCGATCACCAGGAGCCTCACGTCGGTGGCGGCGGTGGCCGTGGCCGAGCGGGCCTCCTTTTCGAGGATGGCCATCTCGCCGAAAAAGTCGCCCTTATCGAGCTCTGCCAGGATCGTCTCCATCGAGCGGATCCTTTTGGTGATCTTGACCCTGCCTTCCTGGATGATGAACATCTCGTGGCCGCTCTCGCCCTCGGTGAAGATCACGGTCCCCCGGGGCAGTGACCTGCCGAATTTTTCGTAGAGCTTATCCCTTTCGGACACCGACGCCCCCTGTTGCACAATCGATGCTGAAAACTCTACAATATACCGTCATACAAAGTCAAGGTTTATTGACAACTGTGTGCCGATGCGGTATATAGAGAAGACTATTTTTTGGACGACGTATGGAAAAGATGATCGCCCCCTCGATCCTCTCGGCCGACTTTTCGCGCCTCGGCGAGGAGATCCGCGCGGTTGAAGAGGCGGGAGCCGACTGGATCCACGTGGACGTGATGGACGGTTCGTTCGTTCCCAACATCACGATCGGCCCGCCGGTGGTCAAGTCGATACGCCGCATAACCAAGCTGGTGCTGGACGTCCACCTGATGATCGAACACCCGGAGCGCTACGTGGCGGCGTTTGCCGAAGCCGGCGCCGATGTGATCACGATCCACACAGAGGCCTCCTTGCACGCCGACCGCACGATCAGCGAGATAAAGTCCCTGGGAAAGAAGGCGGGGATCTCGCTGAACCCCTCGACGCCGCTTTCGGCCGTCGAGGAGCTGCTGCCGATTGTCGATCTCGTGCTGATCATGAGCGTCAACCCCGGCTTCGGCGGGCAGACGCTGATCCCCTACACGCTGGACAAGACCAGGCGGCTTAAATCGACGCTCAGCCAGCGGGGGCTTGCCGACGTTATCATCGAGATCGACGGAGGCATAACCGAAGAGACCATCGCGGACGCCGCCCGGGCGGGCGTGGACGTTTTCGTGGCGGGGTCGGCGGTCTTTTCCAAGCCGGATTACGCCGCGGCCATAAAAAAATTGAAAAAGAGTGTTGAATCGCTCTGAATAGTCTGATATAGTCATTAATTCGTCGGGATGTAGCGCAGCCTGGTTTAGCGCGCCTGCTTCGGGAGCAGGAGGTCGGAGGTTCAAATCCTCTCATCCCGACCATTTGATTATAAAGGGGTCAGGCAATCGCCTGGCCCCTCTGGTTTGGTTGATGAACCCGCAGCAGCTTACTTCTAGCTATCTGAGTGGATTCTTGATGTAGCCCCACTTACCGCTTATCTTCACCGGAGCCAGGCCCTCGCTGAAAGGCCAGGCGTAACCGAACTGTAGATCTACGACGTACTTCCCCGTCTTGTCGATGTAACCCCACCCTTTATCGAATTTCGCTACCGGAGCCAGTCCTTCGCTGAAAGGCCAGACGTTATCGAACTGCGGGTTGACGATGTACTTCCCCGTCTTGTCGATGTAGCCATACTTCTTCCCTATTTGCACCGAAGCCAGTCCCTCACTGAAATAACCGGCCCCATCGAACTGCGGGTTGACGACGTACTTCCCCGTCTTGTCGATGTAGCCCCACTTGCCACCCACTTCCACCCGAGCCAGGCCCTCACCAAAATCCCCGGGTATATGGAACTGCGGGTTGATGACGTACTTACCAGTCTTGTCGATGTAGCCCCACTTATAGTTGATCTTTCACCGGAGCCAGGCCCTCCCTGAAATCCCAGGCGCCTTCGAACTGGGGTTTGACGACGTACTTTCCCGTCTTGTCGATGTAGCCACACTGATAGACTTGCTTAGAGCCCACTTTTACCCATACCCAAGCCAGACCCTCGCTGAAATACACGCCACGAATGAATTGCGCGGGTTGATGACGAACTTACCCGTCTTGTCTATACAGCCAAACTTATAGCCTTGCTCACCGCCCATTTCTACCCAAGCCAGACCCTCACTGAAAACCTCGGCACGAAGGAACTGCGGGTTGACGACGTATTTTCCCGTCTTGTCGATGTAGCCCCACTTATCACCGATTTTCACCGGAGCAAGACCTTCACTGAACCTCTTGGCATCATCAAATTGAGGATTGACTACAAACTCCACCCCTTTATACTCACCTGCAACGACTGCACTTGGATGGATTATGAAAAATAATAGATGAATAGAGAGGACGATGCTGAAGATATTTTTCATCGTAGACTCCTTTTTAGACCTTGGACCTTGGTTCATGTATATCAGAAAATGAGTTTTCCTCAAATCTGAATCCTAGATTTCAAGATCGACTCGTTTTCGGAGAGCAGGTCAAGAACATAAGAGGGGCGGCTCACGGGCGAAGGGGTCAAGTCTTGTCTTGGGTTTTAGTTAGCCATGCGGGAGGTGGACACTATACTACGTTACGACCGTTAGAATAAAATTATCCCGACGCCAAAACCCAAAACAAGACTTGACCCCTGGGATTCCACGTCGGCCATGACCTCTGTCCCGACTCCCCACTGCTCGTGGAACGTTCCCCAGTCGGTCTTTCTTTGGTCATAAAAGCCGTTGACGCCGAGTATTAATCTATCGTCCATAAAAAGTCGACGATACCCGAGGCCGACGTTCACCTCCCAGCCGTCCTGGTCGTTTGGCGTGAATTTAGTATTGTTAAAAATAATGCTCTTGTCATTCTGATATATAGGAATCAGGAAGTCATTGATGTATAGAGTCCGATCATCCGACCCAAAACGGACCGCGGGACGGTAATAAATAGTCCATGATGGATCCTTCTTGTTTTGATCCGTGCCGGCGTAAAGGTCTAACGTAAGTAGTCCAAGCAGGAAGATGGTGAGAACGGTGGCAATACTAACAGCAGATAGGGTTTTCGCCAACTTAGCATGGCTCTCCATTTTGATACCCTCCTTGTATCTATCTCTCTATCGCTTTCGTTGAGCTCGTTGGACCCCTTTCCCTGGTCTTTCTGAGAAAGAGAAAGAGAAAAATTAGTGTAATTAGGAAAAGGATATAGAGTAGGTAATAACCTAGATAAGTAAACACGTCGCCTTTCACGTCTTTAATATCGAATAGAAGCCGTTCCATGCTATTAATAACGTATTTCTGGTGAGGATCAATAGAGAATAGGGAGCTCATTACGAGCAGTAGTGGGGCAAGTTTTAAGCCATACTCGTTTTCTTTAAGAATATAGTAACCTGCAAGTGCGCATGGTATTATTAGAATAAACACATCTATGAGCAGGGCTATCGCGGTGATTGCGATATTTCCGGGAGAAAAAGAGCTGCCATAATTTAATTTCATCATCAGAATAACATATATCTTCCCCAGGATAAGCACGGCGAAAAAAACGAAATAGGCTGAGAAAAGTATCCTGAGCGCCTTTCCGAAAGACCTGAAGGTGAAGTCGGTTATATCCAAAGATGAAAAACCGAGAAAGAAAGAAAGTCCTGATATCGGGATTGTCGCCACGAAATACAGCTTGGAAGCGCCAATCGCCCATATCACGCCCGTGAGGGAGAAATAGACGAAATAGCCGACGATACCGAGCCAGATCAATTGGGCCCATCTGATCTTCTTTACCGAAAGGACAAGGAAAATAAAGAAACCGGGCAACAGGATCAGACCTGTTTGAAAAGGCGAGAATAGAAGTATTATTGCGGTGATGGTTGAAAGAATATACGCAAACTTGAGTTCGTCGTCCATTTCAGTATCCCAAAATAATGACAATATAAGGAGGAGGAGCATGAAATTAGGGTTGTATGAGCTTCTCGTATGAGTTAGTTAAATTTAATGAGACTTTTGTAATGTTATTTAGTACAATTGTCTTATCTTGTCAAGAAAATAGTTACACATATTAATATGTAATCAAAATTAATTGTCTGCAATAAAATAGGCGCTCGTATATACAATTTGAATTCTGGGTAACGTATATTAACAGGGGGGCTTTTTCCGTTAGGTATCGGTCGAGGGATTAGTAGAGGGGTCAGGCAATCGCCTGGCCCCTTTTCCTTACCTCAGCGTCATACCCTATCGCTGCTCAGCGCGACCTTGTATCCCGTGGACACGGCCAGGATGTAAAAAAGGATATCCAGCGGTTGGAAGGACGCGCCCATGATCCGTGCCGCGGTGGCAGGGCTGAAAAGGGCGTCAAAGAAGATGGCGAATGAGGCCGGGGTTTCTCGGGTCGCTGGATATGAAGGCGCATGACGCCATGAGGTTTCCGATGACGCACCCGAAGAGCGCCAGCCCCGCCCCGGCAAACCCGTAGGTCTGTTCCGTCCCCCTGCCGAAGAACTTCACGGCAAAGCCCACCAGCGCGCCCACCCCGATGGCCATCCACCCGATCTGAAACGTCGTCATCACGGTGATGAAGGCCCAGAGCACCGCGCCCAGGACGGCCGCTCCCGCCCCTCCTGCGAATGCCCTCCCGAGGCTCGGCGTGCTCCACATATCGTCCAGAGACTGCGCCCCGCCGGAGCCGACGCCCCTCGGGCCTATCGGCGCAGCCGTTGGATCACCGCGATATGCAGGTGCGGAAGGTGACAGCGTCGCGGCCACCGACGGGCTCACAAGTCCCATGTTCCCCGACAGCGCGGGGATCGCCCCGCCGTGGGCGGGCCCGGTTGGAGGGGCGGGGCCGGGCCGTCGGTCGTTTTCGTTTCGCCCGGACGCCTGACGAAAAACCGGGCGTTGCAGCCCGGACAATTCATGCCCGTGCCGCCCTCGGGGACCTGGGAAGCCGGGACCTCCCCCTCACGTCCGCACCGGACGCATCGGAACGGCACCGTCTCTCCCGAAGCAGCCGGCCCGGGGCGGAGTGGCCGCTTGACGGGGAACCGGTTCTTGCACTTGGGGCAACTGATCGTTGTGCCGTCGGCCGGGATACGAGCGACTGAGAGCGACCCCGACGCGCCGCACGAGGGGCAGGTAACGGGAGTCTTTCCTTCTGACGATGGCGTGGGGGAGGGTCCGGTAGATCCTCCGGTTCCCGATTCTTTGGCTACGGTGAACTTCGAGCGACACTTCGGGCAGGCGATGCTCCGGCCTCCGTCAGGGACGAGGGCGTCGCTGATGTTTCCGGACGCGGCGCAGTGGGGGCAGGTGATTCTCATTACGCAGCCTCGCGGGTTTGTCGTATGAATCGGACCGACGGCACGGTCTATCCCTCCGGTCGGTGTCGCCGCCGCGCAGTCGGCTCCGGTGTCTTACTCGAATTCCTTCGGCACCGCGCAGATCATCACGAGGTCTGAGCCTGTGCCGGTGTTCTTGTACCGGTGCTTTTCATTCGGGAGGATCAGGGCAAAATCTCCTTTCTTGACCGGGGTCTCCTTTCCCGATTCGTCCACGACCGCTCCCTGTCCCTCGATGATATAGTTGAGGTGCTCGAAGGGGTGGCTGTGATAGGGGGTGTGGCCGCCCACGGCTATGGTAAAGACCCTGACGGAAAGACCGGGGGTGCCGTCGGCCGCGCCGATCGGCAGCTGTTTGGTCACCCCGAGAGCTCCCTCCATTACGGGCGTGGTCCTGGCGACCTTGTCAAGACTTCGAATGATCATGTTCGTCACCTCTGCGAGATTTGCTATTTTCCCGCGGCCCAGTTCTCCTGCCGGGGGTCCGCCCCTCCGACGAGCGTATGGTTTGCGGGGTCGGGGATGATCGCGCCGATCGCCCCCATCGTCCAGGACCAGTCGTCCACCACCTCGATCTTATATCCCATTTTTTCCAGATCGGCTCCCACTTGATTGTAGAGCGAACGCTCCATCTCGACGGTCCCCGGGTCGTACTCGTGGGGCGAGAAGGAGTCGGGGAAATTCTTGGAGCGGAAGCGGGGGGCCTCGATGGCGTCCTGAATGTCCATCCCGAAGACGACGAGGTTGAGGAAGACCTGGACGAGCGCCTGGGGCTGTTGATCGCCCTCGGGGGACCCGAAGGTCATAAAGAGACGGCCGTCCCTGGTGACCAGCGGGGAGTTGGGCGTTATCCGGGGCCTTTTACCCGGCATGAGGGCGTCCGGATGATCGGGGTCGAGCCGGAACTGGGTCATCCTGACCCCGAGACACATCCCGGTCCCGGGCACCATCGGAGACTGGGGGAAATCGCTGGGGGTAAGCGAAATGGAGTTGCCCCACCGGTCGGTCACTGCAAGATACGTCGTGTCGACCTCATCCTTCGTCGCACCGCCGGACGCCGGTTCCGGCCCGCTCGCGATTCCACTCCCTTCCCTGATCGCCTTGAAGTGGACCGGGTCGCCGGCCGGAGGCGTGCCGCCGAAGGCCTTGCCCGGCGTCATGAGCGCCTTGCGAAGGGCGGCATAGCGCTTATCGAGGAGGCCGGCTATCGGGACATCGACAAACGCCGGATCGCCAAAATAGGCCTCCCGATCGGCCATGGCAAGCTCGATGGCCTGCAGCACCGTGTGGACATACTCCGGAGAGTTGTGCCCCATCGATTTCAGGTCGATACCGTCCAGGATCATGAGCGCCATGGGGAGCACCGCCCCCTGGTTCCAGGGGCCGTTGGCACGGACGGCGTAGTCACGATAGTACCCGGTGACCGGCTCCTCCCAGTAGCCGGCGTATTCGGACAGATCCTCCCGGGAAAAGAGGCCGCCCTTCTCTTCATGGAGCTTTATGATCGCGTCGGCCAAGGGGCCCCGGTAGAAGTAGTCCCTCACCGCCTTGAGCCCGTCGGATCTGGTACCTCCGTCGGAAAGCGCCTTTGTCTCCGCGGCCGCCAGCGACTCCAGAGTGCCGGCGAGGTCCGGCTCAGTAAACCGCTCGCCGTGGTAGAGCGGTTTCCACCACTTACCGCCGAGGTATACCTGCACGTTGTAGGGCATCTTGACAAAGAAGCCGAAGCGCTCGATGAGATTGAGGTCCAGGTGGTTGAGCATCATCGAATGGACCGGGAACCCCTCCCGGGCCAGCTTGATGGCCGGCGCGCTGATCTGGGCGAAACTCATCGTGCCGTAACGGTCCAGGACGGCGATCATGACGTCCGGCGACGCCGGGATGAGCTGGGAAAGGATGGTGAGCTTGGGCATGGTCTTATAGCCCTTGCCCCTGAAGAATTCGATGGTGGCCTTCCTGGGCGCCTTGCCCACCCCGCAGTAGCTGAGCACCTCGCCCGTCCGCGCATCATAGATCATCGTGGGGGCGACACACGGAAAGCTTGCCGCCTCCGGAATGGTAACGTTAAGGACCAGGAGGGCCGCCATGCCGGCGTCGAATGCATTTCCTCCCGCCTCCATAATCGAAAGCGCCGCGTCGGTCGCCCACGGCGACCCGGTGGATGCCATATATTCGTGGGCGGTAACGGATTTACGCGCAACGTGGTACGGGTCGTCAAATTTCATACGCTCGCCGGGACCCTTGGGCAGCACCAGATAGACGATCAATGCGACGGCGACAATTCCAAAAACGGAAAAAAGGATGACCCTCAATGCTTTCATCTCGCTCCTCCTCTCAAACGACCGTGCCGGCGTACCCGTAATGGGGCATTCCGCCCGCAATGGAGAAAAGCGCGGCCCCGCAGAGAGAGCACCGGGCGGGGGTGCAGACAGGATTGCTGTGTCATCGGCCGCCTGCAGTGAGATAATTTTCCCTCATTTCGCTGAATCGGTCAACATTAAATTAGGCTCCGGGAAAGCGAGGATAGGGAAAAATATGGCGGGAAGTACACGGCGGCCGATATCGGAGCAGGCTTCATTGACAGGCGCGGGTCCAATAACTATATTAAGTGATGATGGACTGGAGGTACTGCTTACCTCCTATTATTGGTATAAAGGGTCATGGATACACTATGGAAAACGACATCAATGTGACGGAGCTGATTTCTCCAACGATTCAGGTGGCCGGAGGCAACGGCGTCGAGCCGCGCCCAGAGGCAGAAGATGACGATCGGGACCTGCTGGACGCCTATTCCCGGGCAGTCGTCGGCGTGGTCGAGCGGGTCGGGCCCGCCGTGGTAAGCATCCGCGTAACCATGAAGGCCGCCTCCCGTCCTTTCGGTGAGGGTGCCGGCTCCGGGGTGGTCGTTACTCCCGACGGGTTCATCCTGACAAACAACCACGTTATCGAAGCGGCGCGCAATCTCACCGTTTCCCTCACCGAGGGAAATGAGTTTTCCGCGACGGTCGTGGGAGCGGACCCGGCGACGGATCTTGCCGTGATTCGCGTGGGCGCGACAGGCATACCGATCGCCGAGTTCGGCAATTCCGACACCCTCCGCGTGGGGCAGCTGGTCATTGCCATCGGAAATCCTCTCGGCTTTCAGAATACCGTCTCAACCGGCGTCGTCTCCGCCCTCGGCAGGAGCCTGAGGAGCCAGTCCGGCAGACTCATCGAAAACGTCGTCCAGACCGACGTTTCCCTCAATCCGGGAAATTCCGGAGGGCCGCTGGTGGACAGCCGCGGGAGAGTTATCGGCATCAATACGGCAATGATTTCTATGGCCCAGGGGATCAGTTTTGCGGTCCCCGTCAATACGGCCCGGTGGGTGGTGGGCGAGCTCATCAACCGCGGCAAGGTCCGTCGACATTATCTGGGCATCGTCGGGCAATCCAGGCCGATCGGCCGGCGCGTTCAGCACCATTTTAATCTCACGTCGAATACCGCCGTGGAGGTCGTCTCTGTCGAAAAGAACGGGCCCGCGCATCGGGCCGGCCTCT
The DNA here is from genome assembly GCA_963809875.1 of uncultured delta proteobacterium. Lineage (GTDB taxonomy): Bacteria > Desulfobacterota > Zymogenia > Zymogenales > Zymogenaceae > JAFGAS01. The sequence goes on along the minus strand of CAWELC010000009.1, from coordinate 325,515 downwards.
CCTCCGGTGATCTGATCGTGCTCATCAACGGTACCAGGATTACCGGCGTGGACGATATTCACCGCATCCTTTCCGTGCTTCCCGATCGTCCGACCCTCGCGATAACGATCTTACGCAGGCTCAAACAGATGGAAATCTCGCTGATCCCGGGCGAGGCGTAATCTTCGCGGTGTGTCAGGCCATTCCATTTTTTCTTGACATCCGTGCGAACATAATCTATAGTAATTACGTAGTAGTTTTGCATATATGTACGAGGAGAATAGCATGGCTGACAAACAATTGGGTGCGGGAATGTTTCAGGTCGACGACAACGATGAGATCCACGCGTTTAACCGGCAGTGGGTTATCTTCTCGGTCGCGCTTCTCTCCAATATGGTCGATCGTCTCGTGGGGCTCCTCGGGCCGGTCGCCAAACGCCAGATCTACGAGGCGGGGTTTTCGTCGGGAAAGATAGCGGGCGATCGAATGCGTCAATATTTCGGCGGGGGGATTGATCAGATAAAGCAGCATCTGGACCTGATCAAGAACATGGGCTGGGGAAAGGTAAAAAACATCGAATATGACGAAGCCTCCGGAAAGCTGGTGATCGAGTTCTTTAAGACCTGGGAAGCCGGGGGATTCGGAGAGGTTCACCCGGGCGAGAAACAGAAGACGGCCACCTGTGTGCTCTGCGCCGGCCTGTACGCGGGCGCCGCGACAGGCGCGTTTGACAGAGTCTTCGAAGCGCAGGAGGTCCTCTGTGTCAGTAAGGGAGACCCCGTCTGCAAGTTTGAATTCTTGCCCGCCGGGGAGATCAAGAAGGTGATCAGGTAACGGCGCGCCCGTTGCCGTCATTGGTTTGAATCAGGCGGCATTCCTTCAGTGAACAACAATGTTATAGCCGGGATGAGCAACGGGTGATCCGCGTTTTTCAGTCGGTCGCCCGTTGCCTTTCTCGGATCCCGGGACCGTATCCTCAATATGGATCGGATTGGTCTTGGTCCCTTTTCTCCGCGCGCCGGCGGCGGCTGCCGACTGAAGCCCTCTCACGTATCGGATTGGGTGAAACTCCCCGCCAAATGGGACATAGATCCCGATTCGCTCGGTAGACCGGCTCGTGAGGGTCCGAATCGCCGGTCACGGGGTCTCTACAAACCGTTTATGATCCCGACCACTTTTTCTATGAGATGGGAAATCCGGCATGGTTTCTGGATGAACCCGTCGGCCTTGCCGCCGATGCCGTCCCGCACCCTGCCGTTTAGGCTGTACCCTGAGGAGACCAGGACCTTCACTTCCGGTCTCAGATCCTTGAGCTTGCCAAGGGTCTCCTCCCCGCCCATCAGGGGCATGACGTAATCAAGTATCACCAGGTCTATGGTATCCTTTTCCCGTTGGAAGATATCGATCCCGTGCATTCCGTCCTCGGCGGTGATGACCTTGAACCCCCGCTCGGACAGCGCGTCGCCCCACATCTCCCTGACGATCGGCTCGTCGTCGATGAGCAGAATCGTTCCAACTCCCGGGGCCGTTTCCCGCTTGCCCGAGCGCGTTGATTCTTGCGGCTGCCCGGGCGCCGCCGGGAAATAGAGCTTAAAGGCGGTCCCTTCTTTCGGCTCGGAATAGACCGTTATCAATCCCTTGTGGCTTTTCATGATGCCCCATACTGTCGAGAGTCCCAGGCCCGTCCCCAGTTTATGGCCTTTGGTGGTAAAGAACGGCTCGAAGATATGTGGTTTATGCTCCTCGGAGATCCCCTCGCCACTGTCGGTTACCGAGACGACGGCGTAGTCCCCCGCCCGGGCGCCCAGATGTGCCTTGACGACGTCTTCTGCGACAAACTGGCGATACGTCTCGATGGTGAGATCGCCGCCGCCCGGCATGGCGTCCCGGGCATTGATGCACAGATTGAGAAGGCACTGCTGAATCTGACTTACATCGCCGAGGACCGCCGGCACCTCATCGGAGAGATACGTCCTTATGTTGACCGTTTTATCCAGGGTACCCGCGATCAGGGGAAGGAATTTCTCGATTACGGTATTGAGATTGAGCCTGACCAGGTTATATTCTCCACCGCGGGCCAGGGAGAGGAGTTCCTTGGTCAGCTTGGAAGCGCTGACGGTTCCCTCGTGGATGATGGACAGGGCCTTGTAGTCCGGGTCATTCGGGTCTTTCTTGCCGAGAAGGAACTCGGCGTAGCCCATGATACCGACCAGGATGTTGTTGAAATTATGGGCGATTCCTCCGGCTAAAGTCCCCACCGCCTCCATCTTCTTGGCCGCCGCCAGCTGCTCTTCCAGGCGCTTGCGCTCTCCGATATCCCTGATGATTCCCTGATACCCGATCACGTTTCCTTCCCTGTCGCTTCTGAGCGTTGCCGTGATGAGGCAGTCGACGTAGGTTCCGTCCTTCTTCTTAAGGGTCACCTCCCAGTCCTTCACAAACCCGTATCTCTCTATGGCCTCGTGCAGGAGCTGCCTGTCCAGCTCGTTTTTATAGATATCCTGGATATCCAGCCTGAGCAGCTCGTCACGGCTATAGCCGAAAAACTCCTCACCCGCCAGATTGATGTCATAAAACCATCCGGTGATGGTGGAGAGGAATATCACGTCCTTTGATGTATCAAACAGATTTCTGAGTTTCTCTTCGGATTCGCGCAGGGCGTTCTCCGACCTCTTTCGATCGGTTATGTCCAGGATCGCGGCAACCGACCGTCTTGTCTCAGGGACAAGTCCAATCGTAATGTAGATATTTTTTATGATCCCGTTTCTGTCAATAGCTCTCGATTCGTAATGGGACGGCGCACCCGGGTCGCCAAGCCGTCGGGCCCGGTGATACTCGACCATCCGATCAAGCTCCTCGGGATGTACGAACGCCGTCCATTTCATCTGTCCCTGGATATCCTCCTTGGAGCGGCCGACCAGCTGCTCAAATTCATGATTACACTTTACAATTGTCATGTCGTCTTCGACGATGATCATTGCCGTACCGGTGAATTCGAAGATATTGTTGAGCTCCTGTTCCCGGGTGATAAGGGCCTCTTCGGCCTTCTTACGCTCGGTGATGTCCCGCCCGATACCGTGGACCTCTATGACGCGTCCCTCCTTCCAGATGAAGTGCTCCCGCGTCTCAAGGATAATATTCTCGCCCCGTGCATTGTGGAAATGCATCTCGAAGGCGCCGACGTCTTCTCCCGCAAGCTGCCTTTTGTATATTTCTTTGGTGTGCTTGAACGATTCCGGCGTCATCATGTCCTTGAAGTGAATTCCAAAGATCTTATCCTTGCCCAGACCGACAAACTTCTCCAGCGCCCTGTTCATGAAGAGGAAATCGCCCTCATTGTTCATGACGTAGATGATGTCCTCGATGTTCTCCACGAGGTCCCGGTAGCGTTCCTCGGATTCCTTCAGGGCCGTCTCGGTGGTCTTTCTCTGAGTAACATCCCTGATGAAGCTCAGGTGCGCGGGTCTCCCCTTCCAGGTCGTCAGGACCGTGCTGGTTTCCGCCGGTACAATTCTCCCGCTCTTGGTAACGGCGTTGAATTCATAGGTGCTTTCGAAGGCCTCACCCTTCATCCGTCGTACATAGTTTGCCGCCATCATCTCCCGATAATCCGGGTGTACGAAGTCAACCATCAAGGCGCCGGCCAGCTCACTCTCTTGAACCTCGAGTATGTCCTGGGCCTTGCGATTGGAGAATACGATCTTCTGGTCCTGTATAACAACGATGGCGTCGTTTGACGATTCGACAATAGTCCGATAACATTTCTCCGACTCCAGGAGGCCGATCTCGGCGTTCTTTCGGTCGGTAGTGTCCACCATGAAACCGACCATGTACACTACGTCGCCCTGCTCATCCTTCACGGGGAAGGCGTGATCGAGCACCCAGATCGTGGTCCCATCCGGTCTCGTGATCCGACGCTCCAATTCGTACCGCTCTTTGTGAGACTTTGCAGGCGCCTCCCGGGCGCGCCGCCGGTCATCGGGATGGATGGATTGGAGCCAGAGACGGGGATTTTCGTATATCTCGTCGACTTTTCGGCCGAAGATCTGTTCGGAGGCGGGGCTCAGGTAAAGTATCTTCCCAAAATTCGGGGTTGCCATCCAGAACGCCGCGGAGGTCATCTCTGCGACCCGGGACAGAAGATCCCGACTTCGGACAAGGAGATCGTGTATGTGGGGTACTTCCTTTCCCATGACGATGCCTTTTCTATCTTTGAAGGGCAACGGCACTTGCTACAGGGAGTCGCCGGATACTCGTCTCGGGTTTTTTGCATCCCCATGTAATTCGGGTCACGCAACGGATATCGGTGGTTCCCTTCTCACATGACAAGGACGGGAAGCGGCCACGGCGTCTACAGAATCGAAGACGAACCGGGGGGTATACTATCATAAAACAGGCGATGGGAACAGGGAAATATGAGGTCCGGTACGTGCGGATACGCGTTAGGTTGGGATGAGAAAACAGGTGAGGATGGGAATGTTAAGAAGTCAGGACATGAAAAGTAGTGTTAAGTTCGGGACTTTTTAGTCTCCGAAAAGTAAGACTACTAGGGGGCTTTGTAAAATAAGTATCGTCTATAAATAGAGTCTATTGTTTTGCTCTTTTCAATAATAGAGATAATACGAATGTTACTGCAAATACTATCAACCCGAATATCAGCAACTGAGTTATACTCCAGCTTGAATGAACAAGTTTCGCTATCCCCAGCGCTACAACTCCAATAAGCAACGAGAAAAACAGTATAATTGTGTTATTCATTTTCTTTCACCTCTTTTTCTTTTCAATAAAGTTATGTTCAAGATTAAACCAATAACCGCAACTCCTGTAATAATATAATTGTAATTTAGAATATAATAGTGAGCAACATTTTTAAGGTTCATAAGCATATTTATTGCTCTATAAACTCCGCCACCAATCCAGAATCCTATTCCATATTTATTCATATCCTTCATTATTTACCTCCTGACATGAAATGCTTCAAAACCATCTTGATAGTTTTTCAACTTCTATAATTCCCCTTCTTTTTTTTAAAATTCCTTTTGGGGGACGATTCGACATCGGAAGAAACCCGCGCCCCCCTCAGGAGCATCTCTCCAAGGAAGGAGATATCATACTATTTGTATTTTTCCAAGGACATGCTTTGGATGATGCAGAGTCGTCTCTTTTTGGTTTTATTTCATAAAAAGTCGGGTTACAATTATGTTACACACCTACGCAGGGGGAGCTGATACCATGCTGTTTGAACGAATCGAATCGGAGGGCATCGCCCACTATTCGTACCTCGTGGGAGAGGGGACCCAGGCCGCCGTGATCGATCCCCGACGCGACTGTGACATTTATATCGAGAGGGCTTATTGCCTGGGGATGCGTATCGGTACCATTCTCGAGACCCACCGTAACGAGGACTATGTGATCGGATCTGTGGAGCTCGCCCGCCGGACGGGAGCCCGTGTCCTCCACGCAGACGCAGCGCTTCCCTACACCTACGGACAGCCCGTGAAAGACGGCGAGATTATCCACGTTGGAAAGCTTACCATCCGCGCCGCGAATACTCCCGGGCATACCCTGGGACACATGAGCTATCTCCTGTCTGACCCCGACGGGGCCCCCTGGGTATTCTTCTCGGGCGACACGCTGTTTGCCGGTGACGTCGGCCGCGTCGACCTCGCGGGGATGGACCGGGCCGGTGAGCTTGCCGGACTGCTCCACGACTCGATCGTCGATAAAATCTTTCCCCTCGGAGATCAGATAATCCTCTGCCCCGCCCACGGCTCCGGTTCCGTCTGCGCGGCCGACATTGCCGAGCGATCGATGACCACCATCGGGCTGGAGCGCCTGCATAACCCCAAGGTACAGTTCCCCGACCGGGCATCGTTTATCGCCGCCAACGCCGTGGAGCTCGAACGCCCCCCCTATTTCAGGATGATGGAACGGCTCAACCTCGAGGGACCCCCGATCCTCGGCACCCTCCCATCCCCTATTCCCCTCGCTCCCGACCGGTTCTCAGAGGCGATGAAGGACTCCCTCGTCCTGGATACCCGGATGGAACTCTCATTTGCCTCCGCCCATATCCCGGGCGCCCTCTCGATCTGGGAGGGGGGACTGCCGTCTTTTGCGGGATGGTTCGTCGACTACGATCGGCCGATTCTCCTGGTCACCGAGACCCCCGACACCTCCCGGGCCGTCCGATATCTTGTCCGCCTGGGTTATGACCGCATCGAGGGGACGCTGGCGGGGGGGATGCTGGGGTGGCATATGGCGGGGAAAAACAGCGCGCGCGTCCACACCGTGACGGCCGAGGATATCTCCTGTTCCCTCGATACGGACGCGCCGGGTTCAATGCGGCCGTTTATTATGGACGTACGAAGCGAGCACGAGCTCATAAACGCCGGACGAATCTCGGGCGCGCACCACATCCATATCACCCGTCTCCCGGAGCGCCTGGATGAGGTGCCGAAGGACCGGCCTGTTCTCATCTTCTGTGGCAGCGGTCTCAGGTCGATGATCGGCGCGAGCCTGCTGGAGAGACACGGCTACCCCGAGCCGACCGTCGTCCTCGGGGGCCTTTCGGGCTGGAAATCGGCTTCGTGCCCGGTCGTGAAGTAGGCGGGACGCAGCGCCGTGACCCGGTTTCTGTTTGGCGACTATCATGAGACCGGCCGACATCGTGTGCGGGACGCGAACGGGTACCTTATAAGCGCATCGGCGGTGACCATGCGTGGTCACTGCTTTACCTAGCGGTTTTATACACTCATATGGAGGTATGCAATGAATGAGATCAGCATGTATGTCCTCCTGCACGCGGGGCTCGGCGATCTGGGCGCCCTCTGCTTCCTCTGGATCGTGGCCGAGATTATCAACGGAAGCCGGGACGCTTTCAGGCGGGCGCGGGCGGTGTCTGTTGCAGGGCTTGTGCTGCTGGTGGCGGCCTGGATCGTGGGAGGATGGTACTACGTGACGGTCTACGGGCCGGTCGTCAAGCCGGTTATCCTCGGGTCGGCATATCCATGGGCCCACACGGTCGTCATGGAGACAAAGGAGCACATCTTCCTGTTCATACCGGTCATGGCGGCCGTTGTCACCATTGCCCTTCTATCGAGCAAGGATTTTAAGGAAATGGCCACAAAAGGACGAACGGCCCTCGGGTTGCTGTCCGCCCTCGTTTTTCTGGCGGCCTTTTCTATGTCCTTTTTTGGCTTCCTGATCTCTTCCGGCGCCCGGGCGGGGCTGGCGGGCAGCATAATCCCCGCGCCCTAAAGGAGGGACAACGATGAAAAATAAGATCTCTGCGGCGGCCTGGTCGGCAAGCATTACGATGATAGTAATCGTCGCGGTCATACTCGTGGCCGAATATGTGGCTTCCTTCAAGAGCTTCCTGGCCTCGCTCACGGGCCACCACTGGGTGACGAAGAGCGTACTGGAAGTGATCCTTTTCGTTGCTCCTTTTCCTGGTGCTCGGGATGGTTATGAAGAAGGAACAAGAAAGAGCCGATGAAGGGGATCATCCCGACGGTAATCGTGGGCGTCGCGTCGATCGCGGTGCTGGTCGGATTCTTTATCTTCCACTTTATGACAAAATAGGGACGAGCGGCCGATAACGGCACGAGAAATGCCGCCGCCGGCGGGCAGCCTGTATACCGCATGATTCCGGAAGCGCTCGGCGGGCTTTTCGAAAGGTTTCCGTAAGAACAGAGGTCCCGCCAACCCTCCTCCCTTTCCGGCCGTCGCCAGCGGTAATTGGAGGCCTCGCCAATCTTCGCCCGTTTTCACACGCGGGGCGGGGGCCTTAACCCCCGCCCCGCACGTTTCATTTTTCCCTCGGCACAAAAAGCGAGTTTCCGCCGTTAAAGGCGCGGTCGAGCATGAGGTCGACGACCTGGATCCCGTTGATCATCCCGCCGTATATCCCGTGGGCGAATTTTGGCTGGAGGAGCCCCCCGATCGGGGTCTTCATCGGCAGGCGTTTCGGTCCGAACTGCGTCACCAGGGCGGCCATGTCATAGATATTGCCGTCGGGATTTCCCGACCATCGGGCGTAGGTGGCCGGCGTCGCTATGTCGGTGACGACGATATGTTTGGAGAGACCGGGGATAAAGTATTTCTCGGCGATACCGATGAAGAACGCCGCCCAGCGCTCCTTTTCCTTCTTATATCGCGCCGGGTCCTCCTTTCTCCAGACGGGCCACTTTCCGATCCCGAAGGGGACGCCGCGGACGGTAACCGTGTTTTTTGCACCGGTGGTCAGGGACGAACAGATGAGGGCCGCGTGAAAGCACGTGTCGGAAAAGGCGTTCTCACCGGCCAGGAAGGCGTCAAAGAGCTTTTCCGAGGTCCCCAGGCCCGTGGACACGAGGTTATAGGGGTAGTCGATATCGAATTTTGAAAGGTCGATCTTGTCGTCCAGCCCCAGACCCACGTTGAAGGACGACGGAGACATGATGGTCTTTTCGAGCCGCCTGACGTAGTCGGCAGGAAGATACTCGTCGCCCACGAGCCGTCGCATGGCGACGTTGGGATCGATGGTGGTGACCACCCGTTCGGCCCGGATCGTCCGTTCTTTGCCCGCTATCCTGATCCCTGAGACCGCTCCGTTTTCCACGACAATCTTTTCCACCGGGCTGCCCAGCAGCAGTTCTCCCCCAAGCCGCTGATAGAGGGACGCAAGCTTTGCCGGAAATTCGTCGTAGTAGCCGTAGGGGCGAAAAGACCGGGTCATTGCCGCCAGCATCGCCCCCGCCGCGAGGATCGAGGACGCCCGGTCCGACGGCACGCCGGAAAAAGCCCCGAAGGTCTCCAACACCTCCCTCAGGCGCGGGTCTCTGATCCCCATCTTGTCCAGAAGGCGCGCATAGGTCAGGTTCAGGCAGGCCACCACCTTGGGCGCCCGGAAAGGGGTTAGGAGGGTATCCAGCGGCGTGCGTATCGCCTTGAGACGCCGTACCTGGGAAAAGAGGTCGACGGCATAGTCCACGAAACGCCTGATATTGGTCGCCTCTGCGGGGAAGAGCTCGGCGAGGTATGCGGCAAAATTATCGGGACCGGTGGGGATCTTATAGCGATCGACCCTGTCGCCGTCGACGACCAGGCGTCGCATGAAGGAACCCGTATAGGGCTTGAGTTTGATATCCAGATCGAGATATTCGAGGATCGGTATGATGTCTGGGAAGAGCTGGGTCGTCTCGAAGACGTACCCGTCGCGCTCATAGGCCGTTACGTAGCCGCCGGGGTAGCGGTTCCTCTCAACGAGCAGCGTCTTTTTGCCGCTCGTGTTCTTCAGCCACATAACCCCTGTCGAGAGCCCGCTGATGCCGGCCCCGATGATGACCAGATCGTATCGGTCGTTGCCCTGATAGTTTGAAGTGATTTTTTCTTTTTCGAGGATGATCTTTTCAGTCATGACTTCCTCCCTGTTGTGCCCGGTTAGAAGCGAGGTTAGTGAATCTTACTCGGCTCATTATAGTGAGAGGCCGCACACGTGTCAAAGGAATACCGGAAGCGGCACAAAAATGGGGGTAGGATTGAGGCGGGTATCTTGGGGTTGGACGGAGTGCGGAAGTCAGTGGGGTGCCGGACTATACGACCAGATCCTCGATGAACTTGGCTAGCTGCTTGAGGTTGCGGCACTCCCGGGCGTCGGTGACAAACGGCATGAACTTGTCCATGTCGGAGTCGCCGCTCCCCCACCAGCGCTCGGGCTCGGGATTGAGCCAGTAGACCTTGCGGGCCCTCTTTTTGACTTTTTCGAGGACCCAGGCGTTATGGGCCATGTAGTTGTTCCGGGCATCCCCAATAATGATGACGGTGGTTCTCCGGTTCACGGAGTCCAGATAGTCTCGATAGAACCGCAGCAGCACCTCGCCGTAGTCGGTATAGGAGAAGAAGTTTATTCCGGCCTCGCTGACGAGACGCCTGAGGGCCTCATTGTTCTCGTAGCGGGCAAAGATCTTGGTGACCTCCCCGATGTCCGATACGAAGACGAACGAGCGTACGCGGTCGAACTGGTCCTGCAGTGAATAGAGGAGGTTGAGCATGAACCGCGACGCGTTCCAGACGGAGCGGGATACGTCGCAGATCGTGACGAGCTGTCCCTTGGTCTTCTTTTTCTTCCTGAAGATCACCTTGATCGGCACGCCCCCGTACTGGAGGGAGCGCCTGATCGTCCGCTTGATGTCAAACCTCCCCCGCTTGACGCGGCGCTCCCTGATGGACAGGGTGTCCTTGATCTTTTTGACGAGCGCCTTGACGGCGTCGCGCATATCTTCGATTTCCTGCTCGGACAGCTCCGAAAAGTTCCGTTCGCCGACCGCATCCGGGACCGCCTGATCCTTCTTCGGATTACGGTGCTTCTCCTGCTCCTTCTTGATCTCGCCGCGGATCAGATCCTTCATGTCGTTGAGCCGCGCGTCGAAGAGGCCCCGGACGTTCTGCTCCCCCATGCCGTTTTCGAGGTAACCGCGTTCCCGCAGGAAGTCGATGAAATCCGAAAGCTCCCGGTCAAGGCCCATGCCCGAGAGCATGCCGGACATCTTCGTGAAAAAATAGCCCGACTGCATGGGGAAACGGATGTCCCTGAGATTGGTCGCCTGGGCGATGCTCCCGACCAGCTCCATCATCATCTTGGGGTCGCCCTGCATGATCCCCATGAATTCTTCCGAGAAGAGGTCCTGGGCATCCTTGAGGAGGGAGGCGATCTTTTTTTCGAGCTCGCTCTTTTGGGCAAGGAGCACGGACGAGGGGTTGAAGAAGAGGTCGAAGAGCTCATTGAAGTTGGCGATATCTTTCCTGTCCTTGACGAGGGTCGCCCTCAGAACCGCCTTGAAAGCGCCTTTGTCGGCCACGCCGATCTCGGTCACGCCCCTGAGCGCGTCCATTGTCTCCGATACGGAGACCCTGACCCCGCGGAACTTGAGGCCGTCTATGAAATCGAGGATTACGTCCTTCATGGGACAGTCCGTGAGGAATTCGTTTTCATCAGAGCCATTGTGAACAGGGAGTCTCCGTCAGCCGCCGGCCGAGAGATACGACCAGGGGAAGAATATTCGGTGGCCATACGAGCGAGACATCCCTTTCGGACCGAAGCCGCTTCTCCCTCCGCAACAGGCGTGCCTCAATTGAGCGTCGCGATCCCCTCGGCAATCTTGGTCATGTTCTTTTTTGCCGTTTCGATATCCGACTGGTACTTGAGGATGAAGTTGAGGGTGGTGCTGACCGTGTCGGGATCGAGACTCTTGAGATTGAGGATAACCAGCGCCTTTGCCCAGTCCAGCGTCTCGGAGATGGACGGTACCTTCTTGAGGTCGAGGTCCCTGAGCGTCTGCACGGTAAATACCACCTGCTTGGCAAGCCGCTCGTTGACGCCCGGCACCTTGAGCCGGATGATCTCCTCCTCCCGCTCCTTGGTGGGGAAATCCATGTAGAGGTGGAGGCACCGGCGCTTGAGGGCGTCGGACATATCGCGCGTGTTGTTGCTGGTCAGGATTACCTGGGGGATATGCTTGGCCTTCAGCGTCCCGAGCTCCGGGATGCTTATCTGGAAGTCGGAGAGGATCTCCAACAGGAATGCCTCGAACTCGGGATCGGCCTTGTCAACCTCGTCGATGAGCAGCACCACCGGCTTTTCGGACGTGATGGATTTGAGCAGGGGGCGCGGGAGGATGAACTTCGTGGAGAAGAACGCGTCCTCCTCATGGCCCAGCCGCTCCACCGCCTCCGAGAGCGTCCCCGTGCCGGTCAGCACCTCCCCGATCTTGTCCTTCAGGATCTGGGTATAGAGGAGCTGCTTGGCGTACTCCCACTCGTAGAGGGCCTTGGCCTCATCGAGCCCCTCGTAGCACTGGAGGCGGATGAGCTCCAGCCCCTGGGAGGCCGCAACCACCTTGCCGAGCTCGGTCTTTCCGACTCCGGCCGGCCCCTCGACGAGAATGGGCTTATTCATCATCACCGAGAGATAGACCACGGTGGCCACGTCGGGGTTGATGATGTAGAAGTTTCTCTCGAACGTCTCGATGACGTCCTCAATTGAACTGAACATGAGACTGCCCTTTTCAGATGAGTTGCGTGGATATCGTCGCGCGGGCCCCGCTCCCATCCGGTTGCCATCCGGTTGAAGTGTGAGCGGGTATTCCCGTTTCCTTTCACTATGTCGTGGATGGGTATGTCGCCGATCCTGTTCCTGCGTAAGGTAGAATCGAGGAATACCCATTAATTTATTGATACCACCCCGGCAGGTGGGCCGTCAAGGGAAAAGATGGGAAGCGGTCTGACACGCCTGTCGGGTTTCGTCGCCCGGGGCTCTCGATGGGAGTTTAGCTCGCCATAGTGGGCGAGGTCTCGCTGAAAGGCAATCCGGTGCACGCGCAGTGGTGATCCTGGTGCGAGGAGATGGCAGGCCTCGCATCCCCATTCTGCTTGCCTCATATCCGCTGCTTTGCATCCTGAGCATTGTCCCGATTCATCTCGCACAGCCTCCCGAACACCTCCCTCACCCTTTGGTCCAGGTCCGCAAACGTCCCGGTGTTGTCCACGACGAGATCGGCCCGGCGCTTCTTCTCGTCCAGGTCCATCTGCTTTTCGATCCGGTTGACGGCCGTCTCTCGCGAAAAACCGTCCCGGGCCATCAGTCGGGCGATCTGTGTTTCGCGGTCCACCCAGACCACCACCACACAATCGACGATCGCTTCTCCTCCCGATTCATACAGAAGGGGGATATCCAGCATCAGTATCGTTTCTCCCGGATTCTTCCGGTATGCCTCAATCTCAACGGCCATCTCCCTGTAGACCTCGGGATGGACGATGGCATTGAGGTCGGCCAGCGCCGCGGCATCGCGAAATACGATATCCCGCAGCCTTTCGCGGCAGAGCGTCCCGTCTGCGTTTATGACACCATCCCCGAACCGCTCCCTGATTCTGGAAAGGGCGGGCCTTCCCGGCTCCACGACGGTGCGAGCCAGCACGTCCGAATCGACGAGCCGGACCCCGAGTTGAGCGAATACGCGGGCGGCGCTCGATTTGCCGCTTCCGATACCGCCGGTCAGCCCCACAATCAGCATGCTCTACTCCTCGATCATGATCCCGGCCAGCATCCTTCCCGTGGCCTCTCCATCCCGCCGGTAAGAATAGAAGAGGTCTTCGTGACAATAGGTACACAGATCGGCAGAGGCGATCCCGGTGGCGGGGAGTCCCGCTTCCGTCAGGACGGCCCGGTTGAGGCCGACCAGGTCGAGCATCCCCTTGCCGCCCGTCTTCGGCTCAATGTGGTCGTCTGCGAACCCGAAAGCCTCCCGCACCGCCGCGACAACCTCGGGCCCCACCTCAAAGCAACACGCACCGATGGCGGGCCCCAGGGCCGCGACGATATCGGCGGGGTCCGAGCCAAAGGCCGATGCCATCGTTTCGACCGCCTTTCGGGCGATCCCGGCCACACTGCTCCTCCACCCCGCATGGACGGCGGCGATGACGTGCCGGCGCGGGTCGGCCAACAGGATCGGGAGGCAGTCGGCCGTAAGGACCGTAAGGACGAGTCGGCCGCACTCCGTTACGACTCCGTCGACGGCGACCGCGGCGCGCATCCGCGACGGATCGGGAAGCTCCCGGAGCACCGCGATGTCGCCGCCGTGGACCTGCCGCATGACGAATATCGACGATGCGCCAACGCCAAACCAGTCGGCTGCGGCTTCGTAGCTTTCCAGGACCGTGCGATTATCGCCCTTTCTATGGTCGAAGTCAAGCAGCGACCCGCCGCCGGCCGACGCCTTTTTGGTCGTGAAGAGACGCCGGATCTTCCCATCCGGCCCGACAGGCTCGACGGAGAGGCCGACTATCCGGCTATATCTCGTGATGCGAAACATCGTCACGCAGTGCTCCTAGAAGACGGGCGATATCGGCGGGAAGCTCCGATTCAAACTGCATCGTTTTCCCCGTCACCGGATGGATAAAACCGAGACAGGACGCGTGAAGGGCCTGCCGCTGCAGGGCCGACAGCGCGTCGACGAGGTGCCGGTCGGTGAGGCCGCGGGCCGCCCGCATCGAGCCGTAGGTGCGGTCCCCGACGATGGGATGTCCCCGGGAAGCCATGTGGACGCGGATCTGATGGGTCCTGCCGGTCTTGAGCCGAAATTGCACGTACGTCATCGCTGAAAAACGCTCAATAATCCGATACTCCGTAATGGCCTGACGCCCCACGCCGGTTCTGGTCGTCATCCGCGTTCGGTCGCGGCCGTGCCGGGCGATCAGGGTATCGATCGTCCCCTCTTCGGTCGTGATCTTTCCCCAGCAGATACCCCGGTAGAGCCGAAAGACCGTGTGTGCCGAAAACTGCGTCTTGAGGCCGTCATAGGCCCGATCATCCTTGGCCACCACGAGGAGCCCGGAGGTGTCCTTGTCGAGGCGGTGGACGATTCCCGGACGCTCCGGTCCCGCTTTTTGCGAAAGGGGCATTCCTCGGAAAAGAAGCGCGGACACCAAAGTGCCGGAGATCCTGCCCGCCCCGGGGTGGACGGAGAGCCCCGCCTGTTTGTCGACAACGGCCAGATGCTCGTCCTCGTAGACGATCGAGATCCCGATATCTTCCGGCCCGATCGTTTGTGGCTCCGTATGCGGTATGACGATATCGATATGGCTGCCGGCGGAAAGCACGTCGCCGCTCCGGGCGGCACGTCCTTCCACGAGGACATGTCCCTTTTTTATAAGCCTTTGGAAATGGGAACGGGAATATTCGGGAAAGAGGCGGGATATGTATCGGTCGAGCCGCTCTCCATGATCGTCCTGATGAACGATCAGAGTCAGGTGACGGTCATTCGGACTCGTATCGTTTGTTTCCGGCACGGCGGCATCAGATCTTGCTGTTCATATCGGTCGCCTGCTGGACCATGATATCGACAATCGCCAGATCGTAGAAGTTGGTTGACTGTATTATATCTGGAGACACCTTGCTCTCGTAGACTTTTCGACCCTTCTCCAGGTCAATCTTCAGGACATCAAAGAGATTGTCATTCTTGAGACCTTCCTTGACCTTCTCTTTATTGTAGATAGTGATATCCGATATGATGGTTCGTGCAAGCCGTTTTGCCGCTTCCGGATCGCTAATCAGGGCCATCTGGCTTTTCCTCTATACCTCGGCGGTCTGCGTTTCGGTCTCGAGTGCCGTGCTGAGACCGGCCTCTTTCGGGCCGTCTCGAATATCCGCACAAAAAGGGCAAGAACCGCTGGATAATTAAGAGTTTCGCAATAGAGAAAGTTATTATTACAAATAACGGTGGTTCTGTCAACCGATAACAGCACGCTATATATTGTATTTTTAGTGGAGGAGATTATTGCGCGATGCGTCCAAGTCGCCCCCCGTACCAACTTCGCCGCAGAAAAGCTCGATGACGGCCGTCCGGCAGGTATAGCACAGGATCACATCCCTCTCGAAGTAGACGTCCTTTTCCAGATCTTCGGGCGACCTGCCGGTGATGTCGTCAAGGACGCCCGTCTCTTCGACGTCCAGCGAGCGATTGATGACGCCGTCGTATCCCGATGCCGCAGAAAGCTTGACGATGTAGAAAAGACCGCCGTCAGGTATCTTCTTATTGCAGCGCCGACAGGAGTGAGCCATCCTCTATTCCTCCCTACGAAGTCGATCGAGGGACCCGATGATGTCGTCCACGCCCAGCCTCGTGCCCGGAACATCAATCCCCGACCGCATAAGCCCCTGGAGGAGCAGCAAAAACTCCGGAAGATCGATGTTCAGCCGGTCGAGTATTTGCCGGTTGGTAATGAACTGGCGGGGAGTGCCGGAAAAGACGATCATCCCCCCGTCCAGGACAAAAATCGTATCCGAGAGCATCGCCTCCACCAGCGAATGGGTGATGGAGAGAACCGTGATCCCCTCTTTTTCGTTGAGATCCCGTATGAGCCTGAGGATGCCTCTCTTGCCATCGGAGTCGAGCATCGAGGTCGCCTCGTCCAGAACGATGATCTCCGTCTCCATCACGAGGATTCCCGCTATAACCAGGCGCTGCTGCTCACCGCCCGAAAGTGTATGGGGAAGACGCTTGGCGAGCTGAGCAAGGCCCAAGCGTTTTATTATCCGGGCGACGCGCCGCCTCATCTCCGCGGGCTGCACTCCCCTGTTTTCGAGTCCAAAGGCGATGTCTTCCTCCACCACCGTCGAGATGATCTGGTTTTCAGGATTGGAGAAGACCAGGCCGACGTCCTCGGATATTTCCTCGGGCCCAAGGACTTTTCCCGCGATCGTTACGCTGCCCCCCGTGGGTGTTATCACGCCCTTGATGATTTTGGCCAGCGTCGTCTTTCCGGAGCCGTTGGGCCCGATGAGGGCCGCATACGTCCCCCGAGGGATATGGAGGTTCACCCCAGTCAGCGCGAAAGTAGGTGCACCCTGGTCGGAACCGTACGAGATGCTCACGTCCGAGAGGCGGATCACCGGGTATCTCCAGACGTCGCCGTGAACCTGCTCTTGAGGTCTTCCGCGATGACGTAGAGCGCCGGGACAGCAAAGAGAGTCAGCACGGTTGAAAACAGCATGCCCCAGAACATGGAAATGGCCATCGGCGCGAGATACGGCTCGCTGCCGCCGATCCCGAAAGCCATCGGGAAAAGCCCGCCGAGGGTCGTCAGCGACGTGAGTATAATCGGTCTGAGCCGGGTCTTTCCCGATTGGACCACGGCCTCACGGATCGACATGCCGTTTTCTCTGGCCCGATTGATAAAATCGAGCAGAAGGATCGAGTTATTCACGACGATCCCCATCAGGGCCACTATCCCGATGACGGCAAGGATCGACAGTTGTTCGCCCATGATGAACAGGCCGAATACTACCCCGATGAACGCGAAGGGGATGGCGATCATGATGATGATTGGCTGGATGAAGGACCGGAAGAGGGCCGCGAGGATAACGAATACGACCGCCAGCGCAAGCCAGAACGCGGAAATCATCGATTTCATCGACTCCTGGGTATCCCTGAACTCACCGGTGTAGTCATACAGATAGTCGGGATACTCCTTGCTGGCGGTCCCGAACTTCTTGATGAGGGCCTTGTTCACTGTCGCTGAGGTCGTCACCTCGCGCAGGATATCTGCGGTAACCGTGATTGTTCGCTTCCGCTCGGAGTGATAGATTTTGAATATCCCCTGACCGTAGATAATACCGGATACGCTCTTGATGGGAATCCTCATCCCCTGCAGATTGGTGACCGAGAAGTTCATGAGATAGTCCGGGTTCTGGAAGTGGTCGTTGTACTTCACGACGATGTTGATCTTTTCGTCTCCCCGCCTGATGTTCCCGGCGTCGCCACCGGCGAAGGCGTCTCTGATTTCCGTCGCGATCGTAGCCACGTCCAGTCCCAGGGTCCTGACCTTATGCTCGTCTATGACGATCTTGATCTCGTCTTTTCCTTTACGGTAGTTCGTCTCGATGTCCTTTACGCCTTTCATGGACTTGAGCTCGTCTACCACCTCGGTTGACAGCTTTTCGAGGACCGCGAAGTCTTCACCCTTGATTTCCACCGACACGGGCTTGCCCGTCGGCGGCCCCCCCTCCAGCATAGTGATGGAGACCGAAGTTGGTCCCGGGATCAGCGCGACCTTGTCCCTGACCTTATTGATGGTCTCCTCCGAATCCCGTTTGGTATAACCGAATTCCGTCAGCTCGACGTTCACCTGCCCGAGATAGGTCCCGTATTCGTATCCCGTGTCACCCTGCGCGGTGCCGACGGTCGTTACCACCGACGAGAGCTCCTCCGGGGGAATCTCCATGATGCGCTTTTCGACTTCCTTCATTACCCGGTCGGTCTCGTTGAGGTTGGTATCGACCGGGTTTGATACCGTCACGAGGAACTGCTCGGCCCTCATTTTCCCCATCCAGACGAACTCCATGGTCACCAGGGCAAAGATTATCGTCGCGACGGCGATCGAAATCAGACTGATGAATATGAGGTAGCGGCGGCCGATACAAAACTCGAGGGCCCTCCCGTAATATTCCCTGAGATCATTAAACCAGCCCCGAAATTCCCTCCGGCTGGTATCAACCTTAACCTTGATGAACTGGTTGAGGTTGCTGGGCAGAATAAAGAACGCCTGAAACCAGGACGCGAGAAAGCATATGATGGCCACCTCCGGGATAACGCGCATAAATTTGCCGATGATACCCGTGGTGAGCAGGAGAGGCAGGAATGAAGCGATATTTGTCGTTATGGCCGCTGCCACCGGCAGCGCCACCTCGGCGGTCCCGGTGATCGCCGCGTCCCTGGACGACAGGCCGAGCTCCCGGTAGCGGAAGAAGTTCTCCGACACAACGATCGCGTTGTCGACCACCATGCCGAGAACCAGTATCAGGCCGAACATCGACAGCATGTTGAGGCTTATCCCGGTATAGCGCATCACGATCATCGCCGTCAGGAACGAAAAGGGGATCGAAAGCGCCGCCCAGAGGGCAACCCACGTCTCCAGCATCGCGACCAGGACAATGATGACGAGGACGAGGCCCATAAACCCGTTGCTGAGCAGCGTATTCTGCCTTCGCTGGACATACTTGGCAAAGTCCTGTACCAGGGTAATCTCGGCACCCTTGGGCAGGAGCTGCCGCTCGTCCTTGGCGATGCCCTGGATCTCGTCGACGATATCGATGACGTCGCCGTCGGCCTTTTTCGTGACCATCAGGGCGATCGCCGGTTTCCCGTTGATGCGCCCGTAGACGTCCCTCTTCTTGAAGGCCTCGGTGACCTCGGCGATATCGCGCACCCGGATGGGCCCGTTGGGCAGCGACCGGACGATCACATCCCCCAGATCGCCAGTATTCTCCACCTCGCCGATTACACGGATGAGGAGCTCTTTCCTGCCCTGATCGATGGTCCCCCCGGGAATATTGAGGTTTCTCCTCTTGATGGCGGAGATCACCTCCGTCAGCGTCAGGTTTGCCGCTTCAAGCCTCCGTGGGTCCACGGATACCCACATCTCCCGGTCACGGTAGCCGAACCGGTCGACCGTACCGACACCGTCGATCAGCTCGATCTTTGACTTGAGTCGTTCCGAGGCCGCCCTCAGCGTCTCTTCCGGGACGTCCCCCGAGATACCTACCGTGACAACCGGGAACTCGGCCGAGAGCTTAAGGAACTCCGGGTCCTCGACATCGGTCGGGAGGTCCGTTACTTTGTCGACCTCGTTCTTGATGTCGTTCATGAGCTGGTCGAGCTCCATCCCCTCTATGCCGCTCTCGGCCTGAATGATGATGGTGGACACGCCCTCGCGTGTGACCGATTCGAGTTTCTTGATCCCGTCGACGTCGGCGATCTCATCCTCGAAAGGCGTGGTAACGACCTTCTCCACCTCCTGGGGGGATGCCCCCGGATAGGCGGTGACGACGATAATGTAGCCATAGGAAACAGAAGGAAAGACCTCGCGGTTGAGGTTCATTGTGGAAATAACGCCGAGGACCAGAACCGCGATCGTAATCATGTTCACGAGGACGGGATTTTTTACGGAAAACTTGGCTATTGACATGCTGGGATACTCTTAATCGGAATATAGGCCAGTCGAACACCTTAAGCTGCCGGCCGGGAGGTCCACGATCTATTCGGTCGATATCACGACAACCGGCGTTCCGTCGCTCAGGTTTTCTTTCCCGAGGGTGACGACCTCATCTCCCGCGGCAAGCCCCGCGACAACCTCGACAGTCTCATCCTCCATGATGCCGAGGGTGAGCGGCCGTTTACGTGCCACACCGTTGGTCACCACGTAGCAGTACGGGCCCTGCCTCCCTTCGCGCTCGAAGAGGAGAGACTCAGAGGGTATCAGCAGAGCGTTGTCCTTTTCAGAAAGGATGATGGTGGCGTCCCCAAACATCCCGGCGCGGATCGCGCTGTCGTGATCCTTGATCGAGATCTCCACCTGGGAGGTTCGTGTCGTGCGCTCAATGACGGGGCTCACTCTCGCGACGACCCCCCCGTAGATTTTACCGGGGACCGTCGGGACGGTAACCTCGACGCTCATCCCCTCGGCGATCTTTGAGAGTTCCGTATCCGGCACCCTGATGAAGACCTTTAAGGGGCCGCCCCCAACAATGAGCGATAGCGGGGTTTGGGGGGTCGCCCGCTCTCCGACGTCCAGATAATTGGCGGCGATCCTGCCGGATATGGGCGCCGGAACGATAACCGGCTTGAACTCGTCCCAGGTCTCCTCCCGCTCGAGGACCACCAGAGTGGCTCCCTTGACTACTTCCTGCCCCTCCTTGAAGTTGTACTGAACGATCCTTCCCGGAACGAGGGTATACACGAGGACCTCTTTTTCGGCATGCAGGTCGCCGGTATAGAAGAGGGTGTTTCTGATCGTACCCTTGTACGTCTTGTGAACGGAGACCGGGTTTTTCTTGACTTCCTCCGTCTCCTTTCCCGCAAAGAGCTTGGACTGGAACATCCGTACTGCAAGCACGCCGATCACTACAATGACAATCGTGGCGGCGACGGAAACCAGGATGATCTTCCTTTTATCTTTCACGCCGGTACTCCCCTCATACAATAAGGGCAAGGAAGTATCCTTGCCCTTATGATCGTATATAGCCTCTCTCTCCCTTCCACCCCGCCGTCGCGGGGTCTCCCATCACAAAGGGGGATAGCCCCTCTATTCTTCGACGATTTCCTTCTTCACCTTTTTCGGTGTTTTTTCATCACCTGTCTCGGCCTTCTTGGCCGGCTTCTTGGGTTTGTCCGCCTTTGCCGAGACCTTGTCGCTCTTCTTGGCAGCCTTCGGCGCGGCCTTCACCTTCCCCGCCTCCTCTTTCTTGGAACCTTCGGCGGCGGGTTTCTTCGCCTTTTCCTTCTCGGCCGGCTCTTTTTCACCGAGGAGCTCGATTATCGCCATGCGGGCGTTATCGCCCGCCCGGGTACCGACTTTCATGATGCGGGTGTACCCCCCGGGCCTGTCCTTGAATCTTTCGGCGTATTCGCCGAAGACCTTCGATACGACGTCCTCGCTGCGGAGAAACGACAGGGCCTGGCGGCGGGCGTGCAGATCTCCCCGTTTGCCGAGCGTTATCATCTTCTCGACATAGTGCCGAAGCTCTTTTGCTTTTATTTCGGTCGTCTCGATACGGCTCTTATCCAAAAGGGACGTGGCCATATTCCGGAACATCGCCTTCCGATGGCTGGTTATCCGCCCAAGTCTTCTAGAATTTTTCTCGTGGCGCATCTCTCATCCCCTTGTGCTGTTACTCCGGCTCGGTTTCTTCCGGTTCCTGATACTCGGGCAGATCTTTCGGAGGCCAATTCTCCAGTTTCATCCCGAATCTGAGTCCCATTTCGGCCAAGAGCTCCTTGATCTCATTAAGGGACTTTCGTCCGAAGTTCTTGGTCCTGAGCATATCCATTTCCGTTTTCTGGACGAGGTCTCCGATGAATCGGATATTAGCGTTTTTCAGACAGTTGGACGACCGCACGGAGAGCTCCAGCTCGCTGACCGGACGGAGCAGGTTCTCGTTAAAATCGTACTTTCCATCGCCCATCTCTTCCTGCTCGTTTTCCATCTCCTCGAAGAAGTTGATGAAGATGCTCATGTGCTCCTTGAGGATCTTTGCCGCAAACGCGATGGCGTCTTCCGGTGTGACGCTCCCGTCTGTCCAGACCTCCATGGTGAGCTTATCGTAATCGGTCCGTTGCCCCACCCGGGCGGCCGTAACGGTATAGTTGACTTTCTTAATAGGGGAGAATATGGCATCGATCGGGATAGTGCCGATCGACATATCCTCCTCCTTGTTCCTTTCTGCGGGGACGTATCCCCTTCCCCATTTAACGGTCATCTCCATGATCAGGCTTCCCCCTTTGGAGATGGTCGCTATGTGGTGATCGGGGTTCAATATCTTGACACTATCGTCACAGATGATTGCGCCGGCGGCAACCGGCCCTTCCTTCTCGGCTTTTATCCTGACGACCTTCGTAGCGTCGTCGTGAAGCTTGAACCTCACCCCCTTGAGATTGAGGATGATATCGGTTACGTCTTCCACGACGCCCGGAATGGTCGTAAATTCGTGCAGGACGCCTTCTATCTTAACGGACGTTATGGCGGTGCCCATAAGTGAGGAAAGCAGAATCCTCCTCAACGAGTTGCCGATAGTAATCCCGAACCCCCGCTCGAACGGCTCGGCGGTGAATTTTCCGTAAAACTCGGTTAATTCGTCGGTTTCGCCTACCAGCTTCTTGGGCTTAATTAGCTCCCGCCAGTTTGCCTGAATCGTATTTCCCATTTGACTCCCTCACCCAAAGGTCCATACCTACTTTGAATAAAGCTCAACGATCAGGTTCTCTGATATAGGCATAGTTAAATCTTTTCGCGCAGGCATGGCCTTCACGGTTCCGGTAAGATTATTTTTGTCAAACTCGAGCCACTGCGGGATTCCCCTGCGGTAGGATACTTCCAGAGCCTCGACAATACGCTCGACCTTTCGGCTCTTCTGATGAAGCGTTATGGCATCACCTACCTTGATGAGGTATGAAGGAATATTGACCTTCTTCCCGTTGACCAGAAAATGGTTATGGAGCACAAGCTGTCTCGCCTCGCTACGCGATGTGGAAAAGCCGAAGCGATACACCATGTTGTCCAATCTTCTTTCCAGAAGGACCAGGAGATTTTCGCCGGTTATTCCCTTGAGTCGATCAGCTTTATTGAAATAGAGGTGAAACTGATTTTCAAGAATGCCGTACATACGCTTGACTTTTTGTTTCTCTCTCAGCTGGCTGCCGTATTCGGAAAACTTTGTCCTTCCCTGTCCGTGCTCGCCGGGAGGGTAGCTGCGACGCTCGACGCCGCACTTCTCCGAGAAGCATCGATCCCCTTTGAGATAGAGCTTCATCCCGTCTCTTCTGCAGAGTTTACATACCGGGCCCCGATACCGTGCCAAATCAGACCTCCGATTGTGACCTATTTAGGTACTTATTCAGTTATGCGATACGAATCACTCGACCGCCCCGTCGCGCATATTTCGGTGCCGTGAGGAGCGTCGGATATCTTTACGTAATCAAACGCCCGCCGCTAAACCCTTCTGCGCTTGGGCGGGCGGCAGCCGTTGTGGGGAATGGGCGTTACGTCCCGGATGATATTGACCTCGAGTCCCGCCCCCTGCAAGGCCCTCAAAGCGGCTTCCCTGCCCGACCCGGGCCCCTTGACGTGGACATCCACCGTCCTGAGCCCGTGTTCCATCGCCTTTTTTGCGGCGTCCTGGGCGGCAATCTGGGCGGCAAAAGGCGTGCTCTTGCGAGAGCCCTTGAAGCCCTGGGCGCCGGCGCTGGACCACGACAAGACGTTGCCGGAGAGATCGGTTATCGTGACAATGGTATTATTGAAGGATGACTGAATATGGGCGACTCCCACCTGTACGTTCTTTCTTTCCTTCTTCTTCCTGATTATCTTCTTGCCCTTGGCCATTCTCTATTCCCTCTATTTCTTCTTGATCTTGACCCGACGGGGGCCCTTCCGCGTTCGGGCATTGGTGGACGTTCGCTGACCCCTTACCGGCAATCCCTTGCGGTGCCTCAGCCCGCGATAGTTCCCGATATCCATAAGCATCTTGATATTCATCGACCGCTTCTTGCGCAAGTCGCCCTCGACGGTAAATTTCGCGTCGATGATATCCCTTATGGCGGCTACCTCTTTCTCGGTCAGATTGTCGGTTCTCTTGTTCGCGTCGACCCCCGCCTCGGTCAAGATCTCCTGCGAGGACGTGCGCCCAATGCCGTAGATATAGGTCAGGCCGATCTCGATCCGCTTGTTCTTGGGCAGGTCAACACCCGCGATACGCGCCATGTTTCCTCCTTATCGCTCTATCCTTGTCGCTGCTTGTGTTTGGGATTTTCGCAGATCACTCGGACGATACCTTTCCGCCTGATGATCTTGCACTTGTCGCAAATCTTCTTTACTGACGCTCGAACCTTCATTTTCCGTTTCCTCTCTATGCCTTCTTCTCGAGACTTACTTGGCCCGGTAGATGATTCTGCCGCGGGACAGGTCGTAGGGCGAGAGTTCCACCGTGACCTTGTCTCCCTTGAGTATCTTGATGAAGTGCATCCTCATCTTTCCCGAAATATGGGCCAGAACCTTATGGCCGTTATCCAGCTCCACCCGAAACATGGCGTTGGGAAGGATCTCAGAAACGGTACCTTCGATTTCGATGGCCTCTTCTTTCGGCATATAGTAAAACCCCTGGGGATATATCAGATACTAATCTAAAACCTTCGTAATGGAGGCAAAGATATCCTTGATGCCGCCGGTGCCCGGAACGGCCCTGAGCAGGCCGGTCCCCTGATAATACTCGATGAGGGGCGCAGTCTGCTGCTTATACACTTTCAGGCGCGACTTGATCGTCTCTTCCTTGTCGTCATCCCGCTGATAGAGCTCCCCCCCGCACTTGTCGCAGACTCCACCTTTTTTCGGCGGCTCGAATGTTACATGGTACATGGCCGAGCACGACCGGCAGGTCCTCCGTCCGGTCAGCCTGGTCAGAAGATCGTTTTCGTCCACCTCGATCGAGACGACGTGAGTCAGCCCGTCGGTCATCTTCTTGAGAATATCATCCAGCGACTTGGCCTGATTGACCGTCCGGGGAAACCCGTCAAGAATGTAGCCATTCTTACAGTCGGGCTCTTTGAGACGCTCCCGTACCAACCCGATGACCACATCATCGGGAACCAGGCCGCCGGCATCCATATACTTCTTGGCCTCTTTGCCCAGATCGGTTCCCGCGGCGACCGCTTTTCTGAGGATGTCGCCGGTCGAGATTTGAGGGATGCCGTATTTTTCCACCAGCATCTTTGCCTGCGTGCCCTTACCGGCGCCCGGGGGACCCAGCAATACGAGGTTCTTCTTCATTGTCTTATCATCCTTCTGGAACAACTATATCAATACGAAATTGGATAATTTCTGAAACCGTATCCTTCCCCTCAGCAGGCCCGGTCCTCTATACGCTCTTAATCCCTTTCCCGGCCTACCCTGCCTTCCGCACCCGTACCCCCTTTGAGCCCGCTACCCGCGCCTTCCCTTGAGCCTCCCCTTCTTGAGGAATCCCTCGTAGTTCCTGGTAATCATGTGCGTTTCTATCTGCTGGGCGGTGTCCATGGCCACACCCACTACGATCAGGAGCGCCGTGCCACCGAAATAGAACGGGATCTTGAAATTGGCAATCAAAATCGTCGGCAGGACGCAGACCGCCGATACGTAAAGCGCCCCCACGAGGGTAATCCGGGTCAGCACCTTATCGATATATTCAGACGTCCGTTTTCCCGGCCGAATCCCGGGAATAAAGCCGCCGTATCGCTTCATATTGTCGGCCACGTCAACCGGGTTGAAGGTGACGGCCGTATAGAAATAGCAGAAAAAGATAATCAACAAGACATAGATTACGTTATAGATCACATGGGTCGGGGAAAAGCTGTTGACCAGGAACTCGAGCCACGGACGCTGCTGAACCATCTCCTTCGGGAAGAAGTTCGCAATGGTCAACGGGAACATCAGGATCGACGACGCGAAGATCGGCGGGATAACCCCAGCGGTGTTGATCCTCAGCGGCAGGTGGGTGCTTGAGCCGCCGTACATTTTTCGTCCCACCACCCGCTTCGCGTACTGGACGGGCAGCCTCCTTTGCCCCCGCTCCATGAAGATGATCGCCGCCACGACAGCCACCATCATGACGATAACGCCCAGGAACACGAGGATGCCTATCTCCTCGTTCTTTATCATCTTGTATGATAGGATGATCCCGGACGGCATCCGCGCCACGATCCCCGCGAAGATGATAAGGGATATCCCGTTTCCGATTCCTCGCTCGGTTATCTGCTCGCCGAGCCACATGATGAAGGCGGTCCCCGCGGTCAGCGTGATGATCGTCATGATGCGAAATCCCCAGCCCGGGTCGATGACGACGGGATCGCCCAGGGGGCTCTGCATCTGCTCCAGGCCGAAGCTGATGCCGAAGGCCTGGATCGCCGACAGGATGACCGTACCGTAGCGGGTATACTGGGTGATCTTCTTCCTGCCCGCCTCGCCCTCCTTGGCAAGTCGCTCCAGGTGGGGAACGACGACCGTCAGGAGCTGCAAAATGATCGAGGCGCTGATATAGGGCATGATCCCGAGGGCAAACACCGAAAGGTTCTTCAATCCGCCGCCGGAGAACATATCGAAGAATCCGAGCAATGTCCCCTGGGCGGTATCGAAGAAGCTCTTGAGCGCCGCGCCGTCGATACCGGGTGTCGGCACATGTACGCCGATCCGATAGACCGCCAGCAGCAGCAGGGTGATAAGTATTCGGTTTTTCAGCTCGGGGATCTTGAAGATGTTCGTGAATCCTTGGGCCACGTTAAATCTCCTCCGCCGTGCCGCCGCTGGCCTCTATCTTCTGTTTTGCAGCAGCAGAAAACTTATGGGCCTTGACGGTCAGCGCTTTCTTGACCTCACCGACTCCCAGTATCTTCACACCATCCTTGCCCTTCCGTATCTTCTTGGCAGCTACCAGCGCGGCTACGTCCACCACCCCGTTGACCTCGAGCTTTTCGAGATCCCTGAGGTTGAGTATCGCGAATTCCTTCTTGAAGATATTCGTGAACCCGCGCTTGGGCAGCCTCCGGGCCAGGGGCATCTGTCCCCCCTCGAATCCCGGACGGATGGCCGGGCTTGACCGGGCCTTCTGCCCCTTATGTCCTTTCCCTGCCGTCTTTCCCCAGCTCCCTTCTCCTCTGCCGATCCGTTTCTTATTCTTTACCGCCCCCTGAGGCGGTTTGAGGCTGTTGAGGTCCATAGTCTATTGCTCCTCTACCTCCACGAGGTGAGATATCTTGTGGATCATCCCCCATGTTTCGGGCGTATCGGGGAGCTCGACGATGCGGTTCATCTTCCCCAGTCCCATCGATTTGAGGATTATCTTGTGTTTGAGGGGCCTTCCGATGCCGCTCCTGATCTGCTTGATCCGAACGACCTTCTTTTTCTCCTTTGCCATATCACCGTGTCTCCTGGATCAGATCGCTCAACAATTTTCCCCGCGACCGGGCGATCTTCTCGGGATGCTTAAGGCTCGCCAGCCCTTGTATGGTGGCCTTCACCAGATTATGGGGATTGTGCGAACCCAGGCACTTGGTGAGGATATTCTTTATCCCCGCCGTCTCAACGACCGCGCGGACGGCGCCGCCTGCGATGACCCCGGTTCCTTCCCTGGCCGGCATGAGGAGTACCCTTCCGGCGCCGAATTTCCCAATCACGTCGTACGGGATGGTCGAGTTGATGAGGGGAATCGTAATCATGCTTTTCTTGGCCTTTTCGATCCCCTTACGGATTGCATCGGGGACCTCATGGGCCTTTCCCATCCCCCAGCCTACCCTTCCGTTGCCGTCACCGACGACAACGATCGCCGAAAAGGAAAAGCGCCTCCCACCCTTGACGACCTTGGCCACCCTGTTGATATGGACAACCCGGTCGACGAATTCCTGTTCTGTTGGTGCAAAAGACATCGTCTATTCTCCACTATTATCAGAACTCGAGGCCGCCTTCCCGCGCGGACTCGGCTAATGCCTGGACTCTCCCATGATAAAGATACCCGCCGCGATCGAATACAACTTTCTTTATCCCGGCGTCCTTGGCTCTCTTAGCCAGAAGCGCCCCCACGTGTTTGGAGCCCTCTTTGTTTCCGCCCGTCTTGACTTTCTTGGCCAGTTCCTTGTCCAGGCTTGAGGCACAAACCAGCGTCGCACCGCCGATATCATCGATAATCTGCGCATAGATGTGCCGTGCACTCCGAAAGACCGAAAGCCTGGGTCGCTCGGGGGTTCCCTTGATCTTCAGTCTGATCCTTTTCTTCCGTCTGAAACGTCCAAAAACCCGCTTCGATAACCGCTTCACCGTTTGACTCCTTATGCTCCGGCCTTGCCGGCTTTTCTTCTGATCTTCTCGCCGGCGTATCGTATGCCTTTGCCTTTGTACGGCTCCGGCTGCCTAACCGATCTTATATTGGCTGCAGCCTGGCCGATCTTCTGCTTGTCTATTCCCGAGAGGGTGACGATGGTGTTCTTCTCGATGGATGCCGCGATCCCCTCGGGGAGCTCGAATCGAATTGCATGGGAGTATCCCACGTTCAGGACGAGCGTATTTCCGTCCAGTTCCGCCTTATAACCAAGGCCGGTAATTTCCAGGACTTTCTTGATCCCCTCGGAAACACCCTGGACCATGTTGGCCAGGAGTGAACGGGTCAGCCCCTGGAACGATCTGGTCTTCCTGGACTGGTTCTCGCAAACGACCAGGATCTCGTTGGCGTCGACCTGGATCTTTATCCCGGGAACAATATGCTGACTGAGGCTCCCTTTGGGACCGGTGACGGTAACATCGGGGCCCGAGACATTGATCGTTACCCCTGAGGGTATCACAATCGGCTTCTTTCCAATTCGTGACATGGTATACCTATTGACTCGTGCGCTGTACGTGGTCGGCCGCTTCTCCGTCGGCCCGAATAATCCCTGCCTTCCGCCTCTACCAGACCTTACAGATGACTTCTCCACCGATCCCCGCCTTGCGGGCGTCCTTATCGGTAATTACTCCCTTTGACGTGGACAGGATGGCGATTCCATAGCCTCTCAGCACGAGGGGGATGTCATCGCTGTCGACGTAGACACGACGCCCCGGCTTGGAGACACGCATTATCTTGCTGATCGCCCCTTCTTTTCCCTTATCGTATCTGAGGTGCATCCTCAGGATATTCTGCTTGTTGTCTTCCAGGACTTTATAGCTGTCGATATAGCCTTCCTGCACGAGGATCTTGGCAATCGATTCCTTTATCTTCGAGGAAGGAACATCCACCATCTCGAACTTCGCGCTTACGCCGTTCCTGACACGGGTCAGCATATCGGCAATCGGGTCCGTCATCATAGTTCACACCTCACTCTTACCAGCTCGATTTTATTACGCCGGGAATGTCGCCCTTCGAAGCCAGCTGCCTCAGGCAGATACGACACATATTGAATTTTCTATGATACCCCCGCGGACGTCCGCAGATCGGGCATCTATTGTATCCTCTTGAGGAAAATTTTGGTTTTCGTTTTGCCTTGGCTATCAGTGACTTCTTTGCCACGAGACCTCTCCTGTTTGTTTATGACGCCGCAAAGGGCATACCGAGATACCTTAAAAGGGACCGCGCCTCCTCATCCGTGTTGGCGGTGGTGACGATGGTGATATTCATCCCTTTGATCTTATCGATTTTGTCGTAGCTGATCTCGGGAAATATGATCTGCTCCCTGATCCCAAAGGTGTAGTTTCCCCGACCGTCGAATCCCTTCGGGGATATCCCCCGAAAGTCCCTAACCCTCGGCAGGGCAACGTTAACCAGCCTATCGAGAAACTCGTACATCTTCTCTCTTCTCAGCGTCACCGAGCAGCCGATCGGGTTTCCTTCACGGAGCTTGAAATTCGCCACCGACTTGCGCGCCCGGGTAATGACCGGCCGCTGTCCCGTTATGAGGGCGATCTCCTCCGATGCGCTGTCAAGGATCTTGATGTTTGAGAGCGCCTCACCAAGCCCCATATTGACAACTATCTTGGTGATCCTGGGCACCTGCATGACGTTCTTGTATGCAAAGTCCTTGGTCAGGCGCGAAACAACTTCTTTCTTGTAATAGTCCTTCAAACGAGCCATGGAATCACCGTTTACTTTTCGTCGAGTATTTCGTCACATTTCCTACAGAATCGAACCTTTGAGCCGTCCTCCAGGAGTCTCGTGCCGATCTTGACCGCGAGCTTGCATTTCGGGCAGAC
Organism: uncultured delta proteobacterium; assembly: GCA_963809875.1. Taxonomy (GTDB): domain Bacteria; phylum Desulfobacterota; class Zymogenia; order Zymogenales; family Zymogenaceae; genus JAFGAS01. The sequence continues at coordinate 295,767 of CAWELC010000009.1, read as the reverse complement.
CAGCATGACGTTGGAGATATGGACCGGCCCCTCCTTCTCGATGATGCCGCCCTGTCGATGGGCGGCGCTGGGCCTCAGGTGTCTCTTGATGAAGTTCACCTTTTCCACAAAGATGCGTCCCTTCTCGCGGTCAACCTTAAGCACCTTCCCTTTTTCGCCCTTGTGCTTTCCCGAGATGACCTGGACTATATCGTTCTTCTTTATCTTCGTCTTGATCGTGTCCACCGACCTCTCCCTTATTACAGAACTTCTGGCGCCAGAGATATGATCTTCATGAACCGTTTGGCGCGAAGCTCCCTGGCGACGGGCCCAAAGATACGTGTCCCGATCGGCTCGTTCTGGTTATTGATAAGGACCGCCGAGTTGTCATCGAACTTGATGTAGGTCCCGTCCTGTCTCCTGACTTCTTTCTTTGTTCGGACGATCACGGCTTTGAGAACGTCACCCTTCTTGACCTTTCCGGTTGGGATCGCCTCCCTCACGGAGACCGTCACAATATCACCGAGGGCGGCATATTTCCTCTTTGATCCGCCGAGCACCTTGATCGTAAAGAGTTTTCGGGCGCCCGAATTATCGGCGACATTGAGCATCGTCTGCATCTGTATCATTTCTCATCTCCCCGTGGAGGCTTCGCTTACACTGCTTTTTGCAGGATCTCCTTGAGCACCCAGCGCTTGTGTCTGCTCAACGGTCGACTCTCCATGATCACGACCAGATCGCCAATGCCGCATTGGCTCTCCGGATCGTGGGCCATATATTTATTGCGTCTGCCGATATATTTCTTATATTTCGGATGAATGACTGTCCGTTCAACCTGCACGACGATGGTCTTTTCCATCTTGTCGCTCACCACGGTTCCCGTGAGGGTTCGTCTTTTGGCCTGGGTCTCCATCTATTTCGTCCTCCCCTCCGTCTTCTCCTTCTCGGCGATCAGGGTCAGCACTCGGGCGATCTCCTTACGGGTATTTCTTATCTTACGCTTGTCCTCGAGCTGGTTGGCCGCGCGCTGAAACCTCAGATTGAAGACTTCCTGCGCCAGCGTCATCTCCCGCTCTTTCAGTTCTCCTACGGACAATTCCCTCAGTTCGCTAGCCTTCATATTCTATGCTCCTTGAGACGAACCGGGTTGAAAGCGGCAGTTTATGCGCGGCCAGCCGGAAGGCCTCACGCGCCAATTCCTCGCTTACCCCCTCCATTTCATAGAGAATCCTTCCGGGCCTGACGACGGCTACCCACTCCTCGACGTTTCCTTTACCCTTTCCCATGCGGGTCTCGGCCGGTTTCTTGGTCACGGGTTTATCGGGAAAGATCCGAATCCAGATCTTCCCGCCCCTCTTGATGTACCGTGTCATGGCGATACGGGCTGCCTCGATCTGGCGCGCGGTAAGCCTTCCGGGAACCGTGACCTGGAGGCCATATTCGCCGAAGCTGATGGCCGCGCCCCTTTCGCGAATCCCCTTCATGCGTCCCTTCTGCTGTTTTCTGTACTTTACCTTCTTGGGCATTAACATGGTCTTTTCCTCCTACAGGGGACGCGGCTTTTCGCCGGGGAGTACCTCACCGTTAAATACCCAGACCTTTATCCCGATGGCTCCATAGGTCGTCCGGGCCACGGCGGTGCCGTAGTCTATATCTGCCCTGAGCGTGTGCAGGGGAACCCGCCCCTCCCGATACCACTCACGGCGCGCCATTTCCGCGCCGCCGAGACGTCCGGCACAGGCGATCTTGATTCCCTCGACCCCGAGCTTCAGGGCGGCAAAAACGGATTTCTTCATTGCACGACGGAAAGACACCCGCCGCTCGAGCTGGGTGGCGACGTTTTCCGCGATCAACTGGGCGTTGGTTTCGGGCTTCTTGATCTCTTTGATGTTTATGGAGATGTCGTTGCCGGTCAGCTTGACCAATCCCTTGCGGATGTTTTCGATTTCCGCGCCTTTCCTTCCGATAATGATCCCCGGCCGCGCAGTATAGATATTGACCGATGCCTTGGCCGCCGCCCGCTCGATTTCTATCTTTGCGATCCCCGCATGGTAGAAGTTCTTCTTAATATATTTGCGTATGGCGAGGTCATCATGGAGGCTCTTCTGGTAATCCTTGAGTGCATACCATTTTGAATTCCAGTCACGAATGATTCCGAGTCTCAACCCGATGGGATTAACCTTCTGACCCACTTTCTCTCCTCCGTTTATTTCTCGTCGAGAACCACGGTAATGTGGCTCGTCCTCTTAAGGATACGATTGAATCTGCCCATGGACCGCGGCCGGAATCGTTTCCAGCTCGGGCCCTGGTCAACAAAGATCGTGCGCACGTAGAGGTTATCCACGTCTATTTCCTTGTTCTGGCTGGCGTTGGCCACCGCACTGTCGATCAGCTTCTTGACGAGGTCAGACGCCTTCTTGTCGGACAGGCTGAGGAGATCTCTCGCCATTCCGACGGGTTTACCCCGAACCATGTCCGCCACCAGCCTGACCTTGTAGGCAGAGACTCTTACGAATCGTGTCTTAGCCGTCATTTCCATCGTCGTATGCCCCTATCTCTTTTTGCCCCGGAGTTTCGATTTCTTGTCGGCGGCATGGCCGAAGAACGTCCGTGTCGGCGAAAACTCACCCAATTTGTACCCCACCATGTTCTCTGTAATGAACACGGGGATAAACTTCCTCCCGTTATGAATCGCGATGGTCAGTCCCACCATTTCCGGGATGATCGTCGAGCGCCGGGACCAGGTCTTGATGACCTGGCGGTCCCCCGTATTCTGGGAGACCGTGACCTTCTTCATGAGATGGTCGTCGATAAATGGGCCTTTCTTGAGGGACCGTGCCATACTTAGCCTCTCCTCTTCACGATAAACCGATCGGTCGTCTTGTTCGTGCGGGTCTTATGCCCCTTGGTGGGCACGCCCCAGGGCGTTACCGGGTGCCTTCCACCCGAGGTCTTGCCCTCGCCACCGCCATGAGGATGGTCGATCGGGTTCATGGCGACCCCTCTTACCTTCGGACGCTTGCCGAGCCACCGGGACCGTCCTGCCTTTCCAACACTGATGTTGCCGTGATCGGCGTTCCCCACGACGCCGATGGTCGCGGTACATTCCCTGCGGACAAGGCGGACCTCCCCCGAGGGAAGCTTCAGCTGAACGTAATTCCCCTCTTTGGCCATAAGCTGAGCGGACGTACCCGCCGAGCGGACGATCTGCCCACCCTTGCCCGGTTTGAGCTCGATGTTGTGGACCTGGGTGCCGAGAGGGATGTTCTTGAGGGGCATGGAGTTGCCCGGCTTAACCTCAGCGGTCTCGGAAACCAGGACCTCTTCGCCGACTGCCAGGCCGAAGGGAGCGATGATGTAGCGCTTCTCGCCGTCGACGTAATGGAGCAACGCAATTCGCGCGGACCGGTTCGGGTCGTACTCGATGGAGTGGACCTTCGCCGGTACCTCCCGCTTATCGCGCTTGAAATCGATGATGCGGTAGCGCCGTTTGTGTCCGTCGCCCTGTCGCCGCATCGTAATAATCCCGGTGTTGTTCCTGCCGGCAAAGCTCTTCAAAGGCCTGACGAGCTTCTTCTCGGGTGCCTTTTTCGTCAATCCCGAGAAGTCGGCCACTTCCTGAAACCTTCTGCCCGGCGATGTGGGCTTGTATTTCTTAACGCTCATGTCTCGTTATACTCCCTCAAAGAAGTCGATGCGCTCTCCGGGCTTAAGGCGGACAATGGCCTTCTTCCAATCGGGAAGCTTGCCCTTGTGACGACCGACTCTCTTCTCTTTGCCCCGCACCGTAACGGTCTTGACCTCCACTACTTTCTTATTGAAGATCTTTTCGACCGCCTTTCTGACCTCGATCTTAGTCGCCCAGAGGGGCACGCGGAATGTCACCTGCTGTGCCTCCTCCTTCTGGATGTTGCTCTTCTCGGTGATAATCGGCTCTAACAGCACGTCGTAATGGTTTTTCATGACAGGGCCTTATTGATGAGTTCTAGGGCTCCTCGGGTAATCACGAGGTTATCATACTTAAGGATATCAAAGACGTTGAGTCCCTCCGCCATCAGGATCTTCACCTCGCGGACGTTCCGGGCGGAAAGCTCGAGGTTTTTATCGCGCTCGGCGATGACGATGAGGGCCTTTGTGAAGCCGAGCTTTCCCATGATCTCGAGGAAGCGTTTCGTCTTGACCTCCGAGATGTCGAAGCCTTCCATGACGGTCAACTTTCCCTCGGAGAGCTTCTTGATGAGCGCGCTGCGAAGGGCGGCCTTCCGGACCTTCTTCGGGACCTTGTAGGAGTGGTCCCTCGGCTTGGGGCCGAAGATGGTGCCGCCGCCTACCCAGATAGGAGACGTAACGGAGCCGGCCCTGGCGCGGCCCGTTCCCTTCTGGCGGTACGGTTTCTTACCGCTGCCGGCGACCTCAGCCCGTGTCTTCGTGCGAGCAGTGCCGCTTCGCCGATTGGCGAGCTGCATCTTGACCACGTCCCAGAAGAGGTGTTCTTTGACCTGCGCCTCGAATACGGCGGGATTCAGATCGACCGAGGACACGACCTCTTTATTCGAATTGTATACATCAACTTTCGACATCGGTCATCTCCCGCTTAGCTGATTCCCTTGATAAATACGATTCCGTTCTTACCCCCCGGAACCGCACCCTTGATCAGCATGATGTTCTTCTCGGGCTTGACGTCCACGACCGACAGGTCTTTGACGGTTACCCGAGCATCTCCCTTGTGTCCGGGAAGCTTGCGACCCTTGAACGTTCTGGACGGGTCGGCACACATTCCTATCGAACCGGGCGCCCGGTGAAAGCGCGATCCATGGGTAGCACGGCCGCCGTGGAAACCCCACCGTTTAACGACGCCGGCAAACCCTTTCCCCTTGGAAACACCGATCACGTCCACTAGCTGGCCTATCGTGAATATCCCGACGGTTATCTCCTGGCCGGGCGTGAACCCACCCACTCCGTCTTCGGATATCCTGAATTCCTTGATCACGTTAAAGGCCGAGGTCCCGATTTTTTCGAAAAGGCCCCGCGTGGGTTTATTGACCTTCTTGAGGTCTTTTTTCCCGAAGCCGAGGGCCACCGCCGCGTATCCGTTCTTTTGGGGGGTCTTGACATCCACGACGATGCAGGGACCAACCTCAAGGACCGTAACCGGTATATGATTGCCCGATTCATCAAAGATCTGGGTCATCCCCAGCTTCTTTCCTATTATTGCAGTAGCCATATCGCCTCCCGGCTCTTCCCGATGCCTTCCGACAAGTCGCTCAGACGCCGGTTATGTATGATTTACAGTTTAATCTCAACGTCGACCCCGGCCGAAAGGTCAAGCCTCATGAGGGCGTCGACCGTCTGCTGGGTCGGTTCCAGTATGTCGAGTATCCGCTTATGGGTTCTGATCTCAAACTGCTCACGGGACTTCTTGTCGATGTGGGGCGAGCGCAGCACGCAATAACGGTTTATAACCGTCGGTAGCGGGATGGGACCGGCGACCCTGGCTCCCGTCCGCCGCGCCGTCTCGACGATCTCGCCTGCCGATTGATCCAGCAGTTTGTGATCGTACGCCTTGAGCTTTATTCGTATCTTCTGTGCGGGCATCGGATTACTCCTCTAAGAAAAGGGTCGCCTTACTCGACGATATCGCTGACGACGCCGGCGCCCACGGTCCTGCCGCCCTCGCGAATCGCGAATCGAACTTCCTTCTCCATCGCGATCGGCGTGATCAACTCTATCGCTAAATTCACGTTGTCCCCCGGCATCACCATCTCCGTCCCCTCAGGTAACGTGCACACTCCCGTCACGTCCGTCGTCCGAAAATAAAACTGCGGACGATACCCGGGGAAAAACGGCGTGTGCCGACCACCCTCTTCCTTCGTCAATATATACACCGACGCCTTGAACTTCTTGTGCGGCTTGATGCTCCCGGGCTTTGCCACTACCTGCCCCCGCTCTACCTCGTCACGCTTGGTCCCCCTCAGCAACACACCCACGTTGTCCCCCGCGCGCCCCTCGTCCAGCGTCTTCCTGAACATCTCCACGCCCGTGCACACCGTCTTTATCGTCGGCCTGATCCCTACTATCTCCACCTCCTCCCCGGTCTTCACAACCCCACGCTCTATTCGTCCCGTCACAACCGTGCCGCGTCCCGAAATCGAAAATACATCCTCGATCGGCATCAAGAAGGGCTTATCCACCGCCCGCTCCGGCACCGGTATGTAGCTGTCCAACGCATCCAATAACTCGAATATGCACTTGGTGTCCGGCGAGTTCGGATCCCCGCTCTCCAGCGCCTTCAGCGCGCTCCCCCGGATGATCGGTATCTCCTCCCCAGGAAATTCGTACGCCGTCAGCAGCTCCCGAAGCTCCAGCTCTACCAGCTCGATCAGCTCCGGATCGTCCACCATGTCTACCTTGTTCAAAAAGACTATCATGTACGGTACGCCAACCTGACGCGCTAACAATATGTGCTCCCGCGTCTGCGGCATCGGCCCGTCGTTGGCCCCTACCACCAGGATCGCACCGTCCATCTGCGCAGCGCCCGTGATCATGTTCTTGATATAGTCCGCGTGGCCGGGACAGTCCACGTGCGCATAGTGCCGCTTCTCCGTCTGGTACTCCACGTGCGCCGTCGCAATCGTGATCCCCCGCTCCTTCTCCTCCGGCGCCTTGTCAATCTGATCAAACGGCACGTACTCCGCAAATCCCTTCCCCTGCGCCGCCAGTACCCGCGTAATCGCCGCCGTCAACGTCGTCTTGCCGTGGTCGATGTGCCCGATCGTCCCTACGTTCACGTGCGGCTTCGTCCGCTCAAACTTCTTCTTTGCCATCTCGCTATCCTTCGTATCAATACTTAACGGTTATCGTTATATGACCAACGACGTGTTTCCGTCTCTTATGGTTTTTGCGGCCGTCGTCAGGTTTCCTGTCCGCCGACCGACTTCTCGTCAATTTGGCGCCGGCATCCAGCGGCGCTCGCGCTCCTATCCCTTGGCCCCGGCCCCGGCCATGATCTCGGTCGATTTCTGGTGCGGGACTTCCTCGTAGTGGGCAAACTGCATGGTGTAGGTGGCCCGTCCCTGGGTCTTCGAGCGAATATCGGTCGCGTAGCCGAACATTTCCTCAAGCGGCACGCGCGCCTTGATCGCCTGGGTGCCCGAGCGGGCCTCGATCCCCGCGATCTTGCCGCGTCGCGAGCTCAGATCCCCGACAACTTCTCCGGTGAACTCTTCGGGGGTCACCACCTCCACGTCCATGATCGGCTCCAGGAGAATGGGGGCTCCCTTCCTTACCGCTTCCTTGAACCCGATGGAGCCCGCCACGGAAAACGCGAACTCCGACGAGTCGACGTCGTGATAGGAGCCGTCGTCCAGCGTCACCTTCACGTCCACGACGGGATACCCCGCCAGCACGCCGCCCTCGACAGCGCCCCGAATCCCCTTTTCTACGGCGGGGACATACTCCCGGGGCACCCTTCCTCCCACGACCTTATTCTCGAACAGGAAGCCTTTGCCCTGCTCGTTGGGCGACACCGTCAGGATGACGTGGCCGTACTGGCCGCGACCGCCCGACTGGCGGACGAATTTCCCTTCGGCCGTGGCGGACTTGGTGACCGTTTCCTTGTAGGCGACCTGCGGCCTTCCAACCTTCGCGTCGACCTTATATTCCCTCATGAGGCGGTCCACGATGATCTCGAGGTGGAGCTCGCCCATGCCTGAAATCAGCGTCTGGGACGTTTCTTTATCGACCCTGACCCTAAAGGACGGGTCCTCCATGGCGAGCTTGGCCAGCGCTATCCCCAGCTTCTCTTCGTCGGCCTTCGATTTGGGCTCTACCGCCACCGAAATAACCGGCTCGGGAAACTCCACCGACTCCAGGAGAACCGGCGACTTCGGATCGCACAGGGTATCGCCGGTATTGGTGTTCTTCAGCCCCACGACCGCGGCGATATCGCCGGTCAGGACATCCTTGATGTCCTCCATTTTATTGGCGTGTACCTTCAGTAATCTGCCGATACGCTCTTTTCTCTGCCGTGTCGCGTTGAAGACGTCCGATCCGGCCTTGAGGTGCCCGCTATATACCCGGATATAGGTAAGCTGACCCACGTAGGGGTCCGCCATGATCTTAAAGGCCAGGGCCGCAAACGGCGCCTCGTCACTCTGGGTTATCGTAATTTCCTCGCCCGAATCGGGGTTCTTACCCGTTATCAGGGGCCTGTCAAGGGGAGAGGGGAGGTATTCGACGACGGCGTCAAGGAGCTGCTGCACGCCCTTGTTCTTGAAGGCCGCCCCCAGCAGGACGGGAATGATCTTCCCTTCGAGGGTCGCCTTCCTGATTCCCTTCTTGATCTCGTCCGCCGAGATATTCTCTCCCTCGAGGTAGCGGGCCATCATCTCGTCGTCGTACTCGCAAACGGCCTCCACGAGCCGCTCCCTCATCCGCTCGGCCTCGAGCTTTATCTCCTCCGGCACGGGTACTTCCTGGTAGTTGCTGCCCAGGGTCGTCGCGTCATAGATGAGCCCCTTCCATTCGACGAGGTCAAACACGCCGGCAAAATCGCCCTCAGCCCCGATAGGCAGCTGCAGCATAACCGGCCGGGCTTTCAGCCGTTCCTCGATCTGGGCGATGACGGCAAAGCAGTCCGCGCCCGTCCGGTCCATCTTGTTGATGAAGGCGATACGCGGAATGCCATATTTGTCGGCCTGACGCCAGACCGTCTCGGACTGGGGCTCTACGCCGCCGACGGCACAAAATACCGCGACGACGCCGTCCAGGACCCGCAGCGACCGCTCCACCTCGGCGGTGAAATCCACGTGTCCCGGTGTATCGATGATGTTGATACGATAATCTTTCCAGAGGCAGGTCGTCGCGGCAGATGTGATGGTGATGCCGCGCTCCTGCTCCTGCTCCATCCAGTCCATGACCGCGGTCCCTTCGTGCACCTCGCCCATCTTGTAGGATATCCCGGTGTAATAGAGGATCCTCTCGGTGGTCGTGGTCTTGCCCGCGTCTATATGGGCCATGATCCCGATGTTTCGTATCTTATGTAGCGGAAACGTTCTCAACTGACTTTCTTTCCTTTACGACAAAAAAAGCCTTACAACAAAGGCTTTCTCTATTTCTTTTTCAAACAAGCTACCAGCGGTAGTGGGCAAACGCCTTATTGGCCTCGGCCATCCGGTGCGTCTCTTCCCGCTTCTTGACGGCCGCGCCCTTCGAATTGAAGGCGTCGATTATCTCGGAGGCCAGCTTATCGCGCATCGACTTCTCGCTTCGCGCCCGTGCGTAGCGGATCAGCCAGCGGATACCGAGCGCTTCGCGCCGATCCGACCGAACCTCGACGGGAACCTGATACGTGGAGCCGCCCACGCGCCGGGCCTTGACCTCGATGATGGGCTTGATATTGTCCATCGCCTTCTTGAAAACCCGAATCGGGTCGTTCTTCGTCTTATCGGCGATGATGTCCATGGCATCATAAAAGATCTGCTCGCCCACGCCCTTCTTGCCCTGATACATTAACGAATTAATGAACTTCGCCACGAGCCGATCTTTAAATTTCGGGTCGGGCAGAATGACCCTCTTTGCTACTACTCGCCGTCTTGGCATCTCTTTACCTTACCAGCCGTTATTCATGCGATAATGATTGCATCTCTGTATCCGGTTGCCCCGCCATCCCGCCGTTTCGCCCTTCCCTCCACAACCGTAACCCCGCCGTATCCCAAACCCCGATCGTTACATCCGTTATGCGTCGCCCTAGGACTTCGGGCGCTTGGCGCCATACTTCGAGCGACTCTGCTTGCGGTTGGCGACGCCGAGGGTATCGAGCGTTCCGCGTACGATGTGATATCGAACGCCCGGGATGTCCTTTACTCTCCCACCCCTGATGAGAACAACTGAGTGCTCCTGAAGGTTGTGCCCGACGCCGGGGATATAGCTTGTCACCTCGATCCCGTTTGTCAGCCTGACACGCGCCACTTTCCTCAGCGCCGAGTTCGGCTTCTTGGGGGTGGTGGTATAAACCCTGACGCAGACTCCCCGCTTCTGGGGCGATCCCTGGAGGGCAGGGGCCTTCGTTTTGGCCTTAAGCTTTTCCCGCCCCTTTCTCACCAGTTGATTAATGGTGGGCATCAATACTCCTATTGAGAAAAACTCTGTAATAATATCATTATGTCCGAGATTGTCAAGCTTTTTTTGCCCGCCTCAAAAGAAAAGAGTCGTCGGAAGGCGGGCTCCCCCGGGGGGGAGCCCGTTCTCTTGCCTCTTATCGGACCGTGTGCGATGCTCAATCCGCCACCGCCTCATGCTCTTCTATATCCCGCTCCAGCTCGTGATATTTCTGGAAGCCGGTACCCGCAGGAATGAGCCTGCCCATCAGGACGTTTTCCTTGAGTCCCTGCAGATAGTCCACCTTGCCGAGGATTGAGGCTTCGGTGAGGACCTTGGTGGTTTCCTGGAACGATGCCGCCGACAGGAAACTGTCGGTGGAAAGAGACGCCTTGGTGATGCCCAAAAGCAGCGGCTCTCCCACGGCGGGGTTTCCCCCTTTACCGATGACGGCCCGGTTCTCTTCCTCGAACTCGTGCTTATCGACCTGTTCTCCTACCAGAAACTTCGTATCGCCCACGTCGGTAATCCTGACGCGCCTGAGCATCTGGCGGACGATGACCTCGATGTGCTTGTCGTTGATCTTAACGCCCTGCAGCCGGTAGACTTCCTGGACCTCGTCGACCAGGTACTTGGCCAGCTCTTTCTCGCCAAGGACCTGAAGAATGTCATGGGGATTGGCCGATCCTTCCATGAGGGCCTCACCCGCCCTGACGAAGTCGTTCTCGTGGACGTTGATATGTTTTCCCTTGGCGATCAAGTATTCCTTGGGCTCGCCGACCTCCGGGGTGATGATGACCTTGCGTTTTCCTTTTACGTCCTTGCCGAAGCTCACCACGCCGTCGATCTCCGAAATAACGGCAAACTCCTTGGGCCGCCGGGCCTCGAAGAGCTCGGCCACGCGCGGCAGACCACCGGTGATATCCTTGGTCTTGGTCGTTTCCCGGGGGATCTTGGACAGGACGTCTCCGGCCTCAACCTGGCTTCCCTCGGAAACCATAATATTGGCCCCCACCGGCATAAAGTAGCGGGCCATTGCCGTAGAACCCGGCAGCTTGAGGGTCCTTCCCTGGTCGTCCTTTATGGATACACGCGGACGGGCATCCGGGTCTTTCGACTCAACGATGACCTTTCGGGAGAGGCTCGTCACCGGGTCCAGCTGCTCCTGCATCGTGACGCCTTCGATGACATCGCCGAACTTGATAATGCCGGAAACCTCCGTAAGAATCGGGATCGTGTAGGGGTCCCACTCGGCGATCAGCTGTCCCGCGCTCACCTGCCCGTCTTCTGCTACCATAAGCTTGGAACCGTAGATGAGGGGATAGCGCTCCCGCTCGCGCCCGCTCTCGTCCTGGATGATGATCTCGCCGTTGCGGTTCATGACGACGTAGAAGCCGTCCTTATTCTTGACCACGTTGAGGTTAAAGTACTTTACCGTCCCCTCGTTACGGGCCTCCAGCATCGTCTGTTCGGCCCGCCGGGACGCCGTGCCGCCGATATGGAAGGTCCTCATCGTCAGCTGGGTGCCCGGTTCCCCGATCGACTGGGCGGCGATCACCCCCACGGCCTCGCCGATATTGACCTGTTGGCCCCGGGCGAGGTCACGGCCGTAGCACTTGGCGCAGATGCCGCGCCTGGTACGGCAGGTGAGCACCGAGCGGGTCTTGATCCGCTCCAGACCCGCCTCTTCGATCTTCTCGACGAGGCCCTCGTCGATCTCCTCGTTGGCGTGGATCAGTATTTCCTCCGTATAGGGGTCCCGAATGTCGTCCAGGGCGACCTTGCCCAGGATCCTGTCCCCCACCGGTTCGATGATTTCACCACCCTCCACCAGAGGGGTTACAAAGATGCCGTCGGCCGTCCCGCAGTCTTCCTCGGAGATAATGACGTCCTGCACCACGTCCACGAGCCGCCGGGTGAGGTACCCGGAGTTGGCCGTCTTGAGGGCGGTGTCCGCAAGACCCTTACGCGCGCCGTGGGTCGAGATGAAGTACTGCAGAACCGTCAGCCCCTCCCGGAAATTGGCGGTGATCGGTGTCTCAATGATCTCTCCGGAGGGCTTTGCCATGAGTCCCCGCATACCGGCAAGCTGCCTGATCTGCTGCTGGGAGCCCCGGGACCCGGAATCGACCATCATATGGATCGAGTTGAAGCTCGGTATTCGCCTCTCTTTGCCGTCCTTATCGGTGACCGTGTCGTACGAGAGCTCGTCGGCCATCTGGCGGGCGATCTCTTCGGTGACCTCAGCCCAGATATCGATTACCTTGTTGTAGCGCTCGCCGTCGGTTATCAGTCCCTCGGTATACTGATGTTCCACCTTCTGGACTTCTTTTCCGGCGGCCTCAAGCAGGTCATGTTTATTGGTCGGGATACGCATATCCTTGATGGATATGGATATACCCGCGTGCGTCGCGTATTTATAGCCGAGGTCCTTGAGCCGATCGGCGAGAATCACCGTGCTCTTGTTGCCGGCATTTCGATAGGAGAGGTCAATGAGCCGGACGACCTCTTTCTTGGTCATGACGGTATTGATCGCCTCGAACGAGATCTCCTTGGGAACCACCTCATAGAGGATACAGCGGCCCACGGTCGTTTCCGTGAGCTTTCCGTCTACGCGGACTTTGATCTTGGCCTGGAGGTCCACTTCCCCCGCGTCGTATGCCGTCCGCACTTCGTTAAAATCTGCGAAGACCTTCTTCTCACCGCGGACGCCTTCCCGGCTTCTGGTCATATAGTAGAGACCCAGGACGATATCCTGGCTCGGCACGATGATCGGCTTTCCATTGGCGGGAAGCAGGATGTTGTTGGTGCTCATCATGAGGACCCGCGCCTCGACCTGGGCCTCGACGGACAGCGGCACATGGACGGCCATCTGGTCCCCGTCGAAGTCGGCGTTAAACGCGGTACAGACCAGCGGATGCAGCTGGATAGCCTTGCCCTCGATGAGGATCGGCTCAAAGGCCTGTATCCCAAGGCGATGGAGCGTCGGCGCGCGGTTCAGAAGAACGGGATGTTCCTTGATGACCTCATCCAGGATATCCCATACCTCGGGGCGCTCTTTTTCGACCGCCTTCTTGGCGCTCTTGATGGTAGAGACAAACCCCTGGTTCTCGAGCTTGGCATAAATAAACGGCTTGAAGAGCTCGACGGCCATCTTCTTGGGCAGTCCGCACTGGTGGAGCCTCAGCTCCGGACCGATGACGATGACGGAGCGCCCCGAATAGTCGACACGCTTGCCCAGGAGGTTCTGGCGGAACCGCCCCTGTTTCCCTTTCAGCATATCGGACAGGGATTTCAGCGGTCGCTTGTTTTGACCGGTGATGGCCCGGCCGCGACGGCCGTTATCAAAGAGCGCGTCCACCGATTCCTGCAGCATCCGCTTCTCATTCTGAATGATGATGCCGGGGGCGTTGAGATCCTGCAGCCGTTTGAGTCGGTTGTTCCTGTTGATGACCCGCCGATAGAGGTCGTTGAGGTCCGACGTCGCGAACCTTCCTCCGTCCAGCGGCACCAGCGGCCTGAGGTCGGGCGGGATGACCGGGATGCACTCCATGACCATCCACTCGGGACGGTTGCCGGAGATCAGGAACGCCTCGATGACCTTGAGCCGTTTGGCGATCTTCTTCCGCTTGGCCTCGGAGTTGGTGTCTTTCATCTCCCGCCGGAGATCGTCGGCAAGCTTGCTGATATCCAGGTCCTTGAGGAGATCCCGAATGGCCTCGGCTCCGATGCCGACCTCGATGTCTCCGTGTTTCTCTTTTACGCGATAGAGCTGGTCATCGGTAAGGAGGTCCCCCTTCTGATACGGGGACTCCTTCGGGTCCTTGATCACGTAGGTTTCAAAATAGAGGATGCGCTCCAGATCTTTCAGGCTGATATCGAGAACCGTCCCCATGCGCGAGGGGAGACTCTTGAGGAACCAGATATGGGTAACGGGGGTGGCAAGCTCGATATGTCCGAGCCGCTCCCGCCTGACTTTTGACTGAATCACCTCGACGCCGCATTTTTCGCAGACGACACCGCGGTGTTTCATGCGCTTATACTTCCCGCAGTTGCACTCGTAGTCTTTGGTGGGTCCAAAGATCTTGGCGCAGAAGAGGCCGTCCCTTTCCGGCTTAAATGTCCGGTAGTTGATGGTCTCAGGCTTTTTTACTTCGCCGTGGGACCATGACCGTATCTTCTCCGGCGAGGCGATCGATATTTTTACCGCCTCGATGTCAATGGGATCCCGCGGCTTTTCAAAATAGCTATAGATGTCGTCCAAGTTTACACCTCTCTATGTTAATTGGCCTTGGCCTTTTTAATGCCCCGCTCGATCAGGTCCATATCGAGCCCGAGGCTCTGGAGCTCCTTGACCAGGACGTTGAATGACTCCGGAAGACCCGGCTCAAGGTACTGTTCGTCTTTGACGATCGATTCGTACATGCGGTTTCTGCCGGTCACGTCGTCGGACTTGACGGTGAGGAATTCCTGGAGGGAGTATGCCGCACCGTAGGCCTCCATCGCCCACACCTCCATCTCGCCCAAACGCTGGCCGCCGAACTGGGCCTTGCCGCCGAGGGGCTGCTGGGTGACGAGCGAGTAGGGCCCGATGGAGCGCGCGTGGATCTTGTCGTCAACCAGATGGTGGAGCTTGAGCATATACATCATCCCCACGGTCACCGAGTTTCTGAACGCCTCTCCCGTCCGCCCGTCATACAGCGTCGCCTGCCCGTGCTCGGGAAGACCCGCGTAGACCAGCGCTTGCGACACCTCGTCTTCCGTGGCGCCGTCAAAGACCGGCGTGGAGACGAAAACCCCGTTGTTGAACTTCTTGGCAACGATCATGACCTCGTCGTCCGAAAGGGTATCGACGTAGTCCTTCCTATTGCCCATGCCGAAGATATCGCCCAGCTTCTTTCTCAGCGCCTGGGGGGAGTAATGCCGCTCGATGATATCGTTGATCTGGTTGCCGATCTCTTTGGCTGCCCAGCCGATGTGTGTCTCCAGAATCTGCCCAACGTTCATTCGGGACGGTACGCCCAGGGGATTAAGGACGATATCGACGGGAGTTCCGTCCTGCATGTAGGGCATGTCCTCCACCGGAAGTATCCGGGAAAGAACACCCTTATTGCCGTGACGCCCCGCCATCTTGTCGCCGACGGAAAGCTTGCGCTTCATGGCCACGTAGACCTTGACAAGCTTGATGACCCCCGGGGGAAGTTCGTCGTCCCGCGTCACCTTGTTGATTTTTTCCTCAAAGATGATACGGATGACGTCAATCTGCTCGGAGATGCTCTCGTAGATCTGGGAGAGCCGATCGGTGATCTCGTCATCGCCCTTGATCTTGATATCCCTGAGGTCCTCGAATTTAAGACCGGTGAACGTTTCCTCCTCGATGGGGGTTCCCTTCTTGATAACGACGTTGTCTTTGCCGTCGACGAGGTTTGCCGACAGCTTCATGCCAAACAGGAGGTTCTTTAACCGTTCGATTCCGCTTCGCTTGATGATGGTGATCTCGTCGTTCATATCCTTGGTGAGCTTTTCGACCTCATCGTTTTCGATAGAGCGGGTACGGTCGTCCTTTTCGATGCCCTTGCGGGAAAAGACCTTGGCGCCGATGACGATCCCCTCGATGCCGGGCGGAACCCGAAGCGAGGAATCCCGAACGTCGCCCGCCTTTTCGCCGAAGATCGCCCTGAGGAGCTTTTCCTCCGGGGAGAGCTGGGTCTCACCCTTGGGCGATATCTTGCCGATGAGGATATCTCCCGGATGCACCTCGGCGCCGATCCTTACGATGCCCGATTCATCCAGGTCTTTGAGGGCTTCCTCTCCGACGTTGGGGATATCCCGGGTGATCTCTTCCGGCCCGAGTTTTGTGTCTCTTGCCAGAAGCTCGAACTCCTCGATATGGATCGAGGTAAACGAATCGTCCTGGACAACATTATCCGAGATGAGGATCGAATCCTCGAAGTTGTACCCGCCCCACGGCATGAAGGCGACGATAACGTTGATCCCGAGGGCGAGCTCTCCGCTCTGGATGGCCGGCCCGTCGGCGATTATCTGGCCTTTCACGATCGGATCGCCCTTCTTGACAATGGGCTTCTGGTTGATGCACGTGTTCTGGTTGGATCGCTGGTACTTGATGAGGTTATATATATCAACTCCGGCGCCGCCGGCCGTCTCCTCATCGGTGCGGATAATAATCCGGGACGCGTCGACGTTCTCGACTACCCCGTCGCGCTTGGCCATTACCGTGACCCCGCTGTCCCTGGCAACAACCCGCTCCATGCCCGTTCCAACCAGCGGGGCCTGCGGACGGAGCAGGGGCACCGCCTGACGCTGCATGTTGGAGCCCATAAGGGCCCGGTTGGCGTCGTCGTTCTCGAGAAACGGGATGAGGGATGCCGCGACGCTCACCAGCTGCTTGGGCGAGACATCCATGTAGTTGATGTCCTCCGGGTTGGCCATCGCAGGCTCGCCGCCCCTCCTCACGTTGATCATCCCCGGCTCAAAGGTCCCGTCCTCGGCCACCGGGGCGTTAGCCTGGGCGATGACGCACACCTCTTCGTCGAGGGCCGTCAGGAAATCCGGCTGATCGGTCGCCTTGCCGTTTTCAACCCGGCGATAGGGCGTTTCGATGAAGCCATAGTCGTTAACGGAGGCATACGTCGACAGCGACGCGATCAGACCGATGTTGGGGCCCTCAGGCGTCTCGATAGGACAGATGCGTCCGTAGTGTGTATTGTGAACGTCGCGAACCTCGAATCCCGCACGCTCCCGGGTAAGTCCCCCCGGCCCGAGGGCCGAGAGCCTCCGCTTATGGGTGATCTCCGAGAGCGGATTTGTCTGGTCCATAAATTGAGAGAGCTGGGAGGAGCCGAAGAACTCCTTGATGACGGCGCTGACCGGCTTGGAGTTGATCAGGTCGTGCGGCATGAGGGTCTCCACCTCCGACAGGCTCATCCGCTCCTTGATCGCCCGCTCCATGCGAACCAGGCCGATCCGAAATTGGTTTTCCAGCAGCTCGCCCACGGCCCTGACGCGACGGTTGCCGAGGTGATCGATGTCATCGATCTGCCCGATACCGTTGCGCAGGTTAAACAGATACCGCACGGAATGGAGGATATCCTCCTTGAGGAGGATACGCACGTCCAGGGGTGTATCCAGGCCGAGCTTATAGTTGAGCTTGAGTCGGCCGACCTTGGAGAGGTCGTAACGCTCGGCGTTGAAGAAGAGATTGAAGAAGAGGTTCTGGGCCGTTTCGAGAGTCGGGGGGTCCCCCGGGCGAAGTCTCCGGTAGATCTCGATGATCGCGTTGTTCTGCGAGGTGATCTTGTCGGCCAACAGCGTGCTTCGAATGGCCGCCGAAACGTTGACCTCGTCGATGAACAGGACCACGAATTCCTTGATACCCTTCTTGACGATTTCTTCGAGCTTATCCTTGGTGATCTCTTCGTTCACCTCAAGAATCACTTCGCCCGAATCGGGCGCGACGATATCCCTGGCGGCGATCTTTCCGATGATCGATTCGTATTCGATGGGAATGGTGTCGATCCCCTCTTCAGCCATCTTCTTGACCGTTGCCTTGGTGAATTTCCTGCCCTTCTTGATGATCACTCTCACCGTTCCGGTCTAACATATCCACCACGGACCGCTGCCCCGCAAGATAGTCGAGCGCCGGTACCTTGCTGTATTGGCCTTCGTTGATGAGGATCCGCTCGGTCTTGTAGAAGAAGTTAAGGAGCTCTTCGGTGGAATATCCGAGCGCCTTCAACAGTATGGTGGCGGGGAATTTTCTTCTCCGATCGATTCGCACATGGATGATGTCGCGCGCGTCGAACTCGAAATCGAGCCACGATCCACGATAGGGGATGATCCGGCACGAATAGAGGAGCTTGCCGGAGAGGTGGGTCTTGCCCTTGTCGTGGTCGAAGAAGACACCCGGCGACCGGTGCAGCTGGCTGACCACTACCCGCTCCGTCCCGTTGATGACGAAGCTCCCGTTTCCGGTCATCAGGGGTATCTCTCCAAAGAAGACCTCTTGTTCCTTGATGTCCCGAATGTTCTTGACGCCGGACTCTTCGTCCTTGTCCCACACCACCAGCCTGACGGTTACCTTAAACGGGGCGGCAAAGGTCATGCCCCGCTGATGGCATTCCATCACGTCATATTTCGGATCGCCGAGCGTATAGTGCACATACTCGAGCGACGCGGTCTCGTTAAAGTCCCAGATAGGAAAAATGCCCTTAAAGACGCCTTCCAAACCGATGTCTTCCCGCGTCTCGGGCGCCACGTCCTTCTGGAGAAAGCGCAAGTAGGACCGTTCCTGCACCTCGATAAGATTCGGGATCTCGATGATATTCCTGATCTTCCCGAAATCTACACGCTCCCACTGATATTTCCTTACGGTTTCGACCATAAAAAACCCCTCACTTTTACGTAGTCACGAGTAATAAGTCCGAATATAATATGAAAAAATGAAAAGAATATTGCGAAGACTGATAGTGTAAAGAGTATGTTCGATGAATGCATGGTGATGGGGTGGGGATTTCCCCCACCCCAAAAGTGATGATCTATTTGACTTCCACTTTGGCGCCGACTTCTTCGAGCTTCTTCTTGATCTCTTCGGCGGTTTCCTTGGAGACGCCTTCTTTTACCGGCTTCGGCGCGGATTCGACGAGATCCTTGGCCTCTTTCAGGCCCAGCGTGGTGAATTCCCGCACAACCTTGATGACCTTGATTTTCTCGGCCCCGGCTTCCGTGAGAATAACGTCAAATTCGGTCTTTTCTTCCTGGGGTGCGGCTTCCGCTCCCCCGCCTCCGGCCGCGACACCTGCCATAACCATCGGTGCCGAAGCCGTGACCCCGAACTTATCTTCCAGTTCCTTGATCAGTTCGGCCAGGTCCAGAACGGTCATATTTTCGATAAAGGCGATAACGTCTTCTTTAGTTATCTTGGCGGCCGATCCTTCCTTTGTCGCTTTCTTCTTCTCTTCCTTAACAACGGTCTCTTCCGACATGATTCTCCTCCTTTAGGCTAATTTACCCGCCTCTTTGGCTTCTTTGACGGCCGCGAGGGCATACACAAACTTCCTCATGACTCCGGACAGCACCCCGACTAATCCTCCCGGAACCGAGTTCATGGTGCCGAGGAGCTTGGCCAGCAGGACCTCACGGGGCGGAAGCTTGGCGATGGACTTGATATCCCCTTCGCCCAGCGCTTTGCCCTTGAGAACGCCCATCTTGTAGGAGAGGACGTTAAACTTGGCCATGTACTCCACGAGGATTCTGGAGGCCTCGACGGGATCCGATTGGGAAACGACTATGCCCGTCGGACCCGTGAGTGTTTCAACGACGGGTGCAAAGTCGGTTCCCTCGGCGGCGCGCTTCAGGAGGTTGTTCTTAACCACCCGGTAATGAACGCCGACCTTTCGAAAACCGCCCCGAAGCTCGTTGATCTGCTCGGCCGTCAGCCCCCGATAGTCCGTCAGGAAGAGGACATTGGAATCGGTAAGGGTCTTGTGCACCGCAGATACGATCACTTCCTTTTCCTTTTTCTTCACCCAAACCTCCTTCGTCTCTCCCGCGTCATGAAAGCGGACGCCCGTGCATGCCCAAAAAACCTTAAGGGACCATGTCGTTTTTCTCACCGTGTCTCGGCGGGCCCATTCGGATTAAGCACGTGACGTGCGCCGGCTGTCTCTGACCGGGGAGGTCTATAGTTTTATTTGTTTTCTATCTTATTTTAAGAGGTTTCTCACGTATATAGGATCGATTTTTATTCCCGGGCCCATCGTGGAAGAGACGGTCACCCCCCTCAGGTAGGTTCCCTTGCTCGAGGAAGGCTTAAGCTTCATGACCATCTCCAGAAGCGCGACGATATTGTCCTTGAGCTTGCCGGCGCCGAAAGAGACCTTGCCTACCGGCACGTGCAGGATGCCGTTCTTGTCCACCCGGAAGTCGACCTTACCGGCCTTGAGCTCCGAGATTGCCCGGGCCACGTCAAACGTTACGGTGCCGATCTTCGCATTGGGCATCAAGCCGCGGGGACCGAGGATCTTTCCGAGCTTGCTGACCACGCCCATGATATCGGGCGTCGCGATGGCCTTGTCGAATTCGAACCATCCCCCGTTGATCTTCTCCACGAGGTCTTCGGACCCGACATAATCGGCCCCCGCATCGACGGCCTCCTTCTCCTTTTCCCCTTTGGCAAAGACCAGAATCCGCACCGATTTGCCGGTCCCGTGGGGGAGAACCACCGCACCACGCACCATCTGGTCGGAGTGCTTCGGGTTGACGCCGAGCCTCAGCGCCACGTCGACGCTCTCGTCAAACTTGGCGGCGGGATTCTTTGCTATGATCTCGAGGCCCTCGTCGAACTCGTAGCGTTTTACCGCGTCTAACTTGGCCTTGATGTTACGGAATTGTTTCCCATGTTTTAGCATTGTTACTCTCCGGTTCTGCTCATTACTCGATATCGATTCCCATGCTCCGCGCGGTGCCCTCGATAATCCGCACCGCTCCGGCCAGATCTATAGCATTGAGATCGGGCAGTTTGGTCTTGGCGATCTCTTCGATTTGGCTTCTGGTAATTTTCCCAACCTTTTCCTTGTTGGGAGTGCCGCTCCCCTTGACGATCCCCGCCGCCTTCTTGATCAGGATCGCGGCCGGAGGAGTCTTGGTGATGAAGGAGAACGAGCGATCGGCGTACACGGTGATCACCACCGGAATGATCATGCCCGGCTGGGCCTGGGTTCGTGCATTGAATATCTTACAAAATTCCATGATATTGACGCCGTGCTGCCCGAGTGCCGGCCCAACCGGGGGCGACGGCGTGGCCTGCCCGGCCGGTATCTGCAGTTTTATCTGTCCGGTGATCTTCTTTGCCATAGCGACTCCTTCTTCTCTATCCCTTCTTCACCTGAAAAAATTCCAATTCCACCGGCGTGGGTCTACCGAAGATCGACACCATCACCTTGACCTTGCCTTTATCGGGGAAGACCTCATCCACACTGCCGGTGAACGTCGCGAAAGGTCCGTCTGTAACGGTAATGACGTCCCCTTTCTCGAAGGTCACCTTCGGCTTGGGTTTGGCGGATCCGTCCTCCATCTGGTGCAGGATATCTTCCACTTCCTTATCGGTCAGCGCGGGCGGGCGGGTGGTGCCGCCGACGAATCCGGTCACCTTGGGGGTGTTTCGGACAATATGCCACGTCTCCTCGTTCAGCTCCATCTTGACGAGCATGTAGCCGGGGAAGAACTTGCGCATGGTCGTCCGCTTCTCACCCTTGACCATCTCGACGACTTTTTCCGCAGGGACCATCACCTCGAGGATCTCTTCTCCCTTATTCATCGACCGCACGCGCGCTTCGAGGGCGGACTTGGCGGTTTGCTCATATCCCGAGTATGTATGGACTATATACCATTTATGTGCCATGTATCTTCAATCGTACTATAATCAATTATTCGGTCGCATGGAACGATCGATCCGCCGACTCGGGCCTTTCGCCTGTTGCCCCGACTCACCCCCGTCGTCTCCTCCGCCGCTCCGTTTCTTCCTGTCTTCTTTTCGGCGGCGGACCGGCGTTTCGGCGAGCCCGGTTTACAGACGGCAAAACAACCTCTCCTCCCCTGTAACCATAGTTACCGGGGCCTCGGGTTTACTCCGGTGATCTCTTCGATTTATAGACTCGAGCATCCGAGCAGATGCCGTCCCATCCTATTAGTTTACGCTCGGCCCATCGCACGACTCGTGAACCGTTTAGGCCGATGTTGGTCGGCCCGATCACACGGCGCACGGGGGCGCGCTCTTCTCTAAACCTCAGCCTCCCAGGAGACGCTCAACCCCCGTGGAGAGGAAGAAATCCACTATCCCGAGGAAGGCCCCGATGATGAAGGTCGTAATCAGAACGACGACCGTTGAGGCGAGGGTCTCCTTTCGAGTCGGCCAGGTGACCTTCTTGATCTCGACCCGCACCTCCCGGAAGAACTGAAGTATCTTTTCCCAGGTTTCTTTCATTTGTTTATCACATACGAGGGACTGCCTCGTTTCTTCCGGGCAGTCCCCCTTATCTTGAGTCAATGGCAGGCCAGGAGGGATTCGAACCCCCAGCACCCGGATTTGGAGTCCGGTGCTCTAACCGTTAGAGCTACTGGCCTAGTTGAGCCTCTGTTACTTGGTCTCCTTGTGCGGCGTATGCGTCTTGCAGAATCGGCAATACTTCTTGAACTCGAGCTGGTCCGGAGTCTGCTTTTTATTCTTCGTCGTCGTATAGTTTCTCTGCTTGCACTCCGTGCAGGCAAGCGTAATGATATCTCTCATAGTGCCGCCTTACTCGATGATATCGCTGACGACGCCGGCGCCCACGGTCCTGCCGCCCTCGCGAATCGCAAACCGAAGCTTCCTTCTCCATCGCGATCGGCGTGATCAACTCTATCGCCAAATTCACGTTGTCCCCCGGCATCACCATCTCCGTCCCCTCCGGCAACGTGCACACTCCCGTCACGTCCGTCGTCCGAAAATAAAACTGCGGACGATACCCGTTGAAAAACGGCGTGTGCCGACCACCCTCTTCCTTCGTCAATATATACACCGACGCCTTGAACTTCTTGTGCGGCGTGATGCTCCCGGGCTTTGCCACTACCTGCCCGCGCTCTACCTCGTCCCGCTTCGTCCCCCGCAGCAACACGCCGACGTTGTCTCCCGCCTGCCCCTCGTCCAGCATCTTCCGGAACATCTCCACTCCCGTGCACACCGTCTTCATCGTCGGCCTGATCCCACTATCTCCACCTCCTCGCCCAGTCTTCACAACCCCGCGCTCTATTCGGCCCGTCACCACCGTCCCGCGTCCCGAAATCGAAAATACGTCCTCGATCGGCATCAAGAACGGCTTGTCCATCGCGCGCTCCGGCTCCGGTATGTAGCTGTCCAACGCATCCAGTAACTCGAATATGCACTTCGTGTCCGGCGAGTTCGGATCCCCGCTCTCCAGCGCCTTCAACGCGCTGCCCCGGATGATCGGTATCTCGTCCCCCGGAAATTCGTACGCCGTCAACAGCTCCCGAATCTCCAGCTCCACCAGCTCGATCAGCTCCGGATCGTCCACCATGTCCACCTTGTTCAAAAACACCACCATGTACGGCACGCCCACCTGACGCGCCAACAATATGTGCTCCCGCGTCTGCGGCATCGGACCGTCGTTGGCGCCCACCACCAGGATCGCACCGTCCATCTGCGCCGCGCCCGTGATCATGTTCTTGATATAGTCCGCGTGCCCGGGACAGTCCACGTGCGCATAGTGCCGCTTCTCCGTCTCGTACTCCACGTGCGCCGTCGCGATCGTGATCCCGCGCTCCTTCTCCTCCGGCGCCTTGTCGATCTGGTCAAACGGCACGTACTCCGCCAATCCCTTCCCCTGCGCCGCCAGTACCCGCGTGATCGCCGCCGTCAACGTCGTCTTGCCGTGATCGATGTGCCCGATCGTCCCTACGTTCACGTGCGGCTTCGTCCGCTCAAACTTCTTCTTTGCCATCTGACTGTCCCTCCTACGAAAAGGCCTGTATGTCGATTAAATAATTGTTGTGTATGGAGCCCACGACCGGAATTGAACCGGTGACCTCTTCCTTACCAAGGAAGTGCTCTACCGACTGAGCTACGTGGGCCGCCGCTGCGACCTGGAGCGGGAAACGGGATTCGAACCCGCGACCCTCAGCTTGGAAGGCTGACGCTCTAGCCACTGAGCTACTCCCGCGCTTATTTCTGCTATGGTGGAGAGGGGAGGATTCGAACCTCCGAAGGCTGAGCCGGCAGATTTACAGTCTGCTCCCTTTGGCCACTCGGGAACCTCTCCGCTAATACATTCAAAGAACACGGAGCGCTCAATGGAGCTGGCGATGGGACTCGAACCCGCAACCTGCTGATTACAAATCAGCTGCTCTACCAGTTGAGCTACGCCAGCAATCTGGCAATCTAAAATTACTATTGTGTAGAAAAAGACAGGAAATGTCAAGATATTTCTGAAATTATTTTTCAAAATGGGCGCTTCGCGGCGGATATTGGAGGATCACGCCAGGAGGGAAGTGGTCTCTTTGACAGATTCCCGGAAGGGCTGTTTGAGCCGCTCCGATCGGGTCCAATGGGCAGCCGCTGTTTCGAGATATACTCCCCCTCGGAACCATGTTACGCTTAAGAGGAGCTCGTTATGACGGCGCGCTTTCCGGGATTTCGGCATCTATTGCTCATCCGGGACTTTAAGTGGTTTGTCCATGGCGAGGTTCCAGACGTCGATCCGATGGCGCCGGTAAAGGGCGACGTGAGCGCCGCCGAGCGGCTTAAGCAGGTCGTTAATAAGCCCCCTGAGACCTCGGACTGTTGGCTCTTCGGAGTCACGCCCGAGAAAAGCCTTTCGAAACTCCTCCGCGACGGTGATGACGAAGGTCGGTTTATCTCTGACGCGCAGCTTGAGACGCTCTCCATGGGCCAAGAGTGAGCTATAGGTGAGCATCTCGGCGACCGTTTGGGGTGGCAGGGACGTTTCGTTCATTCGTTCGATAGTGAGTGAGAGCGCCTCCGAGGCGAACCGTTTGAATTCCTCAGGGAAGGCCATGGAGATGAGCCCGTCGACGTACCAGTCCGACGCTCCGTGAAAAACCGGCTCCACCTCCGCGATGACCTCACCCGGGGTTCCCGGCAGAAACCACGGGGTCGAGAAGAGCGGGTGGGCGCTCTCCGCCAGGTAGGCATGTCCGTAGATATGCTCGATCCCGATCTGCGGGACCCCGCGGCGCGGCGCGACGATGACATGGGTCTTCCTGAGCAGGTTGGTCGTGACGCGCATCTCCGTCCCGGACCGCTCCTCGGTGACCGACCAGGTCAGAAGGTCTCGTATCGTTTTGGCCTTCATCTAAATATAGTAACATGATGACCTTTTGTGGGAAAGCAAATATACTTTATACATATCGCGGTCGGTTTGCAGCTTCCTCAAAGCGGATTGCGGCGCGAAACGCCGCCGGATAGCCCGCCCGCGCCGCCTGCCCCCCCCCGCGGAACCCGTGTCTCTTCCGATTCGATTGATTAGGCTTGAACCCCGCGCGCAATCGTGATACTCAGGTATGAGCCCCGAGACGGCTGCGGGCTTCGTACCGCACGGAATCCGGAGGGGTATATCTTCGTCGGCAAGAGGGAGGATGCGACATGAACGCGCGCGAGCGATTTCACGCCACCTGGGACTTTAAGAAGATCGACCGCCCGGTGAGGAGGGAGACCGGCGGTTTCTGGGACGAGACGCTCGTCCGCTGGCACGGCGAGGGCCTTCCCGAGAGTGTGACGGAGGGGCTCTTCACGGCCCCGGTCCATTTCGGCTTTGACCCGATGAGCTGGCTTCCGATCGCCGTCGGCCCAAATTACGAGCCGGGGTTCATGCCCACCTTTGACGTTTCCCCTGTCGACGAGACCGAGAGCTACGTCATCTCCCGGGACCCGGGCGGCAAGACCATAAAGACGCTCAAGGACGGCCGCTCCACCATCCCCCAGTACCTCGACCACCCGGTCAAGACGCTGGCCGACTTCGAGGCCCTCAAATGGCGGCTTGACCCCGAAACGCCCGAGCGATTCACCAGCGTCCTTGATATCATGATCCAGCTTGCCGAAAACAGTCCCGACAACTATACCTGCGTTTCGGTGTGCGGTCTTTTCGGGACCTACCGCAACCTGATGGGCCTCGAGGGGTTTTCTATCGCCGCGCGGCGCGACCCCGGGCTACTGCACGCGATCGCCCGGCACTGGACGCATATGCATAAGGTCCTGCTCAAAAAGCTCGCCGACAGGACCCGGTGCGACTGGATCTACTTCTGGGAGGACATGGCCTACAAGAACGGCCCGCTCATCTCACCCAAGGCCTTTCGCGAGTTCATGACCCCCTACTATAAGGAGGTAGTAGACTGGTGCAAGGCCGAGACGGATATCCGGCGTTTCGGCGTCGATACCGACGGCAACGTGTGGCTCCTCATCCCGCTCTTCATGGAGGTCGGCATCGACATGATGTTCCCCTTCGAGGTGCAGGCGGGCATGGACGTCCGGGAGGTCCGCAAGAAATACCCGACGCTGGTGATCAACGGCGGGATAGACAAGCGCGAGTTTTACGACGGCAAGACGAAGGACGAGATGAGAAAAGAGGTCGACGATAAAGTCCCCTTCATGTTGAAGACACGGGGGCTACATCCCCGCGTTCGACCACGACGTCCCGCCCGAGGTGTCGCTGGAGAATTTCAATTTCTTTCTGGAGCTCGTCCGGGGGAAGTAGAACGGACGAGACCACGCTGCGCCTGAAGCACGCTTCCCGGCTCAGGCTTTCTTGCGGGCTGCGCGGCGTGGCGGCGCCTCGGGAGCTTTCATATCCAGCTTCTCCGCCGCCGCGAGATCGTCTCTCATGCTCCTGAGGAAGAAGTAGACGATGATCAGGGCGGCAAACGAGGGGATGAACTTCAGGAACCAGTAAATATTGCTGACGACGATGTTTTGCACCTCTAACCTCATGGCACTATCGAGAGCCGTATCAATAGCACCCGCCTTTAATTCTTGATACCACCTAACCCTAGTCATGATCTCGATCATAAACGGGATTGCTCTTTCCCACGTACAAGAGTTCGGATGGAGATCATCACCAAGAGTATCAGGGTGCGAGGATATAACCCGTCGGCCTTTTTTTGAGTAGCAGAAGACCGGCAATGCATGCATAGCGGCAACGATGATAAACGCATCGATGCCGGCACGGGATCGACGGTGACATTCGAAAGTAGCGGCTAATGAACGCGCCGACATCGCTGAGGTCTCGGCGGTATTGTGCAAGCGTGACTTCCAAGCATGTTGCCGGATTATTCTCTCTCATAAACTAGTGAACGTGACGAAAGATTCCAGAATCGCCATCAGGCAAAAGAGTGGGATAAGCAGGACAAAGAACCATCCGGGGACAAGATTTTCGCGCTTCCCCGGGAAATGACTCTTTATCTCTACCGGGTCTCGTGAAACGTAGTAGTTGTAGAGATCGATGGAAGATAGAACGAACAGACCTGCAAAGAGTATAATTGGGATCGATTTAAATAAAGCGCCGAGAAGACCGTATGAAGAGCGATTGTAGTAAAGCAACGAGAAGAAGTATATGGAATGATACATGAAGTAGCAGAGAAAGCCTGATGTTATTAGTGATGCCCGAACGCTCCCATTGCGTGACCTTTCCGTAACCCTATAATAGATGACGCTAACGGCAATGATGAACAGGAGCTGGTATATAAGGTCTGGGAAAGGAAAGTAACCCAGATCAATATCATAAACCTGCGGTTTCAGAATAGTCTTGACGTACCATCTACTTAAGAGAACCGATAGGGCCGAAATGATGTATAAGGAGATAATCTTGCCATAAAGTGAGAATTGCATGGTTTCGGGCTGCTTTCGAACGACGCTCGTTTTTTTTGCCTCAATTTGCTTTTGTCTTTCTCGTTTCATTTCGCTCTCTAAGATAATGAGATAGTTACTTCTCGTAACAACTAGATTGCGGTTTCAATCCGTATAACGAGCGAGAGACGAGATAAAACCGCACCACTATAAGCAATGAACGGTCAGGGATAAATGTAGTCATTCCCGCTCCCTTCACCGCCGCCCCAGGGCGGCGTGGGGGGACCGTCGGCATCGATGAAGTTATGATACACGCCCTTTATAATGTCATAGTTCCCGTACCATCGCCAGATACTGTTTTCGAAAAGATTATCGGTGATCCGGACACAATTTCCTCCGCCCGGAAACCCGGTTTTCAGGTAAGCTAGATAAGCGCTGCCGTTTTCACCCCCGTCGATTTCTCCAAAGTTGTGGTCAATAACTACCGGCGAGGTCTCCCCAATGTTATTCCCGATGAGTCCTGCACTACTCGAAAGAAGGATCACAGCTGACGGACTGCTTGTATAGAGTTACGGGGACACGTACCCAATTGGTCGAGTTGTTTTCTCGGCATATCAATATACTAATTAGGTACGTGTCCCCGTAACTCATAGAAAAATTTACGTAACCCATTGTTCCAGAAAGGATATACAAGTCAAGATAAATATGACTGCTACTAGATAAATAGTACAAGTGTATAAGATATACACTTTACACAATTGAGATTATTGCAGTGTTAGGCGTGCTTGCGAGCACCTGTTTTTTTGGGAATTGACGCCGGATCCTTTCCTTTGGGATGCCTCTCCCCTAGCGCCTGCGGACCGCGTAGCCGTACTGCACCGGCCAGTTGGGGTCCTGGTTCAGCGCCTGCTGGGCCTTGAGGGCCCAGTAAGGCTCCCGAAGCATCTCGCGCGCGAGAAACACGAGGTCGGCCGATCCCGACGTGATGATCTCGTTGGCCTGGTCGGTCTCGGTGATCATGCCGACCGCTCCGGTCATGATCCCGGCCTCCCTGCGGATCGCCGCCGCAAAGGGGACCTGGTAGTTTTTCCCCACCGGGATCGTCGCCTTCGGGACCAGCGCGCCGCTGGACGTATCGATGACCTCCACGCCGACGGACTTAAGCTCTTTTGCCAGGGCGATCGACTGCGCCAGGTCCCACCCCCCCTCCACCCAGTCCGTCGCGGAAATCCTCACGAAGAGCGGGACCTCGTCAGGCAGCGCCTCCCTGAGCCGGGAGGCGATTTCCGTCGTCAGGCGCATCCGGTTTTCCAGGCTGCCGCCGTAACGGTCCGTCCGCTGATTGCTGAGCGGTGAGAGAAATTCGTGGAGCAGATACCCGTGGGCCGAGTGCAGCTCCACGACCTTATATCCCGCCCGGATCGCCCGGTGACCGGCCTTGACAAACGACTCGACTACCTGCGCGATCTCTGCTTCGGTCAGCGGCCGGGGCAGCGGGTCCCCCTCGTTGAAGGGTACGGCGCTCGGCCCGACGACCTGCCACCCGCCCTCCGCGGCGGTTTTCAGGGTCGCCCCCCCGTCCCACGGGGCCCGGTGGCTGGCCTTGCGGCCGGCGTGGGCCAGCTGGATGCCCGCGACCGCCCCCATACGGTGGATAAAGCGGACCACGCGGGCCAGCGGCTCGATATGCCGGTCATCCCAGATTCCCAGGTCGCCCGGAGTGATGCGGCCTTCGGGCGCCACGGAGGTCGCCTCGGTAAATACGAGACCGGCCCCCCCGACCGCCCGGCTTCCCAGGTGCACCAGGTGCCAGTCGTCGGCCATTCCGTCCACGGCGCTGTACTGACACATCGGGGAGACGACGATCCGGTTGCGTAACGCGGCGCCGCGGATCGCAAGCGGGCTCAAGAGGTCCACGTCCGGAATGATACGGTCATTTCCAACTCCGGCGGCACACCCGGGCCCGCAGGTCGGCGGCGTCCCGGATTGTGCATCGGACCTCGTTCTATCTCTGTGATGGGTGCTCATACGCTTACTCCTTGCGGCGTCAATCGACGCTCAGGTTACGTGGGTTGTAAGATACGGCGCACCGATATGTTCCGGCCCGCGCGATAGCGACCGCTATCATGAATTATGTATATCACAACTGCTAAAGGATGTCAAGATGGATAGCTCTCCCCGTAGCACGCGGGACTGAAAAAGCAGGTGTCCCCGTCTTGCATTGCGCGCCGAATAGTTGTAGACTGCCCGCCATGATAACTGTCAGACCCTATCAACCCCGGGACCGGGAGCACGTCGTTACCGTCTGCCACCGGACGGGCTACTTCGGAAAGCCTGCGGCCCCCTACTTCAAGGACGCCGAGCTCTTCGGGCTCCTCTTTACCGCCTATTATACCGAATTTGAGCCCCGGCTGTCTTTCGTGGCCGACGATAACGGCACGGCCGTCGGGTACATCATCGGGTCGGCCGACACCGAGGCCCAGCGGGAGGCGTTTTCCCGCCTCATCGTTCCCCGGATCGTCAAGCGGATGCTCACCCGTACCCTCTTTTGCCACCCGGGCGACGTCCTCTTTCTCCTGGGGCTGGCCGACCACGAAGATTTCGAGGCGAAGCTCTACACCGCAGACCTCGTCACGAACTTTCCCGCCCATCTTCACATGAACGTCCTGCCCGAATATCAGCGCCGGGGCCTCGGGTCTCAGCTGATGGACCGCTTCCTTTCCGCACTGCGCGCCTCCGGCGCGCCGGGCGTTCACCTGGTCACCTCATCCGAAAACAAAAAGGCCCTCCCTTTCTACCAAAAGGAGGGCTTTGTCCTCTTCAAAGAGCTGCCGAACAAGCTCTGGGAAAAGAAATCCCCGCCGGGGGTCAAGACGCTGGTCTACACGAAGGACCTGCGGTAGAGGATGCGCTGCCGTACGCGAGAATACGTAATATGCCGCGAGTGTCAGTGCCTCCCTTAGCGTAGCGTCTGAGATTGCCGCGTCGGCCTGGCGGGCCTCCTCGCAATGACTGTATATGTGCGTAGTTTCTCGGAAAGATACAAGCGATAGATGCTGCGGGTCGCGCTGTTTACTCCCCGATCTCCATGATGATGGATTCGGCCGCCGCCCTCGGGTCCGGGGCGGCCGCAATGGGCCTGCCCACCACGATATAGTCGGCCCCGGCGTCAAACGCCTCCCGCGGGGTCACGATCCGCTTCTGGTCGCCGGCGTCAGCCCCCGCGGGGCGGATACCGGGAGTCACGAGGATAAAGTCGACCCCGAGCTCGCCGCGGAGCCTGCCCACTTCCCGCGCCGACGACACGACACCGGAAAGCCCGGCCTCCCGGGCAAGCCGGGCCAGCCTCAACACCTGCGCGTCGGGGGCTTGCCCGATGCCCACGCGCGCGAGGTCAGCCGCGTCCATGGAGGTCAGCACGGTCACGCCGATAACCCGGGTGCCCGGGTTAACCGAGCCCGCCGCATCGGCCGCGGCCTTCATCATGTCAAACCCCCCGAGGGTATGGACGTTGACCAGAGAGACCCCATAGCCGGCCGCCCGCGCGACCGCGCGGGAAACCGTATTCGGGATGTCGTGATATTTGAGGTCGAGGAAGACCTCTGCGCCGCTCTCTTTGACCATCTCGATTGCGGCGGGCCCCGCGGCGGAAAAAAGCTCGCTGCCCACCTTAAAGAATGAGATGAGGCCGGCAAGCGCTTGGACGAGACGCCGCGCCGCGTCGAGATCCTCCTGGTCCAGCGCAACGATGACCCTGTCCTTTCGGCTCCCCTTAGCCATCTTTGCCGATAAACTCCTTCATGGTTGCCCGGTTTCGCGCCGTCTTCAGCCTCTCGGCGGTAATGATCGAGACGACGTCCGAGATCGCCTGATCGAGCTTCCTGTTGATCAGCAGATAGTCGTAGACCGCCGCCTGGCTCACCTCCCGGTGCGCGTTTTTGATCCTCTTGTTGATCACGTCGTCTCCCTCGGTATCACGCAGCCTGAGCCTCCGGATCAGCTCCTCCATGCTCGGGGGAAGAATAAAGACGCCGACCGCGTCGATCTTCTTTCTGATGATCGCCGCCCCCTGCACATCGATGTCCAGGATGACGTCGGTGCCGGCGGAAAGATGCGGTATGACCTCGTCCCGATGGGTGCCATAATGGTTGTCGTGGACGAAGGCCGTCTCCAGGAACGCCCCTTCACGCTCCATGAGCAGGAACGCTTCTTCCGTGACGAAGTGATAGTCACGGCCGTCTTTCTCTCGCCCTCGCGGCGGCCGGGTCGTATGACTGATGCTGATGCGGACGCCCTCCATCCTTTTTGCCACCTCACGGGCGATGGTAGTCTTACCCGCGCCGGAGGGGGCCGAGAGGATAAATGAGATACCGGAACGAGTCCTGTCCGCAGTCCGTTTATCCATAGTGTCCGTCATATGTTCCGTCGAGGGGGGGCTATTGGGCTCCCCCCTTCTTATCCATCCGGTCGTCCGTTGCCAGGCGCTGGGCGATGGTATCGGACTGGACCGCCGAAAGGATGACGTGGTGGGAATCGGTGATGATGATGGAGCGCGTCTTCCTGCCGTGAGTCGCGTCGACGAGAAGTCCCTTGCCCTTGGCCTCGTCTTTGAGGCGCTTCATCGGGGAGGAGTCGGGTGAGAGGACCGCCACGATCCGGCTGACTATGACGGAGTTTCCGAACCCGAGACTCAATAGCTTCAATTCCATGGCACAATCCTACTCAATATTCTGAACCTGCTGCTTCATCTTTTCAAGCTCTACCTTGGCGGAAACGATCTGCCCGGAAATGTCCGCGCTCACGTTCTTGTTTCCTATGGTGTTTACTTCACGCCCCATCTCCTGGAGGAGAAAGTCAAGTTTTCGGCCCATCGGCCCCCCTTCGTCCAGCGTGCGGAAAAAGGCGGCGATATGGCTGGAAAGCCTGACCAGCTCCTCGGTGAAGTCTATGCGGTCGGCAAAGATCACCACCTCTTCTTCTATGCGGTCGACGTTGAGGCGGTCGTCTGAAAGCTCTTTCATCCGGGCCGTCAACCGCTCACGAGACTGCGAGATCATGTGCGGCGCTTCCTTCTCGACGGCGGCCGCGATCACCCGCAGGTGTTCCAGGCGCCGCGTGAGATCCGCCGTGAGCGCCTCGCCCTCCTGGGACCGGCTCTCGATCAGCCGCTCGAGCACCGTTTCGAGAATCGGCTCGAATCCATCCCAGAGATTTTCCAGGTCGGGGTTGGGGTCGACCTGATAGATGACGTCCCGCATTCGACAGACGCTGTCCAGGCTTATCTCGCCCGGAAGCGAGAGGTTGTTCTTGAGGGAGTTCAGGATCTCGACGTACCGGGCCGCCAGCTCAAGATCCACGACGGGCAGCGTCCTCTTCTGCTGCTGCCCGGCTGACTCCGTCATCACGAGGTCAATCCGGCCGCGGTCAAAGCGCTCCTTGACCCTGCGCTGTATCTCCATTTCCCACGAATCGTACTTGGGGGGGATCTTTACCCGCGTCTCGAGGAAGCGGTGGTTGAGCGACTTGGCCACGATCGTATAGGCCCCTTCTCCGGTGTCCCAGGAGGCCTCCCCGTATCCGGTCATTGAACAGATTCTCTTCATGGCTTCACCGTCTCCGTACGCCCCGCGTTGTTTCAGATGTCCGTTATTGCCTCAGGCCCGGTCGGCCGCCCCCTTCCCGTCAGGCGAGGACCCCGACCACATCGGCCGATCCTACGTCACTTTTGTCGAGACGGGGGTCTCCTTGGCGGCGATCGCCCGCCCCACCTCCTCTTTCAGCTCTTCGGCGGTGACAATAGCCGTCCCGACCTTTCCCACCACGATCCCCGCGGCATAGTTGGATATCAGCGCCGCATCTCTCATGCCGGCCCCGGCGGCTACCGCCAGTGTCAGCGTGGATATGACCGTATCCCCCGCCCCGGTCACGTCAAAGACCTCCCGCGCGACGGTGGGGATGTGGACCATGTCGCCCGTGGTCTCAAACAGGGTCATGCCGTCCTCCCCCTGCGTGATGACGACGTTTTCACAGCCCAGCTTGGAGAGGATCAGCTTTCCGGTGACAAGGAGGCTCTGTTCATCGACGATTTTGCTGCCGACGCCGCTTCCCGCCTCGTAGTGGTTGGGGGTGATTACGGTCACCCCCCGGTAGATGGAAAAGTTCTCCACCTTCGGATCGACCGAGACGATCAGACCCTTTTCCTTCGCGTAGCCGACAAGTCCCGAGACCAGCCGCTCGTTGATGACCCCCTTGCCGTAGTCGGAGATGATCACCGCGCGAATGTCGGCGCCCAGCGACTTGGCATACCCGATGATCCTGTCGGTAGTCGCGTCGTCGATTTTTGCCCGCAGCTCCCGATCAAACCGCACCATCTGCTGGTGGTGGGCGATAACGCGCGTCTTAATGGTGGTCGGCCGCTCGGCAAGCGTCACGATCCCGTCCGCGGACACGCCGATTCGCTTGAGCTCATCGGTGAGGTGACCGCCCATGGCGTCTCTTCCGACGACACCCGCCAGAAAGACCGTGCCGCCCAGCGCCCGGATGTTGTTCACGACGTTAGCGGCGCCTCCCAGCAGCAGTGCCTCGCGCTGAACCTCCACAACCGGGACCGGCGCCTCGGGAGATATCCGTTCCACCCTACCCCAGATAAACTCGTCGACCATGACGTCGCCGACCACGAGGACCCCGGCGCCCCGGAACCGGTCTATATAGCTCATCATGTGTGACGTCGGATATAGCAGGTCCATTGCGTTGCTCCGCTATGGTTGGATTTCGGAAAGCCCCCACGCCGCCGGTCGCCCCGAGACGAGCCAGCAGAGGAGGCCCGCGTAACGCGCGCACCGTTTTCGGGGACCCCCCCAGAGGCAGAGAGTGGCCCCACAGAGGATCGACTGCAGCACGAGGCTCACGGTGAACTTCACCGCAAGACCGAAAACGAACAGCCCGGCATAAGGGGATCGGCGATTTTTCCCCATGAAGGTAATGAGCGAGCGGTAGTACTCTATCTTGGCCCTCGTCGGGTAGCGTTTCGCCGTTTTTCCCTGGTGATGGATGATGTGCGCCGCCGGCACAACCACCACACGCATTCCCGCCCGCTTCATCCTCAGGCACCAGTCGGTTTCCTCGAGGAAAAAAAAGTAGTCCTCGTCCAGCGCCCCTACGCGCCGTATCGCGTTCGCGCGCACCACCATGAGCGCGCCGATTATCGAATCGACGTCAAAGGGATGATCCCTTCCCGTTGCCCTCCCCGGAAAACGTCCCGGAAAAAGGATCTTGAGGAGCGGCTTGAGGCCGAATTCCGTGGCCATCCCCGGGAAGGCCGCCGCGCTGTTCTGGGGAGTGCCGTCCGGGTCGATCAGCCGGCCCCCGCCAATCGCCGCCTGGGGGTTGTCGTCCATGAACCGGCCGATCGCCTCGATCGCCCCCGGCGTCAGCTCGGCGTCGGAATTCATCAGGACGATGTAATCGCCGCGGGCGACGGCTATTGCCCGGTTAACCGCCGCGGCAAACCCCAGGTTCTTTCGATTCTCAATGAGCGTGATGTCCGGCCACCGGCTCCGGATGAGATGTCCGGTGCCGTCTGTCGATCCGTTATCGGAGACGATGATCTCAAAACGTGAGTGCTCGACGTTGCTGTATATCGAGCCGATGCACGACGGCAGAAGCTCCCCGTTATTGAAACTGACGATGATAAAAGAGAACTTCGGCGCGTCGTTTATGCGCTTGCCCCCCACTATCGGGACGCCCCCTTGAGATACCACGCCACCGTCCGGGCAAGCCCTTCATCAAGGCCGACATGCGTGGCATAGCCCAGGAGTCTGGCCGCCTTGGAGACGTCGCCGTATGAGTGCTTGATATCGCCCTCCCGGGGCGGCTCGAAGATCGGGTCGATCGAGACGCCCATCACCTTGCCGATAGCCCGGGCAAGGGTGATCAGATCGATGCGTTGCCCGGTGGAGATATTCATGACCTCCCCCAGGCATTGATTGCGCTCGGCGGCCAGCAGATTTGCCGTCACGATATTTTCGATATAGGTAAAGTCGCGTGTCTGGGAGCCGTCGCCGTAGATGAGCGGCGGCTCTTGTGCCATCATCCGGGTAATGAACTTGGGTACGACCGCGGCATATTCCGACGCGGGGTCCTGTCGCGGGCCGAAGACGTTGAAGTAGCGAAGCGCCGCCGTCGGCAGACCGTAGACAAGGTAAAATAGCCGCGTATAATATTCCGCCGTGAGCTTCTGGACGGCGTAGGGAGAAAGCGGGGCGGGGGCCATCTCCTCCACTTTCGGGAGGGTCGGCGTATCGCCGTAGGCCGATGACGAGGAGGCGTATATGAAGCGCGAGACGCCGTTGTCCCTGGCCGCCAACAGCAAACCGAGCGTCCCGTTTACGTTCACGTCGTGCGTAAGCTGAGGCTCTCTGACCGAGCGCGGGACTGACGCAACGGCCGCTTCGTGAAAAACCACACCGACTCCGCGCACCGCTTTCGAGACCGCATCGGCGTCCCGAATGTCGCCTTCGATGAGCTGGATGTCGGCCGCAAACGGGGCGATATTTTCGCGTTTTCCGGTGGAGAAGTTATCCAGGACGCGCACCTTCATGCCCGACTTCAGGAGCGCCTCCACGATATGCGAGCCGATAAAGCCGGCTCCTCCCGTCACCAAATATTCCATATCGCTACCAATCTATTCCGATGGTTCCCGATGGTCCGATACCGGCTATCCCCGTTCCCTCGCGCGGGCCCGTGCTGTCGATGGGGTTTCTTCGGGAGCCGGCCCGCGGCCGCGCTCGCTATATCGATCGCGATCGCTGCACCGGACGCTTCCTGCTTATCCACCCAACTCCGGAGCGTGCCGAATAGTCGCCCCGGCACGCGCACGTCCCAACGCGCGCTCACCATACGTAAAGACCCGGGTCTTCGCCGGGCCGGAACAGCCGCAGAAATCGGCATCCATCACATGCATCGAGTATCTTAAGCTTCTTGCTTCCAAAAATCAAGACAATCTTTGCCGACGCTCAAGAGGCCCGGTTTTGCCCGGCACCCGCGGCATACCCGATCGCGTCAGTGCCCGCGCGAAGTATCCGATGTCAGCCGGTCCCCGCTCAGCCGCCCGGCGACCGGTATGGGCCTGGGGAGCCGAATGCATTGAGGCTCGTTGGCCGCCCCGTCACAGAGGTTTTGCACAATCCGGGCAATCGCGCCGGTCGGTCCCCCATATTTCTTCGTAGAGCCCGCGGGCGTTCTCGATCACGTCTCCACTCTTCGATACATAGAGGATATTCTTTCCCCGTATCAGATCACCGGCGAGGCGCGCGATCGTCTCCTTTTCTTCCGCCCCTCCCGATGCTGCCAGATACGCCTCGAAGAAGAGCCTCCTTGCCCCGGCGTCGATCACCCCGGGGGTGGACAGGAAGATCTGGGCGAGGTTCTTGGCCCTTCGCAGCGGTGGTACCGAACCGCCGAACGAGACGGCGTCAAGATCGAGGAAGGAAAAGGAAAAGCCGCCGCCTTTTTTTCCGACGGCAATATTGGTGGCCTTTAAGTCCCGATGGTAGATGCCCGCCCGATGCAGGGATCCGATGACCGAGCCGAGGCCGGTCGCAAAGCGTCCGCGCGCCTCGGACGGGCCGTCCGCAAGGTTGTCGAGGATGAACCGGTCCATCTCGAGACGCGGCGCGATCGATTCGGTGACGAGGTAGACGGCGCGGGGAATGAGGAAGTGCCGGC
This sequence comes from uncultured delta proteobacterium, assembly GCA_963809875.1. GTDB lineage: Bacteria > Desulfobacterota > Zymogenia > Zymogenales > Zymogenaceae > JAFGAS01. The sequence continues at coordinate 258,593 of CAWELC010000009.1, read as the reverse complement.
TGATCACCAGGCATAGGTGCCGGGGCGTGTCGAATCCCCTCAGGAGCATGCCCTGGGCCGCGCGCCACGAGCCGTGACCGCGGCTGCGGCCTAACAGGGCCGCGATCCGATCGAGGGGCCCGAGGCGCTCGTAGGCCTTGATGCAGATTTCCGTCCGATCGGTCGGCATGAGGGCGACGGACGCCTTTGTGTCGTTCTTGATGAGCCGGCCGCCGCCCCGTTTGAATCGCTCGATGAGCCCCACGATCTCGTCCCCGGACACACCTCTTCGTCCGTAGAGGACCCGTTGGCGGCTTCTGGAGACGAAAAAGCCGCTGGAGTTCATGAAACACCGTTTTGTGCGGCTCTTCAGGCGCCGCTTCTCGATCTTTCCAATCCGTTCTTCGATGGCCTGCCGGGCCGCGGCGTCATTCCAGCGAGCCGATGGATTCTCACGACGATATCGGGAAAGGAAACGCTCGATGTCTCCATCTCCCAGAGCAGGCAGGAGCGAGTGAAGGATATCGGCGATATTTGCCACGCCGTTTGCGCCCGCCATATCGCGCGGAAAGGACGACCGGTGCAGATCGACGACCCAGAGGAGAGACCGGCCGGCCTCATCCGGCGTCACGAGGAGATTGCCTCCATGATAGTCCCGGTGATAGAAAGACGCCCGGTGCAGCTGAGCGGTCGTCCGGGCGATGGAGTCAAGGTACCCTTCCCGCTCCTCCGGACGCGCCCCGAGAAAGAGATCCCTCACCGGGAGTGCGCCGGGGATCTCACGAAAGATAATAACCGCTCGATCCTCGCATGAAGACGACAGGCCCACGGCGACGGCCTCGGGCGTCCGAATCCCGCACGAGGAGAGGTAGCGGGAAGCGGAGAATTCCTTTTTCGCGACATGCCCCAGGAGTATTGACTTGAGCGCCCGGGCGGCCCCGGCCCGCTTGAAGACCTTGACGAAATAGCTCGTGCCGCCGGCTTCCAACCGACCCCTGATGCGCACTCGATTCTCGTCGGCGCCCAGGAGCGCGGGCCGGGTGAAATCGGCCGCAATGATACCCTCGGCCCCCTGCCGATATGTCCAGGTAAGCCCGCCTTTCCTCTCGGTGCGATACGTCTGCGTCTCCCCGTCCATATAACCCCTCCGGGACCTCCGGTTTTCGTGACCCGCTCGTTGGCGCGAGCCCCTCACCTGTTCCTCGGCGACAGGGCCACCTCGTCGATGATACCGCCCCTTCCGTCGATCGCCCGGACGGTGCATCGTCCGTCGGCGGCATCCAGCACCAGGAATTGATGGATTGTCGCGTCCACTTCCTTCTTGCCCACCACCCAGGCGTACGGACTTCTGCGGCTGACCGGATAAAGCTTACCGCCCCCGCCGCCGGAGATGAAGAAGGGGAATCCCCAGTGTATTTTACCGCGAAGGTAGTGATGGTCGTGGCCGGAGAATAAGGCCGACACCCCGACGCTCCCCATCAGCGGCAGGAGGGGTTTCAGCCCGATAAAGCCGCGCCGGAGCGCCTTGTAGCTGACCGGACCGAGGTGCGTGAATACGAAGATATAACGGATGTCCGTGCGCCGCGCCAGCTCCTTCAGCGTCCTGATGAGCCAGAACCCGTGGTGAAAAAAGAGGAGGTCGTTTCGCGAATCCAGGAAGAGGAAGCAGTCTCCCCCCACCTCGGCGGTCCCGTAGTAATAACCCGCCGGCGTCCCCTCGGGCCTTCCCACGTAGCGGTCATAGAGGAGCGTCTCGTGTTTGACGTCGTGATTGCCGATGAGCGTCGTAAACGGGATGTGAGAAAAAAGATCTCTTCCCATTTCAAAGAAGGAAAGCCAGTTATCTTTTTGACGGCCCGAAGAGACCATGTCGCCGAGGATTACGATGAAATCGGGGTCGGCCTTCCTGATCTGCGGCACCAGCGTCCTGAAGCCCTGGGCCGGGGCATGGGCATCGCCGAATATGACGACCCGGTAGGGACCGCACTCCGGCAGCGTCCTGAAGGAGCCCCGATACAGCGTCCTTCCGTCCGCGACCACCGAGTAGTCGTATGCGGTGGCCGGCGCCAGGCCGGTCAGAACGTTCCGGTGCAGCGTGACCGGCCGGGGTTCTTTCAGGCACTCCTGCTTTCCACCCACCGGGCCGTAGACGACCTCTCCCAAGACCTCGGCTTCGGTCTCCCAGAGGACGGTCATCCTGTCGGTGCCGGGGTGCTGGAGGACCGGACCGATGACAAAGACCGGATCCCTCTTTTCTGTTCTCATCTTTTTCGCTCGGCCCCTTTGATGGGTTTCATGAGCGGCCGCCGGGATGAGCCGTGCCACGGCGCTCACTTCCCCTTCTTGATAACCGCCGTATCGAATACGGTCCCATCCGGCAGGACGGCCGAAAACGTACACGTGGGCCCGTCCACGTCCATAATCAGGAAATGGTGGGTTACCCGCGTGACGGCCGTTCTGCCCATGAGCAGTGCGTAGAAATTATACCTGTTGATCTCGTAGAGCGACGAGCCGCCGCCCCCGGTGATGAAAAACGGCAGGCCGGAATAGGTGATCCCGCGGGCATAGTGGTGATCGTGCCCGGATATGATGGCGGTCACCCCGTTTCGCCCCATAACCCCCGTAAAGGGCTTCAGCCCTGAATAGCCCCTGCGCAGCCTCCAGTGGCTGATCACCCCCTCGTGAGGAATGACGAAGATATGCCTGATGCCGGGGTCTTTGGCCGCGTCTCTGAGCAGCCGGCGGAGCCTCAACCCGTCCGTGAAGGTGAAGAAGGGCCGGCGGGAGTATATGTCCAGGAAGATATAGAGATCGCCTTCGATCGTCGCGGTATAGGTCACCGATTTCGGCCACGTGTTTTCGGGCCGGATAAAGAAGCGCCGAAACATGGTGAAGTCCGGGTCGTACTGGACGTCGTGGTTTCCCGGCACGCCGACGATGGGGATATGGTCAAAGAGGTCCCTGCCGGGATCGAAGAGCTGCTCTTTCCAGTCCCGGGCGCTGTTGGACCTGACGACAAAATCACCGAGCATCACGATAACGCGGGGTTTGTGTGCGTCGATCTGGGAGAAGATGACATTCGTGACGCCGTCGTTGTACCGCGTGTCACCGATGAAGGCCACCCGATACGGCCCCCGATCGGGGAGCGTCACAAACCATGATCGGTGGGCGACGGCCCCGTCCACCAGGAGTGCGTATTCGTAGCGGGTATCCGGCGCGAGGTCGCCGATCTTCACCACGTGGCGGGACCCCTTATCCGGGCAGCGAATCTCCCTGCCGGTTCCCGAGGGCCCGGTCAGGATCACCGATCCTCCCGCGGCCTTGTCCGTCTCCCACACGACGGTCATGGTCCTGGCGCCGGGAAGCTCCAGGAGGGGACCGATGGTAACCTCGGCTCCCGGGGCCGCCGCAGCCAGAAGCAAAACAGAAATGGCCACGATCAGCGCTGCGATCCATCCCCTCTTCGTCATGAACGACTCCTCTTCATTTTTTGGACGGTCTTGAGAATCTCAAGGTAGCGGGGGGCCGTCTCCTGGAGCGAAAAACGCTCCTCGACCAGCCGCCTGCCGGCGCGCCCCATTTTCATCCGCAGCTTCTTATCCCCGGCAAGCTGAACAAACCGTTCTTCCCAGTCGTCGAGGCCTTCGGCCCAGAGGCCGGTCTCTCCCGGAACCACCAGGTCCCGGTTGATGCCCACGGGGCTGGCGATCGCCGGAACGCCTGCCGCGAGGTACTGCACGATCTTAAGACCGCACTTTCCCCTCGTCCATGGATCATCCGAAATCGGCATGACCCCCACGTCGAAGCTTGTGAGATCGTGTGAGACTTCCTGGGGACGCCACGGCTTCTTGATGACGTCCACGCCCTCAATATCGAGGAACCGGTCGCAAACGATCTTGAGCTTGAGATTCTTTATCCGTCGCGCCGCCTTCTGGAGGGCGGGAGCGATAGAATTCAGGTAGTGGAGGGTCGAGGACGTCCCGATCCAGCCGACAACGAAACCGTCGTTGTCACGTTCGTAGTCCTTCACGGCATACTCGGTGACATCCACGACCGTGGGTACGACGAAGATCCTGTCGAGGTCTATGAACCGGGCGGCTTGTTCGGCAAGATAGGTATTTCCCGCGGTCACCGCATCCACCGACTTCATCATGTGAGCAAAACGCCTCATCCGTTGGCGCGAGCTCTGATCTTTATGGCGGGACGAGCGATACATAATGGCGTCGTCAAAGTCAAAGACAATTCGATTGGCATAACGGCGAACAAGGAAAAGATCAAGCGCTGTCAGCAGCTTCCTCTGGACGATTACCACGTCAAAAGGTTGGAGCGCCCTGAAAATCTTGAGGCGTTCCACCGGCCCGTTGGGAACCCGCAAGAGGCTCACGCGAACTCCCTTGTTCTCGAAAAATGGGATGAATTCCTTGACCCGAAACCTTCCCTCGAAATTCTTGTGCATGAGAAACGCGAGTTTGTTCATGACCATACCGTCCTGATCAGGTAGCGCAGCGGCCTCAGGCGCAATGGGGTAAGCCTTATCGCCTCGATAAATTGCTGTCTGCCTTCTCCTTTTTGCCCTGCTCTCACCTGCTCTCGTCCGAGATAAATCAAAACGTCCGATATCCGTCTCTTGAATTCCCGTTTCGTAATCCTCCGGGGGTCGTATCGCTTATAGAGGACGTCGAGAGCGGATTTCCTCAAGTCAATCTTATCGTCACTCAAGCGTTGGGGTCCCGGTCGATTCCATGCCAGTGGTCTCAGAAAATGTCCGATCGGCGACTTCGCCGCGATTCGCAGAAACAGGTCATAATCTTCGGCCCTCATATAGCCCACGTCGAATCCGCCCACCTCGTCAAATACGGCCTTATTCACGACAACCGCCGACGTCCTGACGAAGCTTTCCATAAACAGGCGGCAGAACAGGTCGCCGGATATCCATTTGTGCTTCTTGATCTCGATTTTCCTGCCGAAGGGAATAACCTGGGAGCTGACCATTCCGAAGTCGGGATTCCGGTCGAAAAAGTCCATCTGTATGGCGAGTTTCTCCGGGTGCCAGAGGTCGTCATCGTCCAGAAACGCGACGTAACGAGACCCGGCCACCGCAACTCCCCTGTTGCGCGACGGTGAAGGTCCCCGCGCCGTGGATCTTTCGTATACGACCTTATCGCCGAATTGACGGATGACGGAGACCGTCTCCTCGAAGGAACCGTTGTCGACGACGATAATCTCCGACGCGGGCCTGGTTTGATTCAGTACGCTTTGGATCGCCTCACGAAGCATATCCGGCCGATTATAGGTGGGTATGACAACCGAAACAGAACTACTCATCTTTCTCTATCCTCAAACAGGTCCCGATAGAGCGGCTCCCCGGCGACCGCTCGGTTGTTCGCCTCACGACCGCGGGGGGCCGATATCTCCTCACTCCCCTCCCTGCATGCGCGCAGGAGTCGGGCGAACACGACGTTCGTTCCAGAAAAGGGATATATCATTCCGCCCGAAGCCTTCCCTTTGAACCCGGGTGCGTAAGGGAAGGCGCGGCCAATCATGAAAACAGTGTCCCGACGAGATACCTGACGGGGCGCGGCCTGAACGGCGTGAGCCTCACTGCCTCCAGGAAATGCCGCCGCGCGCCTTGCCTGTCTCCCGCCCGGGCCTCCTCCCTGCCGAGGTAGACCAGCAGGTCCGACATCCGGCGATCGTACCGACGGGGTTTGACCTTGTCGGGATTGTAGCGTTCCCGCAGCACCGCCATGGCGCTCTTCCTCAGGTCGATCTTGTCCGCGCTCAGGCAGCCGGGGGTCTTGCGGACCCAAACCAGCGGCGCCTTCAGGTGCGAGGTCCGAAACGCGTCGGCGATTCTGAGCCACAGGTCGTAGTCCTCGGCTCGAAGATAACGCACGTCAAAGAGGCCGGCCGTATCAAAGACGTCGCGCCTTACCACCACCGTGGGAGTAGGCACGAAGCTTTCCATAAAGAGCATACCATAGAGGTCTCCGGCGATCCACGGCGTCTTGCGGACCCGAATCTCGTCTCCATAGGACGCCACCCGGCAGGAGGCCATCGCGATATCCCCGTGTTGAGACAAAAACTCCATCTGCACGGAGAGCTTCTCGGGGTGCCATAGATCATCGTCGTCCAGGAAGGCGACGTAGTCGCCCCGGGCCCGCTTGATACCCACGTTTCTGGACGCAGAAGGTCCGGGCTCGGATGACCTGATCAGGCTAACCCGACTGCCGAACTCCTCCCCGATCGCCGCGGCCTCGCCCCGCGGGCCGTTGTCCACCACGATAATCTCCGAGGGCCGGTAACTCTGCGCAAGGGCGCTGGCTATCGCCTCCCGGAGCATTGCCGGACGATCGTGGGTGGGAATGACGACGGAGACCGATCGTTTCATGATCTTTTCATCTCCAACAGCTGCCGATAGAATTGCTCCACGATCCGGGCCTGTTCGATTATATCGAAACGCTCATGAGCCGCCCGCCGCGCTCCCTCGCCGAGCCGTTTTCGCTCCCGGCCGTCGGAGCAGAGCCGCTCGATCGCCCCCGCCAGGGCTTCTTCGGTGGGCTCAACGACAAGGCCGGAGACATTATCCCGGACGATCTCGGGCAGCATTCCAATGTCAGTCGTGATCACCGGAATCCCCAGGGCCATCGCCTCCCGCAGCGCCCGGGCCGTCCCATCAGAGCCGGGGACCATGAAGACAAAGGCGTCCATAGACGCCAGTGTGTCGCGATAGTCTTCCCGGATATAGCCGGGGGTCAGGACACGGTCTGCAACCCCGAGCTCACGGGCGGGGCGGTGGACGCTCTCCTCCATCTGGGAGCTGCGACCCAGCAGGAGGAGCCGGGCCTGCGGGTATTTCCCGGCAATGCGGGCAAACGCCCCGATGACCCGATCGGTCTTTCGATATGCCTGGAAGCGGGCCACCATTCCTATCACCAGGGCGTCCGGGGGGATACCGAAGGCGGCCCGCATATCCTTTGACGGGGGGCCGGGACGCCAGCAGGAGAGATCGAGGGCCGGATCGACCACCAACAGCCGTTGCCTCGGGATGGAGAAGGTCCGCTCGATGCGGCGGGCGGCCCGGGGAGAAAAGGTGACGACTCCGTCGGTCCATCGCGAAAGGAGGAGGCGGCTCGGGAGGCCCGCCGAAAACGAATCCCGCTTGTGGTCCGTCCTGACGAGGAGTGGCCGATCCTTCGTATACCGGCGCGCCAGCGCGGCGGTGATATGGTCATGATCGGAATGGGCGTTGACGACGTCCGCCGAAAATTCGTCGATGAGCCCGCCGAGACGCCGGGCATCCCGGACGATTCCCGGCAAGCCGAAGAGATTATCCGGCTTCGTGCGCCTGTCCCATCCCAGGGAGGTATCCACGCGCACCCCCCGCGTCCGGGCGAATCGGACGATGTTTTCCGTCTCTCCGACCGCCTCGGGAGGCCCCTGTACGGCAAATATAACGTCATGACCCCGCTTCTGGAGGGCCTCGGCCAGGATAAGGACGGGCTCCGAGGGACCTGTCCATTTCCAGTCCGCCAGGAGATGGAGGATTTTCATCGCGTCTCCCCCTCCGAAAAGGCATTCAATACGGAAATGACGCGCCCGGCCTCGTCATCGGTAAGCTCGGGAAAGATCGGGATCGAGATGATCTCTTCGGCGCATCGCTCCGTGATCGGGAAGTCTCCGGGCCGATACCCGAGTCCCCGGTAGATCGGCTGCAGATGGATTGGGCGGGGATAGTGAACCGCATACCCGATGCCGTTTTCGGTCAGATGCTCCATAAGGCGAGACCGCCGGCCGCTTCGTATCACGAAAAGGTGAAAGGCATGATGGGCGTAGGGCATGACCTCCGGCAGCACGAAGGGGCCGCCGATTTGTTCTCGATAGCGGTCGGCAATGGTGCTTCTCCGGGCGTTGTTTTCATCGAGGTCTTTCAGGCGGAGACGCAGGACCGCCGCCTGCAGGTCGTCCATCCGGCTGTTCATCCCCGGATTCTCATGGTGGTAACGCTCGGTCTGTCCGTAGTCCCGCATCGAGCGGATCCTTCGGGCAAGAGCCGCGTCATTGGTCACGACCGCCCCGGCGTCCCCGAGGGCCGCCAGGTTCTTGGTCGGGTAAAAGGAAAATGCGGCCGCACTCCCGAACGTCCCGACCGGCTTTCCCCGGTAGCGGGCCCCGTGGGCCTGGGCGCAATCCTCCAGCACAAAAAGTCCAAACTCGTCGGCGGCGGCCATGATCGGGTCCATGTCGCAGGGATGTCCGTAGAGGTGCACGGGGATGATCCCGCGGATCGTCACCCCGCGCCGTCTCGGCCCGTTTTCCCTGAGGAAGGCAAGGAGTGCCCCGGGATCGAGGAGATAGGTCCGGGGGTCCACGTCGACGAAGACCGGGACCCCTCCCGCCCGCGTTATGGCGCACGCGGTCGGAAAGGCCGTATTGGGGGGGATAATGACCCCCTCATTGGGCCCCAATCCCAGCGCCATCAGGCTCAGCGTAATCGCGTCCGTCCCCGAGGCGACGGCAATCCCCTCCGAGAGACCGAGATAGGCCGAAAACTCTCGCTCGAACTCGCTGACCTCCCCACCCAGGATATACCACCCCGAATCGACCACCCGCCCCAATGCCTCGATGATCTCTTCCCGGCGGCGGGCGGCGCCCCTCTTGGGATCGGTGACTCCGATCATGAGCGCTCCCCTCGGATCGGTAAGGACTCCCAGAGCTTGGCGTATTTGATGAATACATAGTAGGCGGTCGTAACCGCAATGATCAGCCCGGGAACGCCGTCCAGGAAGCCGAGCTTGAAGACGTAGTCGCGGATGAAACGAAACGGCGGGTTAAACAGGAGCTTGAAAAGAGACGGCCCTCTTTTCTCCTTTCTCATGTCGTCCGAAGAGATGTCGGAGTAGAGGTCCACCTTTCTGATCTGATCGGATATGTCCCGATAACTGTAGTGGAGAAAATAGTGCTTCAGCTCACCGACCGTTCCGTCGATATGCACCTTGGCGTGGAGTCCGCCCTCCCATCTGGCCCGGTCCTTGCGGTAGAGACGCACCTCATAGTCGGGGTACCACCCGCCGTGTTTTATGAGCCTGCCGAGATGGAACGTTTTGCGATAAATGATATAGCCGTCATGAGGAGGCGGTCCGGTTCTAAAAAGAGAGCGGATCTCCTCGGAGAGTTGTTCCGGAATCTCTTCGTCGGCGTCGATAAAAAGGACCCACTGATTTTCGGTAATGTCCTGGGCAAATTGATACTGTTCGCGAAAGCCCGGCCATTCTCGAAGGGCGACCCGGTCGGTGTATCGTTCGAGGACCTCAAGGGTGCCGTCGGTGCTGCCCGAATCGACCGAGACAATCTCGTCCGCCCATCCCCTGACGCTCTCAAGGGCCTGCTGGACCGTTCGAATGTTGTCTTTCGTAATGAGATATACCGATACGGGTATTTTCGTTTTCTTCATCGTGAAATCCGGTCGGCGTACTCGTACGCTCTCACTGGAGTAGTATATGTCCGATGCGGTCGTATGACCGCGCCGATCCTCCTTATTCGCTTCGGGCATCTCGAGTCCATCCTCAATGGTTCGCACCGACCGTACGTCCTCATCTGCAAAGCGGCGGCGCGCCCCGCGGCTATCCGGCTCCGAGAGAAATTCAGTTCGCCCGAGAGACCGCGGCGGTCGTGCCCGGCAGCGTTGCGCGACCTCTCCGGCCCCCTCTTCCGGTCTCGGCCAGGAGATCGCCGGCGGCTTTGGCCACCATCTCGGGCGTAACGCCGTCGAAACAGTCCGTGCGCCGGCACCTCTTTTTCCTGCACGGGGAGCATGAAGACGGGACGCGCACCATGCGGAAGGGTGTCCCGCCGTACGGCTCGTTTTCGACGGGATCGGTCGGACCGAAGACCGCCACAACGGGCGTCCCGACGAACGAGGATATATGCATCGTGCCGGTATCGCCACCGATGTAGATATCGGCCGTCTCGTACAGGGCGGCCAGCTCCCGCAGGGAGAGCGGCTCGTCGATGACGACCGGTTTGTGCTTCATCGAGCCCGCCGTCTTCGAGACGATGGCCTCCTCTCCCGGCCCCCCCGTAATGATCATCTCGCCGCCGTGTCGCGACAGGATGAGGTCCGCGGCCGCGGCAAATTTCGTCGCGTCCCATCGCTTATACGCGGTCTTCGCGGAGGTCCCGGGGTGGACGATGATACGTGGGCGCGCTCCCGTTGATTTTTTCTCAAGGAGTCGATCGACAGCGGCCCTGTCCTGTCCGTGCGGCTCGATTCTCACGTCGGGGGCGTCGCCCGGTCCGCAGAGCGCCCGGGCCATCGCGAGGTTTCGCTGGACGCGGGAAATCTTTTGTGCGGGAAGGCCGACGTGCCGATTTGAGAAGAGGTGGTTCATCTCCCTGCTAAACCCCTCTTCAAAACCGAGACGAAGCGGCGCTCCCGAGAAAAACGATATCAATCCGCTCTTGAGCAGACCGTGAAAGTCCAGCGCGACGTCAAACCGCCGTTCTCGAAGATCACGGACAAACCCCCGCACCGTCGAAACGGCCCGAAAAAAGGTGAGCGGGTTTGTGGCCTCTCTTGAGAGAGATCTTCGCGGAAATACGATCACCTCGTCGAGGTCTTTTCGACCGACGAGGATATCTCCGGCCCGCTCCTCGACGACCCAGGCGATGTACGCGCGCGGGAAGCGCCTCCTGATCATCGCGAGTGCCGGGAGGGTGCGCACCACGTCCCCGATCGCCGAGAGACGGATCAGTAAGATCCGATTGGTTTGTCGCGTATCTATGATGAGAGGCCTCTGCTTACAGTTCATACGAGAAACATATTAAATACTATAAAATAGGATAAATAGCAACCCGAAAAAAGGCGAGAAAAGTCTTGACAACAGCCCGACGACTGCCCGATAGTAAAAGGAAGGAGGAACATCCATGACCCAAAGAAAAATGACGGTGCGGCCGATCGGCGCATCGATCCTCATCCTTTTGTCACTGGTCCTCTCGGGCGGCCTCCTTTCTTCCTGCTCGGGCTCCGGCGGCCGTATCACGTCCTACGGGCTTACCGCCGAGGACCTGATCATCTCTCACGAAAAGGACGGCCCGTCGGGGGAGTCCCGGGACTTTCATCCGGGCGATAAGATCTATCTCCGCTTTTCGCTTTCCGATTATAAGCTCGACTCCGACGGCAATCTCTGGATCCAGGAAGACCTGGTCATGAACGATCCCGGCGGCGCGGCGGTCCTGACGCGTGCCAACCTGATCGACGACCGTATCCCACCTCCGGAAGGAATAAAATCCGTTCCGGTAAGCAATACCATCACCCTCTTTGACACGGCACAGCCCGGAAAATACACTATCGCGATCAATGTTCGGGACAAGATCGGGGGCGGGGCCGTCTATATCGAAGCGAAGGTGACGGTAAAATCAAAGTAGCCGCGCGACCGGCAGCCTGCCGGCTGCCGCCCCCCCCGATGCCCGGTGATGCATGCGTCTGCCTCGGACGGATTTCACGCGCTCCGTGGAGCGCGTAAGCCGGCAGCCCGCGGCGGTGCAATCCTCCCGGTGTACACCAAACCCGGCGCCTGCCCGCCTACATAATGACCACCCGCGCGACCGTGAGGATCCCGACCTCCTGGGCCCCGGCGTCCATCAGGATCCGGGAACATTCAGACACCGTGGCCCCCGTGGTATAGACGTCGTCGACCAGAAGCACCCGTTTACCGGCAAATCCCGGGCCCGTCACGGCAAAGGCCCCGCGCACGTTCTTCTCGCGCTCCGCGGGCGTGAGCCGTATCTGTGGGGCGGTCTGCCGTATGCGCGCCAGGCCCGTCTCGTCAATCTCAATTCCCCATCGGCCTCCGATCCCGCGACACAGCAGCATCGCCTGGTTGAATCCTCGTTCATAGAGCCGCCGCCGGTGGAGCGGGACCGGAACCATGAGGTCGTATCGCCGCGGGTGAAAATCGCCCCAGTCATGTCCCGCCACGAGTTCCGACAGGACCGACGCAAGATACGCCCGATGGTGATACTTGAACAGGTGTATCGTATCCAGGAGAATACCGCCGTACACCCCGAAGCTCCGGGCCTCGGCATACGGGGGCCTCTTGTTGGCGCACGCGCCGCAGAGGTGGTCCGCATCCCCGGCTGTGAAGAAGGGCTTCCCGCATACCACACAGAGCGGGTGGCCGATTCGGACGATCCGACTCAGGCAGTCGCCACAGAGGTGGCGGCGGCCGCTGGAAATCTCCCCGCCGCAGGTCACGCAGACCGGGGGGAAGACCAGATCCACGAGGGCCGTCAGTGTCCGCCTGATGCCGGCGCGGCAGGCAGCGCGTGCCGTGGTCAGATCAGTGAATGAAAAAGGCCGCCGGTGGGCGGCCTGAGGGGGATCGGCCATAGGTGGTTAAAAATAGTCGATACGGATGGCCCGCCTATTCTGCTTAGTGAACATCACGACGACCTTACCGGTGGGCGAATTGAAAACCTGCTCTTCGACGTTCGGATTCCTGAACGAGACCGTCGCCGGTTTCCCGAAGGTTCCCGAGATATCCCCATCGGAGAGATCCTTGAGGGGGATGACGCGTACCATGGTAACGATGCCGTTGACGATGTAGATGGCTGCGCCCTTCGTGTCCGCGGGCGCCTTGTTCTGATCATAGATCATGACCAGTCCCGAATCGTACGACGGCTCGCCGAGGATCGCCAGCACCTCGCCCTTGGTCGTCTTATAGGGAACGATCCCGTTCCACTGGGCATAGGCGAGTTGGGCGATAGAGAGTATCGATATGAGAACAAAAACAAGTAAGGATAGTCGAATTACGGATTTCATGGTATTGGTCCCTCCACGCTCGCTTCGAGATGTTTTCGCTGGTGTCACACACTTCTCCTGATAGTGATTCGCTGATTCGGGCGATCCTGCCTTTCCATCGATTCTGATCCGAAGTCGAAGGGAAAACGGGACGCCCCCTATCGTTGTTCCTGTTGTCCTCAGTACTGAAATGAAAAGAAATCGTAGATGAGGCTTGCCTCCGTCAGCTTTCTGTTCTCATTCCTGGCTGGAGGCAGGATAAAGACCTGGCTGACGACCGCCGTCGGCTCCATCTTGACGGTGATCGGTTTCTTGCCCTTGCGCTCGAAGACAAAATTGGGGGATATGATGGCCTCCCGTACCCCCATGAAGAAATCCGTGTCCCCGAAAAACTCGAATCGGTCTCCCTGGGCATTCATGAGCATGATGCTCATCAGCATCCGGGAGATAAGAGCACGCATGTCCGGATCACTCGAGGAGTTTTTCACCTCCCCGAGATAGGAATCGAGGGCGAGGAAATAAGCCGCGTACGGCCTCAGGTCGAGCTTGGTGCGGGTCACCCGCCGCTCGTCGACGCCGAAGGTCGCGGGCTCGAGCTTCATGATCAGGGCCGCCCTGTAGCCGTCAGGCGCCGTCTCATGATATATGAATAGCTGCGCCCATCCGGTCCCGAGGGATTTGAATTCCTTCTGGAGCTGAGGGAATTGCGCCCGGAAAAGCACGGCGGCGTCCTTAGGGAAGTCTGCGAAGTCGAGGGTCAACTCCCGGCAATAGGAATAGTCCTGACGCACACTGAAAAAGAGCAAAAAAACAAAAAAGGTTACCAGGAACCTTCTCATGACGCACTATATATCCTTTTTCGGGTAACTGTACCGTTCCTGAAAGCTTCATGTCAACAAAAAAAAAATTAGTTTCTCTTAATAGTATTCCGAAGCCCCAATGTCCGTCTCACAATACCCTTGACATATCCACCCTATCGTATACAATTTCTCATACGACACAGGCGGATCTTTATGAAAATAATAAGATTATCTCTCCTCATCCTCCTTTTGGCTTTGGCCGCAGGCTATGTCCGCGCCGAAGAGCTCGTGCTTACCGTGGGGCCCCGCGGGGGCGATATCGCCCGAGTAGGGTCGGCGCTTGCCCGGATCATGTCGGACAAAACCACTACCGTGAAGACAGTCGAATCGAAAGGCGACACGGAAAGCATCGGGGGCCTCCTTTCGGGATCGGCGGATCTGGCGGTAGTCGATTCCCTGTCGGCCTATGAGGCCTCCCTGGGCATCGGGAGATTCTCCGACGGAAGGAAGAAGGGGACCCTGGCCGCCGCCGTGGTAGGCCTCTTGGTCGAGCATTTCATTATGGTTGCCTCCGCCGAAGACCAAAAAGACATCACGGCCCTTTCCGGCAAGATTCTCTATCTCGGACCCAAGGACGACCCCGAGACCTATGCGGCCACGATCCTGGTCAGCGCTCTGGGGGTCGCCTCGTTCTATGAGGTCGGGCTCGACTGGGATTATGCCACCGCCGCGGAGCTGATGGTCGATGGGACGTTTGACGGCGCACTATTTTCGGGCATCGCTCCCGTCTACCCCGTATCCCACGTCACCTCGATCATGGGACCGAACGTCGTCCTGCTCGAGGTTTCGGGAGAAAACCTGGCGCGCATCCGCGGCCAGTGGCCCATCTGGTTTCCCTATGTCGTACCCGAGGGGACCTACCCCTCCATCGATAAACCGTATGAGACAATCGCCCGACCCATTCTCTTGCTGGCCGCCGGCAGCCTCGATAGAGCGACGGTAGATTCCCTGCTCACTCGTCTGTTTGATAAGGCAAACGAACTAAGCTCCGCGGGGCTCTCCTATAAGATAAGCCCATCGATGACCCCCGCCTATTGCCCGATAAAGTTCCACCCCGGTGCGGCAGACTACTTCAAGGAGCATGGGCGCTGATGCCTGCGGACGATTTCATATTTTCGTACGACTCTCCGCAACACGGCTGCGCCCGAAAAGGGGCCCGCGTCGGCCCGACCGGGGATCGTCCATGACCGTCCTTTCCTTTGCCGGAGAGAAGAAGACCATCGGGCAGGAGGAGGGAAAGGCCTATCGCGACGTCCTGGAACGGATCATATGGGGAGGCGCGATCCCCGACATCTATTCCTCCAACCCCACGACCGATCCTGTTGCCTTCCAACGGGCCATAGCGTCACTGCTGCCCGATGAGGGGGAGAGGATCGAGGCGATCTGCCGGGGGGCGGTCCTTGACCCCACTGACCTCATGTCCATCTGGTCCCGCGAGCTGGGCGCCTCGTTTTCCCTCGTTCCACCCGTGACCTCCCTGATCGTCGCCCTCTCCTACGACCAGTTCTCGGAGGGGGTTCCCGCCCTCGGCGTTAACATCGACGCCCCGATATTTCTCCTCCCGTTTTTCGTCTCCAGAAAATATCATCCCCGGGGATCGTATTTCTTCGTCGATCTGTCGCTGATAACGATGGCGGGGACCCTGGCGGGGATAAACGACCAGGGGCTGGGGGCGGCCCTCTCGCTCAAACCCTTCGAGGCCGACGGTTGGGGCATCATGCCGCTCTCTCTCATCGTGCGGGAGGTGCTGCGGCATTGCAGGGACACCCGCGGCGCCCTCCGGCTGATCGGATCCATGCCGCGCGGGTCATCGGGGACCATCGTTGTCGCCGATGCCTATTCGGTCGTGATCGTGGAGCTGACCCCCAACGCGCTGGAGGCCAGGGAGGTCAGAAGCGGCTTTTCGGTCGTCTCCAGCCATTTCTTACTGCCGACGATGATGGGGCGCGACCTGCCGCACCTGACCCAATGGCCGGCCACCGCACCCTCTGAGCTTATCGGAAAAAGGGTCTATGAGATGAGCGAAAGGCGGGTGGATCGGGCCTGGGCGACGATCGATTCGAGGAAGGGATGGGATTCACAGAGCCTCGGAGAGCTGCTGCTCGATCGCGAGCAGGAGATCCGTGTTTCTTCGGGCTTTTACAAGACCTCGGCGTCAGTGCTGATGATCCCCGCCAAGAAGACCCTCTTTCACAGCTCCGTGAAGAAAGACAAATTCACCCGGATATTTTTATAGACGTCCAAACCGGTAGGCAGCCGCACCCCGAACAAGCCCCCGAAAGGTGGAGGGGATGCCGGCCGGAACTCCCGATCAGGCAGGCCGCTTGAACCGCAGCATCGGGACCTCCCGCCGCCCCCGGGCCTCTTGTCGGTTTCCTCCCTTACAGCCCTTTCCGCAATTCCCGCTTCAGGACCTTGCCGGCCATGTTGACCGGAAGGACGTCGACGAAGACCACCTTGCGCACGTGTTTGTAGGCGGCTACCTTCGCGTTGACGAAATCCATGATCTCGGCCTCGGTGGCCGACTTATCGGTGGCAAGCTGGATAAAGGCCACGGGGATCTCTCCGCCCGCTTCGTCCACCTTGCCGATGACGGCGCACTGCGCTACGGCCGGATGGGTGAAGAGGAGCTCCTCGATCTCGCGCGGGTAGACGTTGTACCCCTTGTAGATGATCATGTCCTTTTTCCGGTCCGTGATGAAGACGTATCCGTCCTCATCCTTGTACCCGACGTCTCCCGAATGCACCCACCCGTCGATGAGCGTCCCCGCGGTCTCTTCCGGCCGGTTCCAGTATCCCTTCATGCACTGCGGCCCCCTGATGCAGATCTCCCCAACCTTTCCGGGCCCAAGGGCGGCGCCGGTATCCAGATCCACAATAGAGACCTCCGTATCGGTGACGGGGATGCCGACAGAGCCCATCTTTATGGCTTCCCGGACCCCGGGGTTGGCCGTGGCGATCAGCGTGACCTCGGTCATACCGTATCCCTCGGTAACGACGGCGGGAAACGCGTCCATCATCCGCTTCATAACGGCCTCCGGCAGCGGCGCGGCGCCGGAGATGACCGCCCTGACCGACGAGAGGTCGGTTTTTGCGAATTCGGGGTGGTCGATCATCGGAACGAAGAGCTGTGGCGCCCCGCCGATAACCTCGGCCTTATACTTCTCGATCGCGCGGATGAAGGGGCCCGGATCGAACCTCGGGAAGAGGATCATCGTATGACCGGCATATACCTGGAGGTTGAGGTAGGCGATCGTCCCGAAGGCATGAAACCAGGGAACCACGACAAGGGTGGTCATCCTGGCCTTCATAAAAAGATTGGAGTCGGGCCCGACCTCCGAAAGGTCGGGAGAAAGGGGGCTGCCTCCCGGGGCCGGTTTCCCGCCGGTATAGAAGTGAAAACACTGCAGCACGTTGGTCACAACGTTGTAGTGTGTCAGCATAACCCCCTTGGAGAGGCCGGTGGTGCCGCCGGTGTAGGCCAGATGCGCCAGGTCGTTTTTCGGATCGATCGGCTCGTTGACCGGATCGGGGCTTCCCTCTTCGACAAGTGCGCTGAAATCCTCTCCCTGCTCGATGGGGAGCTTTCTGCAGCGGCTTGACCGGGATGGAAACCGGTGGGTAGTTATCCGCGAGGCTCGATACGATGAGGTTCTTGATTTCGATCTTTGGAAGGCACGCCTTCACCGTGGCGAAAAAGAGGTCGGTGGTAATCAGGGTCGTCGGGGCGGCGTCGGAAAGCTGATGCAACAGCTCCCGCTCCGTCAGGAGCGGGGAACAGGGGACAAAGATCGCCCCGAGCTTAAGGAGCGCATAGTAGGCGATGGCAAACTGCGGGGAGTTCAGCAGATGGATGGCCACCCGGTCTCCCTTTTTTACCCCCCGCGCCTTCAACGCGTTGGCGAATCGGTGCACCAGACTCCAGCAGCTCGCGGTAGGTGATCTCCGTGCCCGAAAAACGGATCGCCACGGTATCGGGCTGCCTGGAGGCGGCAGCGTTGAGGAACCCGTAGACGGGAGCCTCCGGGTAATCGAGGGTGCGGTACACCCCTTTCGGCCATCCGAAAGAATTCTTTGCCTTCATATCCGCCTCCATAGAAAGACCTTGCCGGCACCCAACGCGTTTTCGGATTTTAAGTATACCACCATCGAACCGGGCAATCAATACGGATGGGAATACGTCGTTTTTTTTACCGGCACGATTTCGTCCGGAGCCGATGGATCCCGCCGATCGGTACCGCGCTTCGTCGCTACGACTGTCTCTTTTCGGCGACCGCCCTGAACTTCTCCTCCCAGTCAATGCGCCCGGTCATCTGCATGACGACAAAGAGGGTGATGATGGAGGCCACCGTGATGATAAGGCCCGTATACCCCTTGAAGAAGAACGAGTAGGAAAAGAGTATCAGGTAGATGAGCTGGGCCAGGCCGGCCTCCACAAGCGCAAACCGCATCCCCGTAACCAGCCTGAGGTAGCTGACGACCAGAAAGAGGGAGATCGCCGCCGAGATCAGAAACGAAAGGTGGATATCCAGATGGTCGACCAGATAGGCCATCAAGAGATGGAAGGCAAAGAAGGCCGCCGCCAGGAAAAAGTAGTTCATCGGGTGGAGGTTAATGCCCTTGAGCGTGGTGATGATAAATATGATAAAAAAGAAAAAGATCAGGGAGACCGGCGCAAAGAACGTCATCCGCTGGGCCATCGGGCCGGGATTGACCCGGGCGGGCATCGTGATGCCGATGTGATTTCCGGTGATGCGGTCGGTGAAGTCCCACGTCAGCGCCGTTCCCGCGGGCGTGGTCTCCTTCTTCGTGGGCGATATGGTGCCGGCCGGAAAGTCGAGCCCGGTAAAATCGGTCGTTATCTTCATCATGAAGTCCCGGACCTCCTCCACGTTTCCCCGGCCGAAATAGTAGTTCCACTCGGTCAGCCCGCGGCTTTTGTAGGCTACCCGGAAGGTGAGGTCCTTTCCGGCGCCGATCTTCTCGTCCGTGCTGACGCCATCGGCAGACCAGGTGAGCTTCTCGACCTCTCTTCCGTTCACATACATATGAAAGTCGTCGTACTCCGCGGACGCGGCGGGAAATTTATGCGTGATATGAATGGTCTTGTCGCCGCCCGTGTCGTTGACCACCCGATAGGTCCCGTCAAACGCGACGACGTAGGTGGAATACCAGAGGAGGCCCTTCTTTCGGTAGTCCAGGGAGAAATCGGCCGTGATGTCGGTTGCCTCGAGGGGAAGCGATGCGTTCAGCACCACCTTCTCCCGGCTTACCTTCCCGGTCTTCTCGTCCGTCTTATCCTGGTAGCCCTC
Source organism: uncultured delta proteobacterium (assembly GCA_963809875.1). Lineage (GTDB taxonomy): Bacteria > Desulfobacterota > Zymogenia > Zymogenales > Zymogenaceae > JAFGAS01. Next base: position 239,640 of record CAWELC010000009.1, on the reverse strand, counting down.
GTAGGGATAGGTGAAGTCCGGGGGGTACTGATATTGGACGTCTCCCCAGAGGCTGCGCCACTTCCCCTCCCAGCTGTTCGTCGGTGCCGGACGTGCGAACCTTGATGGACGCGCCGAGGATCATCCACGCCGCGCTCGTGCAAACGAGTATAAAAATAATGGCCGCGATCTTCTTGCCCATGGAAAACCTCCGTGTGTTATGTCTCGCGCGCCCCCCGGAAACCCCGACTTCATCGGGCCCCGGGAGGCAACGGGCTTTGCCATGATTGGTATTGACATCCATACGGGGGATCGGTTCCAATGCCACCGGCAAGATCCCCATCCGGCCCGGGAGGGGTTGGGCATCCTGCCTTCGGCGATAGCCATGCGGTCGGGTGTATCGAAAAGGGCCCGATGACGGACCGTGGTGCGGGCCTGCCCCCTTGACGGGAGGAGAGCGGCAGATGGAGCAGTGGTGGACACGGGGCGGGCGCGTACGTCGGCAGGCACGGCTGAGACCTACGGGGCCATACCGCCCGAAGCCGTGATCGAAGATAAAATAGCGGTGATGGAGCCCGCCGCGAATGCTGATACTCGGCCGTCCGGGTCATACGCGGGATCGTAGGCGGTGACCGCGACCGCGCGAACACGGAAACAGCCGACAATGGTTTCAAAGGCGCCGAGCAGCTCGCGCGCGCTCAGGCCCCCGTCGGCGGCGTGGGCGCTGGCGCGCCCTTCGGCCGGATCCAGGACGTCCACATCGATGTGCAGGTAGACGTCCCTCACCACCCGCTGAAGGGCCGAAAGCCACCCGCGAAGGCCGACGCGCATCTGATCGGACGTGAGAAGCGTGATGGAGCTGTTGGAGAGCGCCTCCGCTTCGCGCGGGTCCAGATCGCGACTTCCCAGGAGGGCCACGTGTTCTTCGGGCACGGGGCAAAAGTCCGGTATGCTGTCGGCCAGCTGCCGCCAGCAGCGCCCGGTGGCAATGGCCAGCGCCATGCCGTCAAGGTACCCGCTGATCGTCGTCTCGGGCGTATTGAAGTCACCGTGCGCATCCAGCCAGAGCAGCCCGACTCCCGCATCCCCGAGCCCGGCGAGCGTACCGGCCGCCGTTGCACAATTTCCGGCCAGGACCACGGGAAACTCGTTCATGTCGACGGCCTCCCGCACACGCCCGGCCAGGAGCCGATTCGCCTGGAATAGTGCGAGCGCTTCGGGGACCTTCGTCTCGGTGGGCAGATCGACCCCGGTGATACGCACGTGATGCCCGGCCGCCTGCAGATCTCCGACCAGCCCCGACGAGAGTATGCGGTCCGGCCCCGCCCCCACGCCGCCCTTGCGCTCGGCAAGCCCGTACGGTACGGTGATGAGCTGGAGATTCATAAACCCTCGCCCCCCGGCCGTCTCATACGAACTTGCCCCTGGCCGCTATCTCCCACTGGCCCTCCACGCTGTCCCCCCGGACCGCGTAGAACTTGTCGTGCAGGTTGATCGTGGTGCAGCCGTGGGTGGGGAGGATCTCGATCTTGTCGCCGATAGACACTTTTGCCGTATCCGGGACCGTCATGTGACCGTGCTCTTCGGAGAGGGACGACACGGCGGCCCCCTCGATACCGACGACCTGGGGCATACCGAATTCATGGCTGAGCGACTTCATGCCGCAGTCGAGGATCACGTGGTCGCCGTGAATCGCGATGACCGTCGTCAGGAGGCTGAGCGCCTGGGCGAACCCGAGGTTGAGGTAGCCGTAGGTGACGTCCATGGTCAGGTACGAGCCCGCCTGGATTTCCGTGATCCCCTCGACCTTTGAGGACATGTCGTAGGTCCCCGTACCGCCGCCGGAAACGATCCCCACGGGAAAGCCCTCCTTTTCGAGCCTTTTACCGACGTCAACCAGCTCCTGCATGCACTGCCGTGCCGCCTTTTCGCGCTCGGCGCGGTCGAAGGTGAAAATGATGTGGCCCTCATAGCCCATGATTCCGGCAAGCTTGATGCCCTTGGCCTTGTCAATCTTCTTTGCCAGCGCAACCGCCTCGTCGGCCGTCTTCACTCCGCAGCGGTTCATCCCCACGTCCACCTCGATCAGGACGGGCAGCGTCCGCCCCGATCCTGGGCCGCCTCCGAGAGCTGCACCAGGTTCACCTCGCTTTCCACCGCGACCTTCACGTCGGAGATAGTCAACAGATCCATGAGCCGCATGATCTTTGTTGCCCCCACCACCTGGTTTGCGATGAGGATATCGGAGATGCCGGCTCTTGCCATCACCTCGGCCTCGCCGACCTTGGCGCAGGTCACCCCGATGGCCCCGGCCCGAACCTGCTTTTGGGCAAGCACCGGGCACTTGTGGGTCTTTATGTGCGGGCGGAGATCGGCCTTCACGGTCTTGAAGAAATCGGCGGCCTTCGACAGGTTGAACTCGAGCTTATCGAGGTCCAGCAGCAGCGCCGGCGTATCAATATACTCTTTCTTGTTTCGGATTCTCATTTACTTCTCCTCGTGACCGGGAATTTTCTTATAGATCCCGAAAAAGTCCGTCCCCTGCTTTATCATAGCCCATTTCCTGAAGATATAGTATAGACTGATCACAATCGCCCACCCGGCAAGGATAAGCGGAAGAACGCCAAACTGCAGGACGATAAACCCGAGAAAGATCCCGGAGGTGACGATGGCGGCCCACGATATCACGGCAAGCCACCCCTCGCTGATCCGAAACGGCGCGCTTTTATACTGTGTGGGAAATCGCTTCGGGAGCTTGATGCAGGCAAGGGCGATGGTGATGTTGGTGACCAAAAGCGCCCCCACCGCCAGAAACCCGTAAAAATCGGCGGTCTGCTTGAACAGGAGCAGCACGAGCACCGGCGGGAAAACCGAGAGGACCGCCCAGACCGGTGTCTTGCTTTTCTCGGTCACGTACCTGAACGCGGCCGGAATGATGCCGTCCCTCCCCTGGGCGAAGAGCTCCCGGGGCATGGCGATAACGCCGGCATTGATGGAGGTGAGCCCGGCACCCAGCGCCCCGAGGTTCAGAAAATGGACGGCCCACACCGGCAGGAAGAGCCCCGCGGCGTATGCCACCGGCGCGGACAGTCCCGAAAGCATCTCCTTGTCATACCCGAGGAGCCGGTTAAAAGTGGTCGCCACAAGGGCGTAGGAGATGAAGATAATAACGGCCGATATGCCGATGGACAAAGGAATATTTCGTTTCGGGTTATTCATCTCCTCGCCGACCTCCGCGATGACGGCAAAACCCACGTAGGAGTAGTAGCAGAGCACCGACGCCATGGCGAGCCCTCCAACGCCCCCGGCCAGAAAAGAAACCCCTGTCACATCGGCCTTCGGCCCCGCCGCAAAACCCCATACGGCAAACATGATCATGGCGATGATCATCTGGATAACCATGACGATCTGGACGACTTCCGCAAATAGAAGGCCGATCGCGTTGATGATCACAAACAGGGCCGCAAGGATAATCGCGATGACCGTCACATCGACGGGGGGGGTGAGGTATAGATTGACATACTGGGCCAGGCCGATGCCGACGGTACAGAGCGCCCCGACGATGGCAAGGCATATAAACCACGAGGTGATGAGCCCCCAGTACGGCCCGAGAATGCGCGAGGTAAAGACATATCCGCCGCCTGCCCGGGGGATCGAGCTGCCCAGCTGCGATACAGTCACGGCGTTGAGCAGGGCAGGTATCAGGGCAAAGAAGAAAGCCAGCGGGAGCGAGGGACCGGTCAGGGAGGCCATCGTGTTTATCAGGACGAATATCGACATCCCGATGACGCTGCCCACCGTAATGGCGATCGCGCCGGCCAGAGAAACCGCTTCGCTTCAATTCCGTCGTCGCCATGATTAACCTCTTGAATCGCGTGATAAGGTAAGGAAAACAGGAGCTAGCACGTATATTATTATGGCACGCGGTAAAGTCAAGGATATATTTTTGCCCGATGCATGAAAAACGCCCTTGTTTTTGAATCGGAGTCGGGATAGTATCATCTATTGAGTATAACAAGGAGGAAACGAGATATGGCATCTGATAAAGTGAAGGAGATCAGTGATAACAGCTTCGACCAGGAAGTCATCAAGTCTGATAAGTTGACCCTCGTGGATTTCTGGGCGCCCTGGTGCATGCCCTGCAAGGCTATCGCCCCCGTGATAGAGGAACTGGCCGCTACGTACGACGGTAAGGTGAAGTTCACCAAGCTTAACGTTGACGACAATCCGATGACGGCGTCTTCGTACGGAATCCGCGGAATTCCCACGATTATTCTCTACAAAGACGGGAAGGTCGTGGAACAGGTCGTCGGGGCCGTGCCCAAGGCCGAGCTGGAAAAGACGATCGGGAGGTCTCTCTAAGCACGCACGCCCCTTGGGGCTTGATATATAGACCTGCTAAGACTGCGCCCGCAAATGGAAGTTACCGTTTGCGGGCGCGGTTTTTTCGGATATCCACGCCCATGCCCATGCCTTTCGTAACCCGTCCCAGGGTGCAGATGGTACCGCGTGCAGACCCGGGGGCTCCCCCGCGGCGAACCTTACCTGCCTACCGGGTTCTTGAAGAAGCACCGATCGACAAGAAAGGCCAATCCCGCCACAAGGGCCGTGACGATCACCCCCGGGACCCCCGGGACTCCGGTGTTCAGGTCGTTCCCGCCGACGATCAGGATTATCGCCAGCCCGGCCGTGGCGTTATACGTACCGTGCATAACGGCCGCGGCGACCACCGATTTTGCCCGCATGCGCACGTAGCTGAAGACGACCCCCAGAAAGAGGCAGTTGACCGTCCAGAGGAAAAAGCCGGTAACCGGATGATCGGGATAGTTGTGTCCCATGAGGATGAGGGGAAGATGCCAGACCCCCCAGATCAGACCGATGAAGGCCGAGGAGGTCCAGAAGCCCATCGGGGCGAGCTCTTTTTGCAGGAAGCCGCGCCAGCCCAGCTCTTCCCCGAAGCCCGCCAGCGCATTGAGGGTGGGCCCGACGATAAGGCCCTGGATGAGGGAGAACCATACCGGGTGAAACGGCAGCAGCTCCTGTTTTCTCCTGATCTCCTCGATCTGCTCGGGGGTAAAGACCCTGGCGAAGTGCTCGTAGATACCGGCCATTTCCGGTGAGTAGGACACGGAGCGAAACAGGAGGCTCACGCCGAACGCCCCGAACGCGATAACGGGGGGGACCAGCCACGCGACCAGCCACCAGGGGTTGAGCTTAAAGGATATGCCGAGAGGCTCCTTCAGGGGCTGATGATAGATGAGCTTCTGGACAACGACTGCCATAATCATCGGCACGAACATATAGGCGACGGCCATAAAGACCGCGGGCGTCGTCCCGAGCCTCCCGCCGAAGAGGTAAAATAGCCCCGCCATGAGCCAGTCGGCCGCAAACGTGAGGCCGAGAAAGATCAGGACCTTTCTCTTGTCGATCGCTTCAGGCATGTCTTCCCCCACCACGCCGCCCTTACCGCGAGGCGTGTGTCTCCGTTATCTTATTGCTGAGAGCGCCAAAGTAGTCGCTCAGGTCTACGTTCCCGCCGCTGATGATGACCCCTACCCGCCTGCCTTCAAGCGGCATCCTGCCCGACAGTACGCCGGCCAGCGAAACCGCCCCGGACGGCTCCACGACCAGCTTCATCCGCTCCCAGACGAACCTCATGGCTGAAATGATCTCGGGCTCGGAAACGGTCACGATCTCACTCACGTGCGCGCTGATTATCGCAAAGGTGCGCTCGCAGAGTGTCGTTCGCAGGCCGTCGGCGATGGTATCGGCCGAGGCGTTCTTTACGATACGGCGGGCCGCCAGTGACCGGAATGCGTCGTCGGCCCGCTCGGGCTCGGCCGCCACGACGATCACCTGTTCATCCTTCCCCTTGACGGCGATTGCGCTTCCCGACACGAGTCCGCCTCCCCCGACGGGGCAGAACAGGATATCCAGCCCCCCGGTCTCTTCCCACAGCTCGAGGGCCGCCGTCCCCGCTCCCGCGATAACCGCATCGTTGTCATAGGGATGCACGAGGGTGTAGCCGAACCGGGCGATGAGGCCGTCGGTCGTCTCGATGCGGGAAGCCTCGCTGTTCTCACAAAAGACTACCTGGGCGCCGTAACCCCGGGTCGCCTCGACCTTGACGGCAGGGGCACTCTTCGGCATGACGATGACGGCATTGACGGCGCAAAGACGCGCCGCCAGCGCCAGCGCCTGGGCGTGGTTTCCGCTGGAGTGGGTGATCACGCCGCGTTTTTTCTGATCGTCCGAAAGAAGACTGACGGCGTTAAACGCCCCCCGAAACTTAAAGGCGCCGACGCGCTGAAAATTCTCGCATTTGAGAAAGGCCCGGGCGCCGAGGATTCCGTCCAGCGTCCGTGAGGTCATGACGGGGGTCGGGTCGATCGCGCCGGCTATGCGGTCGCGGGCGCGATATGATGTCGTCAAACGTGATCATCGGTTCACCACCGGGGTGCGTGAGAGGACTTCTCTGAAATAGTAAACGGCCGCCTTTGCTTCTGTCAAGCAAATTCACGACCCTCGCCGCACGTTGCCCCGGCATCTTGCCTTCACGGATTCGAGATGCTATACTTCCGGGAAATGGGGGTGGGTGATGTCTATAACCCTTGTCGTCGTGCAGATCAATCCGGTCTTCCTGGACGTACCGTCAAATATCCGAAAAGCGGTCGCTTTTCTTGAAAAGACCCGGGCCGACGTCGCCGTCCTGCCGGAGCTCTTCACCTCGGGCTACACGTTCACCCGCGTCGACGAGGTCCGGGGGGCATCCATCGCTCCCGATGATCCCGTCTTGCGGCCCCTCTATGACCTGTCGCGGGAGCGTTCGATGGGCATCTGCGGCGGGTACGCCGAGCGGGCGGGCGATCGGCTCTTCAACTCGTCCTTTTTCATAGGGGACGGAAGGCTCGTCGCGGACTATCGGAAGACCCACCTCTTCTCCCACGAAAAAGAGTTCTTTTCTCCCGGTGACACCGGTTTTTCTGTCTTCACGTACCGCGGGACGCGGTTCGGCATGATGATCTGCTTTGACTGGTTTTTCCCGGAGGCGGCCCGGACGCTGGCGCTTCTGGGGGCCGACGTCATTCTGCACCCCGCCAATCTCGTGCTTCCCTGGTGCCAGCGGGCGATGTTCGCCCGGGCGGTGGAAAACAGGGTCTTCATCGCCACCGCAAACCGGGTCGGCACGGAAATGAACGGGGACCGGAGAAATGTTTTCACCGGCGGCTCGGTGCTCGTCTCTCCCGTCGGGGAATATCTCCTGGAGATGGACCGACAGCGCGAGCAGTGTGAGACAATCGAGATCGACCCGGCGGCCGCCCGGGACAAGAGAGTCACTCCCCTAAATGATCTCTTTTCGGACAGAAGGCCCGAATTTTACAAATAGCTCGTGCCCAACCGGAACGATCGGTCCGGACGCCCCTACCCAACGGAGGCGCCGTCGTGGCCCTCAGGTCTGCCGTATGCGACGGGGGGGAGCGTCTATTTTTTCATGCGCTCGATCAGGGTGGTGGTGGAGGCGCCCGGGATGAACGAAGCCCTCACGACCTTACCCCCCCACGACTTGACCTCCCGTGCTCCCACGATATCTTCCTCTTTCCAGTCCTCGCCCTTGACCAGGACGTCCGGCCTCAGGGCCATGATCAGGTCGATCGGGGTCGGCTCGTCGAAGATCACCACGTAATCGACCGCCCTGAGGGCAGCCAGGATCTCCGCCCGATCCTCCTGCCGCTGCACCGGGCGATCGGGGCCCTTGAGCGCCCGCACCGATCGGTCGGAGTTGAGTCCGACCACCAGTATGTCCCCCTCGGATCTGGCCCGGGCAAGATACCGGATATGCCCGACGTGCAGCAGGTCGAAGCAGCCGTTGGTAAAAACCACCGCCCGACCGCGCCGCTTGTGCTCGGCCGTCAGGGGGGCCAGCTCATCGAGCAGAAAAATCCGCTTTACGTCCATAGACCATTCCTCATCGGGGAACGAACCCCCTGAGCGGAAAACGAAAGATCCTGGTAAAAATGTTGACGGCCCCCTCCCCGAGCCCCTGCAGGGTCATCGCCTTTACCGTGGGGTCGCCGAGGCTTCCGCTGGCCCTGAAATAGGTGGTAAAAAGGTTGCCGTCGTCGCCCGTCAGAATATACCCAACAACCGGGATCTTGTTAACGATCAGATCGATCGTTTGAAGAAGCTGGAATCCCATGACCATGTCGAGGTTATCGTGCACTATGTCATAGTCGCCCACCGCGCTCATCTTCATGGTACGGCTGTCGAAGAAGAGGTCTTCGGTTTTAAGCGTACCGTCCTGGATCACGAAGTCCCCGCTGATCGAGTCAAACGGGATACCCTCCGTATCCAGCCTGGGGAGTTTCAGGCGCAGATAGTTGGAGATATTCATGATCGACATGATCTTTGACAGGATCGACAGCTTCCGGATGGCGCCGTCTCTCACGGTGAGCGCGGCCGTCCCGTCTATCGTCTTGATGATGGCCTCGGGGCTTCCCGGATCGGACGTCAACGAGAGCTTGAACTCTGCCGTACCCATGATGTTTTCGGATATCCCCGTTTCTTTCAGGAGGGCCCCGAGATCGGTCCCCTGTCCTGATAGGTTGAGATAGAACAGGCTTTCCGACTCCGTCTCGGGATAGACGTAGCCGAACTCGCCGGAGCAGCTCCCGCCGTAGAGATCGCACGTGAGCTCGGGCAGGAGGATATATCCCTCCTCAAAGATGAGGCGGGACCGCAGCTTGGTCATCAGCAGCGTGGTGTCTGACGCTCCAAAGAGCTCCACGAGGTCCAGGGCGGGAGCGGTAATCGACATCACAAGGCGCGGTCGGGCAAAATTGGTCAATTCCCCCTCCCCGGTGAGAGTCGATTCGGCAAACTTCATCGTGACGGGGGGAATCTTCATGCGGTCCTTTTCGAAGATCAGCTCGGCCTTTCCGGGAGACGGCATTTTTGTGAAGAAGGGAACGCTCAGCGCCCAGTCGGAAAACTCGACCCGTCCGGTCACCTCGGGAACGCCGGGGGTTGAGCCAACCGGCGCTTCCACCTTGATGACCCCCTTGACCCTGCCCACTCCCCGGGTCGGCTCAAGAAAGGGGAGAGCGGCGATCACCTTCGAGGCAAGGATTTTTCTGACGTCCTCAAAGGCCATATCGTCAACCACTGCAACGAAGTCCCGCATGTAGGGCGCCCGGACAAGGTGCTCGATGCGCCACCGAAGCTCCCGTACTTTTCCCCGCGGGTCGGAAAAGGCGACGTTATCCACCGTAATCTCGTCCGTCGAGAGTGCGACGTCGGCCGATACCCCTGAAACGACGATTCCGCCCAGATCGAGGACGCCCCCCTCGAGCCTTCCGGTTACCTCGAGGCGCGCGGCCTTCGTCCCGATCCATGCGGGGTCCCCCTCGATATCAAGATGGGCATCGAGACTCCCTGTTCGCAGGAGCGTCCGGACGTATTCCCTGGTCCCCTCCTTGGCCAGCCCGAACGGGATCAGTGTCAGGTCGCGCGCGAAGTCGAATCCATTGACGTCCGCTTTGGCCGTCAGATTATCCAACGGACCGCCCCGATGCATGACCTTCTTGAGAGAGACGACGGCCGTGACGTCGAGGGAATCCCGGGAGATCACGAGGTTACCGATATCGACGCCCCCGGGGGTCACCGAGAGGTCTCCGGAGACGTCGAGCTCGTCTATCTCGAGACCGTCGGGATAGGCCGATGAGCCCGCCAGACGAAGGTTCGTCCCCACGACGCGGCCCTCGAGGCCGAGCTTATCCGCACCGTAGTAATCCAGGGTGACCGTGCCGCTCACCAGCCCGGTGATTGACAGGTCTCCGTAGTCGGTGAAGACGAGGTCGATCGGATCGAGGCTGACCCGGTCTATCGAGACGCTCGCGGCCAGTCCTCCGTCACGAAGGCTCTCTCCCTTGGATTTGATCATACCCTGCCCCCCCGGCGGGACAAGCCAGAGAGAATACCTGAGGGGGCCGTTCTTGAGGTCGCCCTTGAACCACGCGTAGGAGAGGGTTACGGTGTAGTTCTTCGTCCGACCGAACCGCTCGTCGGTTATCTTGAGGGCGCCGTCGTGTATCACCAGTTCCCGAAGGGTTATCTCTCCGCCCTTCTTCGGGGCCGCTCTGCTGACGATTCTGGCCAGCGTGTCAAGGAGCAATTCGTCCTTCTCGATGGTCAGAAAAACCGTCGGGGAGATAACCCGGAGCTTTTTTGGAACGATTTTCCCGGAGATGAGCGGATAGAGATAGAGACCGATAACCACCTCGTCGGCGCTTACCGACGGCGCGGTCTCGCTGCCGGTGAAATGGAAATTTCTGCCGCGAACGCCGAAATAGGGGAAGAGCGAAAACTCGATCGCCTCCAGGCGCACCTCCCCGCCCAGCGAAGCATCCAGCGCGGCTATAATCTCGGGGCGGTACTTTTCCAGATCGATGGATGAGACGGCGATGATGAAGGCCACCAGGCCGATCAGAAAGATTAAGACGATCGTCTCTATGAAAATTCGCAGTCGCTTGTGGATCTTAGACATATACAAAAAAAGAAATCGGGCGATTGCCGTTCCGGGACAAAGAGGCGAGGCCCAAATTTCTCAGTCTTTCTTAAATGGTGCCACAGAAGGTGCTCCACCCGCCGAGGCACGAAGCTCCGTCAGCACGGCGGACACCGACCAGGACCTGTTTGTTCACCCCTGATCTTCAGGAGACAGGTCCCTTCCTTCCAGAGATCGTGCTCTCGACAAGCGCTATCCTGTCACCGGAGGATATCCTCGATCTGTTTGAGAAGATCCTCCGGGACATTTTTGTTCTTTCGGGCTGCCTCTACCGTAAGCCTCCCCACCACCCGATAGAACTCGAGGAGGTCCGGCCGTTTTTCTTTCATGGCCGCGATATGGTCGGCGATCGTCGGGGCGTCCCCGCGGGCGATGGGACCGGTGAGGGCGGCCGGCACCCCGAGCGTCCTGATATTGCTCAGCGTCCCATCCACCAGCGGCATGAGGGCCTTTATCGCCGTCTTGCCGTCCATGCCGATCGGTCTCCAGGAGCATTACGGCGTTCCACAAAAGGGTAACCAGATAGTTGGAGGCGACCACCGCGGCGGCATGATAGAGGGCCTTTTCCTTGTTTCGGTATGGAGATCTCCACGCCGTTGAATATCCTGATCATCTTTCTCAGCTCGGGCAGCGCCTCCTCATCGCCCTCCAGGCAGAAGACGGAGCCGGGGATATTCTTTACCGCCTGGGTGAAATCGGCAAACGTCTGGAGCGGATGGAGCGACGCGGCAGGGCCCCATGAGCGCGGACTTCGCCCAGGACGTCGGAAGTAAGGGAACCGCTCATGTGCGTCACGATATGCCCCGCCCTGATCCCGCCCCGTGCGGCGATGTCGTCGGCCACCGTTCCGATGAGTCGGTCGGGGGTGGTGATGAACGAGGATATCTGCGTCGCGGCTCACGGCGACCGGGTCTTCGACCGACTGCAACGTTTCCCATCTCGCGTCCCGCCGCCTCGGCCTTGGCGGGATCGATGTCGTGGACGAAGGCGATCGTATAGCCCGCCCGCCCGAGGAGTACGCCGACGGCTGTCCCCACCTTTCCCGAGCCGATAATCCCGATCCGTCTTGCGTGCCGACATATGAAGCTGTTTGTCCCCGATGAGGTTAAACCCGACAAATATTTATGATATGACGTCAGGCGACCCATGTCAAGCTATACCTTCAGACCGCCCCGGTCGGCTGCATGCGCGAATGGTCCAATCCGCATCGGTCGTCGATCTCGTTGTGTTTGTTGGGGCCGCCCGAATCGTCCTCTGCTTTTCCATCGTATCCCTTTGGATGAAACGACAATAAAAAAGAGGCCGATTCGGCCTCTTTTTTATACGCTTTTCTCGTGCGCCATGTCGTCGTCCCGGCCGGTTCGCGCGGGACGTCGATTCGGCTATGTCAGGGAGGAGGGCTCGATACCCCCCGGGGACGGGCAACTAGACGAGTTTTTCCAGTTCGTCAACGGCCCGCTTCATATCCAGGAAGACGAGTCCCAGCTTGGCGTCCTTCGTAACCAGGGCCGTCAACACGGCGTCTTCGCCCGCGTTCATCAACAGCACGTAGCCCTCTACTCCCCGGATGAAGACCTGGTCGAGCTTTCCCCGGTTGAGCTCCTGGGCGGTGCGCTCACCAAGGGAGAGCATCGCCGCGCTCATCGCCGCGACCCGGTCTTCTTCCACGTCCTGGGGGAGCGCTGAAGCCATGATCAGGCCGTCGACACTCACGATGGCGGACGCCTCGATATCCGGTGTCCCTTTCTGTAATTCCTTCAAGATTTTCGTCATCGATTCGGTCCTGCTGGCCATAAATACCTCCTTTTGGATTCGTATCTCATTTTTTTATACTCGTGCTCAACCGTTCGTTTGGACTCGGTCGCACCGCTTCATTCCGTCTTCTGCTTGGCCTTTTCTTCCCGCTCCGCCAGTTTCTTAAGATTGAATTTTACCATCTCATTGTCCGGCTGGATCTCGAGGGCCTTCTCCCATTCCTTGCGCGCCTTATTGTACTTATTTTCACGGAGAAACCTGAAACCCTGGTCGAAATGTTCAAAGAAGTCTTGCCTCACCTCCTCACTGATCTCCCCTGTCGGTCCCCGCCGCCTCGTGTGAGGTCCGGGAGGCCTCGTCGGCGATCCTCAAGCCTTCCATGATCAGGAACTGCCAGTCGCTGGTGATCGTTCGTTCCTTTGGAGAGTCATTGCGCTTGGAGAGGAAGGTCCCCTCCGGCCAGGTAAGGATCTGGTAGAATGCGTCTTCACTCCCACGACATTGCCCGTCTCGGAGTGGATGATATTACCGTCCTTGAAGATAGATCTTTCCCTCGCGAGCGCCGCTCCTGATGGTAAGGGACGCATGGGCCTTGCCCAGACAGTTCATCTGAATGACGTCGGTCAGCAGAAGGTCCTGCAGCTGCCCCTCAAATCCCTTTCGCTCGTCCTTGAGGGAATCCAGGATCATCTGCCTGATCTCTTTAATCTCAAAAGGCTTTTCGATATAGTAGAGGGACCCCCTTACGTTGGCGTCCTTCTGCACGTCGGGAGAGCCGTAGGCGGTCATGATAATGACCTTGACATCGGGATATTCTCTCCGAACCTTGGACAGGAGATCGAGCCCTGAGATACCGGGCATCCTGATATCGGTGATCACGAGCCTGATCTTCTCCTTCTCCAGTACCTTGAGGGCGTCTTCTCCGCTGTTGGCCACGAGGACCTCGAACTTATCCTTATCCTTCGAGAGGCTTTTGGACATGCTCCAGGTGAGCGTTTCCTCGTCATCGACGATCAGGATTTTATCAACGTCCGCCATTGAAAACTCCTTTGTGTAATTTTATAATGCAAGATAGGTGCCAAACAGATAGGCCGTCAGTGTCGGTCCGAGCATCTGGAACAAAACGATAATAATTTCGGCTAGTGATACGTCACGCAGAAAACACGGCCCTGACCCGTCCGGGAGCGATGCTGTCAGGTTGACCGATTATCGTACAATTTGGCTGTCCGAAATCAGACACCGGCATCGATTCCGTATCTCTTAATCTTCTCGATCAGCGTCGAGCGGGATATCCCGAGAAGCCGCGCCGCCTCCGAACGATTGCCCCCGACCGACACGAGCACCCGCACGATATAGTCCCGCTCCATGTCGGCCAGCGTGCTTGATCTGCCCGGGCTCCGATCACGGGCTTGCCGCGCACCAGCTCCATCGGGAGGGCCGACACCTCCACCATATCCGTTTCCGTCAGGATGACGGCCCGCTCGATCATGTTCTTGAGCTCACGGACGTTGCCGGGCCAGTCGTACTCCACGAGAATACCCATCGCCTCGCCGCGATATCGACCGAACGTTCTTGCGCAGCTCCTCGTTTGCCCTCGTGAGAAACAGCTCGATGAGCAGGTCGATATCCTGCTTGCGTTCGCGCAGCGGCGGTATCTCGATGACCATAACCTTGAGCCGATAGTAGAGGTCGTCCCGAAACTTCCCTTCGGCAACAAGGCGGCCGAGGTCCTTATTGGTGGCCGCGATAACGCGAACGTCCACCGCGATCTCCTTTACCCCTCCAACCGGGATTAAAGGTCTGGGTCTCCAGGAACCGCAGAAGCTTGGGCTGAAGCGAGAGCTTCATCTCCCCGATTTCGTCCAGAAACAGCGTACCCGCGGCCGCCAGCTCAAAGAGTCCCTTCTTGTTCTCCTTGGCGTCGGTAAAGGCGCCTTTCTTGTATCCGAAGAACTCCGATTCGAGGAGGTGCTCGGGGATTGCGCTCACGTTGATCTTGATCAGCGGCCAGTCGGCCCGGTCCGACACCCGGTGGATGGCGTTGGCCACCAGCTCCTTTCCCGTCCCGCTCTCTCCCGTCACAAGGACCGGCGTCCTGGGGGTCTTGGCGACGATCGAGATCAGCTCCCTGACCGCCGCTATCTGCGGGCTCGACCCGACGATCTCGTGGGCTTCTTTCTGCCGCTCCCGCTTGAGGGTGGAAAGCTGCACCATCAGCCGGGAGTTCTCCAGGGCCCTGGAGACGATAACCTTCAGCTCGTCGAGCTCAAAGGGCTTCTGGAGGTAATCGTCGGCTCCCGCCTTCATCGCGTCTACCGCCACCTTCACGTCGGTATAGGCGGTCATGACGATGACGGGAATATCGGGCTCGACCTCCCGGACCGCACGCAACAGGTCCAGGCCGTTCATATCGGGAAGCCGTATATCCAGAAGGATCAAGGTGGACGGCGCTTTCTTCCAGGCCCTGCGAGCCTCGGAGCCGCTCGAGACGACCACCGCGTCGTATCCCTGCCTGGAAAGCACGCGGCGATACCGAATCGGCGATCAGCGAATCGTCTTCAACCACAAGGATTTTTGGCCTAACCGTCATGTCATTCAATCGTCGGCAGATTGATGATAAATGTCGTACCCTGGCCCTTCTTGCTGTTGACTACGATGGAGCCGCCGTGTCTCTGGACGATGCGGTAGGTGATCGAGAGGCCCAGGCCGGTGCCCTTGGCGGTCGTGGTAAAGAACGGGTCGAAAATCTTGTTGATGTGCTCGTCATCGATACCCACGCCGGTGTCGGTAACGGAAACCTCCAGGAGGCGTTTCTTCTGGCTGGTCTTCTTCTCCCACGCGGTGATGAATATCTTCTTTTCCCGGCTCGGGTCCATGAACTCAATGGAGTTGAGAAAGAGGTTCAGGAATACCTGCTGGAGCTGCTGAAAATCGCCGTGGACGGCCGGCAGGTTCGGGGCGTACTTTTCCAGCAGCTCGATCTGATTGTTCTTGACGTCCTTGTTGAGGAGGAGGAGCACCTCTTTGACCACATCCCGGATATCGCAGCGCACGAACATCGGCCGTTTGGGCTTGGCAAAGGAAAAGAAGGTCCTCAGCATCGTGTCGAGCCGGTCGATCTCCTTGACGATCCGGGAGAGGAATTCCCGCTTGGGGTCATCGGTCTCCATCTCCTCTTCCATCGCCTGGGCCGTGGTCTTGATGGCCGCCAGGGGGTTCCTGATTTCATGGGCGATGCCCGAAGAAATCTCTCCCAGGGAGGCCAGGCGGTCCATCCTGAGGATCTCCTCCTGCATCCGGTGGATCTCGGTCAGGTCCTTGAAGGTGATGATGTGCCCCTGTATATTGCCGGCGCTGTCGGTGTAGACCGTGGTGCTCGTCCCGATGGAGACCGCATCTCCGTTAAACTTCTTGAGCGTCGTCTCCTTGCCGACCCGCGCCTCACCCGCCCGAAACCCGCCGGCAAGGATGCGCTCGATATCCTCTCGGCTGAAGATGTCTTCGATATTTCTGCCGATGACGCGTTTACGGGCGTAACCGAGGATCTCCTGGGCTGCTTTATTGAAATAGAGGACCTTGCCTTTGCCGTCTATGGTGATCAGCCCGTCCTGGACTATTTCCACGATGCTCTCGGTAAACTGACCGAGGTCCTCCAGCGCCTTCGTGAGTCTTTGCCCCTCGTCGGCCTTCTTATTGCTTGCCGCTTTCTGCGCCATGACTCCTCTCCGCACCCGCTAAATGAAAAATCAATGCTCGGTGGCCGAGGTGAAACGGCCACTACTGTATCAAAGGAAACGGCCCGTGTCAAACAACAAAAACCGTTGATTTTTTGCCGATACCGTGATATCAATTTGGAAAGAGTCCCTCCACACGTTCCCACGAAAAGGATGACGCCGTGAATAAGACCGGTATCGTCAAAGATCCCATTTACCTGGAACATAAGCCCGGCTACCTGCACTGGGAGAGTCCCCAGCGCCTTGAGGTCCTCTACGAGATGCTGACAGAAGAGGACATGGCCGGAAAATTCGAGACGATCCAGCCCCGGAAGGCAACCCGGGAAGAGATCGAGCTGATCCATGAGCATCGCTACTACGACTACGTCGCCTCAACGGCCGGTAAACCGCGCTTCTCCCTCGATTCCGATACCCAGACCTCCGAGCTTTCGTTCGAGGCCGCCCTTTTTGCGGCCGGCGGCCTTATTGTCGGCGTCGACAAGATCATGAAGGGCGAGCTCACCAACGTCTTCGGTCTCGTGAGGCCCCCCGGCCATCACGCCGAGGCCGGACAGGGAATGGGATTTTGCCTCTTCAACAACGTGGCCATCGCCGCGGCCTACGCGATCAAGCACTACGGCCTTTCACGCGTCCTCATCGTCGATTGGGACCTCCATCACGGAAACGGGACGCAGCATTCCTTTTACCGTGACCGGCGCGTCCTCTACTTCTCCACCCACCAGTATCCCTTTTACCCGGGAACCGGAGCCTTCGGAGAGGTCGGCGAGGGAGAGGGAAAGGGCTTTACCGTCAATATCCCGCTGTCCATGGGAAACGGCGACGCCGAGTACTATAAGATATTCAAGAAGGTGCTGGTCCCCGTCGCCCTCGAATACAAGCCCCAGCTGGTGATGGTATCGGCCGGATTTGATACCTATTTCAAGGATCCCCTCGGTGGCATGGAGGTGACGTCGGCCGGATACGCGACGATGGCCCAGGTCATCCTTGACATCGCCGCGTCATGTTCGGACGGTAAGCTCCTCGTCACGCTGGAAGGAGGCTATAACCTCGGAGGTCTCAGGGACGGGGTCAAGAGCGTCACCAGACAGCTCATGGGAGAAAACGCCGCCGATCGGGAGCTTATGGGCAGGGACCCCGACAGCATCGGCAGGACCGCCGACAACCCCATCGCCCGGGCGATCGGAATCCAGAAAGAATACTGGAAGTGCTTTTCGTAGGGCCGGACCGATCACACCGTTGACATCCCCGATCTTCCGCGTCAAACCCCGTGGCGCGCGGCCGCGAGAAGTGAGAAGATAGTCCAAGTCCCCGCGCACCGCCGCGAGAACGGATACCGGCCGGCACCGGCCGGCCATAAACGGCCGGCCCGGCGGGTCTTGACGACCGTGAGGCGGGACTATAGAAAGACCGGGACCCGGCGTGTGGTTTTTGTCTGTGCCCATCGAGCCCCCCCGGTCTCTCACGTCTGCCGGTAATCCTCGTCGATCGCCCACCAACGGGAGGGGCCGCAAGATGCCTATCCCACCGGAGGACTGCAATGACCAACGAAACCCTTAATTCCGTCTTTCAGCAAAACGCGAAGAAATACGCCGACGACGTCATCATCAAATACAAGAAGGAGAAGGGGGCAATATATACCGACCTCACCTGGCGCGAGCTTGCCGACCGGGTGGCGGCTACTGCCACGGGGCTCATCGCCTCGGGGCTTGCGCCCGGCGACAGGGTTGCCATCCTCTCGGCAAATCGCATCGAGTGGATCATCGCGGATCTGGCGACCCTCCTTGCCGGCGGAATCGACGTGCCCATCTATCATACCAGCACCGCCGAACAGTGCGCCTATGTCATCTCCGACTCCGGGTGTCGCTTCATCGTCGTGGAGGAGTCGACCCAGCTTGCCAAGGTCGTCGAAAAGCGGGGCGAGCTGAAGAATCTCGACCGGATCTTCCTCATCGAGGGGGACCCGCCCGAAAACGACCGGGTAGTTGCCTCGTTTTCCACTCTTCAGGAGACGGGCCGGCAACAGATGAAGGCCCGTTCCCACGAGCTCATGAAGAGGTCCGGGGCGGTCACCCCCGACGACCCCGCCACCATCGTCTACACCTCCGGCACGACCGGCCCGCCCAAGGGGTGCGTGCTCTCCCATCGGAACGCCGTTTTCGTGCTGAACTCCATCAGGGAGATCATTCATATCGACGGGCGGTCGAACCTGTCGCTCATGATCCTGCCGATATCCCACTTCTACCCGAGGGTATCGGGGTATTACTTCAATATCTATAATAATATCCCCTTTGCCATCGCGGAATCGCTGGATACGCTCGGCGCCAACATGCTCGAGGTGCGCCCAACCTATTTCACGAGCGTCCCCCGTATCTTCGAGAAGGTCTACGGAAGGATCACGGCCACCGCGTCGCAGGGCTCGGCCGTAAAGAGGCGCCTCTTTTCGTGGGCGGTGTCGGTGGGGAGGCGACGGAGCCAGATTCTCAACGCCCACGGAAAGCTTCCCGCCTCGCTCGCACTCCAATATGGCGTTGCCGACGCCCTCGTCTTCAAGAAGATCCGTGCCGCCCTGGGGGGCAGGCTCACCTTCGCGCTGTCGGCGGGAGCGCCCCTCTCGGCAGAGGTCGGCGAGTTCATCCACAGCGTCGGGATACAGGTTCTCGAGTTCTACGGCCTGACCGAGACCGTCGGGGGGACGATGACGACCTTTGACGCCTGCAAGTACGGCACCGTCGGCAGATCGATGCCCGGCTTTACCGTAAAAATCGCCCCGGACGGCGAGATCCTCATGCGGGGCAACAATTTCCTGGGCTACCATAACAAGCCCGATCTGACCGCAGAGACCATCAGGGACGGCTGGTGCTACACCGGGGACATCGGCGCGTGGGACAAAGACGGCTATCTGGTCATCACCGACCGGAAGAAGGACCTCATCATCACCTCGGGCGGCAAGAACATCTCTCCTGCCAACATAGAAAACCTCCTCAAGCAGATCCCGCTCGTTTCCCTGCCGATGGTCTACGGTGACAGCCGCAACTACCTGACGGCGCTTCTCACCCTGGATAAGGCGGAGACCGAGCTCTACGCTCAGCGGCACGGCATACCCTATTCGTCCTTCGAGGAGCTGACCGGACGCCCCGAGATCATGGAATTGGTCCGCGGCGGCGTCGATCGGGTCAACGGCACGCTCGCGAAGTTCGAGACCATCAAGAAGTTCATCGTACTGCCCCGGGAATTCTCTCAGGAGGAGGGCGAGATCACCCCGACCCTCAAGGTCAAGCGCAGGGTTATCGCCGAGCGTTACCGGGACCTCATCGAATCCCTTTACGAATAGAAACGATGGCGCGACTATTTACCGGACCCTTCTTTCCTTATCTGGAGGAGCGCCTCGCCGACGAGATCGCCTCGGCAAAGAGGCACGACCCCTTCCGTCCGCTGGCCGTTATCGTCCCGACCCGGGCGCTCGTCCGCCGCCTTCAATCGATTTTGGCCGCCCGGGGTTCCTGGCTGAACGTCAATTTCTTTACCTTCTTTACCTTGGCTCTCTCGGCACTGGCGGCCGCTCGGCGGGAAGTCCGCCCGATCCCCCCGGGCGCCGTGATGCCGCTACTGCTCAGGCAGGCCATCGAATCGCACCTTCCACAGAACGAGCATACTGCCTACTTCCTTTCGTATAGAAGTTCCATGACGCGGCTTTTGTCTCTCTTCTCCCGCTTCACTTCGTATCGGGTCACGGCGCCCACCCGCCTCACAGGGATCGAGAAGACCCTCTTTTCCATATATCAATCGTTTTATGACCTGAAACAAGACCGGGAGATACGCGATGCCGATGACCTCATAGGCGAGACGGGGCGGCTCCTTGCGTCGGGCATTCCCCACGAGATACCATCAACCCTCTTCCTTTACGGTTTCTATGACCTTAACCCGGCCCAGAGGGACATCGTCCGACACCTTGACGCGCGGGGTGACCTTACGATCTTTTCTCCCGGGGGATTTTCCGACGGGACCGAGGAGTTTTTCCGGGAGACCGCGGCGTTCTATCGGGGGCTGTCAGAGACCGCGGGGGATCCCGACCGGCCCCTTCGTGCCCAATCCGAGCCCGTCATCCTCTCGATAGCCCGTGAGCTTTTCTCGACTCCGGGGTCGACCCGCCGGGAGGCCGGCGGGCTCATCGAGATGATCACCGCCTCAGGCCCTTACGGGGAGGCCCGGGCGGTGGCGTTGGAGATCATCGGCCTGAAGGAGCAAAACCCCGCCCTCCAATGGCACGATATCTCGATAGCCGTAAGAGATTTGGTCGATTTTACGGATGTTCTCAGCGATGCGTTTGACGAATTTTCAATCCCCGCCGTCTTTGACGGCGGCCGACCCCTCTCGTCGATTCCGGAGATTGGCTATTTCCTCGTGTTGATCTCGGCCCTTGAGCGGGGCCTTCCCCGGGACGATGTCTCGTTTCTCATCTCGTCAGCCCTCTTCGCCTGGCCGGGCCTTCCGACCGGCGATGAACCCTGGGTGCGCGACAACGCTTACCTTCTGGCGGCAATCGCGAGGAGGTATCGGGTCATATCGGGAAAAAAAGAGTGGGAAAACGCCTTTAACGAGCACAGGAATCACGCGGCGTCCACCGACCACCTCGGGGAGGAGATAGAGGGTGCTGGATCGGATGACCTGGAACAATCGATGACGCGCTACATCCAAGCGGTTCAACCGATCGTCATCGAATTCCTCTCGGCGCTGGCCGACATCCCGGCCGAGGCGTCGCCTTCCGAGTATCACGATCGTTTCACCTCTCTCATCGACACGTATGCGCGCCCCGCCGACGGTCGGTATCGGCCCCCCGGATACCTCAAGGAGATATTGGACATCCTTACCGTGGTCTCATCCATCCGGCACTCCATCACGCGAGACGATTGCATCGCCCTCCTCAGAGATACGATCTCAGAGAGAAAGGCCCCCTTCGCCGAGGACATCGACGGCGTCTTTGTCTCGGACGTCATGGGCGCACGGGGGCTCCCACGGAAGGTCCTCTTCCTCATGGGGATGAACGAAAAGGTCTTTCCACGGGTCCCGGGTCGCGACGCGTTCCTTTCCGACGAGACCGGGCGGCATACTGGGGCTGCCGACGTCCGCTTCCCGCTCTCTTGAAGATCGTACCCTTTTTGCGCTAACCGTTGCGTCGGCGCGGGATCTCCTCATTTTAACGAGGCAACGCAGCGACGACGCGGGCCGAACCCTCTCGCCCTCGCCGTTTCTGGCCGAGCTCGCATCGCGCATAACAATCGGCGGTACCGCACTCCCCCTCGCGTCCCCGCCCTCCCGACCGGCTCGGCGTGACTACCCCCGCATAACGGCGACCGACACGGAGCTCTCGCGCTACCGCACCCAGGATATGCACGCCTCCCTCTGCCTGCGATGGCCGAGAGAAAGCGAACTCCGTGCGGTACGGGGTGTCGTCTTGGCTACTCCGTTCCTGCGCGAAGGGCTCGCTGCGCTTGATGAGAGGGCCTCCGACAGGCCCTTCGGAAAGTACGACGGTTTCATCGGCCGCGCGGACGGCCTCATGGACATGATCGTGCCCCTGTCGTCGCAGAAGCTGGAAACCTACGCGTCCTGCCCATTCGACTTTTTCATGCATCACATACTCTCGACCCGGCAGGAAGAGGCGGTCGAAGAGGAACTGGATGTGGAGTCGCGGGAGCTGGGCCTCCTCTATCACCGGATCCTCTCCCGCCTCCTTCCCCTTCTCGTCCAAAAGGGGCTCTTTGCGTCGGCCACGGCCGACCGCGAGGCTGTCGACGGGCTGGTCAAGACCTATGTGAAAAAGGAGACTTCGCGCATGCTTTCGGGACGCGTCCCGACCCTGATCCTTCGGGCACGGGAGGAACATGCCACCGGAATCGTGGGACGTCTCGTCGGTCGGGAGATGGACGGAAGTACGTCGGGATTCCTGCCTTCCCTCTATGAGGTGGCTTTCGGCTCCGGGAGAAACGGGCAGTCGGAAAACCCGGCGCTGGCCCTCATCATCGGGCGGCACACTATTCATTTTGTCGGGAGGATCGACCGGATCGATAGTAACGAATCGGACGCGACTTTTGCCGTTGTCGACTATAAGCGGAAAAGGGGCTCGGGAGCGCGCAAGCTCAAGACCGAGATCCTCGCCGGACGCCATTTTCAGCTGCCCATCTATCTTATGGCGGCCGATGCCGTTATATTTAATGAAACGCGCAGGCCCGGCGGTGGCGCCCTCGTCTACCTCGAGGCGGAACAGGAGAAGGATTACCGCGAGACTCTTTCAGGGGAGGAGTACGAGGAGACCCGGGATGCCGTCATAAAGGGGATCGGTTCGGTTATCGACGCGATGCTGGCCGGCCGGTTCACGCCCTCCAGAAGCAATTCGTGCCGCTTCTGCACGTTCCGGGACCTCTGCCGCAGCGACATAAAGCCGATCGGCACCATCAGAAGGGAGATGACGGCTGACGGCCCCACTCAAATCGAAGAGGACGACGGGCACGATGAAACGTGAAACCGCCACCCAGTCCTTCGGGTTGGCCGAGGGTGTGAGCATCGCGGTCATCGCCGGCGCGGGCACGGGAAAGACCACCCGCCTGATCAGCGAGATCATCGCCCTGATCGAGCGGCGGGACGTGCCAATCGAGCGGATCCTGGCCGTCACCTTCTCGGATTCCGCCGCCGCCGACATGAAGGAGAAACTGAGGGATAAGCTCGAAGCGAGCTTCGCCCAGACCAATGACCATCGCTTCTTGACGGCGATCTCCTCGTTACCCCGCGCGCAGATCAGCACCATTCACTCCCTGGCGCGGAGAATACTCCGGGAAAATCCCTTTGAGGCGGACGTCGACCCCGAATTTGCCATCGAGGAGGAGTCTTCTGATATCCTGCTGGCGGATGAGCTCTGGCGGCAATGGGCCAAGGGGGTCTTCTGGGGAGGAACGCGGTTTGACGATGACCTCGTGATGCTCCTGGGACATATGAGCGCGGAGGGCCTCAAGGAAATCGCCCTGACGCTGGCCTCCCGACCCGACCGGCTTGCCGACTATTTCGTCCATCGGATCGATCCCCGGGATGAACGCAAACGGTTGGAAGAACGTCTCGATGAGATACGAAGGTCGCTCGCGTCCATTACACCGTCAGTGACGGGTAGTGATCCCCTCTTTGACCGGTTCATCGCGGTTAAGGCGATCCTCTCAAAAGACGAGCTTTCCGATATCGACCGCGACTGCCGGCAGGCGCGGATCGTGAAGCGTGGAGGGAGCAAGAGCCGCTGGGGTGACCAGGACCTGTTTGAAGACGTAAAACGACGTGTCGACGGTCCCGACGGCGCGATCGAGACGCTCCGGGAGGTAGGAACCTTCCTCCGCGGCCTTGAACAGGACGCCGTAACCTATACGGCAATCCGTGTCCTGTCCGACTTCGTCGAGTTCTTCCGGGCGGAGAAGCGACGGCGGGGACTCCTCTCGTTCTTCGACCTGATCTGGGAGACAAAGAACCTCCTCGAGCGAGACCTCTCCATCCGAAGACGATATCAGAATGAATTCGACTTCATCCTCGTGGACGAGTTTCAGGACATCGACCCGATCCTCGGTGACATCGTCCTGCTGCTGGCGAAGAACGGCCGCTTCCGCAGGGCGACCACACGAGGTGAGACTGAAGCCGGGAAAGCTCTTCATCGTCGGAGACCCGAAGCAGTCGATCTACCGCTTTCGTGAGGCGGATGTCGGCGTCTTCTTTTCCGTGATGAAGAAGATCGAAGAATCGGGTGGCCGGAGTCGATCCGCTTAAGACCAACTATCGGAGCCAGCAGCACCTCATCACCTTCCAGAACGCTTTCTTTGACGGCTACATCCGGCACGAGGACGATCGATACACCATACAGTACGATGCGCTCGACTCCCGCCGTTTCCGATATCGCTGCGGTCGACCGCACCCCCGCCGTACAGAATCGTCGATTCCGATCCCGAGTCTTCGATGTCGGTCGAGGAGGTCCGGCGGGCGGAGGCCGACTTCATCGCCGCGCGGATACAGGCGATCTGGTCGAGGAAAAGGTCGAGGGCAGGATCGTCCGAAACAGCCGGGAGCGCCGCACCGGAGATATCAATACCGGGATATCGAGTACCGGGACATCGCCGTCCTGTTTCGGTCTCTGTCGCGGGTCTCCGCCTCTACGAGGAGGCGCTCAAACGGTCGGGAATCCCCTATTTCATCGTGGGGGGCAGAGGATACTTCCAGCGCCAGGAGATCTACGACATAACCAATATCCTCAGGGCGGTCTTCAAACCTGCCGACCGGCGGTCGCTGGTCGGCGCCCTGAGGAGCCCCGCCTTCGGTATCGACGACCTGACCCTCTATGAGTCGGCCCGCCGGGGCACGCTCTCCTATCTGGTCGGACGGACAGAGAGGGCCCGGTGGGCGCAGGCCCTCGGGACGCTGAGGCGTCTTCACGACTCGGCCTTTCGGCTCACGCCTTTCGGATCTCCTTGCCGAGATCTATCGGACCGATCCCGATCGTCGAGGTCAACGCCTTCGGTCCCGGGGGGGCGCAGCGGGTCGGCAACCTCATGAAGATCCAGGAGACCGCCCGTGCCCTCGAGTCCAAGGGGCCGCTGACGCTGCCGGCGTTCCTGAAGCTGCTCACCGCGCTTTCGCTCGAGCGCGAGGACGAGGCGGAGGCCGTGGTGACGGAGGAGGGGAAAAACGCCGTGCGGATCATGACGATCCACGCCGCCAAGGGGCTCGAGTTCCCGGTCGTGTTCGTCGTCGACCTGGGCAGGAAAAAGAGGCAGTGGGACCGGGAGGGGATATTCATCGACCGGTCGGGCGCGCCTGTTTCCGGCGCCCGGCTGGGCCCCGCGGCCGATCTCGGGTATCGCGCGCGATCCGCGCCCGCGAGGATTGGCGCGCCGCGGCCGAGGAAAGGAGACTCCTGTATGTCGCCGCGACCCGGGCGCGGGACCGGCTGATCCTGGTCGGCTCCGGGAAAGGAAGAGACAAGCCACCAGCACGCGCTGGTGGAGTTCGTCGATTCACCCGAGACCGGCGATCTGCCGCCGGTGCTCTGGAGAAAATCGACCGTGACGGGTGACGGGAAGTTCTCGGTCGAGAAACGGCGCGCTCGTATCGGCGACCTCTTTTCCGGGCCCGTCGATCCGACCCCCCTCGAGCTCGCCCGCGAAGGCCGAGGCAAGAGCGACGCGCCGAATACGAGCGGGCGATGGGCGGCAGTCTCTTCTCCTTCGTCACCGAGGGAAAGGACGAAGAGCCGGTGACGCGCCGCCCGGCGGTCACCCCCGATGCGGAGGGGACCGGCCGCCTCGTGGGCACGCTCGTCCACGAGGTCCTGTGGCGCATGGACTTTTCCGGAGGCGGGCTGCCCGACAACCTCATCGAGCGGGCGGCGGCAGGCATCGGGCTTTCATCCGACGATACCGCCGGGCTTATCGCCGAGGCCCGCCCGCTTATCGAGAGATTTCTCGAGTCGGAGACAGGAAGGGAGATCGCGTCTTCCCGGATCATCGGCAGGGAACTCCCCCTTCTGACGAAGAGGGACGGGCTGACGCTGACCGGAAGAATCGACATCGTCTACGAGACGTCCGGGGGGCTCATCGTTCTTGACTATAAGACGGACTCCGTCACGCGGGAAGGCGCGGCCGAGGCGGCCCTCCGCTATAAAGGGCAGATGGAGGCCTACGTCCAAGCCTTGACAGAAGCGGTCACATCTGATACAGTTGTTAAGGGTGGTGTTTATTTCATCCGTCCCGGAATTTTCGTCCAACTCCGGCACTAGGCCGCGCCGCAGAAAACACCGTGAGAAACGCCGACCCACGAGACACATAATCTCTATGCAGGGGGTGTACATGAAGAAATGGATCGTCCTTTTCTTAACGGCCGTCTTCCTGATCTGTCTCGCTGAGCGCCTTTGCCGCGGAATCGAAATACTATCTCGGGCGAGTCCTACGTCCTGAAACAGGGGGAGACCGTCGACGGCGATCTCTTCGTCTTCTCCAATTCCATACGGATCGAAGGAAAGGTTCTCGGGCGAGGCCTTCCTCATGGGAAGCTCGGTAAAGGTGTCCGGGGAGATTGCGGGGGATGCCTTTGTGTATGGGCGATAGCGTGGACCTCTCCGGCCATTTCCTGACCGATGCGAGAGTGCTCGGAAACACCGTTGATCTGACCGGGACCTTCGAGGGCGAGGTCAGCGCGGCGGGAAGGCACGTCGATATCGCGGCGACGGTGGCCGGCGTGGTCAACGCCGCGGGCGAGACCGTAAGCGCCGCGGGGAGTTTCGCGGACACGGTCAACCTTCACGCGCGCAAGGTCCTGCTTCTGCCGGACGCGCGGTTTGACAAGGACGTCAACGTCTCGGCCGAGGAATTCAGCACGGCCGGCAACGTCGTCATCGCCGGTAAGCTCAATAAGATCATCGGCAAGGAATACGCCCGCGAGAAGGAGCGAAAGGGAGCGGCCGGCTGCTGGGTGTTCGCTCTATTCTGGCTGGTCGGCCCTCTGCGGAATCATCATCGTCGGCCTGGTCCTCCGGGCGCTCTTTCCCGGCTTCGTCGGGAAAACGACCGAAATGGTGTATCACCATCCGCTGCATGACCTCGGCTGGGGGGTGCTGACCCTTGTCCTGGTACCGATCATTCTCCTGATTCTCATTGTGACGCTCATCGGGATACCGCTGGCCTTCCTCGTGCTCCTGCGCCTTCGTTGTGGCGCTCTACCTCGGAAAGCTCTTCGTGGCGATAGCCGCGGGCGGATTTGTGATCTCCCGGGTATCCAGGAAGGAGACGCCCTTCTGGGCGCGGCTGGTCGTCGGGGCACTGCTCGTCTACCTGATCCTGGCCATCCCGATTCTCGGGTTCTTCCTCGCGGTCCTCGTCTATTGCCTCGGCGTCGGGGCCATCGTCAACCTCTTCGTCTCGTCGCGAAAACAGCCCGCGGCGGCCCCGGCGGCGGGAACGCCCCGAGCCCCCAGGGCACCGGCGCCCCGGAAGACAGGCAAGTAGCCCGTTACTATCTGCGGATAAAGCGAAGGAGGGGGTGATTATTCGCCCCCTCTTTTTTGTTGCCATGTCGGCGCTCCGCCTTTCGGCGTCCCCGCCGGAGAGTCCGCCCTCACGGCGCCTTACGGGTATATCCTGCCCATCACCCGTGGAAACGGGATCGCCTCTCTCAAGTGCTCCAGACCGCAGATCCACGCGACCGTCCGCTCCACCCCCAGCCCGAACCCCGAGTGAACCACCGAGCCGTATTTCCTCAATTCGAGGTACCACTCATAGGCCTCCTCCGGAAGTCCTTCCTCCCGAATCCGCAATAGAAGCCGGTCGTAGTCGTCTTCACGCTGGGAGCCTCCGATGATCTCGCCGTATCCCTCCGGGGCCAGGAGGTCGGCGCAGAGCACCAGATCCTCCCGCTCGGGATGGGCCTTCATGTAGAACGCCTTGGCTTTTTTCGGGTAATTGACCACGAAGACGGGCTTGGCGAAGAGCGACGTCAGGACGGTTTCGTCCTCGCCGGTGAGGTCTTCGCCCCAGACCGCGGGCCTCCCCTTGTCTTTGAGGAGTTTTATCGCCTCGTCATAGGAGATCCGCTCGAAAGGCGGCGTCACCTTCTCCAGGGGTTTTGGATCGCGCTCGAGCCTGGCGAGGTCCTCGGCCCGGTGTTCGAGGACCCTTCCGACGATATACGTGACGAACTCCTCCTGCAGCCGGATATTGTCCTCGTTGTCGTAGAAGGCCTCCTCGGCCTCCACCATCCAGAACTCGGTGAGATGGCGGCGGGTCTTGGACTTCTCCGCGCGGAACGTGGGGCCGAAGCAGAAGACCTTCTCGAAGGAATAGATCGCCGCCTCAAGGTAGAGCTGTCCCGTCTGGGAGAGGTAGGCCTTGCCGAGATCGAAGTAGTCGGTGGCAAATAGGGTGCCGGCGCTCTCGCCGATGGCCCCGGTGAGGATGGGACTGTCGATGTTGATGAAGTCGCGCTCGAAGAAGAAATCCCGGATGGCCCGCACGACCTCGTCCCTGACCCGCAGGATCGAGAGCTGCCTCCGGGACCTGATCCAGAGGTGCCGGTTTGAAAGGAGGAAGTCGATGCCGTGAGACTTAGGAGTGATGGGAAAATCGAGCGACTCGGAGATAACCGCAAGATCGGAGACGGCAAGCTCGACGCCTCCGGGGGAGCGGGGTTCGGCGCGCACCGTCCCGGATATAATCAGGGCGGATTCCTGGCCGATGTGCTCGGCCCGCGCGAACGTCTCGTCACCCACGTGCTGGTGTTCCACCACACACTGCGCGATCCCGCTTCCATCCCTGACGACAAGAAACCGGACGTTGCCCGTCCCTCGTGCGTTCATCAGCCAGCCGTGAATCGTGACCGGCTTATCGACGTTTTCGGACAGTTTCCTGATGGGCGTATGGCTCAGCATGGCGGCGCTCCTCCCTGTGGGCGATTATAGGAAAAACCTCGGTGAAAATCAAGTGGCAAACACAGTGCGCGGGATGACGGGGGACGCGGTCGGGCATTGAAGGGCGGAATCACGCGCGGGCGCCGTTACTCCCGTCTTACTATCTCCTTGACATCGCGCCCCTTCCCGGATACACTAAACGGCGAAAGGAGCAGACACCATGGTACGAAATATCATCATTCTGGCGGCGGCCGTCGCCCTGATTTTCTCGTTTTCCTGCGCCAAGAAGGTGGCCGAGGGGGACGGATGGTCGATCACCGCCAAGGAATTCCGTGAAAAATACGAGTCCCTTCCTCCCGACGCGACACCTTTCACGGCCTCTCCGGAGGGCAAGAAGCGCTACCTTGATTCGTTGATCCTGAGGGAGATCCTCTACCGGGAGGCCGAGAAAGAGGGCATCGTCAAGGAGCCGGTTATTGTAAACCGCATCGAGGATGCCAAAAAGAAGGTGGTCATTGAGGAATACCTCAAGCGGAAGATAGAGGGGGGGCTATCCCCCACCGACAAGGAAAAGGAAGCCTACTACCAGGAACATAAGGACGCCTTCGACAACGCCGAAAGCATACGGGTCAGGCACATCCTGGTCAAGACCGCCGACGAGATAGAAAAAATCCAGAAGATGCTTGCCGACGGCGAGGACTTCGAGAAGCTGGCGCGAGAGAACTCCATCTGCCCCACCGCGTCGGAGGGGGGAGACCTCGGCTACTTCAAACGGGGCGACATGGTGGAGGAATTCGATAAGGCGGCCTTTGCGCTCATGAAACCCGGCGATATGAGCCCCATCGTCAAGACCCAGTTCGGCTACCATCTCATCGAGCTGGTCGATAAAGACCACCTCATGGAGCAGTTTATCACCGATAAGCGTGATGATCTGATCAACCGCTACCTCGAAGACATGAAAGGCAAGGCGAAGTACGAGGTACTGGACGAAAACCTCAAGTACGAAGAGTAGCGGGCGTCGGGACGGACGAAGGACGCGGAAGGCTCGTTCCGCTATGACAGGTTTTATCATTCGAGGATGATATGAAAAAGACGCTGCCCGTCTTTGTCCTCTGCCTCATGTTCCTGGTTGCGTGTGCTTCGTTTGGGTCGGTGGAAAAACGGGGGATCGCGACCATGTTCTACGCCTATCCCCTCGAAGACGTTCTTTCCGCCTCAAAGACGGTCCTGATCGAGCATGAATTCGAAATCGGCGAGATAAACCGGACCGAAAACTTCATCGAGGCATCAAGGGCCGCGCGGGTGCCCGGAATGCGCATTATCGTCATCTTCAATTTCCGCGCGGAGGGAAACGGGACCTGGCTCGAGATAGTCAAGAAAGTCCCTCCCCAGTTCATACCCGGTTCGACTGCCGGCTATCGCATGGATATCAGCGATCTCTTCCGGATACGTTGATTCGGAGCTTGAGAGAAACTACTGATCGAACGATGCCCGGTGTCCTCTTTTCTCCTCTTCCCCTACCCTATAGGGCGGCGCGGGCGGCCCCATTGTGGCGTCACCGTTACCTGCCCATCCGATCATCCGCACACCGTATGACCGGAAGGCCCCGGTTTCCCTGACCCCCGTCTCCCTGCACCCGCGATATCGCTCCCGTCCCGGCCGGCGGCTCACGATCATTTATAGAAATTATCCTTCCACTGGGGGTCCAAATCGACCGCCCGATCGTAGTCCTCTTTGGCCTTGAGATAGTCTCCCTTGGCCCAGTATTCCCTTCCCCGGGCATAATAGGCAAAACCGTTTTTCGGGTCGACCTCGATGACGTGACTGAAATCGCCGATAGCGGCGGCGGAAAGCCCCATCTGGCCGTACGCCATTCCGCGCATGATATACGCCTGGAGGAGATCGGGCTTTTTGTCAACGACGGCACTGAAGTCGGACACGGCGGCCTCGAACTCGCCCTTGATCACCTTATTCTGATCCTGGCTGTACGCGGGACCGTACATCAAGATGTAGATCTGGCCAAGCTGGAAATGGGACCCGCCGCGGGCATAGTATGCCTCTATGTCGTCCTTGTCCTTTTTGATGCGCTCCGTGGCGGTGCCGATGATCGTGGTGTTGGCCTGTATCTGATCCATGTAGGTCGGCTCGTCGGCCGCGTTGACCCAACAGGTCAGAATTGCGATCGTGGTAAGAACGAGGCCAAGTAAAAGAGTCTTTTTCATAGAAACCCAGCTTTACATGATTTGAGGACAATCGGAAGACCGAAAACAAGAATGAGAAGGATTGAATCTATTATACCATAAATATTCGATGCGCTTATCGACCTTTCTTGCCGCGAGACGGAGTCTCCTGTGGGCCGGCACCGGGGCCTCCACGAAAACGGGGTCTTCGTGGGGTAATGATCGTGAGAAATAAGAGGGGGACAAATAATGAAACTCCGAGCAGCCCCGATAATAGTAGATGGAGATTTCCACAACTCGTTCGGAAGACGCGCCTCATGTTCTCTCCGGTAGATCTACGGAGCGCATACCCTTGCCTTCTCTCCTACCGGGGCCCTCGGAAAAGCGAAGCTTTTCTGGGGTGGTAAAAAGGCCCCGTCTTTTGGACGGGGCCTTTGTCGGGCAGCTACTAATACATCCCGCCGCCGGGCATTCCGCCGGGCATCGGGGGCATGCCGCCGGCGCCCTTCTCGTCGGGCTTCTCGGCGACCATCGCCTCGGTGGTGAGCAGGAGGCCCGCCACGGAGGCCGCGTTCTGCAGAGCGATACGCGTCACCTTGGTCGGGTCGATGATGCCGGCCTTCATGAGGTCTTCGTAGACCATCGTCTGGGCGTTGAAGCCGAAGGCCTCTTTGCCGTCCTTGATCTTGGACGTGACGATCGAGCCGTCCTCGCCCGCGTTATTGGCGATCTGGCGGATCGGCTCCTCGAGGGCGCGCCGGACGATATTGGCGCCGAAGCGCTCGACATCGGTAAGCGTGAGCTTGTCCACGACGCTCAGGCAGCGCAGAAGCGCCACGCCGCCGCCGGGGACGATCCCCTCTTCCACTGCCGCGCGGGTCGCGTTGAGCGCATCCTCGACGCGGGCCTTCTTCTCCTTCATTTCGGTCTCGGTGGCCGCGCCGACGTTGATGACCGCAACCCCGCCGATGAGCTTGGCCAGCCGCTCCTGGAGCTTTTCCTTGTCGTAGTCGGAGGTGGTTTCCTCGATCTGGGCGCGGATCTGCTTGACACGGCCTTCGAGCGCCTGCTTGGTGCCGGCGCCGTCGATGATGGTGGTCTCTTCTTTGGTCACGACCACGCGCTTGGCCTTGCCCAGGTCATCCAATCCCACGTTTTCCAGCTTGATGCCGAGATCCTCGGCGATCATCTGGCCGCCGGTGAGGATCGCGATATCTTCAAGCATCGCTTTCCTGCGGTCGCCGAAGCCGGGGGCCTTGACGGCCACACACGAGAGCGTCCCGCGAAGCTTATTGACGACCAGCGTCGCCAGCGCCTCGCCTTCTATATCCTCGGCGATCAGGATGAAGGGGCGCCCGGTCTTGGCGATCTTCTCGAGGACCGGCAGCATATCCTTCATGTTGGATATCTTCTTCTCGTTGAGCAGGATGTACGGATTTTCGAGAACCGCTTCCATCCGCTCTGCGTCGGTAACGAAGTAGGGGGACAGGTACCCGCGGTCGAACTGCATACCCTCGACGATCTCAAGGGTAGTCTCCATTCCCTTGGCCTCTTCCACGGTAATGACGCCTTCCTTGCCTACCTTGTCCATCGCCTCGGCGATAATGTTGCCGATGGTCTCGTCATTATTGGCCGAAATCGTGCCGACCTGGGCGATCTCTTTCTGGTCCTTGGTGGGCTTGCTGATCTTTTCGAGCTGCTTAACGACGGCCTCGACGGCCTTATCGATGCCGCGCTTGATGGACATGGGGTCATGCCCCGCGGCCACGAGCTTGGTGCCCTCGCGGTAGATGGCCTGGGCCAGGATCGTCGCGGTGGTTGTTCCGTCACCGGCAATGTCAGACGTCTTGGAGGCGACTTCCCTTACCATCTGCGCGCCCATGTTCTCGAACTTGTCTTCCAGCTCGATCTCCTTGGCAACGGTCACGCCGTCCTTGGTGATGGTGGGGGAGCCGAAGGATTTCTCGAGGATGACGTTCCTCCCCTTGGGGCCGAGGGTAACCTTAACGGCGTCCGACAGCGTGTTGACGCCCTTGAGGAGTTTTTCCCTCGCGTCCTGATCGAATTTGATTATTTTCGCAGCCATAGTATATCGTCTCCTTTATTTTTCGATAATGCCGAGGATGTCATCCTCTCGCATGATGAGGTGCTCGACGCCGTCGATCTTGACTTCGTTTCCGCCGTACTTGGAAAAGAGGATGCGGTCGCCGACCTTGACGCTCATGTCAAGCTTCGTTCCGTTATCAAGGACTTTGCCCTTGCCTACGGCCACGACCAGGCCCTCCACGGGCTTTTCCTTGGCGCTGTCGGGGATGATGATGCCGCCCTTGGTCTTCTCCTCCTCCTCGACCCGCTTGACGATGACGCGGTCCTGCAGTGGTCTGATTTTCATAGCCTTTCCACTCCTTTCTATCTAAAATATTGCCTAAACCATATCGCCGCCCGAAAGCGACGAACATACACTAAACGGCAGGGACACGATCGGTCATGTCCGTGCTTTGTCTTGTCTCGGGGAAGGGAAATTACGTGCGTACGCCCGGGATCAAAAACATTAGCACTCGACGGAGGTGAGTGCTAATGTAATACTACTGCATGATCTGGGTTATAGCAAGGGCGGTATGGGGGGATGGGGGGAGATAGGGATTCTATAGCCCTGAATATCTTTAATTATATCGCTATATCTCATATTATCTCATATTATCTCTATTCGGGGGATATGATGCTCCGATCTACCCCCACGCTATCTCATACTCCTCGATATGAAAGTGCGGCACGGCGCGGATAGCGACGCGAAGCCCCAGCCGCTCTTCCAGATCGTCAAGCCACACCCGCTCCTCGTCAAACAAGAGCGAGGCCACGTCCGGGTTGACCTGCACCGTCGCCTTCTCCCGCTTACCTCCCGCACCCCGGATCAGCTCGCGGAAGATCTCGTAACAGACGGTGCGCTTGGATTTAAGGTAGCCATGCCCGTCGCAATAGGGGCAGGGGTCGGCCAGCGCCTGGGTGAGGCTCTCCCGGCTGCGCTTTCTGGTCATCTCCACGATTCCCAGCTCCGAGATCTTGAGGATATTGGTCTTTTTGGAATCCGGTTTGAGCGCCTCCTCCAGCGCGTTATAGACCTTGTCCCTGTTGGCGGACCGCTCCATGTCTATGAAGTCGATGATGACCAGACCCCCGATGTTGCGCAGCCTCAGCTGATAGGCGATCTCGCGGACTGCCTCCAGGTTTGTGCGCAGGATCGTGTCTTCCAGGTCGCGCTTTCCGACGAACTTGCCCGTGTTCACGTCCACCGCCGTCAGCGCCTCCGTCCCCTCGATGACGATCGAGCCCCCCGACTTGAGCCAGACCTTCTTGCCCAGAGCCCGCTTGATCTCCATTTCCAGGCCGTAATGCTCGAATATCGGCTCCTGGCGCTCGTAGCGGCGGATCTTGCCGGCAACCCGCGGCAGAAACGACTCGGCGAATTCCATGAGCCTGCGGTATTCGACTTCGGAGTCGATCACGAGTCGATCCACGTCCTGGGTCAGGAGGTCCCTGAGCATGCGCTGTCCCAGGTCGAGCTCCCGGTGGATCAGCGCGGGGGCGCCGGAACGCTCCTTCTTGGCGAGGATCGAGCGCTGAAGCTTCATGAGAAATTCCAGGTCCTCCCTGATCTCATCCTCCGTCATCCCCTGGCCGGCGGTCCGCACGATGAAGCCCGCGCCCGCCGGTTTTATCTCCTCCACCAGCTTCTTGAGCCTTTTTCGCTCCGTCTCGTCTTCGATGCGCCGGGAAACGCCGACCCGATCCATCATGGTCAGGAGCACCAGGTATCTGCCGGGCAGCGAGATGTGGGAAGTGATGCGCGCGCCCTTTGACCCGAGCGGCTCCCGGGCGACCTGCACCAGCACCTCCTGGCCGCGCTTCATCATCTCGACGCTGCCGGCGGGGGGGACGGAATAGGCCTGTTCGAGTCCCTCGAAGTAGTCGGGGCTGTCCTTATCGACGAGGTTCTCCATATCGTCGATCTCATCGGTGAAATCGGTGGCGTAGAGAAACGCCGCCTTCTCCAGCCCGATGTCAACGAAGGCCGCCTCCATGCCCGGCATCACCCGTATCACCTTGCCCTTGTAGATGTTGCCCGACACCCCCAGATCCTTGGGCCGCTCGAGGAAAAGCTCGGCGAGTACCCCGTTATCGAGCAGGGCCGCCCGTGTCTCCCACGGATGAGCGTTTATTATGATTTCTTTTGCCATGGCCTTCAAAAAGATATTGGATCAATGAGCTAAGAATTACCCGGTCTCGGTTCCCGTCGCTTCCTTGATCACGGGCAGCGACCGGGCCTCCCGGTCGGGTATCCCCAGGAGTGCCGAGATCACCCGGTAGGGGCTTGGCGACGACCCGCCGATCCGCTTCATCACCAGGACGATTCCCCCCTCTTCGCTCCAGGTGATGTCGCCCACGAAGGGACGGACGTTGATCCGCTTGGACTGCCCCTTGACACTCCCCTCGTACCAGCAGTCACTCTTGTCCATAAACGACGCGATGCGCGCCGCCATCTCGTCGGGACCATATCCGTTTCGCGGGAGCCCGACCCGCCAGCGCCATTCGGCGCTGTCCAGCGGCTTTGTGCCCGGCCGGTCCGAAGGGGCGATGATCGCCTCGATCCGAATCCCGTCGGGCAGCGTCTCGTTGAGACGCCGGGCGACGGCATCCGTGTCGATGTCCCGGGAGAGCTCGACCACGAACGGCTCGCGGACGGCTTCGGCCCCCACGGGCAGCGCGCCGGCAAAGCTGACCCGGGGCTTTGGGTGAAATCCCTCAGAGAAGTTGACCGGCAAGCCGGCACGCGCCAGCGCCCGCTCGATCGCCGAGGCCAGCTCAAGGTGCGAGAGAAACCGCACGAGCCCCGTCCGGGAGTAGAAAAAGAGATACTTGAGCCGGCCGCTTTCACCCCCGGACACGGCGTTATCGTCCGGAGGAGCGCTTTCGATCACGGGCGGATGCTGGGCGGCGCGGATCTTGACCGCGTCCGGCCCGCACACGCCGCAGCGGGTACACCCGTCACTACCGCAGCCCGCCGTTGCGGCGGCCGAATATGCCCGCTCACGCTCGTCGGCAAGAAACCGCCCGGTCACACCCGTCTCGATATGGCCCCAGGGGAGCGGCCCGCCCACGGGCAGAATTCTCCGGGCGTACTGCTCCATCGTGAGGCCGGTATCCCGGAAGGCCTCTTCCCAGAGATCGAACCGGAAATGGTCCGACCAGCCGTCGAACCGGCACCCCAGCTGGGCCGCCCGTACGATTACCGCGCACAATCGCCGGTCGCCCCGGGAGAAGACCGCTTCCAGGATGCTCATCCGCGGATCGTGAAATTTGAGGGCTATCCGCGGCGAGCGCAGTGACCCGCGGATCATCTCCTGGCGCCTCCGGATCTCGGCAAGCCCCGTGACAGCCTCCCACTGAAACGGGGTGTGGGGCTTGGGAATGAAGGTCGATACCGCCACGTTGAGACCGCCCCTGCCCCTTCCCGCGAGCCGCCGCTCGATCTTCCTGACGAGATCGGCGATCGCCTGGACATCCTGGTCGGTCTCGGTTGGAAGGCCGATCATGAAGTAGAGCTTGATGAGCCGCCAGCCGGCCGTAAAGACCCTGTCGACGGTCGCCTCTATCTCGGCTTCGGTGATGTTCTTGTTGATCACGGCGCGAAGGCGCTCGCTGCCCGCCTCGGGGGCGACGGTGAACCCGGTCTTGCGGACCCGCCTGATCTGGCCGATCATCTGGTCGGTAAGCGTATCGATGCGCAGCGACGGCACCGAAAGGGCCACCCGTTTGGCCGAGAGGACGCCCATCAGGTCGCTCATGAGCGGTTCGACGGCCGAGTAGTCCCCGGAGGAAAGCGAGAGCAGCGAGACGTCCCGCATCCCCGTGGCGCGCCAGCCGGCATTCGACGATCCGCTCGATGGCCCCGGCGTCCCGCTCCCGAAGAGGCCGGTAGACGTAACCCGCCTGGCAGAAACGACATCCGCGCCGGCAGCCCCGGGCGATCTCGACGCTGATGCGGTCGTGGACCGCCTGGACGTGGGGGACGATCGGCCTTTGAGGGGAGTCGGCGGCGTTGAGATCGGCGACCGTACGTTTCCGAACTGCGCCCGAAGCGCCGGTACGGCAGCCCATCCGGTAGAAGACGTCGTCACGATACTCGGGCTCATAGAAGTGGGGGACATATACCCCCGGGAGGCCGGAAAGCCGCATCAGGAGTTCTCCCCTCGGCGCCCCGGGGGAGTCTTTCCAAAGTTGCACGATCTCCCTCAGGACTTCTTCACCGTCCCCCACCACAACGGCGTCAAAGACGTCGGCCACCGGCTCGGGGTTAAACCCGCAGGCGCCCCCGGCGATAATCAGGGGGAACCCCTCGTCCCGATCCGCTGACAACAGCGGGATCCCCGCCAGATTGAGCATATGGAGCGCGTTGGTATAGGTCAGCTCGTACATCAGCGAAAAGCCGATGATATCGAAGTCGGAAAGCGGCGTCCTGGTTTCCAGCGAAAAGAGGGGGACACCGGCCTTCTTCATCTCCTCTTCCATGTCCGGCCATACCGCGAATGCCCGCTCGGCGAAGACCCCGTCGGTATTGTTGAGGATATCCAGCAGCACCGCCGTCCCCTGGTGGCTCATGCCGATCTCGTAGACCTCCGGGAAGGCGATGCAGACGCGGACGTCGCCGGGAGACGGCGTCACCCCGTCGGGCGTTCACCTCCCCGCCGATGTACCGACCGGGCTTTGATACCCCGGCAAGCACCCGGGATAGAAAGTCATGGATGTCTATGCGTTGTGGGTCCATTTCTGTCGTAGCCGTTTTTCAGGATACCGGCGCACACTGCTCTCGCCCGCGCGTCGGCCCGTACATTTCGTCTCGGTCCCCCGCCATCCCCCCCACGCCCGCGGCAGGAGGTACCCCCCCTGCCGATCGGCACGATCCGTTCGGTCGTCCCCCGGCGCGGTGATCAAGGATATGACCCCTTGAGATGGACGAAAGGCAAAGGGGCAGGTGGGGCGGTATGCTCGGGCCCCCCGCGAGGACCGGAAAGCGGCAGACGGCAACAGAGCCGGCCGCCGGTTGAAAAACTCTATCACGCAGACCCGGCAATGTCAATGAGCGGCTTCGCATAAACAAAGATTGCACTGCCAAAAACCAAAATGATATAATGACAGATCATTATATCACGGGAAGTCATTCATGAACCGACCCAGAGACAAGAGATTTTCGTTCCCGGCTTCACGCCTGTTGTTTCCGATCGCGGTGGGAGTGCTGTGTGTGTTCCTTGCCGCCCCGCTCGCGGGCGCCCAGCAGATCCCCCCGGCCAATATCGTGACAGATCCCCTGGGTGTGGCGTCCTTCGTGCCCCCGCCGGGATGGCTCAAGTGGAATTTTTGGGGTATGACGGCCTTCTCGCCGACGTCTCTGCATACCCCGCGCATAACGTTTGCCGTAACCGCCGGCGATTTTTCCGATCCCGGCTATGCCGACAAGGCTTTGCAGGGATACGTGAGCACCTTCTCGACCCAGAACTACACGCTCATTCTGATGGAAAATCTGTACCTCGGCGGATGGTCGGGAGTGCGACTCCTGGCTCAGGGTACTGAAAGGAACACCCTCTTCGGCTCGGACTATATCTGGATTCAGGAATACTTCACGAAGGACGAAAAGATTTCCCTGGTCTTTCGTTGTGAGCCTGCGCTTTTCGAAACCTACCGGGACGCCGTGCTCACGTCGTTCCGCTCGCTGGTAATCAGTGAACATGGACAGGATGTGCAATAGGAACCGGTCGACCGACATACACCTGTACACCGTTGGACACGGCAATCACCCGATCGGCCGCTTCATCGAGCTTGTCAAAGGCGCCGGGGTTGAGCTGATCGTGGACGTCAGGAGCATTCCCTATTCCCGGTTTGCCCCCCAGTTCAATAAGGGAGCCCTTGAAACCGCCCTTGGCTCGGCCCGTATCGGATACCACTATCTGGGCGATCACCTCGGGGGGCGTCCACGAGAGAAGGAGAAGCAGGGCGTCCTTTCGTACGACGAGGCGGTGGGCAGCGAGTCGTTTGAGGAAGGGCTGAGGCGTCTCTCGGAGCTGTCGCGATCCGGAAGTTCTGCGATCATGTGTGCGGAGAAGGACCCGAACCGCTGCCACCGCACGCATATCATCGCCCGGGCGGTCGTATCGCGGGGCGGCTCTGTGATCCATATACTGGACGATGGGACCCTGATGCCCGAAGCGACGCGGGATCTCTTCCACACGCTTCGGTAAATCACGTCCTGTTACGTGTCGTCACCCCCGACGTCTTGCCCGTTCTTGCGGGCCATCGATGCCTTCGTGTAGAAACGATAGAGGGCGGGGTTGATGGTGCGCATCAGTTTCCTCAGCTCCATCATGTCGGCCCCCTTGAGGGCCCGGAAGAGCTCTTCGTTTTCCACCATGACCAGTGCATGGTAGAAGACCCTTCCCGCGGTCTCGTCCGAATCGTCCTTCCCGAGCTCGGATTTGAGGCCGTTGAACCTCTTGAAGAAGGCCATCAGCTCGTTTGAATCGGCCAGTATCGGCGAGGGAAACACCATCAGGATATGGCCGACGGAGGCGGCCCAGATCCCGCCCAGACCCTCGGGAATATAGGTGCCGAGGATCAGCGCCTTCGTGTCGTCGTCAAGAAGCGCCTTGGTATCGATGCCGTTCGGGTCTGCCTGGATCGCCTCCACGTAGTGCCGACGGGCCTGCTCGATCTCTCCCCCTGCGATAGAGACGTCCCCCAGATACCCCAGCAGGTGCGCCCGCTTCTTCTCCGGAAGGCCGGCCTGCGAGAGCTCCTCCTCGAGTGACTGCCTGGCCTCTTCCAGTCTCCCGGCTTTGAGCAGGAGGTATCCGGGCGGGTACCCGTAGATTGGGCCGAGCGGCTCTTGGCCGGCGGCGTCGACGATACGTCCGAAATAGGACCGCTCGAGATCGGGAAAGTAGTCCGGAAGGTATGAGTATTCTTTCAGGAGTTTCTTTAGAGACGAGAATTGCGTGAAAAGCTGAGCCGGCTTCTTTACGTCCGTGAGGGTTTCGTGCAGGAACCGCACGATCGTATCTTCACGGCGCACCTCCGGATGGTCGGGATACTGTTTTATGAGGAGGTCCATACCATCTCGCGCGGCCTGGATGTCGAGGGTCGAAAGGGACTTCTGTACCTCTCGCAGGCGCCTCTGTGGCACTTCGAAGAGCGTTATCGTTCGGTCCATACCTATTTCCCAAGGGGAAGGTCAAACCTTTTGCGCGCCGAAAAGAAGATCGTCAGGGCGGCCACCGATTTTATACTGTCGCCGACGAGCGGCAGGAGAAATCCCACTTTCAGAGCCGCCCCGAGGCCAATCTCTTTTTTCAGGAATAGTTTCGCCGCCAGCATCAGATACGGGACTCCGAAGAGATAGACGATCAGGACGGCGCAAATGACGCCGCAGACGGGCCACACGCACCCCTCTTTACTGGAGAAGAGGCCCGCGACCGCCGCGGCCGGTATAAATCCGATAAGATAGCCGAAGGTCGGAGAAAAGACATAGGCAATCCCGCCCCCGCCCGAAAATATCGGAAGGCCGATGAGCCCGAGCGTGACGTAGATGGCCTGGGACAGCGCACCTCCCGCCGGCCCCAGGAAGAGTCCCGACATGTAGACCAGCAGGGTTTGCAGGGTCATCGGTACCAGCGGGACGGGAATCTTGATGAAGGCTCCCGCCGCCGTCAAGGCCGAAAAGAGCGATATGTATATGCTCAGTCTGATCCGCTGCTTCACGGGTAACGCACCTCGACCAGGAAAAGCCCCTGCGGGGGGGCGGTCACGCCGGCGCGGCTTCGATCGCGCGCGGCCATAATCTCCCCGAACTCCGCCGGGGTCATCTTCCCCCTGCCCACTTCCATGATCGTCCCAACGATGGAGCGCACCATGTGCCGCAGGAAGGCGTTTGCCGCGATCTCGATGCCCATAACGCCGCCTGTCTCTTCGATTCGAAAAGAAATAACTTCCCGCACCGTGCCGGCGGTCTCGCTCCCCGCGCACGCAAACGAGGCAAAATCGTGAACTCCCACCAGTCGCGAGCCGGCCTGATCCATCGCGTCCCTGTCAAGCGCCGCAGGAAGATGCCACGCATAGCGGCCCAGAAAGGGGGACATCACCGGTCCCGTATAGATAATGTACCGATAGACCCGCATAACCGCAGACCTGCGCGCATCGAAAGAGTCAGGGACTTCATCGACGGAGAGCACCCGGACATCCGGGGCGAGCAAGGCGTTGAGGCCCCGGTGCAGCTGGCCGCACCCTATGCGGGATTGTGTCCTGAAGT
The DNA here is from genome assembly GCA_963809875.1 of uncultured delta proteobacterium. Taxonomy (GTDB): domain Bacteria; phylum Desulfobacterota; class Zymogenia; order Zymogenales; family Zymogenaceae; genus JAFGAS01. Next base: position 198,653 of record CAWELC010000009.1, on the reverse strand, counting down.
TTGCCGCCTGACCGAGGGCGTGCACGCCCGCATCCGTCCTTCCCGATCCGCCTACCCTCACGGGGCCGGCAAGCATCACCCCGAGCGCCTCCTCCACCGCCCCCTGCACGGTTCTGGCGTTCGGCTGAAGCTGCCATCCTGAAAAGGACGTGCCGTCATAGGTAAGGATAAGCCGTATATTCCTCATATCAGATGAAAAAGAAAGGCGCCATGAGAAGCACAACCGCCATGGATATGAAGTCCCGCGCCGTAAAGCGGAGCTCTTTGAAGCTCGTTCGCTCCGCCCCCGTGGCGTAGCCCCGGCAGACCATCGCCACGGCCAGCTCATCGGCCCGCTTGAAGGAGAGATGGAACAGAGGTATCAGGATGGGCACGAGCTTCCTGGCGCGGCTCAACAGCCCGCCCGTCTCGAAGTCTATTCCCCTGGATTTCTGGGCGTTGATGATCCTCTGTGACTCAAGCAGGAGGATGGGAACGAACCGGATGGTCAGCATCATCATCATGACAAAGTCGTCCACCGGGGCCTTGACGGCTTTGAGCGGGGAGAGGACCCTCTTGAGCGCCGTCGTCAGCTCCAGCGGCGTTGTGGTAAGGGTCAGAAGAGACGAAAGGATAATGATGGAGAGGATCCGTACCGATATCAGCACCCCGTTGATCAGACCCTCTTCGGTAATGTTCACAAACCCGATGGGAAAGGGCGGAATGGACCGCCCGGGCGTGAAGAAGAGGTGGGCGACGGCGGCGAAGAGAAAGAGCCAGATAAACGGGACGACTCCTCTGAACACGGAGCTTACCGGGATGTTGGAGAGCCTGATGATCAGGATAATAAACAACCCCATAAGGAGGAACGGAAGGGGCTTGTCGATGAAGAAGACCACGATCATAAGCACCATCAACAGGATGAACTTTGTGCGCGGGTCAAGCCGATGGACGAAGGAATCGACCGGCATATACTGGCCCAGCGTTATGTCCTGCAGGAATTTCATTGGCCGGAACCGTTATTTTGCGGAGTTAATCGAGGTCAGAACCCAGGTGGTGGAATCCTTGCCCCAGGAAAAGAGGACGATCGATCTCTCGGTCTCGAGTCTCATGAACGTGAGTGTATAGCGCTTTTCTATTTCCTTACCCTTGGCGGTTGTCCCGACGCTTACCGTGGACATCGTTTTATAGATCTTATATCGTTCGAGAATCGGGATTGCCTCAATATCCTGGATGTTCTTCTCATGCATGTAATGAGAGAGGACCAGAAACATAACGAGATTATCGCCCGTTAGCTTCGGCCGCTTGGACCGCTCGGCCTCGAGGACCTTCAGCGTGTCCTTGAGTCTCTTTGTTTCTTTTTCGAGCACCCTGTCTTCCGAGGCGAGCCGTATCTTCTCCTGCAGGAGCTCTCGTATATGTTTGTCGACCGTCTGGAGCCATACCGTATCATCGAGCATATTTTGAAACTGCTGACGTATTGCGAGAAGTCTGGCGTCGTAGCCTGCCTTGCGCTTATCATACAGCGGTTTGAGCCGGGCATATTTCGCCGCCAGGTCGTCAAGCTCCATCTTATTGGCGATGTAGCCGGGGTTATTTCCGCCGGCCCCGTAGAGCGATTCATACTCGGCAATCCGCCGTTTGGCCGCCGCACTATCCCGCTCAATCGACTTTACCTGGTTTTCGAGGGCCCCAAAGTCTTCCTTGAAGGCCTTCACCTCCTTCTGGTACTCCTCCTCGATAGACTGGGGGTCCAGTCTGTTGTTCGACTGCAGGTCTATATATTTTGCCTTGTCGGCGTTGAGCACGCTCACGGTTTCATCGATCTCGGCAATTCTCCCAACGTTGGCTTTATACGTCTTCTCCTGCTGGGAAAGCTCGCCGCTCGTCTCGTCATACTCGATCTCTTCGGAATACGTGGCCGCAAAGGCCTTCAGGGCCTTCTTCAGCCCCCCCTTGGCGACCTCGGTCTCCGGTGAGGTATTCACGAATTCCCACGACGATACGGTGGATCCCGGAGGAAATGAATCGGGGATCTTGGCGTTGAGACCGTCCTGCTTGATCGAGTGAAGGACCCGATTGACACCGCCCTCCAGATCCTCGACCGGCGGGTGCGTGGTGGGAACGGCAAGCCAAAAGACCGCAAGGATCACCAGCGTGGCGATGATAGGCACGGAGATACGGATTGCCCGGGAGAATATCTCGAATGGAGAGACTTTGTAGAAGTAGCGGCCCATGGGAAGGCGCGCGACGAATTTTCCGGTATCGACGGCGACCTCTTTTCGTGTGTCATTCATCATGACTTTCGCGGGACCCGTCCGCCGGTCCTGAGCCGCGCCGGCCTGCCGCGCCGATTCGGTATTACCATCGCTCCACATACCTGCGATGGTCATGCCGTCGCTGTCGCCCGCGGAGGTGGTGAATTCGTCGTTTCCGGTGATAATCGGATCGCCGCCGGCACTGTCCCGCGGTCCCGAATCGACCTGGAAGACGTCATCAAATTTCCCCTCTATGGCGTCTACCGCCGAGGAGAAGTCCTGGTCCTCGGCGGGCGCAGGTTTGACGCGATCCCCGGCGCTCTTGCCGTTATCGAAGATGTTCCTCTGGAGGAGGTCTTCGTCGATGATCTCATCCTGTCCCTCCTCGACGCCGATGACGACCTCCATATCGTCGTCAGAGTATCTCTCTCGCTCCGAGAAGCCGCCGCGAGAGCCCGGTAGATTGTCTATCTCGACGGTGACCTCTACATCATCGTCGGCCGGCGCGTCTCTTTCGGATGAGATGACGTCTTCCACTTCAAACTCGACTTCCTGATCGGCCGCGTTACCGGCAAACACCGACTCCCGGTCTTCCTCGCTCTCGTCGATCTCGCCCTGGAGGTAATAGAGGACCTTTTCGGTCGTGTTTTTATTGCCGATGATAGCGGTTCCGACAGCGGCAGAATCGTGGAAGTGCTTGGCCAAAAAGAGAAGGACCTCCGGAGAGGTGTTGTTATCGATGGCAATCTGGACGAGGGCCTGCTCGGGAAGCCTCAGGATCGACTTTTTCGATTGCACCCGAACCACCAGATCGGAGTCGACGCAGAGCCTTGCGAGGGTCCGGGGAGGAGTTGGGGTTCCCTCGTGGGTGGTTCCCTGTGCGAGCTTGAGGCGCTCCTCTTTCGAGAAGCTGCCCTGCTGAAGGGACGCGAGGTATCTGGCATCCTGGTCGTTTTGAGCCATTAGCCTCTACGCATAGTTGGTTATATAATACTCGGCTATCTGCACGGCGTTGAGCGCGGCCCCCTTGCGAATGTTATCGGAGACTATCCACATGTTGAGGCCGTTCTTGATCGAGAAGTCTTCCCTGATCCTCCCCACAAAGGTGTCGTCCTTCCCCGCCGCGTCAATTGCCAGGGGATAGATATTATGGGACGGGTCATCGGCCACAACGACACCCGGCGCCTTTCTCAGGATCTCCCGCGCGCGGTCGGGCGTGAGCTTTTTCACGGTCTCGATGTTTACCGATTCGCTGTGTGAATAAAATACCGGGACCCGAACCGTTGTCGCGGTAACGGTGATGGTGTCATCTTCCATGATCTTCATGGTCTCGTTGACCATCTTTATCTCTTCCTTGGTATATCCGTTATCCAGGAAGGAGTCGATATGGGGGAGGCAGTTGAAAGCGATGGTATGGGGGTATACCTTTTTCTCGACGGGGTTACCCGCCAGAACCGCCCTCGACTGCGAGTCAAGCTCATCGATAGCCTTCTGTCCTGTGCCCGATACAGCCTGGTAGGTCGAAACGACGACTCGTTTTATCCGGGCCTCGTCATGCAGCGGCTTGAGGACGACCACCATCTGAATGGTCGAGCAGTTCGGATTTGCAATGATGCGACGCTTCTTGAAGTCGGCCACTGCATGGGGGTTTACCTCCGGGACCACCAGGGGAATGTCGGGCTCCATCCTGAAGGCGCTCGAATTGTCGATCACAACGGCGCCCGCCGCCGCCGCGGCCGGGGCAAACTCGAGGCTCCGGGAGGCCCCCGCCGAGAAGAGGGCAATGTCCACCCCGTCAAACGAATCTGTCGTCAGGGTGCGGACAGTGATCTCTTTGCCGCGAAACGGTAGTTTCTTCCCCTCCGACCGTGTGCTTGCCAGGAGCCGAAGCTCCCCCACGGGAAAGTTCCTCTGCTCCAGGGTCTTGATCATCTCGTTTCCGACGGCGCCGGTGGCTCCGGCTACCGCCACGCAATAGTCCTTTTTCGCTGCCATCGTCGTCTTCTAATCTCCCTTCCGGCTTAAAAGTGTCTGCACGATATAGTCACCCATCTGCCGGGTCGACACCTGGGTGCCCGCCCCCCGGTAGATATCTTTTGTCCTGAGGCCGTCGGCGATCGCCCGGCGCACGGCGGCGGTGACACGACGGGCCGGCTCCCCTTCATCAAGGGACAGCTCCAGCATCATGGCCGCCGACAGGATACAGGCGACCGGGTTTGCGATCCCTTTGCCGGCGATGTCCGGAGCGCTCCCGTGCACGGGCTCGAACATTCCCACCGACCCCGGCTCGCCGAGGCTCGCCGAGGGGAGCATGCCGATCGAGCCGGTCAGCATCGCCGCTTCGTCGCTCAATATATCACCAAATAGATTGGTTGTCAAAATTGTATCGAAGGCCGAAGGGCTGCGGATCAGCTGCATGGCGCAGTTGTCGACGTACATATGGTCAAGGGTGACGTCGGGATAGTCCTTCCCCACGTCAGTGACCACCTCGCGCCAGAGAGCCATCGATTCCAGGACGTTGGCCTTATCCACCGAGGTGACTTTCTTCCCGCGCCTTCGGGCGATCGAAAAGGCCGTATGGGCAATGCGCCTGATCTCCGATTCGGAGTAGACCAGCGTGTTGACCCCGACGCGCTGTCCGTCCCGCGACTCGATACCCCGCGGGGTCCCGAAATAGACGTCTCCCGTCAGCTCCCGCACCACCATGATGTCCACACCGCGAATCACCTCCTCTTTGATGGTGGATTCGCCGATGAGCTCCTCGAAGATGATCGCGGGCCTCAGGTTCGCGAAGAGACAAAGCCCTTTCCTCAGGCCCAGGAGCCCGGCCTCGGGCCGCTTGTCGGTGGCCAACCCGTCCCACGCGGGACCGCCCACCGCCCCCAGGATCACGGCGTGGGCGCCGGCGGCCTCCCTGAGCGTCTCGTCGGGAAGCGGGGTACCGTAGCGGTCGATGGCCGTCCCTCCCACCGCACGCTCCACGAAATCGAACGTTATGGCATGGCGCCTTCCCACCGCCTCGAGGACCTTCTTGGTCTCCGCGACCACCTCTACCCCGATGCCGTCTCCCGGAAGGAGCGCGATTCGATACTTCTTCATGGCGCTATTGTTTCTTCCTCTCCTTTTTGAGGTGCGGTATAAGGCCTCCATCCTCCAAGAGGCTGGCCATAAACGGGGGAATCGGTTTTGCGCGGTAGGTCTTCTTGCTCGTCAGGTCCGTGATGACGCCCGTCCGGTCGTCAACCTCCAGGGCGTCCCCCGGACGGATCTCGCGGGCGGCTTCGGCCGATTCGAGGATAGCAAGCCCCGTATTGAAGGCATTCCGATAGAAGATTCGGGCAAAGCTCTCGGCAATAACGATCCGGGCACCTGCCGTTTTCATCGCCACGGGCGCGTGCTCTCGGGAGGACCCACAGCCGAAGTTCCTGCCGGCCACGACGATCCCGCTGACCCTGACGGCGGTGCGGAAATCGGGGGCATAGTCCTCGAAGGCATGGCTCCCCAGTTCCTCGGGGTCGGTGGTGTTAAGGAAGCGAGCGGGGATAATAGCGTCGGTATCGACGTCGTCCCCAAGCTTGTATACGGTGCCGGTGTACTTCATGAGCAGCCCAAAATACGTGTTTTAAGATAAGGTTTTTTTCGGCCGGGGACCGGCCGCCGCAGCGGCAGACCACGGGAGTCTCTTCGGTGAGAGGCTATAATCCCAGCCGATCCGGTCCCGCGACCTTTCCGATAACAGCGGAGGCCGCGGCCACCGCCGGGCCGGCAAGGTAGACCTCACTTCTCGGATCGCCCATCCTCCCCACGAAGTTCCTGTTGGTCGTGGCCACGGCCCGCTCCCCCTCTCCCAGGATCCCCATGTGCCCGCCGAGGCACGGCCCGCACGTGGGCGGACCGATTACGGCCCCGGCATCGAGAAAGATCGTCAACAGCCCCTCATCCATCGCCTGCCGGTATACCGTCGGCGTGGCCGGTATAACGATGAGACGCACCTCCGGATGGGCCTTCCTGCCCCGCAGAATCTGGGCGGCCATCCTGAGGTCACCGATCCTCCCGTTCGTGCAGGAGCCGATGATCACCTGGTCAATGGGGATATCCGGCACGTCTCCCACGGGCACGGTGTTGGAGGGAAGGTGCGGAAGCGCCACCTGGAGGTCCAATTTCGATACGTCGTATTCGCGGACGTCGACGTATTCGGCCCCCGGGTCGCTTTTGGCCGGATGCGGCGGGCGCGTCGTTTTGCCGGCGAGGTATTCGGCTGTCTTTTCGTCCGCGGGCAATATGCCGTTCTTACCCCCCGCCTCGATGGCCATGTTGGCCACGGTGAGCCTCTCCTCAACGGAGAGGCGGTCGATCGCGTCGCCGGCAAACTCCATCGCCCGGTACAGCGCCCCGTCCACACCGATATCCCCGATCACGGAAAGGATGTAGTCCTTTCCCGTCACCCATTTTCGCGGCACACCCGACAGCACGAACTTCATCGACTCGGGGACCCGAAGCCACACCTCTCCGGTCATCATGACCGCGGCCAGGTCCGTGCTCCCCACGCCGGTGGCAAAGGCCGAGAGCCCGCCGTAGGTGCACGTGTGGGAATCCGCGCCGATGATGAGGTCGCCCGGAGCCACGAGGCCCAGCTCGGGAAGCAGCGCGTGTTCCACACCGGAGCAGCCGCCGTCGTAGACGTGCGTCAGGCCGAAACGTCTTGCCGAACTCCCTGACGCGCCGGCACTGGTTGGCGCTCTTGATGTCCTTATTGGGGGTGAAGTGGTCGCACACGAGGACCACCTTCTCGGCGTCGAAAACGCTGTCGGCGCCGGCCTCCTCGAACACGTCGATGGCCAGGGGGGCCGTTATATCGTTGCCGAGACACAGGTCCACCCGCGCCATCACCAGGTCGCCGGGGGAGACGGATTCCCGTCCGGCGTGGGCCGCCAGGATCTTTTCTGTAATCGTCATCGCCATGGGTGTACCGCTCACTCCGTGATAAATTCCGAGAGTATAGCTAAAATAGTCCGTTCGTGCCGCTTTCGAGTCAAGGAAAAAGATCCGAAAAGTATGATCCGGTAAATATGCGGCAACAACGCCCCTTTACCTGCGCTCCGCTCTCATCGGCAAGATCTGATACCTCCCGGCTCCCCTCGCTCCCGCCGGAGGCTCGGGCCGGAGGCGCGCACAGTCCCCCTATACCGTCTGGGATGTCCTCAGGTCTTTCTTTTTGACCGCCTCCAGCTTATTGAGGGCATTGATGAAGGCTATCGCCGAGGCGACCAGGATATCCGTATGGGAGCCGGTCCCCACGGAGCGGTCGGGGCCGTCGTCAAGGCGAACCGTAACCTCACCCAGCGCATCGGTCCCGCCGGTGATGGACTTGACCTCGTAGCTGGCCAGCTTACACCGGGTCTTGACCATCTTGGCGATTGTCCGGTAGACCGCGTCCACCGGGCCGTCGCCGAACCCGGCGTCCTTGACCTTGTTGCCGTCGATGGAAAGGATCACCGTAGACGTCGGCATGGCCTCCGTTCCCGAGCTTACCGTCAGCGAGATGAGCCGGTATCGGTCGGGAATCCTCAGGATCTCTTCCGCGATGACGGCGGCGATATCCTCATCGAATACGTCCTTTTTCTTGTCGGCGAGCCTCTTGAACGCCTTGAAGGCGTGCTCGATCTGGTTATCGGAAAGATCGTAGCCTATCTTCTTGACCCGCTCGGAAAAGGCGTGGCGCCCGGAATGCTTGCCGAGCACCAGGCTCGTCTGGGCAAAGCCGATGCTCTCGGGCGTGATGATCTCATAGGTCGTCTTCTGCTTCAGAAGCCCGTCCTGGTGGATACCCGACTCGTGTGAAAACGCGTTGGCGCCCACGATCGCCTTGTTAGGCTGCACGACGATACCGGTGATCGCCGAGACCATCCGGCTGGTGGGGTAGATCAGCTCCGTCTTGATGCCGGTGGAAAGCCCGATCCGATCCTTCCTCACGCACAGCGCCATGACGAATTCTTCCAGGGATGTGTTTCCCGCCCTCTCCCCGATCCCGTTGATGGTGCATTCCACCTGTCGGGCCCCGGCGCGAACCGCCGCCAGCGAATTTGCCACCGCCAGGCCCAGGTCATTGTGGCAGTGCACCGCGACAACGACGTCCCTGATCCCCGGTACGTGTTCCATGAGATAGCCGATAATCTGTGCATACTCGTCGGGAACCGTATATCCCACGGTATCCGGGATATTGACGGTGGTCGCCCCTGCCTCGACCGCCGCCGAAATGACCTGGGCCAGGTACGTGAGGTCGCTCCTGGTGGCGTCCATGGCCGAGAACTCAACGTCCGGGCACAGCGATCGCGCCCGCTTCACGCAGGCCGACGCAATCTTAAGAACCTCGTCTCTGGTCTTCTTGAGCTGAAACTCGAGGTGGATATCGGAGGTTGAGAGAAACGTATGGATGCGCGGACGTTTCGCGTCTTTTATCGCGTCGTACGCAACGTCGATATCTTTAATTTTCGCCCGTGCCAATGCCGCCACAGCCGCTCGATCGATGGTTCCCGAAATCCTCCTGACGGCTTCAAAATCCCCGGGGCTCGCCACGGGAAACCCCGCCTCAATTACGTCGACGCCCAGGCGTTCGAGCTGCTTGGCCACCGTGATCTTCTCCTCGACGTTCATGCTGGCGCCGGGCGATTGCTCCCCGTCTCTGAGCGTCGTGTCGAATATAATGACCGTATTGTCCATGGAAAGCACCGCTCACGGATAAGACAAATATGCGTGTATACGACGCCGCCCGAAAGGAGCGGTTCGTTCCGAGCCGAAAGCACCCTCATTCCGCCGTCGGTATTGATGGAGAGGCGGGTCCGAACAAGGCCGTGACTCCTGCCCGTTTACCCGAGATCCTTATCCTCGCCCACAGCTGCCGTCTTCGGCTTGAAGACCGCGCAGTAGAGGATAGAGAGGGGACCGGATAGGACGTAGAGCGAAATCAGGGTGAAAATCATCATCTCAGGTCGCGTGGCGATCAGGATAATAATCAGGATCATGAGGACCAGGATGTGAAACGGCTTCTTTTTGAGGACGTCCATTTCCTTGAAGCTCGAGTATTTTACATTCGAGACCATCAGCAGTCCCACGCAGTAGACCATCACGAGCAGGAACGGCCGCCAGGTCTCCACGGAAAGGGCCTGGTCTTCGAAATAGAGGACTGTCGCCGCCAGCATGAGCGCGGCCATCGGAGAGGGCAGTCCGTTGAAGACCCGCTTTTCGACGGTATTGATCTGGACGTTGAACCGGGCAAGCCTCAGGGCGGCGCAGATGGCAAAGAGGGCGGCCCCCAGGAAGCCGAAGCGCGCAAAGGGAGACAGGGCCCACTGGAAGAACAGGACCGCCGGGGCGACGCCAAAAGAGATTGAGTCGGAGAGTGAATCGTACTCCACGCCGAAGGCGCTCACCGTATGCGTAAGCCGCGCCACCCTTCCGTCAAGGCCGTCAAATACCGCGGCCAAAAAGATCGCCCAGACCGCGTGGTCAATTCTTCCCGTGGCCGACGCGACAATGGAGAAAAAACCCATAAAGAGGGATCCGGTGGTCAGGAGATTGGGAAGGATATAGATCCCCTTTTTGAGATCCTCTCTCCTGATGCGCGAGATCGGCGAGCCCTCCCCCCTCATCTTCTTTTCTCTCATGGCAGTACTCCCACTATCGTCTCTCCCCCTCTGACCTTTTGCCCCACCTGAACCATGATTTTTGCGTTCACGGGCAGATAGAGGTCAAGGCGGGAGCCGAATCGGATCAAACCGAATCGATCGCCCCGGACGACCGAATCACCTACCGTGAGGTAACTGACGATCCGCCGGGCGACCAGGCCCGCGATCTGGACTACAAGGACCTTTACACCCCCGGCACCCTCGATAAGGACCGCGTTGCGCTCATTGAGCTCGGATGCCTTATCGAGACTGGCGACGAGGAACTTTCCGGGAAAATAGCGGATATTCTTGACCGTTCCCCCCAGCGGGATCCGGTTGACGTGTACGTTGAAGACGTTCATGAAGACGCAGACGCGAGTGCAACGGGCCGCGAGGAAATCGGGCTCATTCATCTGTTTGATCTCGATGACCTTGCCGTCCGCAGGCGAGATCACCGCCTGAGGGTCGTCGGGGATCTTCCTCTGCGGATTTCTGAAAAAGGCCGTCACAAAGACCAGGAGTGCCGCGCAGATGACCGTGACCCATACCGGCAAAAAGGCGGCGCTGATGATCGTTACCAGCAGCACGGGAATAATAAACGGCAGCCCCTCGACCGCAACGATGCTCTTCTCGTTTTTCATCTAATTCTTTTCCCTGTCGACTTTCTTCTCTTTGGCAAGCCAGCTCATCATTCCCCTCAGCTCTTTGCCGACACGCTCGATGAGGTGCTCCTCGTCGCGCCTGGTCAGCGCGTTGAACACCGGCCGGTTCACCTTGTTTTCAAGGATCCACTCTTTGGCGAACTCCCCGCTCTGGATCTCTTCGAGGATATAGCTCATTTCCTCGCGGGTATCCTCGTTGATGATGCGTGGGCCGCGCGTGAGGTCGCCGTACTGTGCCGTATTGCTGACCGAGTAGCGCATATTCGAGATGCCCCCCTCGTAGATCAGATCGACGATAAGTTTCAGCTCGTGGAGGCACTCAAAGTAGGCAAGCTCCGGCGGATATCCCGCCTCGACCAGGGTATCGAAACCCGCCATGATCAGTTGGGTGACCCCACCGCACAGTACCGCCTGTTCCCCAAAGAGGTCGGTTTCCGTCTCTTCCCGGAAGGTCGTTTCGATCATGCCGGCTCGCCCGCCTCCGATGGCGCTGCCGTATGCCAGGGCGATCTCCCGGGCATCGCCCGAGGCATCCTGATGGACGGCAATCAGCATCGGGACACCCCTGCCCTGGGAGTATTCGTACCTGACCATATGTCCGGGGGCCTTGGGGGCCACCATGAAGACGCTGACACCCTCGGGCGGCGTAACCTGGCCGTAATGAATATTGAAGCCGTGCGCGAACGCCAGGTACTTGCCCGCTTTCATCGAGGGCGCTATCTCGTCCCGATAGAGGTCGGCCGCCAGCTCGTCGGGCACCAGTATCATGACGATGTCGGCCCATGCCGCGGCATCCTTTGGCGACATGACGGAAAAACCCGCGGCTTCGGCCTTCTTCTTGCTCGCTCCCTCCCGAAGGCCCACCCGCACCTCGACACCCGAATCCCGCAGGTTGTTGGCATGGGCGTGACCCTGCGAGCCGAATCCGATGACCGCGACCTTCTTCTTCTTGATTTTGGCGCTGTCGGTGTCCTTATCGTAGTAGACCTTCATACTGACTCCTTATGTCTGGGAAAAAAGCGTCTGTATTATCTCACACTAACAACATCTTGTCCAGGGGTGAGCCAACCGGCACCATCGGGTAGACGTTCTCCTCCCGGCTCACCACAAAATCCATCACCACCAGCTTCCTGATGCGGACCGCCTCTTCCAGCGCGGGCACCACGTCACCGGGTTTTTCGATCCTCATCCCGACGGCGTGATATGCCTCGGCCAGCTTCACGAAGTCCGGAGAAAACTCCATTTCGGTATGAGAATAGTTCTGGTCAAAGAAAAGCTCCTGCCACTGCCTGACCATTCCCAGGAATCCGTTGTTGAGCACGGCTATCTTGACCGGGAGATCGTGCTGTACCGCCGTGGCCAGCTCCTGGATATTCATCTGGATGCTGCCGTCACCTGCGATATCAAAGACGAGCTTATCCGGAAATGCCACCTGGGCCCCGATGGCCGCGGGAAACCCGTACCCCATCGTCCCCAGCCCACCGGAAGTCAACAGCGTCCGGGGGCGGTCAAACGTGTAGAACTGGGCCGTCCACATCTGGTTTTGTCCCACCTCGGTGGCGATGATGGCCTGTCCCTGTGTCACCCGGTAGATCGATTCCACGACGTACTGCGGCTTTATCTCGCCCCCGTTATCGCCGTATCCGAGCGGATGGGTCGTACCCCATTCCCGGATCCGGTCCAGCCATTCGCGCCGCTTGCCCGCCCAATCGGTGGCGTCCGATTCGAGCAGGGAGAGGAGTTTCTTGAGGGCGTCCTTCACGTCCGAGACGATAGGGATATCCACGATGATGTTCTTGCTGATGGAAGTGGGATCGATGTCGATATGGATGATCTGCGCCTGCGGGGCAAACTCGTCCACTTTTCCGGTAACCCGGTCGTCGAACCGCGATCCCACCGCAATCAGGAGGTCCGAATCGGTGACGGCCATGTTGGCCTTGTAGGTCCCATGCATCCCGAGCATCCCCAAAAAGAGGGGGTGGGAGCCGGGGAATCCCCCGAGCCCCATCAGGGATGACGTCACGGGAATCGAGAGGCGCTCGGCCAATCGTCTCAGTTCCTCCGACGCCGAGGAGCTGATGACCCCGCCTCCGATATAGAGGACCGGCCGCCGCGCGCTCAGGATGGCCGCCGCCGCCCTCTCGACGTCGCCGGCGTCCGCCTCGGAATGGACATGGTAGCTCCTGATGTTGACCCCGGATATACGGTTATATTTTGCCCGTCCGGTCACCACATCCTTGGGCAGGTCGACGAGGACCGGCCCGGGCCTGCCGGTCGAGGCGATATAGAAGGCCTCCTTGACCACTTCCTCGAGGTCTGCGGTTTTTTTTACGAGGAAATTATGTTTTGTGCAGGGACGCGTGATCCCGACTATATCGGCTTCCTGAAAGGCATCGTTGCCGATGAGCATGGTAGGGACCTGCCCGGTGAAGATGACCACCGGGATCGAATCCATGTTCGCGGTGGCGATACCGGTAACGGTGTTGGTGGCGCCGGGGCCCGAAGTCACCAGCGCGACGCCGACCCTGCCTGTGGCCCGGGCGTAGCCGTCGGCGGCGTGGACCGCCGCCTGCTCGTGACGAACGAGGATGTGGCGGATCGGATAGGCGGGCATGCGGTGGTAGAGATTCAGCACCGCTCCTCCCGGATAGCCGAAAAGGGTATCCACTCCCTCGTCGACGAGGCTCTTAAAAAAGATGTCGGCTCCTTCGTGCGTCATTGTCATTAGTCGGTCTAACTGCCTGTCATGTGTACGAGCGCAATCCCCCCGGACGGGGCTCGGATGGCCGGATGCCCGGCGAGGCGGCACGGACCCCCCGGTGTTGATGCGGCACCGGAGCGATGGAGTGTCCGCCGCCCCGGTCTATTGGCGCCGCGGTGACCCGACAGGCCGATTGAAATCTGCGGGCCGCCCCCCAACCCCGCGATCTTATTTTCCCCGATGCTGGGCCATGATGAGCTCCATCCTGTCCTTACCGGAGAGCTTGAGCTTTTGAATCCTCTTGCGTTCCATCTCCTCGCTCGGCGTCAGGTGAGAGCGCTCGTTGAATTCCTCGAGTATCTTCTCGAATTTCAGATGTTCTTCCATCAGTTTCTTGAATTCAGGGTCCTCTTCGATGAGCCTCTTTCTGAGGAGTCCTTCTTTGTCTTCCATGTTCGACCCCCTTTCTATTAGGAATAGAATTTGTTGACTTTATTGAATAATATAGTTGTTGTCAACAGATAATCTCACCCCGCTCCCTCTTTTTTCTCCCGGGCGACCTCTGCATCCGATTTCCTCACGTAGATCGGCACGACGTCCGCAAGGCGATCGGGGCCTGCGCGCCGGTACCGCTCGACCGCCAGGCGGCAGATCACGACCGCGTCGGCCTGCCCGAGCCCATCCGGAAGGACATGTCTTTTAGCGCGGTCTTCTTCCGGAAGGAGGACGACCCCGTTTCCCACCAGCGCGACGTCCGCCCCGACGAGCCGATCGACGTCTTCGGGTGCCGAGAGAAAGACGCCCCCCACGGGCACAATTCCCCCTTTTCCGTCTACGTCAAAGCATGCTCCGCAGACCTCGCCGCGTCGGGCGTCAAAGATGACGGCAAGCCTTCCCGTGTATCCGGACACGCCGGCCGCTACGGCGTCGAGGTTGGATACGCCGACGATCGGCAGCGAGAGGGCATACGAAAGCGCCCTGGCGCTGGTAATCCCCACCCTGACACCCGTCCATGCCCCCGGACCCCGCCCGACCGCGACGAGGTCAAGGCGGGCAAGGGATACACCGGCTATATCGAGGGCCTCCCGTACCGTCACGAGCAGGGTCTCCGAGTGGGTCTTTTCCCCCCCGGCGGAAACGGCGGCAAGCGCCTCCCCGTCGCTCGTGACGGCCACGCGCGCTGTCGATGCCGAGGTATCAATTCCCAGGCAGATCATCGCCTATCCCGACACGATCAGACGTTCGATATCGAAATAGAAGGCCAGGATCATAAGCAGCACAAGCAGCCCCATTCCGATCTGAAGGGCGATCTCTTTCACTTTGAGGCTGATGGGACGCCGGATGATCCCCTCGATGGCAAAAAAGAGGAGATGTCCGCCGTCCAGGACCGGCACCGGGAGGAGGTTCAGGATCGCCAGGTTCACCGAGATGAGCGCCATGAAGTTGAGGTAGGGCATGATCCCGAGGCGCGCAGCCTCCCCGGCCACCTTGGCGATCAGTATCGGCCCGCCGAGATTATTGAGCGCGACCTCACCGGTGAACATTTTGCCGATGACCAGAAACGTCAGATAGATCAGGCGACCGGTCTCTCCGAGGCTCTGCCCGGCCGCCGGGACGAGTCCGTATTTCACCACGTGGTAATCACCCGAGGGGGTAATGCCGACCATATATTTCTTCTGCGGCGTCAGGATATCGCTCAATCCCTCCTCGTAGATCGGCGTAACGAGAACGGTCATCTCCTTGTCATCGCGCTGAACCCGAAATTCGAGCGGCCGTCCCCCCGATCCCGAGATGGTCTTTGCCAGTGACTCCCATTCTTTGACCGGCACGCCGTTTACCGAGAGGATCCGGTCTCCCTGTTGGAGCCCCGCGGCCTCCGCCGGGTATCCCTTTTTGAGCTCCCCGAGAACCGGATCGATCACCGGAACCCCGGCCAAGAAGACGAGCCACAGAACGATGATGGCAAAAATGAGATTGAATAACGGGCCCGCCCCTACGATCACTATTTTCTTCCAGTTCTTCTGGCTTAAAAACGAATAGGGCCGCTCCTCCTCGGTTGGCTGCTGGGAAGGGTCGTCACCCATCATCCGAACATACCCGCCCAGCGGAATGGCCGAAAGCCGATAGTCGGTATCCCCTATCTTCTTGCCGACGATTCGCGGGCCGAAGCCGAGGGAAAATGTGACGACTCTAACACCCATCAGTTTTGCGGCAATGAAGTGGCCCAGCTCATGGACGAAGATCAACACACCCAGAAGGATGATAAAATAGACAAGCGTCATATTACTTCTCCGACTATTTTCGTTTCGTTTCGCGCCCAGCGGTCGGCCCGGACTATTTCCGAGAGCGACGGGTCGGCCGTCGGTTGGTGACGCTCCATCACGCGCTCCACCAGCGCCACGATGGAGAGAAAAGGTATCTTCTTTTTCAGAAACAGGGACACCGCCTCTTCGTTTGCCGCCGACATTACCGCGGGCATCGTCCCTCCCACGCTCAGCGCCCTCCGCGCCAGCCCGAGGGCCCAAAACCGGTCCTCGTCCGGCTCGAAGAAGGTAAGGCTTCCGATTTTCCCAAGATCCAGCGGTTCGGCGGGACGCTCGATTCGTTCGGGATAAGCCAACGCATAGGCGATGGGAATCCTCATGTCGGTGCTCGAAAGCTGGGCAATGATCGAGCCGTCTATGTATTCTACCATGGAGTGGACGATGCTCTCCGGGTGTATGAGGACCGAGATCTTTTCCTGGGGCACGTTAAAGAGATGATGTGCCTCGATGACCTCGAGGGCCTTGTTCATAAGGGTGGCCGAATCGATGCTGATCTTTTCGCCCATGTTCCACCGGGGATGGGCAACCGCCTCCTGGGGCGTCACGGCGCCGAGCTCCTCGATCGACCTCTTCCAGAACGGACCGCCCGAGGCCGTAATAATAAGCCGCTTGACGTGGGCGTGATCATGCCCGGCCAGCGATTGAAAGATCGCACTGTGCTCGCTGTCCACGGGGATGATGCGCGTCCCGCTGCGGCGCGCCCGATCGGTTACGAGAGAACCGGCGCAGACCAGCGTCTCCTTGTTGGCCAGCGCGACGTCGATACCCGCATCGACGGCCGCCATCGTCGGGCCGAGGCCCGCCGAGCCCACCATCGCCGCAAGGACGATATCTGCGCCCGAGTCGGCCGCCGCGGCCGTTACCCCGGCCTCCCCCGAGAGGACCGTTACGTCCGCGGGAAGCAGCTCCTTTATCTCGCGCGCTGCCTCCTCGTCAAAGAGGGCCACGATGCGCGGCCTGAGTTTCCTGGCCTGCTCATGGATCAGGGAGACGTTGCCGCGGGCCGCGAGAGCCGTCACGGTAAACCGATCCGGGTTACGCTCAATGATGTCGACGGCCTGGGTCCCGATTGAACCGGTCGAGCCGAGGATTGCGACCTTCTTCATGGTTTAGAGGCAGTACGCCGCGTAGAAGTAAATAAAGGGGACGGAAAAGACGAATGAGTCTATCCGATCGAGAAATCCACCGTGTCCCGGTATGAGGCCCCCCGCGTCCTTGACCTTGAAGCCCCGCTTGATGAGCGACTCGGCCATATCTCCCAGGATCGCCAGAATCGAGGCGACCAGGCCCAGGATCAGGACGTCGTCCCATCCCAGCAACTGGATCAATACGTACTTGGCGGCAATCACCAGCAGCATACAGAGGACAAGCCCGCCTATCGCTCCCTCGACGGTCTTCTTGGGACTGATGACCGGGTAGAGGGGGTGCTTCCCGAAGAACCTCCCCGCAAAATAGCCACCGGCGTCGGTACCGAAGTTAATCGCCAGCGCCAGCACCACCCATTCGATTCCATGCGGAAGTTTCCTCAGTACAATCAGGTACGAGAGGAGAAAGGCGACGTAGAAGATGCCAAACAGCCGGGTGAAGAGGTTTTCCGCCTTCTTCTGAGGATCGGTGACCTTAAAGAGGGCAAACGCCGTGGCAAAGATGACGATAAAGGCCACGACGGGGGCGATAAAATCGGGATAGCCGAAATAGAAGGCGATAGGCAGGAGTAGTCCCAGGATGGTGTGGGCAACGATCTGAATATTGATTCTCTGGGGATAGACAAAGGAAAAGTATTCGTACAGTGAAAAGCCCACAACCGTCAGCACCAACAGAAAAAAGCCGAGATTGCCACCGTAGATGAGAATGGCCAATACCAGTGGAATGGCCACCGCGGCGGTAATAAGACGGGTAGCAAGCATAGATGTCTCCCTTTTGGTATGAAGATTCCTCCGGGGCGATGGCTATCTGCACGTGCGCCCTACCGGGGGATGAGCGCCTCATTATCGCCCGGGACGTCCGGCGCAGCGGACGCGGATCTCTTCTCAGACCTTTCCCGTAAGCTGCTCACTCGTCAGCCCATAACGTCGCTCTCGCCCCGAGTAATCCCGAAGCGCCGACAGAAACTCTTCCTGGGTAAAATCGGGCCAGAGGGTTCGGGTAAAATAGAGCTCCGTATAGGCGGCCTGGAACAAAAGAAAGTTGGAGATCCGCATCTCCCCGCTGGTGCGGATAAGGAGATCGGGATCGGGTAAGCTTCTTGTATAGAGATGCCCGGCGATCATGTCCTCGTCGATCTGTTCCGACGTGACCTTTTTATCGGCGGCCAGCCGGGCTATTTCCTTGACGGCGTCCACGATCTCACCCCTCCCGCTGTATGAAAGGGCAAGCACGAGCGTCATGCCCTTGTTGTCCTTCGTGAGCTTGACGGTCTCCAGAAGGACCTCACGGACGATATCGGGCAGTAATGAGAACCTTCCGATGGCGCACAGCCGGACACGCTCGTCCATCATCTTGGGGAGCTCCGTATGCAGAAATTCCGTCAGAAGGCTCATGAGGGCCCCGACCTCGTCTTTGGGACGGCTCCAATTCTCCTCGGAAAAGGTATACAGGGTAAGGATCTTTATGCCACTCTTTCGGCTTGCCTCGACGATCTTCCTGACTACCTCGCTCCCTTTTCGATGGCCCTCGACCCTGGGGAGATTTCGCTCCTTTGCCCAACGACCGTTTCCATCCATGATTATGGCCACGTGTCGGGGGAGGTTTTGTATATCTTTCATAGCTATCCGCTCAACGATCTAATCTGAGAGGGTGGCGCGGCCGATCATCGGCAGGTCGTAGCCGATACGGACCCGGTAAGATACGCGTGCTCGGGACGCCCGAAAGAAGGTGACTTAAAGTGTCATCCTTGTGTCCGAGCCGGGCGCGTCCCCGGCGTGCGGGGCCAGGCCGGTCGGGATAGGGCAGCGTCGATGAAGCTGAGCCCCACGCGTGCCGACCGGTTCGGCCTCCCTATATCTCCATGATCTCCTTTTCCTTTTCCGTAAGAATCTCGTCGGTATTCTTTATATACTCGTCGGTGATCGTCTGAACCTTTTCGTGGAGCCGGAAGTACTCGTCTTCCGATATCTCCTTTTCTTTCTTGAGCTCCTTGAGAAACTCTATCGAGTCCCGCCGGTGATTCCGGAGCGCAACCTTGAAGTCCTCGCTCATCTTCTTGACCATCTTGACCAGATCTTTCCTCCGCTCCTCGGTCAGGTTGGGAATAGTGATTCGGATAATTTTACCGTCGTTTTGCGGCGTAAGTCCGAGGTCGGATTTCAGGATGGCCTTCTCGACCTCTCCGATGGATCCGACGTCCCAAGGCTGGATAATGAGGAGCCGGGGTTCCGGCGCCGAAACGGTGGCCAGCTGATTGAGCGGTGTCGGATTTCCGTAGTAGTCCACCCTGATCCCGTCCAGAATGGCCGTCGACGCCCGCCCGGTCCTGACCCTCTTGAGCTCGTTGGTGAAGCCGCTGACGGTCTTTTCCATCTCCTGTTTCAAGTCAGACAATACCTCTTCCATCATGATCCCCTTACAACTGTTCCTATCTTTTGTCCTGAGACGACTTTTGTGAGGTTTCCGGGTACAAGGAGGTTAAACACGATGATGGGAAGGTCGTTATCCATACAGAGGGACAGCGCGGTGGAATCCATCACCCCGAGCCCGAGATTGAGAGCCTGGATATAGCTGATCTCTTCAAATTTCTTGGCGTCCGGGAAGCGCAGCGGATCCTTGTCATAGACGCCGTCCACCTTCGTGGCCTTGATGATGACGTCGGCGTTGATTTCCATGGCCCTGAGTGCCGCGGCGGTATCGGTCGTAAAATAGGGGTTTCCGGTGCCTCCGGCAAAAATGATGATCCGTTTCTTTTCGAGGTGGCGCACGGCCCTGCGCCGGATATAGGGCTCAGCCACCGCCCGCATCTCGAACGCCGTCTGTACCCGGGTCACGAGCCCCGCTTTTTCGAGGTAGTTCTGCAGCGCCAGGGCATTGATTACCGTGGCCAGCATTCCCATATAGTCGGCATTCGCGCGGTCCATCCCCTGCTCGCTGGCCGACATCCCCCGAAAGATATTCCCGCCACCGACTACCAGCGCCGTCTCGATGCCGAGGGCCGCGGCCTGGCCGATCTCGTCGGTGATATATTTAATCGCGTCGGAGTCGATGCCGAACTTCTGGGTGCCCGCCAGGGCTTCACCGGAAAGCTTGACCAATATCCGCTTATAACGCATGACGCGTCGCCCCCCTTCAAACCCCGCCACTATTTCTTAACCGATTGCGCCTTCGGTCGGTATGCCGGGTATCCCTATTCGAGACCTTCGCCAAGCTGAAATCTTACAAACCTCCTGATTACCATATTTTCGCCGATCTTGGCGATCATGTTGGTGAGGTATTCACTGACCGGTATGTCCGGGTTCTTAACGAACGGCTGATCCATGAGACAGACCTCGGTGTAGAACTTCTTGAGCTTACCCTCGACGATCTTCTCGATGACGTTTTCCGGCTTCTTGGCGTCCTGCACCTGGGCGCGGTATATTTCCCGCTCTTTTTCCAGGACCGCCTCGGGGACGTCTTCTTTTGCCAGATACCGGGGGCTCGAGGCGGCCACCTGCATGGCGATATCTTTGACGAATGTCACGAAGTCATCGGTGCGCGCGACGAAGTCCGACTCGCAGTTGACCTCAACGAGAACACCGATCTTGCCCCCCATATGGATGTATGAGCCGACCATACCTTCTTTTGCGACCCTGCCCGCCCGGTTAGCCGCGCGGGAAAGGCCTTTTTTTCGCAATATATCGACGGCCTTTTCCAGGTCTCCGGCCGACTCGGTCAGGGCAGTTTTGCAGTCCATCATTCCGGCCCCGGTCTTCTCCCGTAAGTCCTTTACCATCTGAGCACTGATTTCCATGTTCCACTCCTTATAACCCGACAGGGTCTTCCCCTACCGTTCTATTCTTTTTCCGTCGGCTCGTCCGACTCGGGCTCCTCCTCGGGCTCCACATCGACATCGGGAGCTTTCTCCCGTGCCGGGGCGGCCTTTCTTACCACCACGGGCCCGTCTTCCTTCTCATCGCGTTCCTGGACCTTGGCCGCTTCCTCTACGGGCGCGGTAGCCAGCTGTTGTTTCCCCTCCAGGATGGCGTCGGCTACTCGCGCAGAGAAAAGGCGGATCGCGCGGATCGCGTCATCGTTTCCGGGGATAACATAGTCTATCTTATCGGGGTTGCAGTTTGTGTCCACAACGGCCACGATCGGGATGTTGAGCTTATTGGCTTCCGCGACCGCGATTCGCTCCTTTCTCGGATCGACCAGAAAGATGCAGTCCGGCAATCCCCCCATTTCCTTGATCCCCCCGATGTTCCGGGCAAGCTTCTCCCTCTGAGAGTTAAGCCCCGCGACCTCTTTTTTTGGAAGTGAATCGACCGTATCGGCCGAAAGCAGGGCCTCGAGTCGCTTAAAGCGCTCGACGGTCTTTCTGATGGTGACAAAGTTGGTCAACGTGCCGCCAAGCCAGCGCTCGTTGACGTAATACATCCCGCAGCGCTCCGCCTCGATCTGGATCGATTCGTGGGCCTGCTTTTTTGTCCCGACGAAGAGGATCGTGCCGTTCTTGGCCGATACCTGTCTCACAAATTCATAGGCCTTATCGAACAGACCGATCGTCTTTTGAAGGTCTATGATGTAGATTCCGTTTCTGGCTCCGAAGATGTAGGGTTTCATCTTCGGGTTCCATCGCTTGGTCTGGTGGCCGAAATGGACGCCTGCCTCCAGCAGTTCCTTCATTTGAATGTAGCTCATTTTTCAACTCCTTGTGGTGGTTTTTTCTTCCGCCCGCCGGGACCCGGGAACCCCGAAATAGGGTCACCTCCCTGTCCCCACCGGTCGGGCGTGCTTAATCCAATCTCTATCGCCAAGCTGCCGGTGGCGGCTTTATCCGCCCGCACCGCGCCCAATGCCGTCTCTTTTACATCCGACCGTTCTTACGCGCCCGCTCCCCGCCCCCTTCGCCTTTCCATCCCCCCCGTTGACGCCCCGCTGCCGGTCGTTCCGGCAGCCGGCGCGGCACATTATAGTCGATGTAAATTTATTTTTTTAACACAAATATCGCCGCTATGCAATAAAAAAAGGCATAGTGTGCGCCTTATCCGACAAGGGCGCTCACCCCCACCCCGAGCGCGAGAAGGAGCCCCGTCGTCAGATGAATCACTATCGTCATGCCGCAGACAGGCACGATCCCCCGCGGATCATTATAGACCCGAAAGAGCTTCTTGACGGCCACAATAGCCAGGGGGATCGTCAAAAGGGCAATGAGCGAAAGCGGGGGAATGATCGAGAGGATGACCCCGCCGATGATCTGGAGATACGTACAGGCCAGGATCAGGACGTAGACCCATCGCGCCCTCGCTTTACCGAGGGTGACCACCGCGGTGTGTTTGCCCGTCTCTATGTCCGCCTCGTAGTCGGGATATCCGTTGACGAAGAGGATCAGGGCGATCAGGAGACTCGGCGTCAGCGAGAGCCACCAGGCCACGACCGTCAGCGTACCCGTCATGACCCAGTAAGTACCCAGCAGCATCAAGAACCCCAGGCCGACGGCCACCGCCAGCTCACCCAGCCCCCGGCCGACATAGGCAAGGCCGTATTTCGGGACCGAGTAGGCCAGGACGAGGAACGTGCCGAAGATCCCGATGGCCAGTATCACCCAACCCGTCCGGGCGACCAGGTATATACCGATGCCACTCCCGATGAGGAGGAGGATGATTCCAAGGGCCAGCGTCTGCAGCGGCGTCAGCAGGCCGTCCTGGATCACACGGCTTCCCCCCGAAAAGAGGTTATGATATCGATTCACGTTGTCGGTCCCGCCCAGATAGTCGAAATAGTCATTGATGACGTTTGCCGCGCCGTGAAACGAAATCGCCCCCACGAGGCACAACAGGAAGAGAGCGAGGTCGAATCGTCCGACCCGGGCGGCCTCGACTGCGCCCAGGACGACCGGCACGATTGCCCCGGTAAAGAAGGGCGCCCGAACGGCCTGTATAACGACCTTTAGCATCACGTCTCCCTTTCAGCTCCGGTAGTCCGCGTTGATCTTGACGTAATCGACGGAGAGATCCGAGGTATAGGCGGTGAACGAAGAGGCACCGGCGCCCAGCTCGACGGTAATCGTATACTCCCGCCGCTGCATAACCTCGTGGGCGAGGACCTCTTGTTCGACACCACAGCCGACCCCCCCGGAGACAACGAGCACGTCTCCAAACCGGATAGCGGCGCGAGCCGGGTCAAACGAGCCGGGTACGCACCCCAGCGCCCCAATGATACGCCCCCAGTTGGGATCCTCTCCGAAAAGCGCCGTCTTCACCAGGGGCGAGTTGGCCACCTGAAAGGCCGCCCGACGCGCGGTTTCCTCGTCGGGCGCCCCGGTCACGGCGACGGCCACGAGCTTCGTCGCACCCTCGGCGTCCCTGACGATATGCCGCGCCAGCTCCACGCAGAGGTCCGTGAGCGCCTCCCCGAAGGTGTCGTTGCCCGGGACGCCGACTCCTCGAGCCGGATGTCGTGCCGGACAGGAGTATCACCGTGTCGTTGGTGCTCATATCACCGTCGACGGTAATGGCGTTAAACGAGCGCACGGCGGCCTGTTTCAGCGCCGCTTCGAGCGGCCCCCTTTCTGCGGGGAAATCCGTCACGATAAAGGACAGCATCGTGGCAAGGTGGGGGAATATCATCCCCGCGCCCTTGGCAATGCCGAGGATCGTGAAGGTCTTACCGGCCGCAGAGAAGGATTTCCCGATGCACTTCGGGTAGGTATCGGTCGTCATGATGGCGCGGGCGGCACGGGTAAACCCGTGCGGGGAGAGGTCGGAGACGAGGGCGTCCAGAGAGTCCTGGATGCGGCCCACGGGAAGACGCTGGCCGATTACCCCGGTGGATGCGGCCAGGACCGAGTCCTCCGGGACGGCAAGTCTTCGGGCAACCTGGGCCGTGAGGATCCGGGCGTCACCGATCCCCTCGGCACCGGTGCAGGCGTTGGCGCCCCCGCTATTGATGAGCACAGCCCGCGGCTCGCCGCTCCGCAGTCGCTCCATGGAAAGAACGACCGGGGCCGCCTTGACCCGGTTCTCGGTAAATAGCGCGGCACCCACGGCCGGGGTGTCGGAGACGATCAGGGCCAGATCGAGACCGCCGGTTTTCTTAATACCGGCTGCGATCCCGGCGGCCCGAAACCCGGGACAGATCTGCTCATCGACTGTCGTGTTCATATTACCTTTTCGCGGGGCGCCGCCTATCCGTAGGCCTCGACCTTTCCGTGGCACTTTTTGTATTTCTTTCCGCTCCCGCAGGGGCAGGGATCATTTCTGCCGACCTTCGGCGCGTCCCGCACTACCGGTTTCGGCTTTTCGCCGGGAGTCCTTTCGGGTCCCGACTGAACGCCCGGATGGGCGCCTCCCTCGGGGCTTTCGCCCATCGGGGGCGGGGTAAAGTCCCGGTGGATGAGGGTGAGCCGATCTCGCTCTGCCTGGGTCCGGGTGGTATCGTCCCGGGCGATCTGGACCCGAAACAGCTGGGCCAGGACGTCGCCCTTCACGCTTTCTCCCATCTCCAGGAAGAGATTGTATCCCTCCTTCTGGTATTCAATGAGCGGGTTTCGCTGCCCGTACGCGCGCAGCCCGATCCCCTCCTTAAGCTGATCCATCGCTTCCAGGTGATCCTGCCAGGCGGCATCCAGCACCCTCAGCATGATGATTCTTTCGAGCCGGCGCATGAGGGGGGGGCCGATGTTTTCCTCTTTGGCCTTATAGGTAGAAACGACCTTGTCCAGGAGCCAGTCGGCAAACTGGTCCTGCATCATTTCGGAAAGCGCGGGATCGTGCAGATTGAGCGGGATGGAAAACGAGCCCATCACCGTATCGGTGATACCGATGGTATCCCAATCTTCCAGGTACCCCTTCTCGTCGGTGTAGGTCATGATGATCTCGTCCACCTTCTCCTCGATCATCTCCATGATGTCTTCACCGATGTCCTCATCGGAGAGTATCTCGCGGCGTCTGGCGTAGATGACCTCGCGCTGCTTGTTCATGACATCGTCGTACTCGAGCAGCTGCTTTCTGACCGCGAAGTTATTGCTCTCCACCTTCCGCTGGGCGTTCTCGATGGCCCTGGTCAGCAGGGAGTGCTCGATGGCCTCCCCCTCCTCCATGCCGAGCCGATCCATGACCGACGTGATCCGGTCGGCGCCGAAGATGCGCAGGAGGTCGTCTTCAAGCGACAGGTAGAATTGGGAGGACCCGGGGTCGCCCTGCCGGCCCGAGCGTCCGCGCAGCTGATTATCGATGCGGCGGCTCTCGTGGCGCTCCGTCCCGATGATATGCAGGCCGTCCAGATCGGGCACTCCGGACCCGAGGACGATGTCGGTGCCGCGGCCGGCCATGTTGGTCGCTATGGTGACGCTGTCGCGCCGTCCCGCTTCGGCCACGATCTCCGCCTCCCGCTCGTGATGTTTCGCGTTGAGGACCTGGTGGTTGATTTTGCGCATCTTGAGCAGGCGGGCGAGCTTTTCCGACTTATCGATGGAAGTGGTGCCGACGAGAACCGGCCGCCCTTTCCCGTTGAGCTCGGCGATCTTGTCGGCCACCGCCAGGAACTTCGCGTTTTCGGTCTTGTAGATCAGGTCCGGGTACTCGGAGCGCCTGAGCGGCTTGTTGGTGGGGATGACCATCACGGGCAGCTTATAGACTTTGTGAAATTCCTCCGCCTCGGTGTCGGCCGTACCCGTCATACCGGCCAGCTTATCGTACATCCGAAAATAGTTCTGCAGGGTTATCGTCGCCACGGTTTTGGTGGCCTTGGCGATAGTAACGTCCTCCTTTGCCTCCAGGGCCTGGTGAAGCCCGTCGCTGTATCGGCGTCCCGGCATCATCCGTCCGGTGAACTGGTCGACGATGATGACCTGGCCGTCGTTGACGACGTAATCGTCGTCCCGCTCGAACAGGGTATAGGCCTTGAGGAGCTGGGCGAGGTTGTGGATCTTTTCGGTCTTATCCTCGTGCTGGGCGCCCACCTCCCGCTTGCGGTCCTCTTTCTGGGTGTCGGTCAGGGACTCGTCCTGCTCTATCTTGATATACTCCTCGTTGATGTCGCCGACGTCAAACAGCTCCCCAACGGACGATCGGATGATGGTCTGGCCTTCCTCGGTGAAGGAGACGTTGTGCTCCCTGTCAGAGAAGATGTACAGCAGCCCCTCCTCGAAATCTATCGTCCGCTTGTCCCGGATGTAGATGCTCTCCCACTGGGTCATCGACCTCTTGACGTCCTTGTGATCGGCAAGATATTTCAGGAGACGCTTGTTTCGAGGGTCTCCTTTCTCCACCCGAAGGAAGTTTACCATCATCGTCTCATCATCGCCTTCCTTTTCGGCGGCCATCGCCTTTGCGAAGAGCTCGGCGACAAGGTCTTTCTGTCGGGAGACCAGCCGCTTGATGAGGGGCTTGAGCTGATCGTACTGGTGAAGATCCACGTCCACCTGGCTCGATATGATCAGGGGCGTTCTGGCCTCGTCGATGAGGATCGAGTCGACCTCGTCGACGATCGCGTAGTTGAGGTCGCGCTGGACGTAATCCTCGATCTGATATTTCATGTTATCGCGCAGGTAGTCAAAGCCGAACTCGTTATTTGTACCGTAGACGATGTCGCAGGCGTACGCGGCCTTGCGCTCGGCGTCCTCCATGTCGTGAAGGATAACACCGACCGACAGCCCGAGAAATTCGTATATCTTGCCCATCCAGTTCCGGTCACGACCCGCCAGATAATCGTTGACGGTGACAATATGTACACCCTTGCCTGAAAGCGCGTTCAGGTAGGCGGCCAGCGTCGCGACGAGCGTCTTGCCCTCACCGGTTTTCATCTCGGAGATCCTGCCTTCGTGCAGGACAACCCCGCCGACGAGCTGGACGTCGAAATGGCGAAGCCCGATGGTTCTCCTGGATGCCTCTCGAACCGCGGCAAAGGCCTCGGGGAGGATTTCGTCGAGCGTCTGGCCGTCCTGGAGTCTTTTCCTGAATTCCTGGGTCTTATTTCTGAGGCCTTCGTCGGACAGGGCCATCATCTGAGGCTCCAGCTCGTTGATCTCGTTGACGATGGGGACGATCCGCTTAACCTCCCGCTCGTTCTTGGAGCCGAAAAATCTCTGTAAAGAATCCATTATCATAGTAGATCCCTATTTCTTTCGCGCCGTGTCGGCCGGAGTCCATACGCGCCCGAGGGCGCACAGTGCATCCCCGGCGGGGACTCCTTTGTGGAGAAAAGCCGTTGCCGGCACCTTTTCCCAACTAAAACCCCGAAGGAGATACACTCCATCGGGGTTTTTCACCGCTCTCCTGATGAACAGCCTCTCGTCTTATTGTCGACAGCCGTATGCCGTCAATCAGCTGCCCCGATCGGCTCAGTTGAGGATGTAATTTCTCGGGTTAACCGGCACGCCATTCATTCTCACCTCGTAGTGGAGATGCGGACCGGTGGTGCGGCCGGTGACGCCAACGGTGGCGATTTTGTCCCCCCGCTTTATTTTATCTCCCTCCTTGACGAGGATCGTGTCCAGATGCCCGTAGCGGGTGCTGACACCGTAGCCGTGATCTATCGACAGCACCTTGCCGTAGCTTCCCTCGATGCCGGTGAAGATGACCACCCCGTCGGCCGTAGAATATATTGGAGTGCCGATCTTGTTGGCGATGTCCAATCCCTCATGCATCCGAAGCGTCTTGGTGTACGGGGAGCGTCGGTAGCCGAAGGAAGAGGTCACAAACCCCCGGGTCGGCCAGATCGAAGGGGTACACGAGAGGAGGTTCTTCTGATCCTCGAGGAAGCTCAGGAGCTCTTGCAGGCTTTCTTCCTGCATCTTGGAGTCCTCCTGAAGATTCTCGAGATCCACCTTGATCTCGCGAATCAGGGACTCGTGGCGTTTATCCAGCTCGGTGACGCTGTTACCCTCTTCGGAGGTCGGTCCACCGACCCCGAACACGTCGCCTCCCTCGGGGTTTTCACCGATGTTCGTGATGATCCGGAGTTTTTCATCGAACTGTCGGATCTTTTCCATTTCCGAGTTCAGGTCCTCGAGTTTCGAGGCAAACTCCCTGATCTGGTCTTTCTGTTGCCGGTTTTCTTCCCTGAGGGAGTTAAGCTCGGCGACTTTGAGCCGCACGTCGAGATAGTTGTAGAGCATCCAGACGGAGATGAGGATGATGACGGCCGTAAGGCCCGCCACGACATAGAGCGCGATGTCGGATATCTTGAACCTGAAAACCTTCTGTGCCTTCTGCGGCACAACCATAATGGTATAGTACTTACTCTTGCGCTTCATGAGTTTGACCCGCCGGTCGTCTTTCCTGTTTTGAGGTTATTGTGAGGATATCGTTTGCGCATCGTAGACGGCGCGCGCAGGTAATCTCGCGCGCACCAGACCGCACCAGACCGATTTTTAGATTTTTATCACAAAAAAATAGGGATGTCAAGGAATTTTCGCCCCCGAAGAACCGCCCCGCTTCACCCCCGAAGCAGGTCATGTCGTTTGGAGCAGAATTTTTCTTGACATCACCCGGAAATATGATAGATTTCTTGTTTGACAATTTGGATTAGACCTGCAATCTCCTTGCTCGGTGGGGAACGGGCGGCCGGGAGCGATGCTTCAGCCGGCCCGATATCGGAAACGTGAGAAATCGCGGCACCATTTCCCCAGGAATACCGGGCTTTATAACCGGAAGGAGGTGAAAACCACGTGCGTACCTACGAAACCGTCTTTATTCTCGACCCCGACCTGACCGAAGATGACACCGAAAAAGCGATAAAGCGCGTTCAGACGCTCATCGAGGGACAAAAGGGCAAGATAGTCCTGATGGACCGCTGGGGTAAGAGGAAACTCGCCTATCGAGTCAAGAAAAAGATCAAGGGAAACTACGTCAGGGTCGTCTACTACGGCGAGCCCAAGATCGTGGCGCTTCTCGAGCGTAACCTGAGGATCATGGAAGAGACCCTGAAATACCTGACCATCAACCTCGCCGCCACGGAAATCGATATCACCACCGAGGAGAAGAGAGAGGAAGAGCGCGAGCTCGGCGGACCTTTGGGTCCCCGGAGCGAACCAGGCGGCGACGCCGGGCCCGTCTTTGAAAAGGAGGGCTCCCCGGTCGTCCCCTCCGACGATGACGAAATCGAGGAGCCTGAGGAGCCGAAGGAGTAACCGAGGGACCGGCCCGATAGCTCACCCCGTCGGCCGTTGCCGGTATTGTCGGCAGCGGGCAGGCGACCGGTGAGAACGATATATGGAAAGAGCGGCGGCGCCTTCCCGGGATACGATCGGGAGCGACAGACGATCCGCCCATCCTTTTTGAGAAATTCAGTGACCCGAACAGAGCTGCGCCCGTGCGCGGTTGTAAGGGTTGGGGTTTTTTAGAAACGATATGGAAAGAAGATACGAATCAAGGACATCAAACGGGGACTCGCGCGGCAACTCCGGCGGGAAGGTCGTCAAACGGAAAGGCTTTCACAAGCGCAAGGTGTGCCGTTTCTGTACGACGCCGACCATTCTGATAAACTATAAAGACGCCAAGATGCTGCGTTACTTCATCACCGAGCGGGGCAAGATCATTCCCCGCCGTATTTCGGGTAATTGCGCAAAGCACCAGCGCGAGCTGACCGTCGCCATAAAGCGGGCGAGGATTCTGGCGCTGCTTCCCTTTACGTCCACGATATCGCAGTACTAACGTCCCGAAGCCGGCCGCGGCAACTCATCGAGCCCGCACCGCGCTGAGACGCCCCGCGTCCGTAGAAAGAGAAGGCTCCCGCCGCCCGGCGGCAGGAGACCCTTTCCCCCGCGGGGCGCGCCCGATGGCGCGGGAGCGAACATCTCCTGCCGCCGGCGCTCTATCCGAGACGGGGCGACCGGTCCCGGCGTATCGGCGGACGTATCCGTTCAAACACGACAAGGAGTAGTCACTATGGAAGTGATTCTCATACAAGACATCCCTTCTCTGGGTAAGACCGGAGATCTGGTGAAGGTGGCCACCGGCTATGCCCGGAACTATCTGCTGCCGAAGAACCTGGCGCTGACCGCTACCCCGGAAAACCTGAAGCAGCTGGATTCCATCAAGAAGCGCGATGCGAAGGTCAAGGAGAAGGAGAAGCTGAGCGCCCAGGCCCTCAAGGAAAAGATCGAGGCGATCTCCATAACACTGAAAAAGCACGCCGGCGAAGAAGACAAGCTCTTCGGATCGGTGACCTCTCACGAGATCGCCGATGCACTTGGCCAGATGGGCATCGATGTGGACAAGAGGAAGCTGGTCATCGAGGAGCATATCAAGCGGCTGGGAGACTATACCGTTCCGATCAAGCTGGCCTCCGAAGTCGTTGCCAACCTCAAGCTCACGGTAGTCAAAGAAGACTAGGGAACCGGGCGCCGCTTTCCCGCTGTGCTGTGTGTTTCCCGATCCGAGCGGGCGGTAATCTCGCGCAATCTGTGCTATACTATTACCCGAATATCGCCCGAGGCCGGGCTTCTCTCGATTCGGAGGCTCGGGCCCGGCGCGAGCGGGCGAAACCGCCGCCTGTCCGGCTTGCCCCGGACATACCGGGTCGTTTCACATCGCCCGGGCGGCGTTGAGGGTCATTGTTTGCGGGCCTAATCAGGGGGGAAGAGATGGGATCGAACGAAGCGGTCTTGCGACTACCCCCCCAGAATCTTGACGCCGAGCAGTCGGTGCTGGGGGGAGTCCTCATCGAGGACCGAGCCATCACGAAGGTGCTCGATATCCTCATGCCCCAGGACTTCTACCGGGAGGGCCACCGAAAGGTTTTCTCGGCGATGATCGAGCTCTTCGACAAGAACGAGCCGGTCGACTTCATCACACTGACCGAGACCCTCAAGAAAAAGGGGACGCTGGATGACGCGGGCGGCATCGCCTACATCACGTCCCTGGTTGACAATGTCCCCACCGCCGCAAATATCCAGTACTACGCAAAGATCGTCAAGGAAAAGGCCATCCTCCGCGGCCTGATCGCCGCTTCCTCCGAGATCATCGCCGACAGCTACGAAGCCAAGCGCGACGTGGATGAGCTCCTCGAAAAGGCCGAAAGCAAGATCTTCGAGATCTCCGAGCACAAGATCAAACAGCCATTTTCCCCCATCCAGAAGCTCGTGCCCGAGACCATGAATATGATAGAGCACCTCTATCACAAGGACCTCGAGATCACGGGCGTGCCGACCGGCTTCAAAGACATCGACGACATGACCGCGGGCCTGCAGCCTTCCGACCTCATCATCATCGCCGGGCGGCCCTCGATGGGAAAGACCGCCCTTGCCCTCAACATAGCGCTCAACGCCGCCTTCAAACACAAGGTGCCGGTCGCCATCTTTTCGCTGGAGATGAGCAAAGAGCAGCTGGTCATGCGGATGCTCGCCTCGGAGGCCAGGATCGAGCTCAACCGCATTCGTACGGGTAAGTTCATGGCCGACCAGTGGACGAAGCTGACGCGAGCGGCGGGGATCCTGCTGGAGACCAACGTATTCATAGACGATTCGTCCGGCCTCAATCCCCTGGAGATGCGGGCCAAGGCCCGCCGCCTCAAGGTCGAGGCAAATATCGGGCTGGTGGTGGTCGACTACCTCCAGCTGATGACCGGTACCGGGAAGGGCCGAGCGCAGGGACCTGGAGATATCGGAGATCTCGCGGTCTCTCAAGGCGATGGCAAAGGAGCTCAAGGTCCCGGTGGTGGCGCTCTCCCAGCTTTCGCGCGCCGTGGAGGCGCGGGAGAGCAAGCGCCCGATCCTGGCCGACCTGAGAGAATCCGGGGCCATCGAGCAGGATGCCGACGTGATCGCCTTTATCTACCGGGACGAGGTCTATAACCCCAATACAAACGATAAGGGGATTGCCGAAATCATCATCGGCAAGCAGCGCAACGGCCCGACCGGGACGGCGCGGCTCACCTTTATCAACGAGCACACGCGGTTCGAGGACCATTCGAGACGGGAGATGTATTAGACGGCACGCGCCCGTCGATTCTCCGCGCCCGTTGGGGTGTCGATAGGGCCGGCGTGCCCGTCAGCGGGAGAGATGGGAAATATTTCAAAGCCCGTGATAGAAAAGACTTGACAAGGGGCCGGTAACTATTTAACCTAAAGGTTCGTACCAAGACGGGGCGTTAACTCAGATGGTAGAGTATCTGCCTTTTAAGCAGAGAGTCACTGGTTCGAGTCCAGTACGCCCTACCAGAAAAAATCCGGCGAGAGTTGTCTCTCGCCGGCGCACGAAAGAATGTAAAGAACTTTATTGTGAGGTGCCGGCGGAGGTTGCCCATCGGGGCCCCCGCGAAGCCCGCTTCGTGGGGTGATGCTTTGCCTCCCGACTACTCGGGAACAGATCGCAGCGACACAAACAGCGACCCCATCGTCTAGTCTGGCCCAGGACATCGGCTTTTCACGCCGACAACAGGGGTTCGAATCCCCTTGGGGTCGCCACTAAAATCGAAGAAGCCGCCCGGAAATGGGCGGCTTCTTGCTTTAGTGCCGTCTTTGTTCCGGCCCGCCGCCCTCCCGAGAATCGCGCTGGAGACTGCCCGTCAGCGGGTTTCATCCCGCCCCCCGTACGCACGCAAATAGCGTTCCACCCGCTTCAAAAAACAAGATATCCGCCCGGGACCCCGCGCGTCCTCCATTCGGAACGATACGTCCGTTACCCTCGGAATACGGATCGCCGACGGTTGACGCGAGTTGTCTTATACAATATACGAATGCAAAAAAAGCTTGACCGGTATAGTATTAATACTAGAATAGATGTAGCAGCTCTGACCATCCAACATGCACCGTTGGCCAATAGCCGCGAGCCTGCACCTTCATAACCGATACCGCTGCCCCGGCTCCATGGCGCCTGCTGAAACTAAGGACAGGCACGGGCACCTTACTGACCCGCTACTCCCGGATACTAATATAAGAGGTACGCTATGGATCTGAGAACGGAGATTGCACGGCGAGACATAAACCAGCACAATGCCTTTCTCTTTGCTATCTTCGCAGGGATGGTCGACCTGGGGCTCGTCAATCAGGGCGTCGTCAACGAACTGGCCAAAAAGACAGCCACGTACATGGCTAACTACTATTCCGCCAAAGACATCGAATTTGCGATCGGAAACGAAACCCTCGAAAAGAATGTCGCGTTTCTTTTCGATTTTTTCAACGGCGACCTGAACTTCGTCAAAGAATACTCGATCGACCGGTCGGGCGAGGGGGTCCGGCTCTCCATTTCCAGCCAATTCTGCAGGATTTGTCCCAAGGGGCTCGGAGGGGCGGAGTTGAAAGGGACCCTCTGTCTTATACCCCACTTCTTCCTGCACCTGATGAACCACTATCTTTCACGGCAAAATCAGCTGGTTCTCCCGAAAGGTCAGCCCTCCGTCAGGAAGGAAGCGGGGAGCTGCATCATCTCCTACGAGTGTGCCCAACAGGAAGGTCCCGTACAACGCTAGGTGACGCGGGGAGATGTCCTCCCCGCTGGCTGCACCGGCCCGGGACACCGGCCCTTCACGAGCCGGAGCCCGGTGGGGATACCTGCCCTGAGTCAAACCTCCCATAGAGGCCGTACATGTTTGCGGCCTGATCTCCTGGGACTTTAACGATCACGTAATAAAGGGGGTTCGAGGATGAAAATTAGTCCGTGTGTGACGGCACTTTTTATCGGCGTATGTGCGATGGTGACATTCGGCCTCACGTTGAGCGGTCGCGGCGTGGTATCGGCGCAGCCGGTTCCCGATGACGGAGAGACCGGCTCGGAGGCGCTGTCCAATGAGGTGACTCCCACCGAGGATCTGATGCGAGAGCACGGAGTCCTGAGGCGTATCATGCTCGTCTACGATCATGAGCTCGGCCTGTTAAACGACGGCAAGAGCCCGGACTACGATGCTATCTTCGAGTCCGCAACCATCGTTCATGTCTTCATCGAGGGCTACCACGAAAAGCTTGAGGAGGATTACATCTTCCCGCTGTTCGAGAAGGCGGGCACGCTTGCCGATCTGACGAGCACGTTGCGCCGGCAGCATGAGGCGGGCCGCGAGGTCACAAAGTCTATTTTATTACTCTCAAAGGAGAAGCACTCCGGGACGGTGGATAATCCCAACGCCCTGGCCGATAGTCTGACGTCATTCCTTAAAATGTACCGGCCGCACGCCGCCCGGGAGGATACCGTCCTTTTCCCCGGGCTCAAGGGCCTCCTATCAGCCGCGGAGTATAGCCGACTCGGGGACAGTTTTGAGGACCGGGAACATGAGCTCTTCGGCGAGCAGGGATTCGAGGGCAAAGTAAATGAGGTCGCCGGGATTGAGAAGGAGATCGGGATCTATGACCTCGGCCGGTTTACGCCCCACTAGGCCGCGCGAGTTGTCGATGATGCCCGGCGGCCAGCCTACTCGTTATCAAACTCGGGCTTCTTCTTCTCGATAAAGGCCTTCGGCCCCTCGTAAAAGTCATGGGTTGAAAGGAGCGTGTTAAAGAGCATGCTCTCGACCCTGAGGCCCTCCGTCAGCGGGGTCCCGATCCCGCGAAGGGCTGCTTCCTTATCCACCCTGATCGCCCCCTGGGGGAACTCGCAGATCATGGACGCAAGCTCGTTGGCCCGCGCCGTGAGATCTTTTGCCTCCACGATCTCGTTGACGAACCCTACCCGCATCGCTTCGGCGGCGTCGAACTCCTTTCCCGTGACGATATAGTAGAGCGCGTTACCCAGCCCCATGATCCGGGGCAGCCGCTGCGTCCCGCCGTCGCCCAGCCCCACGTTCCAGCGGCGCTCCAGGCAGCCGAAGCGCGCGTGGGAGGCACAGATACGGATGTCAGCCGCGGCGGCCACCTCTATCCCTCCGGCAAAACAGACGCCGTTGATCGCGGCGATGATCGGCTTGAAGATGTCGATGCCCCGGGTGAACCCGCCGAAGCCGGGGCCGTCATAGGCCCGGCGTCTCAGATACGTCGGGCTCCCCGAGACCTTTGGCAGGTAGTCCTTCAGGTCCGCCCCGGAGCAGAAGGCGCGGTCCCCCGCCCCGGTAATGATCGCCACAAAGGCGTCCTCGTCGTCCCTGAAGGCGTGCCACGCATCGACGAGGAGGTCTTCGGTCTCCGCGTCGATGCAGTTCATCTTCTCGGCGCGGTTGATGGTGATCAAGAAGAGGTGTCCCTCTTTCTTAGTCAGCACTTTCGGTTCCATGGCGATCTCCTGAGACAGTCCGTCTATTTCGATTTCGGGCCGAATAGCGGCTTTCTCTTTTCGATGAACGACGACAATCCCTCGCGCCCGTCGGGTGACGACCCGCAGAGGGCGATCCCCTCCCGCTCGCGCTCGAGCTGCGCCTCGAGCGCCGTGTCGAACGAATCGTTTATCAGCCGTTTGCTCCAGGCAAATGAAGAGCGCGACCCCGCGGCGACCCGCTCCACGAGCGTCCGGGCCTCGGCAAGCGCACGGTCGTCGGCGACGACCTTGGTGACGAGCCCCCAGGCGAGCGCCCGCTCTGCGCCGATCGGCTCGTCGAAGGCCGCGATTTCCAGCGCCCGCGCCGCGCCCACGATCCGCGGAAGCGTCCAGGTGCCCCCGCCGTCGATGGAAAGGCCGCGGGAGGTGTAGGCCTGCACCAGGGTGGCCGAGCCGGCCATCACCCGGAAGTCACAGGCAAGCGCGAGCGAGAACCCTCCCCCCGCCGCCACCCCGTTTACGGCCGCGGCCACCGGCTTTTCCATGCGCCTGATCTCAAGGATTGCCCGGTGGAAGTGGGCGGCCATCGTCCGGAAGGCGGCATAGACGCCGCCGGGGTAATTGCGGATAAACTTGAGGTCCCCGCCGGCGCAAAACGCCGATCCGGCCCCCGAGATCACGACCCCCCGCACCGCTCTCGTCCGCCCCGACTTCGACGAGCCGGTCGGCCAGATCCCTGACCAGCTCGAGGTTAAAGGCATTGAACGCCCCGGGCCGGTCCAGCAGCACGGTGGCGACCCCATTTTCCGTGGTTACCCGTACCAGGTCTCCCATTGTCCTCCCCCCGAGTCGGTAACAAAAAAAGTAAACCCCTCATAAAGAGGGGTTTACCCGATAGTCCGGTCGCGTCGAATTTTTCCGGAACCGGCCGGTCGCGCCCGTCAAGCGTCCCGCTAAATGGCGCTCTTCGTGAGGACATCGCCGTGTCGTCCTCCTTTTCGGGCCCGTCGTATGAAGACCTAGGCCACGAACTCGATCAGCTGTATCCTGACCCCGTCCGGGTCCTCGATAAACGCGATCTTGCGGTCCGCGCGAAGCTGGATCGGCTCGAGAATGAACTTGACCGATTCGGCCTTGAGCCTGGCGGCAAGGTCGTCCAGGTCGTCAACGGCAAAAGCCAGGTGGTAGAGGCCGAACCCCGTATCCACCTTGATCATCTCGTCGCCGGGGTTTGCCTGTTCAATCTCGATGCGCGTCCTGTCGTTGCCGACGAAATAGAAGCTCCTGCCCACAAGGTCTATCTTCTCGAGGATCTGAAGGCCCATGATCCGCGTGTAAAAATCGATCGATCTATCAATGTCGGCCGATTTGATGCCGGAGTGATGCAGGTACATGGCTTACGTCCCTTTCTTCGTCGCAAGATGCTCCTTCACAACGCCAAACGCCTCGCGGGATACCTCGAGGGTCTTTTCGATGTCCGCGTCCGTGTGGGCCGCCGACAAAAACCAGTTGTGGTGGGGGTGGAAGAAGATACCGCGCTTGGCCGCCTCACCGCAAAAGAGCCGGTTTATATCGAAAACCGGGTCGTTCTCGAAGCGCATGAAGGGGATGGCGTCCGTCCCGGTGTAGACGACCGGGAGGCCCGATTCACGGGCGAGACCGGTTAGCCCTTTTTTAAGGGACGCGCCGAGCTTTGCGATCTTCTCGATGACCCCCTCCTCCTCAATGATATCCATTGTGGCCAGGGCCGCGGCCATCGGGACCGCCGAGAAGAAATGGGTGCCCGAGAAAAAGACGCCCGAGGCGGCTTCTTTGAGCTTCTCGCTCCCGAGGCAGGCCCCGATGGGGTGGCCGTTGGCCATCGCCTTTCCCATGGTGACCAGATCCGGCTTGGCGCCGAAATAGACATGGGAGCCGTTGAGGTGGAGCCGGAAGTTGCAGCGGATGTCGTCAATGATCAGAAGAGACCCATTCTTGTCACAGAGGGAGCGAACCGCGTCGTAAAATCCCTTTTCGGGCAGCACCTGGTCGGCCATGGCCGGATGGTGGAAGGGGGTGAGCATCACCGCCGCCACGTCGCCTTTATGTTTCTCGAAGAGGGCCGTAAGCCCCGCCACGTCGTTATAGTTAAAGTGCTCGACGAACGCCTGGTACTCCGGGGGGATGCCGTTGGTGCTGTGGGTGCACCAGAAATGGGACCCATGATAGGCGCCGCCGGCCATGATGACGACCCGCTTCTTGGTGAAGTGGCGTGCCACGGTGGCGGCGTACGAGGTAACGTCCGACCCGTTCTTGGAGAAGACCGTCCAGTCCATCCCGGATATCAGCCCCACCAGCCGCTTTGCCAGCTCGTTCCAGCGGTTGGAAGGAAGGGTAAAGCAGTTGCCCATTTCCTGTTGTTTTCGGGCGGCCTCTTCGACGCCGGGGTGGTTGAGCCCCAGGATGTTGGTGCCGAACGAACACATATAGTCGATATACTCGTTGCCGTCCACGTCCCAGATATGGCAGCCGTCGCCCCGCTACCAGGAAACAGGGGTAGGAACCGTAGGTCAAAAACATCGGGCTCCTCGGCCCGTAGATACCGCCGGGGACATACTTCTTGGCTTCTTCGAGCATTTCATACGATTTGGTGAAGGTGTAGGTCTTCATGACGTCTCCTCACTGGGTGAAAGGGGTAGCGCGATACCCGGGGCGTCTAACGCCCCGATGCTGTTCATCCTGTTGTCGGGCTATGCGCCCGGTCCGCGGCGGGGCATCGGTAGAACCGTCCGGCCGGTGCGGGCCGTGTCGCTCTTATCGCTTCTCGATGGGGACGTAGGGCCGGTTCAGGTCGCCGATATATTCCTGGATAGGCCTGAAGATTCGGTTTGCGTCCACCTGCTCCATCCAGTGTGCCGCCCACCCCACCGAGCGCGAGATGGCAAAGACCGGGGTAAACAGGTCGATGGGAATCCTCAGTATCTCCAGCACGACGGCCGAGTAGAAGTCGACGTTGGGATAGATCTTCTTGTGGGAGAGTTTCTTCTCGACTTCCTTTTCGAGTTCGATGGCGATCTCGTAGAGCTCTTTGTACTCCTCTCCGCCCACCTTGTCCAGGAGCCCCGGGATATATGACTTCAGGATGGGGGCCCGGGGGTCCGTGGTCTTATAGATGCGGTGGCCCAGTCCCATGATCTTCTTTGCCGAATCCAGCATCTCGTCGACGTATTTCGGGACGTTGTCCGAGCTTCCGATCGAGTAGAGGGTCCGGATTACGCGCTCGTTGGCCCCGCCGTGCAGCGAGCCCGACAGGGCGCCGACCGCCGCCCGACACCGCCGAGTAGATGCTCGCGTTGGTAGAGCCGATAACCCGGGCCGTGAACGTTGAGGCATTGAGCGTGTGCTCGGCCATGAGTATGAAGCACTTGTCCAATACCCGGGCCACGCCGGGGTCCGCGGGGCTCCCGGTGAGCATGAAAAGGAAGTTCTCGGCGTGGTTGTATTTTGAGACCGGCGGCAGCGGGTCCTCCCCGTTCCTGCAGTGGTCAAACGCGGCCACGATCGTCGGAAACTTGGCGATGAGCGAGATCGCCCGCCTGATGTTATGGATCGGAGACGACACGTCGTCGGCGTAGAAATCCTCACCCTGCAGCAGCGCCACGGCCGACTGGAGGGCGAGCATCGGGTGCATCCCCACCGGGAACTTCTTGATGGCCTCCGACACCGAAAGCGGCAGGTGCCTCTGGCGGGCGATGAGGGTGGAGAACTCCTTGAGCTCCCGGTCGCTCGGGAGGTGGTTATAGAGGAGGAGATAGGCGGTCTCCTCAAAGCTGCTGTGCTCGGCCAGCTCCTCTATCGAGATGCCGCGGTAGGAGAGCCTGCCCTGCTCGCCGTCGATATGGCAGATGGCCGACCTCGTGGCGATGACCCCCTCCAGCCCGGGACAGTACTCGGAGACGGCCTTGCATTCGGTAACGCCCTCCCGCGTATCGTCGCAGTTGGTCATCATCGTATCGTCGGTCGCGTCTTTCTTCATTGCGTTCCCTTCAACGTTCCCGGAGATATCTCCCGGCAGCCGGGGATACCCTTCGGCTTGATGTATAATAATTTCATAAAATTACCAGATGAGGGTGGTTTTGTCAAATAGTATGTGATTCGGCCCTCACCTCAAAAAAACAACCCCGCCGGGAACGGCGGGGTTGGAGATAGCTTATATTTCTTCTCATTGAGGTTAAACCTTGGGGTCAGGTCTTGTTTTGGGTTTTAGTCAGCGCAGATTCAATCGCCCCGATTCTCGTTCGGAGAGACGGGTGGTTTTCCATATCGCTTTTCATCTTCTTCACCACGCTGGCCGCAGCGCTGTGTAAACCTTGGGGTCAGGTCTTGTTTTGGGTTTTAGTCAGATGGTAGTGGTTGGGCAAGAGGCAGTACGCGGCGATTCTTACGCCCCACATGAGGGCCGATTCCCTGATCAGGTCGATAAAATCAAGATACTCCGCCGGTTCGGAAAAAATCGCTTGCCGTGCCCCGCCCCTATTCATCACATGGTACCAGGCGTCGGGGTATTGTATTCTTAAGGGACGTGACATGAAGAATGTCCTCCTCTATCATGGCCCGTCAACTAACACCCAAAACCAGACTTGACCCCCTTAGTTTTCGTTGCCGGACAAAACGTATGCGATGCTCGACCTTGCGTCCGTATCCATCCTTACAGATCGTGCCGTAAATTCAGCGACAATCGGAGCCGTCAACTAACACCCGGAACCGGACCTGCCACTCTTCATGGATGCATCACCTTCGTGGAGACTCTTTAGGAAGATAACTGCAAAGCTCAACAAAAGAAAGCTAGGAATACTCTCGATTAAGTATGTGTAACCGAAACCTGTGAAAACAAGTACGGAAAAATCAGCGGCAAATGATACGGCGTTGAAAACAAGGAATGCGGATGTAAGCACGTATCTCCAATCTTTCTTGAATAGGAGCAAATATACTAAGAGAAGTGGGAATAAGATAGGAAAGGCTCGGATAATATTATATATTGGATGATCTGGCTCCAGACCAAGAATATAAGGACCTACTAGATATACCTTATAATATAGATACGCCGCATACGATGAGATAAGTGCGACCGCAAGAAGAAGCCCTATAGTAGTCTTGATAGGCGTTTCTTCGCTAAATTGGGATTCAATCTTCTTTACATCCAATGACCTTATGAGTTGATAAAACGCGACACAGGAGATGAATAGGGCCGTCACCTCAGAAAACACCATCAACAAATTACCGTTTTCATGGATGAGTGGTACAACTAAGAAATCAAAGAGGGTAAATATAATGGATCCCAGGAAACCTAAGAGACTAAGTGTCGCCCTGGTAGATCCCATAAGATAGAAGAAAAGACACACCAAGAAAAATAGAATTTCAATTATTTTCGAGAAAACCCCGATACGTATTTCTACTGAATCCACGCCTGGTAGCTTTAAGAAGTAAAATATAGAAATAGGCAGATAGGTGGCTATAACAAGGATAGACAAGAATCCGATATTCTTTACCCTTCTCTCCATGCTATTTCCTATGAACTGGTTCTATTTGTACTTAGAATGAAGTGACTGCGATAGCGAGACGATGACGCGGATCGATAGAGAGCCAAGCCCTTAAGAGCCGTCGTGATCGTACAGAAAAATCTAATAAGGAACGTTTCCCATACACCCTTTATTATAAATCGTTAATGTTGTCAAGAAAAGACTTGTTTATTTATGCAATAGATCGGACGTTAATCACGCCCGGGTGACGAGCTGCGGCAGGCAGGAGGGCGGCAGCGCTTCTTGTTATCTCCTTGCTCACCGACTATCTCTCCAAAGAAAAACCGGCCGACATCAAAAGATGGGCCGGTAGAGTGCGCGGGCAAATGGAGTCTTACGTCACTTTGCGCAGTACGAAGAGGCAGGTCTTTCCTCCCGTTGCGAAACACTGTTCTTCCATCGCCGAATAGCGCTTCTTCCCCTTGAGGTTATCGACCAGCGCCTGCAGCGCGCCGGCATAATGACTGCAGAACTGCTTTCTGCTTTTCACCCCGCTGCAGTGGATGCAGTCGAAGACGTTAAGGGCAAAAACCCCCGGTTGGACCTCTTCGGCCTTCCCCTTGCCGACAAGGAGATGAAAAAGGTCGATGAGTTTATATAATTGCTCCTGCTCCGGGGCATCTTTGAGATGGTCGACGAGCCCCTTCTCGCAGGCGAGGGAGGCGGCTTTATACCCGATCTGCCGGAGAATCCCCTGGGCGCCCACCTTTCCGAAATAGTCGACGACGGCAAGATAGAGATTGGCCTGTTCGGGTATGGTGAAGGCCACTGTAAAATCGTATGGCGGGGGATCATCAATAATTCTCTCAAGCCCGGCCTTTCTGAGCACCAGATTCCTTGCGTTTTTCCCGACGACCTCCGAAAGGGCGTCACAGGCCGCGCGGATTGAGATGTTCGTTACCTTTTTTTCTTCGGACATGGCGATCACCGCCGGATAACCACAGCCGCCCGCGGGCAGCACGGCTTACTTGATCTTATAGTAGTTCTGGCACCCCTTGCCGTATCCCAGCTTGCAGGCCTTGTCGAAGTCGGCCAGGGCTTTTTCTATTTGTCCCTGGTTATAGTACGTAACGCCCCGGTTGTTGTAGGCGCTGGAATAGTGCGGGTCAATCCGTATGGCCCGGCTATAGTCGGCGACGGCCTTGTCATATTGACCCAGCTTATCGCGCGCCCATCCCCTGTTGTTGTAACTCTGCGGGTTGTCCGGGTTGAGCTCGATGGCTTTCGTGTAATCCGCGACAGCCTTGTCGTATTTGCCCAGGTCGCTCTCGGCCATCCCCCGGTAGGTATAGGCCTCGGCGAGCCCGGGGTTGAGGCGTATGGCGCTGTCGAAACATTCGATCTTTCTTTCCGGGTCGGCCTCCTCGCGGCCTTTCCTCAGCCAATCCTCGGCCGTCAGGCCGTATCCCGGTCCGGGAAGCACAAGGAGGAGAAGCGCGATGGATACGATGACGGCTGCGCGTCTTCTGTTCATGTCCGATCCTTCACGGGATTTCCTATGGACAGGAATACGGGTAATGTTGGTATCTGTCCTTGAGGTCGTCGTAGACGTTCCACGGGTCGCGGCTGCAGTCCGTCACCATCCAGAAGTCATAGCGGCCGTCGTGGTCGAGGTCGGCCGAGCAGGTTGCCGTGAAATGAAACGTGCTTGCGGAAATATTAAGATACCAGTTTTTATAGTACTTCGGCTCCGATGACGGCCTGAAGGAGATTTCGCTAAAGGTGCCCGCATATCGTGTATGCTCCGCAAAGAAGGTCACTTCACTTGCGTACACGCCGGAGAGGAGGATTCGGGCTTCCGATTGCCTCGAACGATTCTGATAGGCGATATAGTTTGGAATGGCGACTACCGCCAGGACCGCGATGATGGCAACCACGATCATCAGCTCGACGAGGCTAAATCCCGAACGCAGTTTAGGGCTCTTCATACTGTAACTGCCTTGAAAGAGACAAGACCGGGTTTCGTACCGCCTGTCTTCAAAGAAACGGCGCGGACCCCCGCCGCCGGGAGATGCAGCCGGGACTCAACGGCTGTGAAATGGGTTGTCGTCAGTCCGCGCGGCCGACTATCCAAATGTACATTATTATCCTTTACTATATACTATTGTCAACAAAATAAATACTTTTTTTTAAACAAATTACCGGTTAATGATTATAGTTAGTCATGCGCCGACACCGACGGCCCCGGCCGGGGTAACAGAACCAGAAAGCAGAGCAGAAGCGAGGGTTCGGCGCGCGACTGGTGCAAATAGGGGTGGACAACGATCGTTGATCATGTTAAAATTTATCTTGAACGTAGACCTGTCTATCGACCGAAACACCCGCATTTCTCCCAGGAGGCAATAGATGGACGTGAAGGAAGCGATCAAGGCCAGGAGGGCATACCGTTCGTTCGTGCCGGTGACAATCACCGGAGAGCTGGTAGACGACCTGGCCGAAAGCGCGCGGCTCGCCCCATCCTGCAACAATTTTCAGCCCTGGCGTTTCGTCTTCGTCTATAACCCCGAGGCACTCGGTAAGCTCCATGAGGCCCTCTCGGAGGGGAACCGCTGGGCGAAGGACTCCTCCCTGATCATCGCGGTCTTCTCCAAAAAAGAGAACGACTGCATGCTTGCCGGCCGCGACTATTTCCTGTTTGACGTGGGGATGT
Organism: uncultured delta proteobacterium; assembly: GCA_963809875.1. Classification (GTDB taxonomy): domain Bacteria; phylum Desulfobacterota; class Zymogenia; order Zymogenales; family Zymogenaceae; genus JAFGAS01. The sequence goes on along the minus strand of CAWELC010000009.1, from coordinate 155,607 downwards.
CCGTGGGCTTTCTGATCCTGAGGGCAACCGAGCTGGGACTGGTGGCCCACCCCATCGCCGGCTACGACGATAAGAAGGCCAAGGAAATCCTGGGTATCCCGCAGGAGATGACCCTGATTACGCTGGTCAACGTCGGGAAACACACCACCGAGCTCAAGCCCTACTTCAGCGAGAACCAGATAAAGGGAGAACGCGGACGGCCCGAGCGCAAGCCGATTTCGGAGTTTGCCTTCATCGACCGCTATTCCGGCTGACGGGATGAAAACCGTTTCAACGACAAAGGTACCAGAAATGACCGACGAGCTGAACGACTATCCGGTGACCGTGACGATCCCCGTGGCCTGGGGCGAGATGGATGCCCTCGGCCACGTCAACAACGCCATGTATTTCCGCTATTTCGAGACGGCGCGCATGATCTATCTGGAGCGCGCGGGCCTCCTGGAGATTATGAAGGAGATCATGATCGGTCCGATCCTCGCAAAGACCTCCTGCACCTTCAAGATACCCGTCTACTATCCCGACACGCTGACGGTAGGGACGCGGGTCTCCACCATCGGCAACACCCACTTCAACATGGACTACCTCGTGATGAGCCAAAAACACGGGGCGTCGGCCTACGGTGACGGGGTCATCGTGACCTTCGACTACCGCGCGAACGGCAAGGCGCCCGTGCCGGACGTCGTCATTCGTGCGATCGAAAAAATCGAGGGGTGCACTCCCGGCTCCAAGTGCGTGGTGGAAGAGCTGACTCTATGACTTGTTGGCTTCGAGATATGCCGCTTCGTCGCTTCAAACGGGGCGGTTGAGGGCCTATTTGCGCATTCGGCCCGGAAGGATAGTGGGGAGCTCCGTCGTGGTAGTCGAGGGTGCGGTTGTCCGTCCCCGACGCTCACTCCCGGGTGCTCGCCTTTTCACTGCTCATTTCAGCCGGACGATCTTACCCCCCTCCCGCATCGATTCGCCGGCGGCCGTCAGTACTCTCACGACCTCCAGACCCTGCCGCGCGTCCGAAACCGGTCTCTTTTTGTCCCTCGCGCATTCGATGAACCGTCTCATTTCCACCATCAACGGCTCCTGCGCGGGAACCAGCGGGATATGGATATCACCGTGCCGAATCGAGATGCTGCGCGCGAAATCGGCGGTCGCGTTGACCTGGGCCCCCTTGTCGTAGATCCGGATCTTCTCGGTGGCCTCCATGTCGTCAAAGACGAGCATCTTCTGCGAGCCGACGACCACCGTCTTTCTCTCCTTGTTGGGATCGAGCCACGAGACGTGAACCTCCCCCATCCGCCCGTCCGAAAAGAAGAGGGTCATGAAGGCGATGTCCTCCACCTTCCTGTTGAGGTACGCACCGCCGTGGGCCGAGACCGCTTCCGGTGCGGCACCCATGAGGTGGATAAGGATGGAGATGTCGTGGGGCGCCAGCGACCAGAGGACATTTTCGTCCTCCCTGACGACCCCGAGGTTCAGCCGCTTGGTATAGATGTAGTAGATCTCGCCCAACCCCCCGGCATCGATGATCTCCTTGATCATCGCGGTGGCGGGATGATAGACGAGGAGGTGCCCCACCATGAGGGGGCGGTCGGGGGTCTCCCGGGAGAGCCCTTCCAGACGCTCGGCGTCGGCAAGCGAAAGCGTCATCGGCTTTTCAACGAAGACCGCCTTCCCGGCCCGGAAAAAGGCCTCGGCGATCTGAGCGTGGGTCGGCGCCGGGGTGGCGATCAGCACGGCGTCGATATCGGGGTTGTCCACCAGCGCCGAATAGTCGTCGACGAGCGAGACGCCGGGGTGCTGGGCCGTCAGGGTCTTTATGCGCTCGGGGTTGGTATCGCAGATATAGGTCAGACGGGCGGAATCCAGCCTCAGCAACGCCCTCAGGATATTCGAACCCCACCCACCAACGCCGACAAGCGCCGTCCGAACTGCTTTTTCGCTCATGACCAGTAGTGCTCCCTGTATTTTCGATAGTAGTCCACGGTCTTACGCAGACCCTCCCGGAGGTCGGTCTTCGGCTCCCAGCCGACGATCGTCCTGATCTTGGTGATATCGGAATAGAAGTGTCCCGGCTCCAGCGCGGCGCGGTCGGCGGTCGGTGGAACAAACGTGAGCTCGGCGCCGGTCAAATCGGCGATTATCCGGCAGATCTCGCCGATCGTGGTGGGTCGATCCACGCCCACGTTGAATACCTCTCCCATCGCTTCCGGTTTTTGCGCCACGGCGATGATCGCGTCGATACAGTCGTCTATATAGACAAAATCCCGGATCATGCTTCCGTCGCCGAAAACGGTGATGGGCTGCCCCGACAGGGCCAGCCTGATGAACCAGTTGACGACACCGAATCGGGAGTGCTTCATCTGACCCCGCGGACCGTAGCTGTTGGTAATCCTGAGCATCACCCCGGGTATCCCGTGCGTGTTGTGGTAGACCTGGACGATCTTCTCGGCCGTGAGGTTGGATATCTCGTACATCCCCTTGGGATTGGTGGGGGCATCCTCGCTCACGGGCAGCTTGGTGACCGGGCCGTACTCGCCCCGGGTCCCGGTATAGATTACGGTAGCGTGCGGGTTATGGTTCCTGAGGGCCTCCATGACCACGGCCGTCCCCTTGATGTTGATGTCTATGTCGGGAAAGGGATCGGTGAGGCTCATGACGTGGCAAACCTGGCCGGCCAGGTGGAAGACGTAGTCCATACCGCGCACCAGCCAGTTCATCGCATTCGGATCCCGGATGTCCGAGTAGTTGACCCGGACCTTCTCTTTGACCGGCTCGATGTTGAAGGGATTGCCTCCGTAACCGGGCAGCATCGCATCCACCAGCGTTACGCGGGCACCGAGACCGGCCAGACGAATCGCAAGGTTGCTGCCGGTGAACCCGAGGCCCCCGGTGATGAGGACATTTTTGTCCTTAAACGACTTGACGGCCACGAATGTTCATCTCCTCTGGAGCCGGTGCTGTTGTCTGCCCCGGCTGAAGATATCGTTTCCGTGGCAGTCCATTGCCACAAACGCGGGAAACCCCTCGAAGACAAGCTCCCTGACCGCCTCGGGGCCGAGATCGTCAAACGCGATCACCCGGGCGCTCTTGATATGTGCCGACAGCAGCGCCGCCACGCCGCCGGTCGCGGCGAAATAGACGGCCGTGTGTTTCATCAGCACCTCCCGAACCTCCGGACCCCGATCTCCCTTGCCGATGCTCCCCTTGACGCCCAGGGCCGACAGTCGAGAAACGAACGGGTCCATGCGCCGGGCCGTCGTGGGGCCCGCGGAGCCGATGACCCTGCCGGGAGGCGCCGGGGACGGCCCGACGTAGTAGACGACGGCACCGAGGGGCTCAAAGGGGAGCGGTTGCCCCCGATCCAGAAGCTCCATGAACCGGCGGTGGGCGGCGTCCCGGGCGGTGTACACGACACCGGACAGGGTCACTGCGGTGCCTGCCGAAAGCGTCTTGACGACGTCATCGGTCAGCGGCGTTGTCAATGATACGACGTGTTCGCGCAACAAACCATTACCCCGATTGTTCGATTTCATCACCGTAGCATATTCCGGGGGAAAAGACAATCCTTGATCATTGAGCGGTGGGGTGGTGGGAGACGTTGTCCCGGGCAAGAATGATCCGATGGTTCTCAGCGGGGGTTGAGCGATCGTTTTTGGTGACCTTCTGAGGTCGTCTGCCGGCCAACGGTCGGGCTCAGGCGCGTTGCGAAGACGTCGCCCGTAACCCGGCGTTAGGCCGCCATTCTACCTAGACTCGGGCGTAATTCTCAATCAAGCGCGCCGCTTCAGAGGCGCCACCGTAGGCCTTCATCCTCTTGCTCAACCTTCTGGCATTCTCCGCGAAAGACGCATTGGAAAGAATGTTGAAGACTTTTGTGCGCACCTCTTCCGAGGAGACATGCTTTTCCCTTCCGGTGAGGTCCGATTTAGGTACCACATAGTCTCCTGCTCCCTGAGCGGCAATCCGCCGTGCGTTGCTCTCACGCTCGGAATAAGTGGGGATGATCAGAGCCGGTGTCCCGGTATACAACCCGGTCTGGCACGAGCCATACCCGCCATGGTGGATAAGCAGATCGCTTCTCTCGGCCATCGCGAGGCCGGGGACATAGGTTGCGTAATGGAAGTTGGGCGGGAGGGCAGTAAAACGACGCGGGAGAGGATTATGCCCGGTGGTCAGAATAACCTGTACGGGTTCGTTTCCCAACGCTTCAATGCATGCCTCCAGGACAACCGCGGAATCGCTAAACGTGCTGGTTCCCCGCACATACTGTAGATTACCCGGATACAGCCAGATCACGGGTTTTTCCCTGCTAAGATCAGAAACCCAAGCGGGCAGCTTTTCGTCTTGCCTTTGCCACAGAATCGGTCCGATGTATGTTACATCCGCGGTCGTTGGCAGGGGGTCTGTTTCCGGGAGTCCGAGCACCAGCGTCATATCGCCAATCATAAGATCGCCCATTGCCCCAATGGATGGCAGGTGATATTCTGCCAGTATCCTATTGACTGCCGGGACCGGGCAAGGAATTTCGCCGGGAGGTTTCTTCCACCAGATGAAGCCCTGACTCTGAGGGTGTAGAATCGACTGGATGACGGTAATCAGCGGCTTATGGCTGGCCCTGGCCGCGATGCACGCAAACGGGTTCCAGAAGTCCACAATCACATCCGGCTCATACGCCCGCATTACGTCCATCAACGTGTCTACGTTAGACCGAACCAATTCTTCATTGCTCATTCCAATCAGGTGCGAGAAGTGATCGATATTCCAGATTTCTGCCGTACTGGATCGAGACATATGCCTTACAAACGAACCGAGGATTCCCACGTCGCGTTTCAGGTGCCGTGAGCGCAGGAGCCGGGCCAGACTTTCGAAACTGATGATATCTCCGGAGATGAGATAGTAAGGGGGCTGGCTCGGAAGAAAATTGTCAAACCCCGCCTCAGCTATTAACTTGGCCGGGGCTTTGGCCGGACTACAAAAGAGTATTTGATGCCCTCGGCTTCGCAGCTCGTGAGCAATCGGCAGGGATTGTGTGAGTAGCCCCAGATCGTTTGAAGGTAGGGTTGTGAAAAGATATTTGTTCATTAGCTTTTGTTCCCGGCGTGACCGGATATTTGAATTTAGATGAGCGGACTAATAATAGTCAGATCTACCCGCACAACACGCCCTTTGCGTCGGCAGCAGTGAATGGTGAGGCGATCCCGGCGCCGGAGACAACCACGCGGATTCTATAATCAGGCAACCGATAGTCGCGATATTGTTTTCCGATACTGTCATAGAGAACCGTTGCCATAGGGAACCCCGTTTCGGGACGCCTCACGTTTGCCTCGCGTGCGACACGGCCTGTTTGCGGAGTCACGTCCAAGCGGGTTGTTGGATATCATTGCCTAGACTAAACGCGCCAGATTGCTGTAGTCGTTCTCTATTCCTAACATCTCCAAATATATAGATATCATCCCTCTATGATGGGTCTCATGGTTAAACATGCTTAAAACCAATCCACCAAAATTGCGGTTATGTTCTGTTCCCCTTAAATCCGTATATTTTAGATTGTGTTCAAGATCGCTTTCCGTTATCTCAGTTACAAAACTAATTATCAGCTTGTCTAAAAACTCTCTCTGAGATAGATACTCTTTTTGAGTTTCAAACGCATCCATCGCATAATCTATCTCGCTTAGAAATAGTGGGTCGTTTATATAACGGAAACCCCGCAATTTACTGAAACGCTTTAGCCAGTTGAAATCCGCAATATAAATGTGGTTACAGAGTTTGAAGATATTGGGGTAAAAGGCTTTAAAATTGTGATTCCATTGTATCTCATCTATTTGAGAAATAAACCTATTCATTTCATTGTTCGTTTTTTCGTTATAATCGGCCAAGAGTCTGATAGTCTTGATATCCATTTGCTTTTCACTCCTTCGCAAGATAGGTTTCAAGGGGCGCGATAGCATCCAGCCTGCAATAGTTGGATCGACCCGCATATCGGTCCCCGGACGGCTCTCGGAGCCTGCGTTCGGCCGCCCGGCAGGCGATCGTCTTACCGCGCGGCCTTTTCCGCCCTCGACTTGAGGGCCTTGTTCATCGCCACGAATCCTTTCCGCGTCTTGGTATCGAGCATCTTCCAGAGAAAGGGAACAAGGAGACCACTGAACCGCTCGTGCTGGATAAAGTGGACCGTGCTCTTGTTCGTGGGCTCGATAACAAAGCTGTGCTCACCGTCGAAAAGTCCCGGGACATAGAGCTTCCCCTTCCACCTGAGCTCCCGGTTGGGCCGCACCGCCAGGACCGTGGGGGTGAATCGCATCGGTTTGGTCCCGGGCGGCTCCATGGTAACGTCGAGCCGAGAGCCGACCCGCGGCTCTCCGGCGATCTTCCTGATAAAGGGGTTCCACGAGGGGTATGCCTCAAAATCCGTGAGGATCTCCCAGACGCGGGAAGCACGCGCCTTGATATCGATTTCGGTCACCAGCTGCCTCATGATCGGCCTCCTGTATACCTGCAGGTTATCGTCATCGGAATGCAAACCAAAAAGTGCCGCCCGAGTCATTGGGCGGCACTTCCGAGCGGATGTGTATGTTAAAAAATGAAACGTCAATCGGCGGACGAGTATAGGAGAGCTGCCGCGCGTCTGTCCCTCATCAGACGGAGACCTTCTTGTTCGACTCCCAGAGCCCATGGATATTGCAGAGGGCAACGGCGTGAAGGGTCCCCGGTTTGCTTGTCTTGAAGGCGAACGTGACCTCGTGGTTGGTGTAGACCGGGCCCTGGTTGGGGCCGGCTGCCGCTTCCCCGTGGGCGTTGAACTCGAAGCGTCCCAGCTCGTACGTAAACTTATCGTCATCCGGGGAAAAGAAACACGCGATCCAGCGGATGTGGTGCTCGGTAGTGTTGGGATGGGCGACCGCTTTGCCGAGGGAGACGGTCACTTTCGTAAAGTCGTCCGCCTTGACCTTGTCGGGGCAGTCGATCACGGGGACATGTTTTTCCTTTTGCCAATCGGCTTCCTGGATCTTCTCGGAGATTCGCATGGGTTCCTCCCATAAAGCGTGAGATAAAAATATCAATAGGAATAGTATATCATGAAAGTGCGAGGGAAAAGGCGTCAAGACATTTTTCCGGACGCTTGAACCCGCGGTATCGCCGCATACCTTCACGATAAGGAGCACGGATGACCTGCCCCGGACGGCGACGGCAAACCGGCCGCACTCCTACGGCTTGATATCCATTTGATTCAACAGGATGCTGTCCCTCACGGCGGCGGGCAAAAATTTATCGATCGAAAGAAAGAGAGAGCTTGTGAAGTCAATCCTGTTGTGGAGCTTGAGCCCTTTTCCCTTGATGATCTTTACGATCTCACGTGCCGCGCGGGCCGGCGACATGGCGCCCTTTTTCATTTCACGATCCTTGGCAAGAAACCGCTCGACCCTCTCCCGGTAGGGCGATGTGGCGGGGGGCGGCGAATGGACACCTGCCGTCAGGTCCGTGACGACGATGGAGGGCTCTATCAGCCCCACTTCGATCCCGAAGGGCTCCACCTCGTAGCGAAGCGCCCTTACCATGCCCTCGATGGCAAAGTTGCAGGCGGTGTCGATGGACTCGAAGGGGAACGGGACGATCCCGGTAAAGGACGACATAGCGATGAGCCGCCCGCTCCCCCTCTTCCTCATCGCGGGGATGAAGGCCTGAAAAATCGTCGCCGTACCCAGGACGTTAATTTCGAGTGACCGGAGCATCCCCCCGAGGTCGACCTCCTCGAAGGAGCCGAAAGAGGCGATCGCGGCGTTTGAAAGAACGGCATCCACCGCACCGAATTCTTTGAGCACGCCGTCGCGGAATTTCGTAACTCCCTTCCTGTCGGTTATATCCAGGGTGGACAGAAAGTGGGGCGCGCCGATCCGGTCGAGCTCCTTTTTCAGGCGCGTGATACCCGCGCCGTCCCGGTCAAAGCCGATGACCGCGTCTCCGTTTTGGGCCAACAGCTTTGCCACCTCGTATCCGATTCCCCGCGCCGGACCCGTTATCACGACTTTCTGACTCATGGGTGGTCCTCCTTATTAAAGAAACTGCCGGTACTATCGATTCCATGGGGCTCGTCCCGCCGCACTTCGAGGGGTCTCGCCCCGAATCCATCGAACGCCGGGTTACCATGAGGTATGTCCCGCCGTGGAGCCGCATTCGCGTTTTTTGATATCCACCTGCGTCGACCTCGCCCCCGTCGTTCCGCACCTCTTTTTGCTTGACACGCTTTTTATTCTCCATTAGTATTGATCATCCGTACAATATATTGTACATATATACAATAAATAAGGGCCCAATACAATAGATTTAGCGATCGGGTCTCTTTTCGTGACAGGTGCACATGGAGAAAATCGCAGTCATTCGAAGACGGGAGATACTGGAGAGCTATTATCAGGTCATATCAACAAACGGCATCGAGGGTTCATCTATCGCCAAGATCGCCGGGCTTCTGGGAGTTCAACCCAGTCTTATCACCCACTATTTTAAGACAAAAGATGAAATGACTTCCGCGCTCGTGGATTTCATCCTGGAAAAGTATGAAGAACCCTATTTCTACGGGATCAGTGAGATCGGCGACTACGAAAAACGATTTCAAACGCTGATGGACCGGCTCTTCGATCTGGACGGGATACGATTCGTCGACAACGGCGCGTTCTACTCATGCTACTCACTCACGTTCAGAAATCAGAAAACCAGGGAGCAGTTCGAAGGGATGTATGAACGATTTCGAACGCTGCTGGTCAAAGAGCTGACAGTCCATATGAACGAGGGTGTCATCGCTCAGGTGGATATCACCAATGCGGCAAACGTGATCATGGGACTTATGGAAGGATTGGGATATTTTGAGCAGATGCTGGACGCCCGGGAGTATAGGGATCTGTGCCGGAGCATGAAAGCGATGGTACTGCGGCTCCTTGCCGGGTAGCGTCCTTCGGGCTCAATTGATTCCCCGATAATAACCCGTCTCCCGGCGACACCGCCCTGTATCCTTTGGCCCGTAGGGGAGCGGCGGGGACTTCCTCGATTTGAACCGGCATCCGCACCCGCGTCCCGATCGCTCGGAAGAGTTAGATTCCGTTGCCCGCACTCATCGATTGCCCTGCATTTTATATATACTATTTTTAGATGGAGGACGCCATGGTACTGAGAAAAGCACCCGATCCCCCGGGGTATGAGCTGTTCGGACCCGATCCGACCTTCCCTGACGTTCCCTATGCGGAATGGAAATCACGGATCGATCGGGCTCAAGGCCTGATGAAGGAGAAAAAGATCGACATTCTCATGCTCTGGAGCGAGCAAAACTGCAGGTACTTCGGGGGGTTTACCTCAAACCACTGGATGCTGCCCAGCATCCAGCCGATGGTGACGCTCATCCCGAGGGAAGGTAATCCCGTAAACATTACCGGGGAGTTCTTCCGTTGGGCGGCCGAGGCCCAGTGCTGGATCAGGGATATTCGAACCCAGGCCGATGTGCACGAGACCCATTCGGAGCGGGCCTTTCCGAAGGAGGTCGCCGAAACCGTCAAAGAGATGGGCTACGCCAAGGGAAACGTCGCCCTCGAGATGGGGCAGATCGCCCACACCTGGATACCGAGGCCCTTTAACGATATCCAGACGTTGATGGGCGCCCTGCCCGACGCGAAATTCGTCGACGGCGACGTGATCGTCTGGGGATGCCGCATGATCAAATCGGTCCTCGAGATCGAGCGTCTCAAAAAGGCCGCGGCCATTCACCGGCAGGCCCAGATGACGGCGGTATCCCGGTTCAAGCCGGGGATGACGGAACAGGACGTGGGACGGACATGGATTATCGCGGCGTTTGAAAACGGGGCGGATAATGTCAACCCGGGACACATCATGGTCGGCGCGAAGGAAGGCATGTTCGATACCGGCTTTCATTTTGAGGGGGTTACCATCAAGAAGGGCGACTATCTGTCTCTGGACCAGGCCTGCAGGTACAAGGGATACTGGGCTGACATGGGCAGGATGGTCGACGTCGGCCCGATCTCGGAGGGATTCGTCAAGGGATGCGACGTCATGCACCAGGCCTTTGACGCGGGCGTGGCGGTCGCGCGGCCCGGGGCGAAGGCAAAGGACGTATGGGCCGCCGTCGCGGGCGTCGTGGAAAAGGCCGGCATGGGAACGATCGAAATGGTCGGCCACGGCATCGGGTTGGATATTCAGGAGCCCCCGGTTCTCGGACGCTCGGAAGAGACGGTGCTTCGGCCGGGCATGGCCTTTGAGATCGAGCCGACCGGCATGGGCGTAGGAGGAATGAGAAAGTTCGGCGGGGTCGGCACCTTTCATTTCGAAAACCTCGTCATCATCAACGAAAAGGGCAACGAAGTGGTCATGGGACTTCCAAAGGACGTGCTCGAGGTGCCCTTCTCGTTCAAGTAGCCTCGGCCGAGGGGTATGCCCGATGGCGGGGCACGGGGCCTCATATCAGGCATACCCCCCAATCAATCTCTATACATTTTTCAGGGGTGGGCGAGTGATGCAAAAGGTAAAGATCCTTGGCGTAGGGGGAAGTCCACGGAAGAACGGCAACACGACAAAAATGGTCATGAAGGCGCTCGAGGGCGCCGGGAGCGTACCGGGCGTCGAAACGGAGCTCTACGAGATGGGGGGAAAGAAAATAGGTTTCTGCGTCAGCTGCTATAAATGCCTGGAGAAGGGATACTGCATCCTCAAGGATGATTTTCACGAATTCGTGCCGAAGTATATGGAGGCGGACGGTGTATTGTGGGCAGCCCCCGTCTATCACACATCAATACCTGCCTCGATGAAGGCGCTCCTGGACAGGCTCGGGAATATGTCCCTCATGCACTACCTCGGCCGCGGGAAGATGGTGCCCCGGTTCAACAAGGTCTGCGGCGTGCTCACCGGCGGCGCCACACGCTACGGCGGGCAGGAGCTTACGTTGACCGCTCTGATACACAGCTGCCTGTTGATGAATGGGATCGTGGTGCCGGGTGACAATATGACGGGCTGCTATATCGGAGCGGCCGCCTGGACCGGCCAGGGGCCCGATCCTTTGGGCAAAGATAATATCGATCCTGAAGGGATGATGAGCGCCCAAAACGTCGGTATGCGGGTCGCCGAGATGACCCGGATCGTAAAAGCCGGCATTACCGCTCTTGCCAAAGAACTCCCCGCGGAATACTTCTACTCGTGGGAGCAGCCGACCGACTCGTGACTCGTCGGAGGACTTGGCTGAGAGCAAAGATCCGGGGCGGAATCGACGCGCCGCCAATCCCGGTTGCCCGGAAGCGTTACCGGTGCCGAGCTCGAAAAGGCCCCGGCGAAGAAATCGAAGGCGCGTCAATTACTCTCGTGGGATACTCGCGTCCATCACGGACGTTATGAGGGGTGCTCAGATGGAGAGAAAAATCGATCAATGTCTGTCGGTTCGAGACGGACACCTCTTTATCGAAGAATGCGACGCGGTAAAACTGGTCGGGCAATTCGGTTCCCCGATTTACGTGGTGTCGGAAGATCAGCTGCGCCGCAACGTGAGGCGCTTCCAGAAGGCCTTTGGTGACCGGTGGCCGGAGGGGAGCGTGAACATCCTGCCCGCAATAAAGTCCAACTGGCTGTTGGCCGTTCGTCAGATCCTGACGGAGGAAGGGGCGGGATGTGACGTTTTCTCCGAGGGGGAGCTCTATTCGGCCCTGAAATCGGGGATAAAACCCGCACTGGTCTCGGTCAACGGAGGGGGCAAGAGCCAACAGCATATCCGCGACTGCATCAACGCGGGCGTGAGGATCACCGTCGATGACATCGATGAGCTTGACGTCATCCGGAAGGTAGCCGACGGACTGGGCAAGAAGGCCTTCATCCGGTTCCGGCTCAGGCCCGAGGTGCCCAATCACTGGCAGCCCACCGGTTTTGCCGTGGAGCCGGTCGCGATCGACCTGGGAGTGCAGGTATACAAGAGCGGCATACCCACAGAGCACGTCGTCGACCTCGGGTTGCGGGCGCTGAAGATGAAAAACGTCCAGCTCGTCGGTTTTCATCTTCATCTCGGCCGCCATCACGGAAGCGTCGGCTATTTTCAGGGGACGATGGAACGCTACGTCAAACTTATCGCATTTCTGAAGGAGCAATGGGGCGGCTACGAGCCCACGGAGATCGATATCGGGGGAGGCTTCCCGTCGCCTCGGGACCCCTTCGGCAGGGTCGCCAGCAGGATGGATATGCCGCTCTTTGCGCTGTTCCTCCCCATCACGTGGGGCCTGAAGATATTCGGGGAGAAGATCCGCTATAAGATCATCTCGGTGGCCATGGAGGCCTTCATGAAAAAGGAGCCCAACCGAAGGCTTTCCCCCGCGATCGAACAATACGCCGAGGCGATAACGGTTACACTGCGAAGGGAATTCAAGAAAGTCAATATCGACCCGAAAGGAATGACGCTCCAGGTCGAGCCGGGTCGCAGCCTGTACGGGGATACCGCCGTCCACCTCACCCGGGTCCTGAAAACAAAATATCAGACCAAACCGATAAAGATGAACTGGGTCCTCCTGGACACGACCTACTTCTTCATGGCCGGCGGCGTGTTCGAAAACAACCTCTACGATTTCCTGGTGGCCAACGACGCCGACAGAAAGCCGGTCAAGAACGCCGACGTGTGCGGCAAATCGTGCTTTGCAGACCGCCTGCTGCCGGAGGTGCGCATTCCCGACGTGGAGCCGGGCGATATATTCGCGATCCTCGACACCGGCGCCTATCAGGAGGTGTCGGCAAGCAACTTCAACGCGCTTCCCCGACCCGCGACGATCCTGGTGCACGGCGATCAGGCGGAGGTCATCAAGCGGGCCGAGACGATTCAGGACATATTCAGACGGGATGTCGTCCCCAAAAGGCTGCTCAAGAAGTAAGGACAGCGCAGGGTTATGGTACAGAGTAAGGCAGGCGATGCGGTACATCGCCTGCCTTATTATGTATCGAAAAATAGTTGGAAAATTTTTTTTACATTTTTTAATGCATATGATATAGTTTCGGCCACATTCCCAATATCTCCAACATGCATGCACAGTAACGTCCCTCGCGTATCCCGGCGATAACACGGTGCGCGTTAAAAGGAGATTACCATGCCCCTGAAGGAGAAACTTCCGAATCAAATATTCTATCTTGGCCTGATGTCGGCAGAGGAGATACTCGGGCTCAACGGGCTCAACTCCATCCTGAACTACGCTAAGCTCCAAAAATACATCGGTAACTACCCGCCCAATAACCTCGTGCTGGAGCAGACCTCCGAGGACTTCACGCGGCTTATGTCGGGATTCATCGAGGTCCTGGGCGAGCGGGGTTCAAAGAGCATCACCTTCCAGCTGGGCAAGCGGTCCTTTGAGATCATCCTGGAACAGTTCCCCTCCCTCCTCAACATCGACGGCATAATGCCCGACGAGCGCACTCCGGAGCGGCTCTTTGACGAGTTTGTCAGGCTGCAGGGGATCATGTTCGTGGCGGCGGAACAGCTATTCGGCGATATCTATACCTGCTACGAGAACGACGAGGGGTACGTCATCGAGCTCTCTCCCTGCTACTGGTGCCGTGGGCTGAAGACGGGCGTGGCGATATGTAACGCCGGCACCGGTTTTTCCCACGCCATCGCCCGGTGGATCGTCGGGCAGGACCTGAGAATCGAGGAAACCCTCTGCATCGCCAGGGGAGACGATCGGTGCCGCCACGTCATCTATCGGCCGGGGAAGTAGGAGAAGGCAGGGGCAAAATCTCAGCAAACGACCGGAGCGCTAATCGAGGGCAACTACCGGGCTATTCCAGGGGCGGCTCTCGTTAATTTGGGCGGCGGGACGTGATTCTGCACATCGACGATCACGGGCTTTTTCAAGACAACCCGCTGGTAAGTATGTAATGAGAAACGACTTTACGAGAAAGCGCGGCTGCACCTTGAAATCCCCCGGCCACTCAAAACCTACCGACAGTATCTTCCTCTCTGTCATCCCTTTCTTCGTTACATAAGTAACATAAAATAAGACAACCCTTCCTGATCGTCGGAAAACCCCTTCTAATACCTCTTTCAATTCCCAAAAATCATCTTGACAATATTTCCCCCGCATGTTAGTTTTTCAAGATACGGGTAAATACTTCAGTGGGCCATTAGCTCAATTGGTAGAGCAACTGACTCTTAATCAGTAGGTCCTAGGTTCGATCCCTAGATGGCCCACCATTTTTTTAACGTTCCGCCCTATTGCGAGAGTGGCGGAATTGGTAGACGCGCTGGACTTAGGATCCAGTGGATCCTTCCGTGGGGGTTCAAGTCCCCCCTCTCGCACCACCCTCCACCCCGTCATTCCGCACTCATAACCGTCATACGATCAGGAGTTCATTCCCATGAAGGTCACTGTAGAAGACGTATCGAGCGTCAAAAAGAAGATTACCGTCACCATTCCCCGGGATGTCGTGAATTCAGCCGTGGAGGACGCCTACGTCGCCCTCAGCAAAAAGGCGAAGGTAAAGGGGTTCAGGCCCGGCAAGATTCCCCGCGACGTCCTGAGATCCATTTTCAAGGACCAGGTAAACGCCGACGTCACCGAAAAGCTCTTCGGTGATTCTTATTCCAAGGCGCTGGCCGAGGTCGACATCCGTCCCGTATCGTATCCCGAAGTCGACACCAAGGGTGCCGTCGAAAACGAGGAATTTACCTATTCGGCGGCGGTCGAGGTGGCCCCGGCGGTCGAGCTTGCCGACTACAAGGCAATCCAGGTCGAGCGGCTGAAGGTCGATATCGATAAGAAAGAGATCGACGCGTTTCTCACGCGGCTTGCAGATAATCACTCGACCCTCGAAAAGGAAGAAGACGACCGCCCCATCCAGAAGGGCGACATCGTCACCGTCAGCTTTGAGGGATCGATCGGCGGAAAGACCATCAAGGACGCAAAGGCCGAAAACTACCCCGTCGAGATCGGCGCCGGCAGGTTCATCGAGGACTTCGAGAAAAACCTGATCGGTGAAAAGGCCGGCCGGCACCTCAGCTTCGATGTCGAGTTTCCCGCTGACTATCACACGAAAGACCTCGCGGGAAAGCGGGTCCAGTTTGAGGTCGATATCAAAGAGATCAGGATCAAGAAGGTTCCCGAGATCGACGACGAGTTCGCCAAGGACGTCGGCGAGTTCGAAAACCTCAAGGCGCTGAAAGAAGACGTCAAGAAGCGACTCGAAGAGGCGGCCGCCAAGCGCGAGGACCAGGCGGTTAGCCGGCGCGTTATAAAGAAGCTCGTCGAAAAACACCCCATCGAGGCTCCCCGGTCCCTCGTCGAGGCCCAGAGCATGGATATCATCAGAGACACGGAAATGCGGCTGCGCTCCCAGGGACTCTCGCTGGAGATGATGGAGGCAAAGCCCGACGATATGCTGGCCACCGTACGGCCCCGGGCGGAGTACGAGGTAAAGGCACGCTTGATCCTGGAGGAGATCGCCAAGAAGGAGTCCATCTCGACGACCAGGGAAGAGGCAGAGGAGCGCCTCAAGAACGACGCCCAGTCACTCCGGATGAAATACGAGGATATAAAGAAACGGTACGATAAAAACGACGCGTGGGACGACCTGACCTCCCGGATGACCGAGGAAAAAACCCTTGATTTTCTGACAAAGCTTGTTACAATAAAAGAAGTGAAGAAATTATCGAAGGAATTTCAGGATACAACGGAAGCGGAAGAGACCGGGTAGTGATGATCTTGCCGCGAAAGGAATTCCGCCCCACCGTTCTCCCTTAAAGCAGAGGGGACTGATCTCCCGACGGGGATAAAGGATCGGCGCCGCGCGCCACTTTTCAAGATCGCGCAGGCGGAAACCGGGATTTTATTGCGAAAGACGACCGTCGAGGATCCAAAGTAAATCCCCGACTTGACGAAATCGTCAGAGAGCATTATCTTATTGATAAGGGGGTATGCTTCATGGGTGGGTGAAGACACCCCGATGATCTGCCCCCTTTTCCAATAGGTAAGAAGGATAGCTCATGGCCCTCATCCCTATAGTGGTGGAACAGGACGGACGCGGAGAGCGGGCGTTTGATATTTACTCCAGGCTCCTCAAGGATCGGGTGATATTCCTGGGTACTCCCATAAACGATGACGTCGCAAACGTCATCATCGCCCAGATGCTCTTTCTTGAGGCCGAAGATCCCGACAAAGACATCAGTATCTATATCAACTCTCCCGGCGGTGTCGTGACGGCGGGCCTGGCTATATATGACACCATGCAGTACATCAAGCCCGTCGTCTCCACCATCTGTATCGGACAGGCGTCGTCTATGGGCGCGGTCCTGCTGGCGGCCGGTGCAAAGGGAAAACGTTATGCGCTGCCGCACGCGCGCATTCTCATCCACCAGGTGATGGGGGGCTTTGAGGGACAGGCTTCGGATATAGACATCCACGCCCGGGAAATCCTTCGGGTCAAAGAGGAGCTCAACCAGATCCTCGCCAGGCACTCCGGGCAACCCATTGAGCGGGTGACCGCCGATTCCGATCGTGATTTTTTCATGACCGGCGATCAGGCGAAAGAATACGGGCTGGTCGACGAGGTTATCGCAAAGAGAAAGTAACCCGAAGCAAACGGGATGACGCGGCGCCGCGGCGCGAATCGGTCGCACGGTGGCGCGTCGGGCGATAGACAAAAGGAAGAAGGGTATACTTATGGACGATTTCAGAGAGAAGGATCGCGAGCGAGGGATGTTCTGCTCGTTCTGCGGTAAGAACCAGAAAGACGTGAAGAAACTAATCGCGGGCCCGACGAGCTTTATTTGTGACGAATGCGTCGAGCTCTGCAACGATATCATTGCCGAGGAATACGAGCGTGAGGAGCTCTCCCGAACCCGCTCCGAGATTCCCAAGCCGGTCGAAATAAAGGAGTTCCTCGATCAGTACGTCATCGGCCAGGAGTGGGCAAAGAAGATCCTCTCGGTGGCTGTCCACAACCACTATAAGCGGATCGACTGTGACACCAAGAGCGGTGAAATAGAGCTTCAGAAGAGCAACATCCTGCTCCTGGGCCCAACCGGGTCGGGAAAGACGCTCCTGGCTCAGACGCTCGCGAAGTTCCTGAAGGTGCCCTTCACTATTGCCGACGCCACAAGCCTCACCGAGGCCGGTTATGTCGGAGAGGACGTGGAAAACATCATCCTCAACCTTCTGCAGGCGTCCGACTACGACATTGAAAAGGCCTCGCGGGGCATCGTCTATATCGACGAGGTGGACAAGATCTCCCGCAAGAGCGAGAACCCTTCCATCACCCGGGATGTCTCGGGGGAGGGGGTACAGCAGGCCCTCCTCAAGATCATTGAGGGCACGATTGCCAATGTACCGCCCAAGGGGGGCAGGAAGCATCCCCAGCAGGAGTTCCTCCCCGTCGACACGACCAATATCCTGTTTATCTGCGGCGGTGCGTTTACGGGGCTGGAAAGGATCGTCGAGCGGCGTCTCCACTCCAAGACCCTGGGCTTCGGCGCGGAGATCAAGAAGAAAAAAGAGATGGATATAGGCGCCACCCTGACACAGGTGCAGCCTCAGGACCTGATTAAATACGGGCTCATCCCCGAATTTGTGGGACGGCTCCCGGTTATCGCGTCCCTCACCGATTTGTCGGAGGACGCGCTTATCAAGATTCTCACGGCTCCGAAGAATGCTCTCGTCAAGCAATACCAGAAATTGTTTGATTTCGAGAAGGTTAAGCTTCGATTCACCGACGGGGCGCTTGCGTCGATCGCAAAGCTCGCCATCGAGCGGGGATCGGGAGCCCGGGGCCTTCGCTCCATCATGGAGAATATCATGCTCGACCTGATGTATGAGATCCCTTCTCAGAAGAACATCAAGGAGTGCATCATCAACGAGGGCGTGATCATGAAAAAGGAAAACCCGATTATACTCTACGAGAAATCGGCTTGACATAGCCGAGACCAATCGAATACGAGGAGAACGCATACAATGTTTTTCAAGAACGAAAAAGATGACCTGTCCCATGACGTGCAGGGCGAGAATCTAATCCCTCTTCTGCCGCTCCGGGATATTATCATCTTTCCGCATATGGTTGTCCCCCTTTTCGTGGGAAGGAAGAAATCGATCAACGCCCTTGAATCGGCGATGGCCGCCGACAAGAGCATCCTTCTTTCGGCCCAGCATAACGCGAAGATGGACGAACCCACCCCGGACCAGATCTATTCGGTGGGAACGGTGGGTGTCATCATCCAGCTCTTGAGGCTCCCTGACGGGACGGTAAAGGTCCTCGTCGAGGGCAAGCAGAGGGCCCGGATCAAACGATTTGTACCCAACGAAGAGTATTTCCTGGTGGACGCTCAGCCGATCGTCGAGGATAACGAGATGACTCCCGAGAGGGAGGCGCTGGTGCGGTCCATCAACGGGACGTTTGAGACCTACGCCAAGCTCAACCGAAAGATACCGCCCGAGATGATCCTCTCGGTGGCGTCGATCAACGAGCCGTCGCGGCTGGCCGATACGATCATCACGCACCTCAACCTGAAGCTCGATGAAAAACAGTCGGTGCTTGAGCTGGAGAGCGCCGCCGAGCGGCTTGAAAAAGTCCTCTCCTTCATGCAGAGCGAGATAGAGATCCTCCAGATCGAGCGTCGGATCAAGAACCGCGTCAAGAAACAGATGGAACGGACCCAGAAGGAATACTACCTCAACGAGCAGATGAGGGCCATCCAGAAGGAACTTGGCGAGAAAGACGAGTTCAAGACCGAGATCAAGGAGATCGAGGACAAGATCAAGAAGAAAAAACTTTCCCCCGAGGCGCGGGACCGGGCCGAGAAAGAGCTCAAGAAGCTTAAGATGATGTCGCCCATGAGCGCGGAAGCCACGGTCATCAGAAACTACCTCGACTGGATACTCGCACTGCCCTGGAACGAATACTCCGAGGACAAGCTGGATATAGACGAGGCCACCCGGATCCTCGAGGAGGATCACTACGGCCTCAAGAAGCCGAAGGAGAGGATCCTCGAGTACCTCGCGGTCAAGCACCTCAAACAGGATATGAAGGGCCCCATCCTTTGCTTCGTCGGCCCTCCGGGTGTCGGTAAGACCTCGTTGGGCAAGTCGATCGCCCGGGCCACCGGACGCAACTTCGTGAGGCTTTCCCTCGGCGGCGTCCGTGACGAAGCCGAAATCAGGGGGCATCGCCGCACCTATATCGGCGCGCTCCCCGGCAAGATCATCCAGTACCTGAGAAAGTCCAAATCCTCCAATCCGGTCTACCTCATGGACGAGGTAGACAAGATGAGCACCGACTTCCGGGGTGATCCGTCGGCGGCCTTGTTGGAGGTCCTGGACCCCGAGCAGAACAACACGTTCAACGACCACTACCTCGACCTGGACTATGATCTTTCAAAGGTAATGTTTATCACGACGGCAAACATGCTGCACAACATTCCCCGCCCCCTGCAGGACAGGATGGAGATCATCCAGATCGACAGCTACACGGAGCTTGAGAAGCTCAACATCGCCCAGCGGTTCCTGGTCAAGAAACAGGCGGCTGAAAACGGGTTGAAGGAAAACAGCATCTCGTTTTCCGATAAGGCGATGCTGGCGGTTATCAGGAACTATACCCGCGAGTCAGGCGTGCGTAACCTGGAGCGCGAGATCGGATCCATCTGCCGCAAGGTCGCCAAGGAAGTCGTCAAGTACGGGCCGGAATACACGATTGACATCACCCCGAACAAGGTCAGAAAATACCTCGGTGTCCCGAGATTTCGCTACGGCAAGCTCGAGGAAGAGGATACGGTCGGCATTGCCACCGGTATGGCCTGGACCGAGGTCGGCGGTGAGCTCCTCACCATCGAGGTGAGCGTGGTTCCGGGAAAGGGAAAGCTTACCATCACCGGAAAACTCGGCGAGGTCATGCAGGAGAGTGCGCAGGCGGCCATGAGCTACGTGCGCAGCCGCGCCGACGAGCTTGGCCTGGAGCGTGACTTTTACCAGAACATCGACCTGCACATCCACGTCCCCGAGGGCGCCATCCCCAAAGACGGTCCGTCGGCAGGGATCACGATGGCCACCGCCATCGCCTCGGCCCTCACCAAGATAAAGGTCAGGCGCGACTTGGCCATGACCGGCGAGATTACCCTCAGAGGGCGGGTGCTTCCCATCGGCGGCCTCAAGGAAAAGCTCCTTGCGGCAAACCGGGGCGGCATCAAACAGGTCATCATACCCGCCGAAAACCAGAAGGACCTCGAAGACGTGCCCGACCGAATCAAAAAATCGCTCAGGATCATCTTCGCCGACCATATGGATGAGGTATTGAGAAAGGCCCTCGTTCTGGACGACCCGGACGAGTTCTTCAGGAAGAACAAAGAAGAAAAGGAGCGGGAGTTCGTCAAGGACGTCGAGCCCTCCCGGGAAGAGCGCGTCGCTGCCCACTGACAAGTCAAAGACCTATCCGGGGGCTTCATCGTCCCCGTTCAATTCGGGGCATCCCCACACGGGCGATGCCCCGTTCGTTTATCTTCCCCTGTCTCCGGGCCCCGGGTCGACGATCCGGCGCGGGGCTCGTCACTGAACAACGGCCCTTTCCTTATCCCGTTGCCCTCATCAGGGCCCGGCGGTGTAGCGCGCTTTTTGGTCGGCCATCCTATTTTTTCTTGACAACCGCGTGACCTCGTGAGATTATTATAGTTCTTACGGCAGGACCCAGGGGCGGGTAGCTCAGTTGGGAGAGCACCGGCCTTACAAGCCGGGGGTCACAGGTTCAAACCCTGTTCCGCCTACCAAATACTGCGTGCGTGATCGGGTGGAAGAAAGGGAGGCGGGGGGGAGAGAGTCGGCGGCGCGCTTTCCCGTACCTTCAGGGCCTTGAGAGTCAGACCGGAAAGAAAACGAATCGGGGGCGTAGTTCAGTTTGGTTAGAACGCCGGCCTGTCACGCCGGAGGTCGCGAGTTCGAGCCTCGTCGCTCCCGCCAGAATACAAGAAACGGCCCCTTCGGATGAAGGGGCCGTTTTCTTTTAAACGTAGATACCCGTACTGCCGTAACCTGGAGAGACTCCGCGTCTCATCGCCCCACGGGCAGCCCCTCATAGGTAACCGATTCGATAATACGCTCGGCCTTCTTGACCACGTCGGCGGGAAGCGGCGCGTATTCGAGGGGCTTGCAGTAGTTCTGCCCGTCGTGAGTCATCCACCAGAGAAGATCGACCAGCGCGCGGGCCTTTTCGCTGGACATTCCCCGCTCATCGAGATTTTTAAAAAGGATAAGCCAGGTGAGCCCGGATATCGGGTATCCTCCCGGCTCCTTTGTATCCACCAGCAGGATCCGCGTGTCATCGGGAATATCCACGTCGGCGCATACCCCCGTCGAGGCGAGGCTCGGCGTGACGAATTCGCCCGATTTGTTTTCGACGGCGGCCTTCGGCAGATCGGCGGTCAACGCGTAGGCGAGCTCCAGGTAGCCGATGCTCCCGGTTATGTTTTTGATCAGTCCGGCAACCCCTCCATTCCCCTTGGCCCCGACGCCCACCGGCCACGTGACCGAAAGCCCCGCCCCCACCTTTTTGCTGAAGCCGGGGTCCGCCAGAGACAGGTAGGTGGTGAAAAGGGCGTTGGTGCCGCTCCCATCGGACCGATAGACCACGATAATGGGAAGATCGGGAAGCCTTATTCCCGGGTTGTCGCGGGCCACGGCCGGATCGTTCCATGCGGTCACCCGGCCGAGAAAGATATCCGCCAGGAGGCTGCGGGAAAATCTCATGGGCGGCCGCTCGGGCAGGTTATAGGTGACGGCGACTCCGCCCACGGCGATCGGGATGTGAACGATACGCCCGGCGCTTCCGTCCCCGATCGGTATCTCCGTCCCGCCGAAATCGATGGACTTCTTGAGGAGCTGCTGGATCCCCCCGCCCGAGCCGATCCCCTCGTAGTTGATCTTTACGCCGGTGAGCCGGTAGTACGCATCGAACATCCCGCTGTAGAGGGGGTGGGGAAATGTGGCGCCGGCCCCGAGAAGCTCGTCGCCCGGCATGAAGAAAGGAATGGCGGCCAGCGCCGCGGCAAGTATCACGATGAAAAGAACGAGGATCTTTTTCACCACGGGAATCCTGATTGCGCACTATAATGGATGTCTCACCCTGACGGCCGTCAGCCCGTCAGGGACCCGGAATGCTCCCGTTCCGAACCCCTCCCCGGTGGGGCGGGCTCGATCGATGGCATCGGCGATCGTGTTCGGACGCCGGCTATTTGATCCCGACGACGGCCTCGGCCACATTGAAGACGTGATCCCCGATCTTCTCGAAATTCGTCAGCATGTCGATAAAGACGAGGCCGGATTCAACGCTGCAGGTGCCCGCGTTCAGACGGTCGATATGGGCCCGCCGCAACGTATCCTCCAGGTAGTTGATGCGCTTTTCGAACCGATCGGCCTCGGGCTTGATGCCGGTATCCTGCTTTACCATGCCCTGAATAACGAACTCAAGGAAGTGGCGTGTGTCATGGTAAATGTCCCGTATGCCGTCGAGCGCTTCATCGGAAAATGAGTGTTTTTCGACCTTCTTTCTTTCGATGAGCTCGCTCAGGTTGTCGCAGTGGTCGCCGATCCGCTCGATGTTGTTGACCATGTTGATCAGCGAGGTGATGTTCTTGGATACCTCCGGAGTGATCGACTCCTGCGAGATGTTCACACAATAGGCCGTGATCTCTTTCTGCAGCACGTCGACCCGTCCCTCGAGCCTCCTGACGTTGTCAAGCTTCTTGACGTCATCGTTTAAGAGCGCCCGCATATCCTCGTCGAGCATCTCCAGCGTGGACCGCGCCATGCGGACAGCCTCGTTTCGCGCCTCTTCCACCGCGATGACCGGCGAGATGATCTGCCCCTTGAGGTAGACGAGGTGAAATTCGTCCTCCGTCTCCACCTTTCCCGGCACGATCCAGGTTACGACTTTGGCGAGTCCGCCGATCATCGGCAGGAAGAGAATCACGTTAATGACGTTGAACAGGGTATGGGCGTTCGCGATGTGCCGGGCAACGTAGGGGGCGTCCCCGATGTTCATGTTGAACCGCGCGGCCTCCGCGGACGTGGAAATAATAAATCCTACGTCTCCCGGAGTGATCATGTTGATGAGTTTCACGTAATAGGGCAGGAGGGGAAAGATGTAGCAGACACCGATGACGTTAAACATCGTGTGGGCCCAGGCGGTCCTGCGGGCGCTGATATTGGTCCCGATAGAGGCAAGCTGGGCGGTTATGGTGGTGCCGATGTTGTCGCCGAGGATAAGGGCGACACTCGTCGGAAAAGAGATCAGGCCGGTCGTAGCCAGGGCCATGGTAATGCCGACGGTAACCGAGGAGCTCTGCATAATCATGGTGAAGACGGTACCGATGAAAACGGCGATCAGCGGGAAGCCGTCGAGGCTCATGAAGAGATCCAGGACTTTCTGGGACTCCTTGAGGAAGATAAAGGCGTCCGACATGATGAGAAGCCCGAAGAAGAGCATCCCGAAGCCCATGAGGATCTGACCGAAATAGATGATTTTTTCTTTCTTGAAGAAAAGGTAGAGGATGACCCCGATGCCCAGGATTGGTAAGGCGTAGTCCTGAACGCGAAAGGCGATGAGCTGGGCGGTCATCGTGGTGCCGATGTTAGCGCCGAAGACCACCCCGATGGCCTGGACCAGGTTAATGAGACCGGCGTTGACGAGGCTCACCGTCATGACGGTTGTGGCGCTGCTCGATTGTATAATCGCCGTGACCACCAGCCCCGTAAGCATTGCGACGAAGCGGTTTTTTGTGATGCTCTTGAGGAAATTCCTGAGGCGATCTCCGGCGTATTTCTGGAGGCCGTCTCCCATGGTGCGAATGCCAAAGAAGAAGAGACCTAGTCCCCCCATGATGCCAAAGATCATATGCAGTACGTTGCCCTGGATATCTCTCCCCTTTATGGTGAATCGGGTCTTTTCCCGTCGGTCTCCGGTGAGCTGCCGGACTCATCGCTTCACGCGAGATATTATAGCGATATGGCGCCAGATAGCAACCCTTTTGTGGTCACGTCCGTTTTTTTGGCGCGGAAGTCTCAGAAGGGTACAAGGTGTGTCTTGACTATGCAGTCGCCCTTGCGGGCTCCCTGGTCTTCCCGTGCACCCCGGCCGGCCAAGTCAAGCCGATCACGCGCAGCATAGAAAACGAGACTCGCGTAACCGATGGTTTATCGGGCGAAAACCCGTCGAAGACCCGGGGAGATCCTTTCGGAGGGGACCGGAGGCCGTGCGTCGGGTGCGGTTGCCTTGCACGGTGTGCGGTATCCGGCCGGGAAACGGCATCGCGTCATATGGAATCACACGGAGGTGATATTTTTCCCGTATATGGAGACATTCTTTTCGTTCCTGTACGGCTCGTCTCCAATATAGAACCACCCTTCCTTTTCGCAGAGGTCCCCCAGAGAATCGGTAAAGACGAAGAGCGTGCCGACACCCACCTCCTGCGCGATGAACTCCGCCCGCCTGACGAGAAGCTTCCCGATCCCTCCGCCCCGATGCTCGGGGACGACGTACAGCGAGCCGAGCCACGGGAAGAGGTCGGGCCTGGTGGGGAGTTCGTCGAGCTTCAGCGAGATAACCCCGACCGCCGTTCCGTCCTTAAGCGCCACGAGCGTCAGGGGGATACGGCCCCTCGAGAGCCGCTGCTTGTATCGGGACACGACCAGCTCCGGGCTCCCGTCCTGCCTGCACCACTCGCGGAACACCCAGGAGGTCACGACCGGCAGGTAATAGGGAACGTCAATGAGGTATTCGATCTCGATCATGTAGCTGCGCTCAAAAAGATGAGCATACTGTTATTTTAATTTTTTCGGATATCCCCGGTTCGTGTCCCCGTCTCGGGCCCAAAGGCGCAGAGCCGCGATCCTTTGAGTGGATCGAGGAGACATATGTCGCCTCGGCCCTACCCCCACACGACAGAACGCCGGGCCCGTCCCCGAGCCCTCGTGGCATCAGAAGGCGCCAAACAGCATGATCTGTGCGCAGCTTTCCGCGTGTCGGGGTGCCGGCAAATGCAGGGATGTTACGCGGTGTCTACACCGCACCCGGTCCGTCTCCGGTACCTACGACCGCCTTCTTTTTTTTCTGGCTCCTGACTATCAGAACGATGATAATGATCAACCCGATGAGGCCCAAAAGAAAGATGGCCGCGATGATGATAAAGACCACTCCCACCGTCTTGAACACCGACGCCGGGCTCATCTTTTCTAAGAGGTTCGTATCATAGATATAGAAATAGTAGCCCACCCGCTCGACGGTGAAGGTAGCCGAAAGCCCCGAGACGTTCCATTGCGGCCCCTCAGCGGAAAACGTTCCGCTCACCTCATAGAGGGTGCCCGGCTGAATCTCCTTGATGCTTTCATCGGAGAGATTAGGATAGAAGGAGAGCCTGATCCCGCCGCCCGCAACCCTCGCATATATGTCGTCAGTCAGGAGTTTCCGCCGGTCCTGAGGCATGTTGGGCGAAAAGAGGTTGATGATCCCCTGGGCGTCCCCCTGGTTTACGGACGTCTCCAGCATGCCGAACAGCCACTTGAGCTGCTCCTTATCCTGCGACGTCAGGGGCGCGGCAAGGGCGCCGACGGCAAAGAAGAATAGAAAGAGGACGGCTATCAGCACACCGAGATATCTTCTCACCTGCATCATGAACTCCTCAGAATATTATGGTGTATCTTTTACTTTCAGCTTTCTTTCGTGTTTGGCTCTCTGCGCCGAGAGCCTCCGCTTGATTTCATCCTCGAATCCCCGGTCTGTGGGATGGTAGTAGATCCTCCCGGCAAGCTTTGTGGGAAGATGCTCCTGATCTACCTTCGCGTTCGCGTAGCTATGGGCGTATTTATAACCCTTTCCATATCCGATCTCTTTCATGAGCCGTGTGGGGGCGTTTCGGATGACCAACGGCGCCGGCAGGGCCCCGTATTTTTTGACGTCTTTTGCCGCCTCCGTGAACGCCGTATAGACGGCGTTGCTCTTGGGCGCGCAGGCCAGATAGACCGCCGCTTCGGCCAGCGCCAGCTCCCCCTCGGGGTACCCCATGAAGTGGTAGGCGTCTTTGGCGGCCACAGTCACCGAAAGGGCATGGGGATCCGCCAGCCCGATGTCCTCGATCGCCATACGGATGAGCCGCCGGGCGATATAGAGCGGGTCCTCCCCCCCCTCGACCATGCGGGACAGCCAGTAGAGGGCCGCGTCCGGGTCCGAGTCCCGGACCGATTTATGGAGGGCCGAGATAATGTTGTAGTGCTCTTCGCCGCCTTTGTCGTACATGAGGGCGCGCCGCTGCATCGCCTCCTCGGCGACGGCAAGCGTCACGTGGATCGTCCCGTCCGGGGCGGCAGCGGTATTGGCCACGGCGATCTCGAGGCCCGACAGCGCGATCCGGGCGTCCCCGTGGGACTGGGACGCCAGATGCCCCAGCGCGTCGTCATCCACGATGAGCGGGAGCCCCCCCAGGCCGCGGTCCGGGTCGGTCACGGCCCGGCGGACGATGACGGCAAGGTCCTCTTCGGTAAGCTGGCCGAAGACGTAGACCCTTGTGCGGGACAGCAGCGCCGAATTGACCTCAAACGAGGGGTTTTCGGTGGTGGCGCCGATGAGCACGATGGTGCCGTCCTCGACGTACGGCAAAAACACGTCCTGTTGGGCCTTGTTGAAGCGGTGAATCTCGTCGATGAAGAGGATCGTCCTTTTGCCGTAATATTTCAGGTCGTTGCCGGCCTGTTCGATGACCTCCCTGACTTCCTTGATCCCGGAGGTAACGGCCGAAAAAGAGACGAAGGTGGACTTGGAGTGCTCGGCGATGACGCGGGCGAGTGTCGTCTTGCCCGAGCCCGGCGGCCCCCAGAAGATCATCGAGACGATCTCGTCGCGCTCGATCGAGACGCGCAGGAGCTTGCCGGACGCGAGGATCTCGGACTGTCCCACGAATTCGTCGAGAGACCTGGGCCGCATCCGGTCGGCCAGCGGCGCTCGCTTTTCCCGGCGCTTCTTGTCGGTGTGGTCGAAGATATCCACGAACGTCTCCTTAGCTGATTATAATCAGAAATGGGTATAGTGGCAAGGATATTATTCCCGGAAGACCAAACGGCTCACGCTGCGAGAAAGCAAATGATGTAAGAGGGCCGAAAGAGACTGCCGGGAAGCAGGCCCGGAGAAGCTGCGATAAGGCCCCTCCATATTCCGTTTTCTTGCGGTGCGAGCGAAAACATCGTTGATTTATGAAAAAAAACGTGATATATTACAAAATTAAGAATTTAAGAATTTGAAATACGCAGGCCGGCTCAAGGCAGGCTCTTCAATCACAGAACTGAACACTTAATCATACGGATCGCATGCCCAAAACAAAAACGACTCCTGACTACGACACCCCACCCTCCCAAGATATTCCGCCGATAGATTCCTTTGACGACATGAATCTCGACGAGCGGGTCCTTGCCGGTATCCGGGACCTGGGGTTTGTCACTCCCTCCGAGATCCAGAGAATGGCGCTGCCCTATACGCTGGCCGGCTATGACCTCATCGGCCAGGCCCAGACAGGCACCGGCAAGACCGCCGCCTTTCTCATCACCATCTTTGACCACTTCCTCAAGAACCCGAGGCCCGGAAGCGTGCAGCCCCGGGCCCTGGTCATCGCCCCAACGCGGGAGCTGGCCGTCCAGATCGAGCGGGAGGCCCACGATCTCGGTGCCCACACGGGCCTCAGCTTTGTCGCCGTCTACGGAGGGGTCGACTACCGCGAGCAGGCCGATATCCTCAGGAAGGGCGTCGACATCGTCGTCGGGACCCCGGGCCGCCTTATCGACTACATGAAGCAGGGGATCCTGAAGACAGGCGGGATTGAGATCATCGTGATCGACGAGGCCGACCGTCTCCTCGACATGGGCTTCATCAAAGACCTGCGCTTCGTCCTCAAGAAGCTCCCCTCGTTTACGGACCGCCAGACCCTCCTCTTTTCGGCAACCATCACCTTTTCCGTCGTCGAGGCCACGTACCACTTCATGAAGATACCCGTGGAGGTATCCGCCACGCCGGAGAGCATCACCGTTGACGAGGTCACCCAGCAGCTCTACCATGTGTCGAAGCGCGAGAAGTTCCGGCTGCTGCTCGGGGCTTGTCGGCAGGATCGACAGCAACAAGATCCTGGTATTCTCCAACACCAAGAGCGGCGTGATGATGATCAAGGAGAGGCTTACCCGAAACGGGATCTCCGCCCAGGCCCTTTCCGGCGACATACCCCAGCGCAAGCGCCTCAAGATCCTCGAGCGGTTCATGAAGGGGGAGATCCGCGTCCTTATCGGCACCGACGTTGCTTCGCGCGGCCTTCACATCGAGGACGTCGACTGCGTCATACTCTACGACCTCCCTCAAAACCCGGAAGATTACGTGCACCGGATCGGCAGGACGGCCCGGGCCGGCAGAAGCGGCGTGGCGATCTCGCTCTCGTCGGAGGACGACGCTTACAATCTGGAGCCGATCGAGCACCTCATCGGCCAGAAGATCCCCTTCAGGGTGGCCGAGGAGTCCGAGCTGGGCGAAGAGGCCCAGGCGCCCGTCCGTCACGAACAGGAAAGAAACCGGGATCGGAAAACAAGTCGAAAACGGTGGTAGGATAGACAAGGAAAGGGGACGGATACCGGGGCTCGGTGAATCGTCGACGCCGAGCTACTTACCCTGGTCTATTTTGTAGCTCCGGATCTTCTTGTGGAGATGGCTTCGCTCCATGTTGAGGATCTTTGCCGTGGCAGTGATGTTGAAGTCGTTTTCTTTGAGCTTCCTCTCGATAAAGATCCGCTCGAATTGATCCCGCGCCTGCTTGAGATCGTCATAGGCAAAAAGCGGTTCGTCGCCCCCCTCCTTAACCTTCCCCCTGATATAGTCGGGTATGTCTTCCGGAGTGATGACGCTGTCTCTGGTCATGATGGTGAGCCGCTCGACAAGATTCTTGAGCTCCCGGACGTTTCCGGGCCAGAAATATTCCTTGAGCATCTCGACTGCGCGCGGATCGATTGTCTTCTTTCGGCGAATCTCACCCTTTGAAAACTCGTTGATGAAGTGTTCCACCAGAAGCGGAATGTCGCCGGTCCGCTCACGGAGCGACGGCACGACCAGCGGAAGTACGTTCAGGCGGAAATAGAGGTCCTCACGGAACGTGCCCTCTTCGATCTTCCTCGTGAGGTTCTGGTTGGTCGCGGCGATCACGCGCACGTCAACCGTGATGGTCTTTGTGCCCCCCACCCGGTCAAACGAGCCCTCCTGCAGTATCCTCAGGATCTTGGCCTGCGTCTTGAGGCTCATGTCGCCGATCTCGTCGAGGAATATCGTGCCGCCGTCGGCCAGATCGAACTTCCCGAGTTTTTTGGCGTCCGCACCGGTAAAAGCGCCTTTCTCGTACCCGAAAAGCTCACTCTCTATCAGCTCTTCGGGAATGGCCGCGCAGTTTACCTCCACGAACGGGGCATCGCTTCGCTTGCTCATGGCAAAGAGCGCCCGGGCCACGAGCTCCTTTCCCGTGCCGTTTTCTCCGGAGATCAATACATAGCTGCCGGTGGGGGCTGCCATCTTGATCTCCTCCTTGAGTTTCGTGATCGGCGGGGTCTCGCCGACGATCGTCGTGCTCACGTCAAAACGGGCCCGGTAGAGGCTTACCTCGCTCTCGAGGCTCTTTTCCCTGAGGGCGTGGTCGATCGTTATGATGATCTTTTCCAGAGAGAGGGGCTTCTCGACGAAGTCATAGGCGCCGAGCTTGGCCGCTTTGACGGCCGTCTCGATAGTCCCGTGGCCGGATATCATGATCACCGCCGCCTCGGGGAAATCCTTATTGAGCCTGCGGAGCACCTCCATGCCGTCCATCTGGGGCATCCAGATATCCAGGAGTATCAGGTGCGGTCTCGTCGTCTCGGCAAGCTCCAGGGCTTTCTTTCCGTCCTCGGCGTCAAAGACCTCGTACCCTTCGTCGGTAAGCGCCCCGACGAGCGATTTGCGGATGCTCTCTTCGTCGTCAACGATCAGGATTCGTTTTTTCATTGAGTCCCTATCGGAAGATCGATAACAAATTTCGTTCCAACCGGGTCGTTATTGAAGACCCGTATATCGCCGTGGTGGTCGGATATGATCGTGGTGACAATGGTCAGCCCCAATCCCGTCCCGCTCTTCTTGGTGGAATAGTAGGGCTCAAATATCCTGTCTTTGACCTCGGGCGTCACCCCCCGGCCCGTATCGGCAATGACCAGACGCGCCTTCTTCTGATCCTCCAGGAAGGAGGTCTTGATCTCGACGGACCCGCCGTCATCGATCGCCTCCACGGCGTTTTCAAGCAGGTTGATCAGGACCCGCTTTATCTGCTCCCGGTCCAGGTTCATTACGGGAAGCGTCCGGTCCTCCACAAACCCGTACGTGATGTTCTTGTGGGTCTCTCGGTAAAGGGCCAGGGTCTCGTTTACGATGTCGTTAAGGTCATTGGGCCGAAGACGCGTCGCCGGCATCCGGGCGAATTGGGAGAAGGCGTCGACGAGGGCCTTCATCTCCTCGACCTGGGTGATGATGGTCCTGGTGCATTCATCCATGACCTCGGCGTCGTCGCCAAGCCGATCCAGGTATTTCTTCCTGATCCTCTGGGCGGAGAGCTTGATGGGGGTGAGCGGGTTCTTGATCTCGTGGGCGATGCGCCGGGCGACCTCACGCCAGGCGGCCATCTTCTGCGCCCTCATGATTTCGGTGATATCGTCAAACACCGCGACCATCCCCAGGTAGTTCCCCTCCTCATCCACGAGATAGTTGAAATTCGCCATGAGGATCAGCGTCCTGTCCTCCAGCGGGATCTCCACCTGGCGCTGGATGAACCCCTCTTTGGAGGCCATGAGGTCCTCGACGATCCCCCTGACGATGGAATAGTGCTTCTCCCTGAGCACTTCCTCGAAGGGATGTTCGATGACCTTGGCCGTCTTGATGGCGAGCATCCGCTCGGCCGATTTATTGATGGTCGTGATGATTCCGTCCTTATCGACGGAAATGACGCCGGCCGCCACGTTCTTCAGGACGATCTCCATGTAGCGCCGGCGGGCCTCGATCTCGAGGCTGCTGAGGGAAAGCTCGTTATAGGCCCGTTCGAGCCTTCTGGACTGCATCTTCAGGTCCTGGGTCATCTTGTTGAACGAATCAACCAGGACGCCCACCTCGTCGTTCGTGGTGACGTCCACGTAGACGTCCAGGTTGCCGTCGGCGACTTTCTTGGTCCCCTCCGCCAGCATGGAAATCGGTACGGTGATGCCCTTGGCCAGATAGAAGCCGAGCCAGGTGGCGGTAAAGACCAGAAGCAGCGCGATGATGGCCAGCGTAATCAGATAGGAAAGGACGATCGGCTCCTTGAGGAGCTTGTTCTTCTTATAGCCCTCCAGAAAGTCGCCGATGGCCAGCATTCGGGATAGGAGCGACTTGGGGACGAAGTTTGCGGTCATCACGAGGCACGCAATCTCGTCCTGGTTCATGACCGGGAAGAGGGCCCAGACCACGTCGCCGTATCCGGTGGTCTGTATGGTGGAAACGGGTTTGCCTGCGAGCGCCTCGGTAAACAGATCGGCCTTCAGTCGAATCAGAGACATGTCGGGTATATCGCTGCTCGCCGAGGAGGCCAGCTCCTCCATCTTGGGCGAGAATATCTTGATGAGGTCAACCCCCCGCGTCAGGCGCTGGGCCTCGATAAATTTCTCCAGCCGGGGCCGTTCCTCTTCGGTGAGCATGTCCGCCGCCGACGCCTCGCCCCCGATTTCCCTGGCGTCGGCCAGGACGGTGTCGGTCGCCGCCGCATAGTAGGTTTGGGCGATATCCATGGCGCCTTCCAGGGAGTTTTCAACCTGAACGTTGAAAAAGAGGTCCATGCTCGTGGAAAAGAAGAGCATCGCCGAGATGAACATGACGACCGTGGGAAAAAGGGTGAGCCCGGCAAAAGAGAGAACCAGTTTCGTTCGAAGCTTTGCGGCTTCGACCTTCCGTTTCCGCTCATATACGAGCTTGACGAGATTTCTGAGGACGAGAAAGATGACGAGGATCAAGAGGATGATGTTTATGTCAATGAGGGCAATCAGAATGAAATTCTCATTGACGCCGATATCGAGGTCCCGGTTGGTTATGTAGGTGCCGAAGACGGTCAGGCAGACGATCGCAACAACGGAAATGACAATGATGATCCGCTCTCTTCTCCTCCTGATCTCCTCCGAGGTCAGGTCATCTTCTCTCTTCTTGAATAATCTACGTTTCATGCCGCAGTCGATCGGTTAATAGGAAAACTCCTGGACATACCAGGGAGTCGAGAAATTCCAGATATTTGAGAAAAAGAGGATATACCTGAGCGAGTTGGGTATATCGGCCTTATCCAGCTCTCCCTTGATCTCAATGCGGTACGTCGCACCTACCCGGAGCATCGTAAGGGTCACCAGAGGATAGAATCTCACCTGGGACATGATCCGCTTTGCCGCATCGAAATCCTTGGTGACGAAGGGCTTTGCCCCTTCTTCATCACGCGTGACGGTATACTCCTGAAGAAGGGCATCGTATTTAACCGTGTGCCGTATCGTGCGTTCGATGATCTCGGGATCGGAGAGGATACCGCCGCGGTGTTTCTTGAGGACGACGTAATACGTAAAGGTCGTCTCCATTCCGCTCTTGATCGCCTCCTCCATTTCGGGAGAGAACGGTCCTTCCAGGGAAAAATAGACGTAGAGGTTGTTCTGGTATTTCGTGATGACGACATTGTTGATGGACACGTTCTGCCCGACGGCCCACGACGCGCTCACGAAACAGAGGAGCATGATGAGTATGACAAAACGGGTCTTCATAACGGTACGATCTCAAAGGCCTGTTGCCTGACCAGCTCCTGTACAAGAAGGTGGTTGAGGCGGTGGCCGGACTTATACGCAATGAAAGCGCCGAGGATCGGCATACCGAAAAGCGAGAGATCCCCGACGGCGTCCAGGCACTTGTGGCGCACGCACTCGTCGTCGAATCGCAGCCCTCCCGGGTTCACGACGCCGGAGTCGCCGACGATCACGGCGTTTTCGAGGCTCCCCCCCAGGGCAAGCCCCTGCGCGTACATCGCGTCGACGTCCTTGAGGAGGCCGAAGGTGCGGGCCGGGGCGACCTCCCGGGCAAAGGCGTCCGGCGTCAGCTCAAACGAGAAGCGTTGCGTGCCGATATGGGGGTTTTCATAGACGATGGTATAGTCGAGATGAAGGAGGTCGTGCCCCGGTTTCAGCTCGGCCCGGCTGTCCCCCGAGACGGCCGCAACCGACCGGATGATCCGCGCCCCCTTTCTCTGTCCACTCCCCTCGGCGATCCCGGCCGAGCGGATAAGCGAAACGAACGGCTCGGCGCTCCCATCAAGAATCGGCACTTCCGGTCCCGAAAGGCTGACCGTGACGTTGTCCACTCCGAGAGCGAACAGAGACGCCGTCAGATGTTCCACGGTTGAGACGCTCACGTCGTTTTCGGTGAGTGTTGTTGCGAGCTGGGTATTTCTTACCCGGGAAAAATGGGCGGGGACCCGCAGCCGGCCGTTGACGTCCTCCCGAACAAATCCAACCCCTTCGTCGGGCCCGGCCGGCATGAGCATCATGCGTACGGGGCTTCCCGAATGAATTCCGACCCCCTCGATTGAAGCCGTATTCCGTATCGTTCGCTGCATCATCGCGTTATTATATATAAAAACCTTGCTTGTTACAAGCCTTTTCCATGACTTTGCTATACCTGGAGATGCTGAGGCTCGTGAAGAAGGAGTTTCCGGGGAATGGTGGCGATATCGTGAGGGTCCCGATAATCGCCGGGGCCCTCACGAAAGGGGATATAGACAATATGCGGCGACTCGAGTTTGAGCGTAAGGCCGGCGACGAAGTCGCGCGACCCCTTCCACTCCCCGGCGAGGGTGGAGATAAAGATAACGCGGGCGTAGGCGGCAGCGGCCCGTTCATCCAAGGACGGTCCCCAAACGAGTCCCCGTGTCGGCGCGGACGGGGCCAGTATCGGCTGCGAATAGGTAAATTCCCGTGAGACCGAAAGGCGATGGCGCTCTACGGTCAGCGATACCGCCAGGACATAGAGGGAGAGCGGGCGGTTCTGCCGGGCTCCGACGGTCTCGAGAAACGCGATATACCGGCAATAGGAATGGAAGTCGTCGATCGGGCCCTGCGGGCTGTCGGCCTTCATACGAAAGACCCAGAACGGAAAGAACCGGCACTCCGTGTCATCACATCGGATCCATTCCACTCTCTTTTCAACGAGCGCGGCCTCTTGCCGTCCCCAGAGAGACAGGCATCGCCGGCACAGAAAGGCGTGATCGTCGGGCCCGATGCCGATGTCCCAGCCGCATCGGGGGCACCGTAACGGGACCAGCTGTATAGAAGGCTGCCTACCCAATGATTTCCTCCTCGCCCCTCCAGGGGGAAAAGAAGAATCGCACGATGGTATCCCAGAACCAGCTCCATCCATTAAAGATTATATAGTAGAGCGCGGCGATGCACGGGATGACCAGGAGAATCGGGAGCGTCGTCGCAAGAAGGGTGATGGCCGCCAAGGTGACAATCCCGGGGGCGGCGGCCACCCTTACCTTTGCGGGCACGGCGATATTCTTAATATCCCCGCTCAGGCCGTCCACGACCGTTCGACGTGGAGCACCGTCGAGGAGGAAGCGGACGATCCACACCGGATAATGAATCATTGAGATTTCTTCCGTTACCTTGTCCGCTTCAAAATAGTCGAGGGTCATTTGAGCGGGTTTGACGGAGGCAACCAGTGTTGCCCACGCCTCTTCCGCCGCCGTTTGGGAGTCCTTAAGCGGCGTATAGACGATCCCGTCGGAGATCGCGTCGGAGTCAAAGGGCGCGAGCTCCAGGGCCGTCGATTTCGCCCATATCCCGATCAGTCCGAGTTCGGAGATGTCAAGTGCGGGCACAAAAAAGGAGATGTCCCGGAAGAATCCCTCAACGATATTCCTTTTTACCTGTCGGGGAGTCACGACCGACTGTTGGCTGCCCGTCTCCGTCCATGTATAGGCCGTCCCCTCGCCGCGTCCGATGTACCATCCTCCACCCGTAACCTTCACCCGAAAAAAGGGAATGTAGACGAGCTGAGCGTCGACGAAATGGACGGCCCTCCCGTCCCGCGCCTTCTCGAGCAACGATCCCACGCGTCGCGCCGCTTCCGCACGTTTGAGCCTGGCGGGAATCCAGTACCGCGACTCTCCCCTTCTTCCCACCACCATGTGCGCCAGCCGGCAATGCGCGCAGACGACCCTCGTGCTCCCCTCGGCAAATGAGATAGCGCCTCCGCACGAGGGGCAGTTCAGCGCGATGGTAAAGGGGTTGACGGTGGGGTCCTGAACGACTCCCTGTTCGGAGACAGTCTGTGCGGGTCGATCGGCGGCTCGGTTCAGTTTCACGGCATATCCTATCGTATTCGTCCGATCGCAAGCGGCGAGATGAGTATGAGGATAATGCCTCCGGCCACTATGGCGGCGCTCCTGTAATAGACGTTGTCGACCCAGAGCCCCGCGGCGGCGAAGAGGCAGGCGGCGACGGTAAAGAATAACAGCGGCCTGAGGTAAGGGGCCCGCGTGTGCGTCGAGACGGTTGTCGAATAGAGCCGCGACGAGTCGGCCACGAGCAGCGACCTGTGCTCGCCGGCCGGCCCGGTTGACCGCATGGAATAGACCGGAAGATAGGCAAGGTCGACGCGGGCGAGGGATTCTTCCTTCTCATCGCCTCGGGCCGCCCCGAGGGACACCGTCGGCGCGACGACGGAGGCCCCCGGGCGGGAGTCTCCCTCGAAGAAGACGAATCGACCGGGGGGGACCTTTATCGACGAGAGACCGATATCCCCGGTTTCGGCGGCCGGACGGGCGGTCGCCGTACCGTCGCGGCGGCGCAGGACCCAAAAGGGGACGTACGAAAACGAGACACTGACCGCCCCGACGTTCTTTCCGAAGCCCGACTTCTTAAGGCGCTCGAGAAAGACGGCTCTCGCCCACAGGTCGTTCCGCTCGTGCTCCATGACCAAGCAGGCAAACGAGCACCCACCCTCCAGGACGAGAGAGGACGTGCAGAAGGGGCACTTAAAAAACCGGTTTTCATCCTTCCGGTTTATCTTTGCCCCGCACTGGGAGCAACGAACGATCATTATTTCTCCATATCATGCCTTCCGGGCCCATGGCGATCATAGAGAATCGGAAAACGGCCGTCGAGGAGTCGTGCACAGGGGCATCTATCTGTTTCCTCAACGGCCGTTGAAGATAGTAACGCCGGGCGCTGCCCGTGCCGCCTACTTGCCGGTCTTTTTGCCGCCGGTCTTTTCGCCGGCGGGCTTCTCGTCGCCGATCTTCTCGCCACATTCCGTGCAGAACTTAGACCCGCCGGGGAGCGTCGCCCCGCACTTGGGGCACTTCGTCTCCTCGCCCACCGTCTTTCCGCACACGGGACAGAACTTGGCCTCGGCCGGCAGGTCTTTGCCGCAGTTGGTGCACTTGTTGATGACTACCAGCTGCGTGCCGCAGTTGGTGCAGAAGCGGGCGTTGAGCGGCACCTGGGCATGACACTTCGGGCAGAGTACGTACCCCTGCTTTGCCGGGTCCGAGTCATCCTTAACGGCCTGGTAGAGCATACCCGGGATCATCCCGCCCAGGCCCACGCCGAAGATAGTGCCGACGCCGGCGGCGGCCCCTCCGGCCGCAGTCCCCGCGGCGCCTCCACCGGCGGCCGCCCCCTCTCCGAACTTACCGATGGCCTTGGCTGCCTCAAATTTCAGGAACTTGTTCATATCACCCACGACGCCCATGCCCGTCCGCTCGTCAATAACCTTCTGGACCTCCTCGGGAGGAGTGATCTCGTTGACGAAGAAGTCAATCAGCTCCATCCCATACTTCGCGAAGTCTTCCTTGAGCCTGACCTTGGCCACCACAGACAGCTCGTCGTAGTTCTGGGGGAGGTCAAGGATGCTTTTCATGTGCTCGCCGAGAAAGTCATTGAGACGCGAGACAATGACATCTCGAAGGTATCCGGCGATCCCCTCGGTGGTAAATACACCCTTGGTAGCGACGATCGTATTGACAAACAGCAGCGGCTGGGTAATGCGCATCGTAAAGTTGCCGTATGCCCTGAGCCGCACCAGCCCGAACTCCGTGTCGCGAAACGCCACCGGGTTTCTCGTTCCCCACTTCATGTCGGTGAAGACCTTCATGTTAATGAAGAGCACCTCACACCGAAACGGGCTCTTGCCGCCGAAGGGAAGAGAAAGCAGCTTCGTCACGAGGGGAAGGTTCATCGTCGTGAGAGTATGCCTGCCGGGGCCGAAGACATCCAGTCCCTTTCCGTCTCTGAAAAAGACCGCCGCCTCGCTCTCGCGGACGACCAGCTGCGCGCCGAGCTTCGTCTCCCCGGAGCCCGACTCCGGGATTCGATGTACCATCTCACCCGGATCTTCAAAAAAGTATTCGAATATATCTAGATACTCGGCCATGCGTCTTTTCCTCCTTTACAGAGCCGGCGTGGAGCCCCCGGACCCTCCGTCCGCCGGCGGCGCGGGTTCCTGGACACCTTTGGTTACGGCGTACATGCGCTCCTCTATAGTCCGTTCCAGATCATCGGTAAAGGACGTGAGGGCGACAATTTCCTTACTTGCCTCTGCCTCGTCGGTGGGGATATTTGCGAGGCGCTTATCCATCTCTTCGACCTTCGAGAGGATCTGAAGATCATAGTCCATGAGCCGTTCAAGCTCCGCATCGAGGATCCTGACCCGCTCAAAGACACCCGAATAGCCGTGAGAGGCAAACTTGATCGTATCCCGGAGCTTATCCAGTCTGCGGGACAGACGGTCGAGCTTGTCCAGCCCCGTGAGGACTCTTTTTTCGGTCATTGCCTCCATCACCTTCATGATCGCACCCTTGAGATGGTCGATGCGCTGGGCGATGTGCTCCCGAATGATTTTGTCCCGTTCCCGGGCGTTTTCCCGATGAAGGTAGCTCCCCAGAAGCGGAATATCCTCAATAAACTTCTCGAGCTTCTGCGCCATCCCCTCGGATATCCCCTCCCAGAACACACCTTTTTCCGGCATGATTCCCTCCGATATACTATTTACGGATCAAGAAAAGGATCAGCGAAATAATCGCGCTGATAATCAACATGCTGACGACGGGAAAATAAAACGTGAAGTGTTCCCGTTTGATCATGATGTCTCCCGGAAGCCTTCCGAAAAACGGGACCTTCCCCGAGAGGAGCAGCAACCCTCCCATCAGAACTATCACCAGCCCGATAGCGATCAGGACCCATCCAAACTGGCGTATCTCATCAAAGCCGGCCATGCCGCACACCCGTCAACGTATCCCCTCGAAGGCGATCCAGAACGACGAGAGTCTACCCCGATGGCTGATGGGCACCACGACCGTGTAGGTAAGGGGAAGGTCCACCACCGCAAAAAATGAGCTCCCGTCATAGTTGAAGACGTAGGCGCGCACCTCATAGGGGTCCAGCCGTGGGGCAAGCGCAACGTCCAGGCCCTTGCCCGGCTCCACCCTTCCCATGAAGTACCGATCGACAACTATGTCCAACACGACCGGCCCCCTCGAGGTCGGGACAACGTCGGTGTCGTTAAAAACCGTTCCGACCACAAGCCCCTCATCCGTTTGAGGGATGGCACCGTAGGGGACGGCGGTAAGGAACGCCGCCATGAGGACAGCCGCCACGAACTTCGGAAAACCGCTCTTTTTCATACTCACGCCCTCCGCTTCTGGTCCATGAGGGCCGCAATCTTCTTCTTGTATCGCTCTTCTTCGCTGAATATGCAGCCGCAGTACTTCTGACGATAGATCGAAAACGCCCGGGCGCGCCGCTGACCGTCGGACCAGCCGGCGCGGAAATCCTCATAATAAAACTCAACGCCCGCGTCCCGGGCCTCTTCCCGGCCGATGCCGGCAACGGCATCGTGATCCTGGTAGATCGAATAGAGAAGGGTGGTAGTCACGGCGTCCGCACCGATTTCCCCCGCTTTTTCGGCGGCGGCCCGCAGTCGCATACGCCAGCACGTCTCGCACCGCCGAACCCCGGCGCGAAAGACCGCCTCAATAAACGCGGTGACATCGTACGTCGCGTCTACGACCAGCTCGTGGCCGGCGGCCCCAAAGTAGTCGGTAACGGCCTGGAGCCTCCTTTCGAACTCGCAAAACGGATGAACGTTGGGATTGTAGAAAAAGCCGGTCACGACTGCGCCGTCAGCCTGAAGACGGTCAAGCGGATAGATGCTGCAGGGCGCACAGCAGCTGTGAAGGACAATTCGGGGCGCCTTTTTTTCGGGGGGGGACGTCATCTTATAAAGCCATCCGAAAAGAGACCGTAAAAGCCTCCCGCCTGGGACCCGGAAACGATATCTCTCCGCCGTCGGTGAAGAACGCGGCCGAGAAAAGTCTCTTGCATCGGCGGGTCTATCAGCCGGTCATGTGGACTCCCCTGCGGGCTATCTCCATTCTCCGGCGATACCACGATTATCTATTTCCAAATAAAATACCAGACTTACAGACTTCTGTCAAGGAAACAACCAGGAGACCCTCTTGGTGGCCGCGCACGCCACGCGGCCCGCACAGTGATATTCCGCCCTGCGCAGCGACATTCCGATTATTCCTCCCGGATCACGGACACGACCGATCAATTCCCACCGATATTACAAAAAATCCTTGATTTGTCGCGAATGGTATGATAGAAAAGAATTTGTTCTTTTTTTCATTCATTTAATAACGTCGTTCATATACTGAAGAGGGGAGGTGACGGTCGTTGGAGGTAAGGGTTCTCGACAGAGATATAGAAAAGGCGATCAAGATCCTGAAAAATAAGCTCGCTAAGAGCGGCTTTTTCAAGGAGATGAAGGAGCGCCGCTTCTATGAAAAGCCGAGCGTCAAAAAGAAACGCAAAAGAGCCGAGGCCAAGAAACGGTCGATCAAGTCAATGCGTCGAAGACGTGAGTCAGAGTAAGTTCGTCGGATTTGCCGCATAGATCACGGGAGCAGCGGAGGGCTGAAAAAGAAATGGCCGTGTGGATGGATCGAGAGAGCAGCCGAGTGAAGTGATCCATCCACGACCGTCGTCAACCCGGCGGCAGCAGACACTCTCGGCCGTCAATGACGGTCCGATCGACAGGTGCATAGGGGGGGGTAACCCCCCCCTTCTTTAGGACGACATAAGGCGGGAATAACCCGCCTTTTTTTATCCACCCGACCGGCGCATGCGCTCGGGCCCAACGTTTCCGTTGGGCCGGCATGCACGGAAAAATGCGTCGAATCTCATTGAGACGGCACAAAGACCCGGAGATACCGATCGGCGACACAGACAAATAAGAGATCCGGGTACAGCCTTCACGCCTATTTCAATTCATACGTCATCCGGTACTGGCATTGGGCATCGCCGACGAGACGGCACTTTTCCTCCACCACCTGGACAGATAGCTCCTTCTCAAAACAATCGCCGACGCCCTTCAGGACCCCCCGAACAAAAGCGCACGACGGCTTCGTGAGCCGCCTCTTATCTCCCATATGTTTTACCAGCTCATCGCACTCGGTACAGTCCGGCCGATGATTGACGATCTGCTTTTCATCGGGAAGATACTCCAGTGTCTTCTCGGGGTCGTAACCGGCATTTCTGACGTACGCCTGATATCCCAGCTTGAGCTTTTCTACCGGATCGAAATCCATCGCGATGAGGTTCCTGAGCGCCTCCGAATGTTTCACGATATTCTTTACCGCAAAGGTTCCTCCCCGATACATAACCGCTTCGTAACCCCGATCACCTAACAGGTCCCTTACACCAACAAACAGTTTCGAGATATACTCATACGGAACCCGTGCCTCCTGATCGTAGTCGACGGGCGCTTTGATCAGATTCTCGAGCCCGGCGAATCGAAGGACCGAATTCTTGCCGTTCTCTCCCAGTACGTCTTCGATTGCGTCGACGCACGACCGGTAAGACAGATGAGTAAGTGCACTGCTCGTCGTCATCTCAATCCTCCTGAGGCACCTTTTCGATGGATTTACATATCAGGTGCCATGACGATGAAATATTCGGCGCCAAGGGAAAGAGCACAACTCTATGGGTATAATACCCGGGTATCGTTTTAGAAAAGGGGCTCCCGGGTGAACGGCCCGAGGCATTGCCCGACCGACGTCTATCATCGGTTCCGCCACTTAATTATGTATATTGTCGAAAATCGATCAAATGTCAAGAAACTTTTTTTACTATTTTCCTCACATCTGCAGACGGCACGGGGCCGCAAGCGCCGGCTATACGTGCCGGTCTTCGCGCGAACTGCGCGACTTCGGGGGCACGAGGCGATAATCCGTCTATGCGTGTGGAGTCACGTTAAGATGCCGGGAGCGGGGGAGGGATTGCCGCGGGGTTATAGTATGTGGTCTTTCAAAGGAAGGGGCGCGGCAGATGCGGTTGAGGCCATTGAGGCCTTTTCTCTATTCGATTATGCCCGTCCGGGAAGGGCGGCGCAACATTCATTCCTTTCGGGGATTGAACCGCTCCCGAACGATCTTGTCGATAAAGATGGTCTTATCCATGTGCATGATGGCTACGCTCCAATTGGAGCCGTCAAAGACCATGCGGTGAAGAGAGGCGTATTTCCTGGCGTCGGCGGCCGACGGCAAGAGTCCCCGGGACCTGATCTCGGCGAAGAATTTCTCGGTCGTCTCGACGTCAAGATGGGAGTAAACTTTGAAGCCGTCGACGTGGTAGAATGCGGGCATCGGTTGCCCTCTTTATGCGTCTCCAGATACTACTCTCATACCTGTTTTTTCCTGCTTGTGCAATACTTATTTTTTACAAATTATATGCTCACGATAAAATAGTGTCGAGGGGGAGAGGGCATTGCCGGCTGCATGGAGATGCAAAGACCCGCAACCTGCGGCACCGGGTCCGGAAGTCCGGCTCGGCATCCGTTCGGACGAAACCCTACCTGTCGCCGTCGATCTTATCCAGCTCCCGAAAGACTTCCTGGGCGGCAAACATCCCGTTCAGGGCCGCCGGGAACCCGGCGTAAACGGCCATCTGGATAATGATTTCGATGACCTCCTCGCGAGTGCAACCGACGTTGAGGGCGGCCCTGATGTGCACCTTCAGCTGGGGCGCGGCCGTCCCGAGGGCGGTGAGCGCCGCCACCGTGGCAATCTCTCTTGACTTCAGGTCGAGACCCGGACGGCTGAATACCTCCCCGAAGGCGAACTCGATTACGTAACGGCCCAGATCCGGGGCGATATCCTTGAGGCTCTCGATGACCCGTTGTCCCGCCTCGCCGTCGATCTCGGCAAGCTTCCTTAAACCGCGTTCGTATTTCTCGTTACTCATCGCTCCCTCCATTCAAGTCCATGCCAAAAAGCGATGCCGGCCGGATGGATCTCGCGTGTTCCCCCGGGCGGCATGACGCTGACCGGATTTCTATGACGCTTTCCTTCTCGAGCCGGCCGCGGCTCGATTTACGGGGCATCCGTGCGTGCTGAGCCACGCTTCGAATAACCACTCCCCGTGACACGCCCGGCAGGGTTCCGCCCCGATTCATTCGCGCAAAACACCACAACGCTATTATACCCCATCCATCACATCATAAGAGTCAACGGGCTTTTTCCTCTCCCCAAAATGATCGGGACATAATTTAACCTCGAAGAGTGACGAAAAAGTGACACGGATGAAAGGCAAGCCTATTGACTTAGAGGGGAAACAATATAGTATAGAATGGAAATTATCTAATATACATGTCTATATATAGAAATGTAACATATATGGTAAGAAATGAAAAAACAGATATACGATAACAAACACCATCCATCTTTAATGAGGATTCGACATGAGTGATGACAAGTTCAAAAAGGCCTACGAAGACGGTCTCAACCTGTTCAAGGCGACCCTGCCGGCTTTCAAGTACGGCCTGGAAGAAGGCGAGTCCGGCCATCTCTACGTGCTTGGTCTGGACGCCGTGTTCACGACGAGAGAATTGCTCATCTGTCCTGCGGTCACATTCGCGGCGACCACCATGGGACAGAAGGGCGTTGAGCTCGCTTTCTACCGGGGCGGCATCTATACCGGCCAGATGTGGGCCAGGAGCACGGTAGCCGCCGGTTACGCGAAATGGGACGAATCCCTGATCGATTTTCACCTCCAAAGCTTCTCGGCCTTCGGCTGGGGCACCGCCTATCGGGAATCATCTTCACTCGATCTGGAGAACCCGAGCCTGACCGCGCATCTGAGAAATAGCGTGAACGTCCAGACGACAATAGCCATACTGAAGGAGATCCAGAAGGACGATCCTCACCTCAAACTGGATCTCTCGCGGACGTTTGACCAATACACGACCGGGTTCATGGAGGGATATTTCAAGCTGATCCTGAAGGAAAAGGGATGTCCCGAGGCGGTATTGAAGGAGGTCCATGGAAAGGAGACCCAGTGCCAGGCCCAGGGAAAGGATCATTGCATCCTGGTAGTGGGCAGGTTAAAATAGGACTGTCGGTATTCTTCCCTTCCCGGCTGTTTCTCTGTAAAAAAGAGGGGCTCCCGCGGTTGCGCGAGCCCCCCTTTATCGATCGGATGTTGCCCCCCCGGACCTGCCCTCGACGAGCGGTTCGGAGTACGGCACCCACGCTGAGCCGATGGACTCCTGTATGAGTCCCGGATCGGACTTTCAGCGTATTACTTTTTTACCTCGATGGTCACCTCAAACGCGCCCGTATTGTCGCCCCAGCAGGACCGGCAGTCGTTATAGCCGATATAGAGGCGCCCGGGACCGGACACCGTCGCTTCGTACTTCTTCCCGACCGAAAATGCCCTCCCTTCGGCGCCGATGCGGCCCACCACCGCCGTGAGTCCCTTGCTCAGCGCCCCGTCGACGATCACCGAGTCCGCCTCTCGATAGGGAGGGCAGCCCGTCGTGCCGTCACACGGGGGGTGGTTTCCGGAAGGCGCAGTGACTATTGTCAGGGTGTCACCGTCTGCGATATCGATGCCCGTGTCGATCCAGGGCATGTTGATCGGAAACACGATCAGGTAGGTGCCCCCCGTGGCGCCCATGCCGATCCCGACACTGCCCCGGATCTCGCCCTCCTTGGCCTTGGTCGTGTCCGGCATCTCCTGGGCGAGGATGGGAAGAGCCAGAAGAATGGACGATGCGATGACGGCAGATACTACTGCTCGTTTCATGGTAAGCCCCCGTATCTTTATAAACGGGCAAATCAGACAACGGGATTCGTTCAATCACCCGCGACACACACGCGGTCGCTATCTTATCACAGATAAAAGGGATTTAAAACGATTTATGCATGAGGGAGGTATGCGCGCGGCTTCGGGCGCGACCGGCCAGGACATAAGCGCATCGCCGG
The DNA here is from genome assembly GCA_963809875.1 of uncultured delta proteobacterium. Classification (GTDB taxonomy): domain Bacteria; phylum Desulfobacterota; class Zymogenia; order Zymogenales; family Zymogenaceae; genus JAFGAS01. The sequence continues at coordinate 111,215 of CAWELC010000009.1, read as the reverse complement.
TCGCCGCGGGAACGCATGGCCGCTGCCCCGCCTCCGGGGCCGGCAGCCGTGCTTCGACTCGAAGCACGGCGGGACTTCCTTTGGCGCGGCATGTAAGTAACCCACTCTCGGGATCAGGGTCGTCCTACCTGACCGCGCTCATCTTCTTGAGCTCCCCGTACCGGGGAAGGAGGTCCTTGACCACGCGGTTATTTTCGTCGACGAGGATATGTTTGGGGACGTAGCTCTTGGCCCGGGCGTCTTCCATCATGGCGAAGGCCGCGATGATGACGAGGTCCCCCCGGCTCACCAGCTTTGCCGCCGCGCCGTTGATCCCAACCGTACCGGAATCGGCCTCGCCCTCGATGACGTAGGTCTGCAGGCGGTTCCCGTTGGTTACGTCGTATATCCAGACTTCCTCGTAGGGGACGAGGTCGGCCGCGTCCATCAGCGTGCGGTCGATGGTGATGCTCCCCTCATAGTCGATGTCCGCATGGGTCACCGTCGCGCGGTGGATCTTCGATTTGCAGATTGACCTTAACATTTTTCGAACTCCTCCCCTAAAACCGTGTTTTCGATGAGCCGGGTCGAGCCGATATAGACCGCCAGCGCCAACAGCGCCTTATCCCATACCACTCCGACCAGATCGTTGAGCGTCTCCGTATGGACCAGCCTCACATAGTCGATACGGGCCGCCTCCTCGTTCATGATGACGCCGACAGCCCGATCCACCAGGGCACCCACGCGCCGCTCGCCGTTTTCGAAGAGCTCCCGGGAGGCCATTATCGCCTTGACCAGGCAGAGCGCCGCCTTGCGTTCCTTGGGGTTGAGGTATTCGTTCCGGGAGCTCATTGCCAGACCGTCGGACTCCCGCACGATCGGCATCCCGATAATACCCACATCCATGTTCATATCCTTGACCATCCGCTCGATGACCCTGAGCTGCTGGAAGTCTTTCCGGCCGAAGAGCGCGATGTGCGGCAGCACACAGTGAAAGAGCTTCGCGCAGACCGTAGCCACCCCCCTGAAATGCCCGGGCCGGGTCGCCCCGCAGAGGTTTCTGGTCACCTCGTCGACGTCGACGTAGGTCTGATATCCGTCGGGATACATCTCCTCCACCGTGGGGGCAAAAACGACATCCACGCCGACCTTTTCCATCATCGCCCTGTCGCGCTCGAAGTCCCGCGGATACTTGCTCAGGTCTTCCGCGGGTCCGAACTGGGTGGGGTTGACGAAGACCGACACTACCAGCACGTCCGCCCTCTTTCTCCCCTCCCTCATGAGGGACAGGTGCCCCTCGTGAAGATATCCCATCGTGGGGACAAACGAGATGACCTTGCCCTCTACCCGCAGGTCCTGGGAGTATGCCTGCATGTCCTTGATCCGCTCGATGATCTCCATGTTCGCTCCCTATGAATAATCGGTTGCGCGGGCTGCCTTACTTGATCTCGTAGGTGTATTCCGCCGTTGGGAAGCGCCCCTCTCTTACCTCGGTGATGAACTCCCCGACGGCGGCACCGGCCGCCTCTTTGAGGTCCGCATACTGCTTAACGAACCTGGGCCTCCTGCCGAACGCGAGCCCCAGGATATCGTGCATGACCAGCACCTGCCCGTCGCAATCGGGGCCCGCACCGATACCGATCGTGGGGATGCCCAGCATCCCGGTGATGTCTTTGGCAAGGTCCACAGGGATGGCCTCAAGCACGACCGCAAACGCGCCGGCCTCCTCAACGGCCTGGGCATCCTCGATGAGCTTCCTGCGGCTCTTGTCGTCCTTGCCCTGCACCTTGAAGCCACCCATCCGGTGGACCGACTGGGGGGTGAGGCCGATGTGGCCCATGACCGGGATGTCCATATCGGTGATGGCCCGGATCCTCTCCCTGACGTTGACACCCCCCTCGAGCTTCACCGTCTGCGCCCCGCCTTCCTTGAGGAAACGCCCCGCGTTCCGGACGGCGTCCTCGGTGGAGACGTGATAGCTCATGAACGGCATATCGCCGACCACGAGCGCCCGGGGATTGGCGCGCGCCACCGCCCGGGTGTGATAGATCATTTCGTCCATGGTGACCGGAAGCGTCGAGTCGTATCCCGAGTAGACGTTGGCCACGCTGTCTCCCACGAGGATCACGTCGATACCGGCGTCCGAGAAGACCCGGGCGAACGGATAGTCGTACGCGGTGATCATGGTGATCTTGCTCCGCTCGGCCTTCATCCGCCCGAGATCGAGGATCGTAATCTTTTCCTGGCTCATTGGCTTTTCCTGTCTCCCGAAACGAGGAATGAGGAAACCTCAACAAACGCCCGCGGACAGACATCTGACCGGGCAATCCATTAGGACAGAAACTCGCGATTCGCCCTATCGTAACGGCACACCGCGAAAACGAAGCGCCTCCCGGCTCTTCCGGGTGCGGTGAGCCCATGCATGACGACTCTCCCCCGATCGGCCGTGCCGTTGCACGTCGGGCGAAGTCCCACAAAAACAAAAACCCCCGCGCCGACTGTGGATCGGACACGGGGGGTTGATACGATGGTAGTGCATCTAACGAGAGACATCTGGGAGAGTCCGCACGGCAAGGAGCCCGTAACTACTCCGGTCGAAAGGCCGCTCCGGCCCTGGCGGCCGCGGCGATTGTATTCCCAGCGTCTCGGTAGAGCCCATCCTTCTCTTCCGTCCCAGTCCCTCCCTCGCCCGTCACGGAAAGCATCGCGGGGCAAGGCCGATTTGCCTTACCCGTTTCGGCTCCCGTGCTCCGGGTCATGGAGTGGATCCAAGCGGTACGAAGTATTGGGTTCCCGTCTTGAATTCCTTTATCTCCTTGACGAGCTGCAAAAAATCGCTGTCTCTGGTCACGAAGTCGATGTTGGTGGTTGAGATTACCAGAAGCGGCGTCTCGTCGTAGTGAAAAAAGAAATCGTTGTAGGCCGATACCACCCGCGAGAGGTACGAAGCGTCCAGGTTCCTCTCGTAGGACTTGGCCCTGCCCCGGATCCGCTTCTTAAGGGTCTCGATATCCGCCGAAAGGTAGATAACGAGATCCGGCTTGGGGATGCGGGGGCTCAGGATTCGGTACAGCTCCTCGTAGAGGTGGAGTTCGTCGCGGTCGAGGTTGAGGTAGGCAAATATCCGATCCTTGGCAAACAGGTAGTCACCGACGGCCGTCTTCTGAAAGAGATCAGTCTGGACAAGATCGACCTGCTGCTGGTATCGGGAGAGGAGAAAATAGAGCTGTGCCTTAAACGCGTTCTTTTTCCGGTCGTGATAGAATTCCTTCAAGAACGGGTTCTCTTCGACATTCTCAAAGAGCGTCCTGGCCTCGAATTCCTCGGCCAGCCGGGAAGCAAGCGAAGTCTTCCCCACACCAATGGGGCCTTCCAGTACGATATATCTGGCTTTTTGCATCCGCCGTCACTATTACAGGGATACGCCCCATCTTTTTATATCACACGTGATGGCCCGTGTCCAGTTTTTTTTGGCCCCAGGGAAAAAATGGGAAAGATGACGTTGTTGTGACTTTTCGCGCGACCGGGACTAACCGGGACAAGGAAGCAGTGCTACTTCTTGGTGGGGCGTGATCGGGCATCCTGCGACCAGGTGGCCTCCCAGAGGGCGCGAAACTCCCGTGCCTGTTCGATTCCGAACTCGCCCAGACAGACGCGGATCACTTCGTCACCGGCCGGCACGGGCTTCTCGGACGCAGGATGCCTCTCGTCGGCCTTACCCCGCTTTCCCCGGGCTTTGGAGGCCTCACCGAGCTTTGCGGTCATTTTCCTTTTGTCCCGGCCGGACACTGTTGTCGGGTCCTCTCATATAGTCGGAAGCGTGCTTCTTGCACAGCCCGGCAAACGTGATCGAGCCATAGTCGGACACCGCGCTCCGCAGAATGCGCTCGATCGTCTCGTCAAGAAACGGCCTCTCCTGCTCCGATATTTCTTCGTCCGGATTCTCCCCGTGTTCCCGCAACCCGGTGAGAAAATCGATCAGACCGATCTTGCCGAGGTCCCTGGCCGGGAGGTACCTCCCCTCGTCTTCGCCCACCGCTATAATGAACTCCTCCTCCCTGAGGATGAAAATCACGTTATTAACCAGGTGAACGGGGATATCCAGGAGCTCGGAGATCTCGTCGACGGAGATCGGCCGTCTCCCTTCAAAGAAATTGGAGCTTATGGCCATAAAGACCCGCAGCGCCAGCCGCTCGGAAAAGGAAAAACTGACCCGCGAGGCCGCCGCATCCATGCTAAAGCGGCGGTAGTTCTGGTGGACGTAGGCGGTGACCGCGCCCAGGATCACCATCAACCAGCTGACGAAGAGCCAGAACATGAAAAACGGGATCGAGGCAAAACTCGAATAGATGAGGTTGTAGTTGGAAAGGCCCACCTGAAACTTCGCGTAGAGATAGAGCGCCAGCTGCCAGAGGGTCCCGCCCACCAGGGCGCCGAAGACGGCCGACGAAAAGCGGACCGCGGTGTTGGGGATCACCTTGTACATAAAGGCGAACAAGACCCAGACCACGAGGTACGGCAGAAACCGCATGAACACACGGAAGAACTCGGTGAACCAGGAAAGCCGGGAAAGCTCCTTGAGGATGACCGTGCTCTCAAGGGCCGTCGTAATACCGATGGAACCCATAATCAGGATCGGAAAAAGGAAGGTGATCGTGGTATAGTACGACATCCGAAAGACCAGCGGCCGACGGTCACGGATGCCCCAGATGTCGTTGATGGTGGTCTCCAGCGAGCCCAGGGTGATGACAAATGCCCAAAAAGTGACAAAAAGCCCGATGAGCCCGAGGGTGGCAAAATTGGTGTGCTCCATGGAAGACAGGAGCGCGTCCGCCAGGTCGCTCCGGCCGAGCGTCAGGTTCATCAGGAGGTATTTCTTGACGTCCTGACTCACCTTGAATGCGGTCAGGAGCGAGAAGACGAAGGCCAGCATCGGGACGAGGGAGACGAGCGTCGTGTATGTCAGCGCGGATACCCGCACCAACACCCCGCGCTCCCTGAGCGTCTGGTAGATGAGGCTGATGGTCTTGGCCTCGCGCTCGATGAGGTTACCGACCGTGATCTCTTTTTTCCCCGAGGTGGATACGGTCATCGTCAGGAAGCGCGTCAGACGCTTGCCGATCGTCGCCAGAACCGACTTTTTCATATTCTTCCTTTACGTCGAGGATCAGCTCTTAGTATACTTATTATAGTTTCTTGTGTACAATAGGCAAGGATAAAAAAGAGGACACACAATGTTGGACACGGTAATCCGCGGGGCAACGGTAGTAGACGGCAGCGGGGGCATGCCGAGGCAAATAGATATCGGAATAGAAAAGGGCGTGATCGCCGCTCTCGGCGACCTGCCCGCCTCGGCGGGAGAGCGGGTCATCGATGCGAAGGGCAAAGGTCGTGACTCCCGGCTTCATCGATATTCATTCCCATGCCGACCTGAGCATTCACCTGGCGGACCATGAAGAGATCCTTCGGCCGCTGGTCATGCAGGGGATCACGACGTTTATCGGGGGAAACTGCGGGATCGGGTCGTCCCCGGTGACCGACCTGCACCGAACCGATATCCTGGAGTATCAGGAGGCCTTCACCATGCGGCCGATGGAAGACCGTATCCGCTGGGATGGAATAGGCGATTTCCTGGGCAAGATGGAAAAGCGGGGTATCACCCTCAATATGGGGCTGCTCGCCCCGCACGGGATCCTCCGGCTTGCCGCGGCGGGTTCGGCGCGCAGGCTCGTCACGGCAGACGAGCTGTCGGTCATGAAACGCTTCCTGGAACAAACCCTCGAGGAGGGGGCATTCGGGATGTCCACCGGCCTCCAGTATTTCCCGGGCTCCCAGTCCGACACCGAGGAGCTGGTTTCGCTGGGGTCGGTACTCAAGAAATACGACGCGGTCTTCACCTCCCACCTCAGAAGCTACAGCCATACGCTGCCCCAGGCCCTGGACGAAGTCCTGACGGTGGGAAAGACCAACGACATCCACGTTCAGATATCCCATATATACTGGCAGCCTTATTCGAAGCTGCTGACCCCCGTGGTGAGGGGGCTGGTCCGGGGCGGATCGTTCCTATACAATCGTGTCGGCCTGCCCATCCCCATCGAGGTCGGGCTCAAGGGACAGTTTTCGCCCATCGATCGCGCGATCGCCGCCGGCCTTCGGGTCGGGCTGGACATCGTTCCCACGTCCCAGGGCTTCACGGAGCTCTTAGCATTCTTTCCGCCGTGGCTGCTGGATGAGGGGAGGCGCCGGGCGCTCCAACGATTGTCCGAGCCGGCGACGAGGAAAAGGGTCAGGCACGACATCGAAAAAGGAGAACCCGACTGGCCCCACCGGGATGCGGCCGGGTGGTCGATGAACTACCTCAAGATGACCGGGTGGGGCGGCTTGAGGGTGATGAGCGTGGCCTCCCGGAAGAACCGGGGACTGGAGGGGAGGTCGTTTCCCGAGATCGGAAAGGACACGGGAAAGCACGCCTTTGACGCGATGGCCGATCTCCTTATCGAGGAGCAGGGCAAGGTCCTCGTCTTCCATACCCCGACGGTTCCCGATGACCCCTTCGTGGCCCGGTCGATGTACTACGCCTGGTTTCATCCGCATTCATCGGTAACCACCGACACGATCCTCCTGGGGATGGGCAGGCCCTCCCACCTCTTTTACGACGCCTACCCCCGATACCTCTCGCGCTGCTGCCGGGACCAGAAGCGGATCGCGCTGCCCGAGGCGGTCAGAAAATGCACCAGCCTCCCCGCACGCCAGCTCGGCATCAAAAACCGGGGGGAGATAAAGGAAGGGTATGCTGCCGATATCCTGGTCATGGACTGGGAGAAGCTCAGCAGCACGGCAAGCTTTTACGAGCCCGCCCGGACGCCGACGGGCATCGAGCGCGTATTCATCAACGGCAGGGAGGTCGTCACGCCCGAGGGCTATCAGAAGGGGGTGATGGCGGGAAAGGTGATGAGGAAGGGGAGATAGTCAAGACGCCTCCTCGCACCCTCACGCAGTATACGAGACTATTATTTGTCGGAATCGCCGCGCCTCGCGCCTCTATCACTCCTCGATCGCCCGGTAGGCCAGCCTCCAGAAATCCCGACAGACCTTCGGAGGAATGGGTGAGGTCCACGCGCGTTGCGTCATGAGAATCCCGATCATGCCCTCTTTCGGGTCTGAATACCATGAGGTGCCCAGGCCGCCGTCCCAGCCGTAGCTCCCGGGGTTGCGGCCTTCCCGGTCCCGTGCCGTCAGGACGGACACGCCGAGCCCCCACCCGTGGCCTTGCCAGAAATCCGGCGCGAAGTCGGAGGCCGTCTTCTGCTCCGGCGTGAGGTGGTCGGCCGTCATGGCCTCGATCGAGAACGGCGACAAGATTCGCCGCCGGCCGTGTCTTCCCTTATTGAGCATCATCAGCCCGAAGGCCAGGAAATCGTCGACGGTGGAGACGAGCCCCCCACCCCCGAAGGGAATGCCGGCGGCCGGCTCCATTGTCCACCCCGGGCCTCGTCGTAGAGCACGAGTGCCTCGGTCTCGGGATCGGTCAGATAGCTGGTCGCCAGCCGGTCGATCCTGTCAGGCGGCACGAAGAAATCGGTATCCTTCATGCCGAGCGGCTCGAAGAGGCGCTCGCGGAGGAATTCATCGAGCGGCACGCCCGATGCCCGCGCGATCAGGACGCCCAGGACGTCCGACCCCGTGTTGTATATCCACCTCTCGCCCGGCTGGTACATCAGCGGCAGCGTGCCCAACCGGCGGATCCACTCGTCGGGCGCGGGAGGCACGAGAGGCCTCGGCATCCCCTGGCCGAGCTCCAGCTCATCCATGGCCCGCTGGATCGGGTACGTGCCCGGCGGGGCCATGATAATGCCGGTGCCCATGCGGAAGGTGAGCAGATCGCGCACGGTGATAGGACGTTTCGCGGCCACGGTGTCCTCCAGCGCGCCGTCGATCCTCCTGAGCACCCTGCGGTCGGAAAGCTCCGGCAGCAGCCGGTCAACCGGCTCGTCGAGCCGCAGCCTCCCCTCCTCCACGAGGATCATTGTCGCCGCGGCGATCAGGGGCTTTGTCATCGAAGAGATGCGAAAGATCGTGTCCCGTTGGACGGGCCCCTTGCCGTCGAGTGCTTTTGCCCCGATCGCGTCGATATGCAGTTGGCCGTGCCGGCTGACCAGCGTAACGATGCCGGGCACCTCGCCCCGCCTGACAAAGCCCGCCATGACGTCGTGCATACGGCCCAGTCGTGACTGAGATAAACTTCCCATTTTCATCGTCAGTCCCTCCTTCTCGTCTCGGACGGAACATCTCCGGTCTTAGGTTATCGCGCGCGGCTTGCCCGCTTTCTGGGCGCCGCCACCTTCTTCATCCTGGGCCTTGCCGATTTCTCCTTCTTCAACAGCTCCTCGAGGCGGTCGTGGCTTTCGATCCAGCCCGATTCGCCTCCCGAAGCGAGCATCCCATCGCGATCCTCGACCGACTCAAAGACCACCCTTTCGTTCAGCCTGGTCTTGCCGTCATACTCCTCGTACTCGGCCGTTTCGACCGAGATGTGGCCCGGCATGCCCTCGAACTCAAACGTCTGGACGACCCGCTCGGGCGGCGTTACCTCGCGGTACTCGCCGTTGAACGCGTACTCGTTGCCTGCCGGGTCGCGCTGGATGAAGCGCCACTTTCCGCCCGGCCGCACGTCCATCTTCTCAACGATGGTCGTCAGGTATCGGGGTCCCCACCACTGCGGTATGAGCTTCGGGTCCATGGATACCTTGAACACGAGCTCTCGCGGAGCATCGAAGACGCGCGTCGCCAGGATTTCGGGCTTTCCCGGCTCGGCTATGATCGTGGTCTTCTCTTCGGGTTCTTTCTCTCTCGTCGTCTTGAGGCTCTCTTCGAGCTTGTCGAACGATTCGCTCCAACCCGTCTTCGTCATCTCCATCATCTCGCCTTCGGGGATGCCGACGTGCGCGAGCGTCATCCGTGTCTTGCCCGCTTCTTCTTCAAACGTCACCGTCACCAGCAGCTCCAGCGGAAAATCGCCGCTCATCCCATAGTGGGCGGCTGGAACGATGTTTCCATCCGCGTCAGCGAACGAGTCGGTGCTCACGATCCTTTCCATCGGGACTATCTCCCGGTAGGTACCGGTGCCCCAGTAATCCCTCACTTGCCCGTCGGGTCCCGCCCCGCGCATGCAGTAGACGTACCTGCCGCCCACGCGGAGATCGATGTTGACCGCGGGAGCGGTGAAATCCTTCGGTCCCCACCAGCGTTTCATGTATTCGGGTTGGGTCCACGCCTTCCACACCATCTCGCGCGGTGCATCGAAAACCCGTGTAATGGTTAACTCTTTTCCGGCTATATCTTTAAGTTCCTTTTCCATTTTAACTCTCCTTTCTATTTCGTTTTTCTTATTCTTTCATTTCGCTACGTTAGACAGTCTATCGAATGATCCAACGCATACGCTACCGGGTGTATTCACGGTCCACCCCGGTCTCGTCTCACGCCTATAGTTTAGATGCTTCAAAATGCCTGGAGGGCGCACAAGAATTCTGGAACTGATTTTAGTGCCGTCGGGTTGCTGGTGAGGGTCCTATTTTGCGGCGGCCGGAAGCTGGGCGCCGGGAGAGGGTAGCGTGCTCAATAAGTAGGCGGTCCGTTCAGCGGACCAGTCTGATGGATGTTATCGGGGGGGGAAAAGAATGTCTTACATGCGGTGTGTAAAAGTCAGACGATAATCTCTGGTGGCGCAAACAGGAGTTCCTATGCCTGTCACTTCCTCCTTCCCTCCAGCATCTCCCTGATCTTTGCCGTGACCATTCGAATCTGATACGGTTTCTGGATAAAGCCGTCGGCCCCACCCTCGATCATCTCGCGCACCTCCCCGTTCTCGCTGTATCCTGATGATACCAGCACCATCATATCGGGGTAGCGCTCCTTTATCCGTATGAAGGTCTCTTTCCCGCCCATATGAGGCATGACCAGATCGAGGATCACGAGATCCGCCTTGCCGCTGCACTCTTCCAGCACCGAGAGCGCCTCGTCTCCGTCCGCGGCACACAGCACCCGATATCCGACTTCATCGAGGATCTCTCCCCACATCTCCCGGATGATCGGCTCATCGTCGACCAACAGCAGCGTCTCGCCCTTGCCGGGCATGATCTCTTCCTTTTCGATATCCTCGTGGGTGGCTTTCTGGGGAATCGCCGGAAAATAGAGCCGGAACGTAGTCCCTGTGCCCGGCTCGGAATAGACGGAGACGATCCCCCGGTGGTTCTTGACGATCCCCCATACGGTGGCAAGCCCCATGCCGGTCCCCCCCGCGTGTTTCTTTGTGGTGAAAAAGGGCTCGAAGATATGATCCTTGATGTGGGGCGGCATCCCGATGCCGGTGTCGGTTACCGAGAGCACCACGTAGCTGCCGGCTTTTGAGCCGAGGTGCTGCTTTACGAAATCCTCGTCGACCCGGCAACTGTCGGTTTCGATAATGAGCTTTCCGCCGTCGGGCATGGAGTCCCGGGCGTTGATGCAAATATTGAGGAGGCTCTGCTCGAGCTGGCCGACGTCACCTTCCATGACCATCGGGTTGGGATCGAGCACGGTATTGATCTCTATCGATTTGTTGAAGGTGCCCGAGATGAGCGGCAGAACCCTGCCGATGACGTCGTTGAGAGAAAGACGCACCCGTTTAAACTCTCCCCCCCGGGCGATATTGAGGAGCTGGCGGGTCAGGTCGGAGGCCTTGACGCTCCCCTCATGGATGGTCTTGAGCGCCTTATAGTCGGGGTCGTTCTTGTCTCTCTTGAGGAGGAGATGCTCCGAGTAGCCCATTATCCCCACCAGGATATTGTTGAAGTTGTGGGCCATACCCCCGGCCAGCGTGCCGATGGCCTCCATCTTCTGGGCCGACAACAGCTGATCGGAAAGCAGCGTCCGCTCCTCTTCGGCCTTCTTACGGTCGGTAATGTCCCGGATGAAGCAGAGAGACGCCTTATCCCCCTCCCACTGGGTGAGCACGACGTTGATCTCGACAAAGAGCAGCTCCCCGCTCTTCGTAACGACACGAAACTCATACCGACTTGGCGGGCCCTCGCCGTCGATTCGTTTGAGATAGTTTGCCGTCACGAGCCCACGATCCTCCGGATATATAGCATCAACAAAGGGGCGGTCCCTCAGCTCGTGCTCCTCGTAACCGAGCATCTCCAGCACCCGATGATTAAAGAAGGTGATCTTGGCGCCCCTGATGACCACGATGCCGTCGTTACTGCTCTCAACAAGGAGACGGTATCGCTCTTCGGATTGGCTGAGCCTTTCGAGGATTTCTTCCAGCTCCCGCTCGGTTTCCTTGCGCTTGGAGATATCGATGAAGACGCCCTGGATCGCGTTTTGACCAAGATAATCGACACTGTTGCCGTAGATCAGGATTGGGAGGATACCGCCGTTCTTTTTGATTATCTTGACCTCGTAGCCGCTCGGCACATCCTCCCCAAGGGCCCTCCTCCGGGCGCGGTCGACGACGAGAGCTCGATCGTCCTCGTGTATCAGATCCATGACGTTCGCGCCGACCAGCTCGTCGTTCGTATAGCCCAGCATGCGGGCCCCCTCTTTGCCCGCGAATGTGATGGTCCCCCCGACGTGGATAAATATACCCACGGGAACGCTGTCGGCGATGACGCGATATTTTTCCTCGGACTGCCTTAGTTTTTCTTCACCGGTCTTCTGGTCGGTAACGTTATGGAACACCGTGACGATGTGGGTCACTGCTCCGTCACTTATGATGGGGATTCTTCGTTTCTCCATGAACTGCTTGACGGTGCCGAGATATATGATTCCTTCGGTCACGAGGGGTTTGCCGGTTTCGATCACCCGGCGAAATTCCTCTTCGGGATCGTAACCGAGCTCTATATTCAACTCCGAGATCTTCCTGCCGATGTGCTTGCGGAAGTCCACCCCGAGTATGCGTGCGAAATTATTGATGCGTTCGTTGGCATATACAAGCTCGAGATCTCGATTCACGAGGTATATTGAATCGCCGAGATGATCCAGTGTCGTCCGGTAGCGTGCCTCCGATTCCGACAGGGCGGATATGGCCACTCGGTAGTCGGTCATGTCGATGCACGAAATGACCGCACCGGCAAGAGAGCCGGCGTCGTCGACAAGGCGCGAGCCGGCCATCAGGACGGGGAAGGTACTGTTGTCTTTTCTTTTTCCGGTGAGCTCTCCCCGCCATACCCCGCGCGTAACGATTCCCTTTCTGATTGTCCTGACAGTCTCGGGATCCAGGTCGGAGAAATGCGACGTGGCGGGAGTCTGGGTCACTTCGTCGATCGACCGGTAGCCCCACAGCGCGATCATTGAGGGATTGGCGTAGCGAATTTGCCACCGGTTGTCGGTAATGGCGATGCCGCTGAGCGAGCTTTCGACCGCCTGGGCAATAGCGGCTACGGACTCGAAGGAGCCATAGACTCCGAGCTCGCGGGTGAGGTCCTCTATTCTTTTTTTCAGGGTCTCGTTTTCTTTTCTCAGTCGGGTGATTTCATCCATTGCCGATCTCTGCTGAAGTCAAGAAAGAAACGCCTGCTGCCGGGACAAGGCGCCGTTCGACGGTGAGGCAGGACCCCGTACGGGAAGCGGTCAACTCCCGCCGGCCGAAGCGCGCAAACGATTCGCCCCCCTCGTATGTTCGATTTGCGTGGACCTCAATCCCTTTTATCCGCCATCTTCGGCTCCCCTGAGGTTTGCGGTACCATTGTCTCGGGAAGACGGCGGGCGGATATATACGTCGGATGATTACGCGGGGGGCTTGGCCTCCTCCCCCTCCCGGGGGGAATCCAGGAAAAGCCCCCCGTACATGACCGCCCCCAGCGCAACGGCCATGACGTTGACCAGTATGTCACGGACACTGAATAGCTTCGACAACAGGAAGGTCTGAATCAATTCATCCAGCGCCACGGTAATCGGACCTGCCGCCGCAACGAGGAGATAGGCCACATGGCGTTTGGTTCCCCAGATCGTCGCGGACCAGAAGACGAGCGCCCCGAAGAGGGCGAATTCCGTCAGATGAATCTTTTCGCCCTCGCCGTTCAGGTACCGTTCGATAAAGAAGATGACAACCGACATTACCATCAAAAAGAGGAATTTCCTGGGATGCGTCTCTCTTGCCACAAAGGTGAGATACAGCAGGACGATACTCACGATACCATAGGGCACCAGAGATAAAAACAGATCAAAGCTGCCGCCTAAAACCAGCTGGCCGATCGACAGTATCATCGCAGGATCGCCGAGGGAAGTCAGAATCAGAATTCCATAGAGCGCTACAATGGCTAACGCGATTTTCTTCTCGGACATCGATCCTCCCCGTATATTTTTTTCATACTACGCCCGCGTAAAAATGGTGTCAACTGATAAATAAATATGTGGCTTGACAAAGAGAGCGGTGTACCATATGATTTAAAGACATGAATATTTAGTTTATTTATCGTAGGGAGCAGGGCCCATGATCAATATGGATTCGAAAAGAGTACCGGTTGAAAAGCTGCGTTGGAGATGTGATCCCTCTTTCTTTTCTTTCAAGACGACCGAGGAGATCGAGCCCCTGCAGGGAATTCTGGGACAGGACCGTGCCCTGACCGCCCTCAAGACCGGACTCGAGATCGAAAGCCCCGGCTATAATATCTTCGTCTCGGGCCTCACGGGAACCGGAAGGACCACCACGATCAAGACCACCCTCGAAAAGTTCCTGAAACCGGGACCCGCCCCCGATGATATCCTCTACGTCCACAATTTCAAGAACCCGGACAGTCCCTCAGCGATACTCCTTCCCGCGGGCGACGGCTCGCGTTTCAAGAAGATGATGGAAGCCCTCATAACCAGCCTTACCGCCTCCATTCCCCAGGTCCTGGCGAGCCAGGATTTCAAGAACAGCATCAAGAACGTCGTGGAGGACTTCCGCAATCGCCAGAAAGAGCTGATCAACCGGATCAAGCTCAGATCCCAGGAAGAGGGTTTTTCCCTCGTCCAGGTGCAGGTGGGACCCTTCCAGCGCCCGGTGCTGATGCCCAATTTCCAGAATCAGCCCACGCCGCTCGAAAAGCTCGAAAGCATGGTGGAAGCCGGGGAGTTCCCCAAGGACCGTTTCGATGAGCTCAAGGATAAGTCTTTCCAGCTCAACAATGAGCTCGAAAATACCCAGCGGTCCACCCTCGACATAGAGAAAGAACTGAAGAAGAGTATCGACAGCCTCGAGGTGGAAGCGATACGGCCGCTCGTGGAAGAGCAGGTCAAGTCGGTCGCCGAGTCATTCAAGGCCGAGCCGGTAGCCCGATACCTCGCCGATCTGAAGAACGACATCGTCGAGAACGTCTCCTTCTTCAAAGAAGAAGAGCCGCAGCAGACACCGCAGATGCCGTTCCCCTTCATGGGCGGCGGTGGGCCGGAGAGGAGCCCGCTCTGGCGGTATGAGGTTAACCTCCTGGTGGATAACTCCGAGACAAAGGGGGCGCCGGTCATACTCGAGACCAACCCGACGTTCGGCAATCTCTTCGGCGTCATCGAGCGTTCTATCGACCGAACGGGGACCATGTCCACCGATTTCACCCGCCTCAGGGCGGGCAGCATCCACCGGGCCAACGGCGGCTACCTGATACTTAACGCCTTTGACGTCCTCACGGAGCCGGGCGGCTGGCGGGGCCTGAAGCGGGTCCTCAAGAACCGCAAACTCGAGTTTCAGCTCCTGGAGCCGCTCTTTATCTTCGCCGCCTTTTCCCTCAAGCCCGAGGCCATCGATTCCAGAGTCAAGGTAATCATGGTAGGAGACCCCTATATTTACTATCTCCTCCTGGGCCAGGACGATGATTTCTCGATGATTTTCAAGATCAAGTCCGATTTCGATCCCGTTATGGAAAACAGCGACGAGTCCCTCACCGGCTATGCCTCCTTCGTCAGGAGGATCGCCACGGAGGAGAAGCTCCCGGCGTTTGACAACACCGCCGTGGCCTCCCTGGTCGAGTACGGCGTTCGGGAATCGAGGAGCCAGAAGAAGATCTCAAGCCGCCTTGCCGATATCGCCGATCTGATCCGGGAGTCGGCCTACTGGACCAGGGCCGACTCGAAAACCGTCGTGGAGGGTGCCCACGTCGAGCGGGCGATCACCGAGAAACTCCGGCGGCTGACCATGGTCTACGATAAATTCAAGGAGCGGATGAAGGAAGGGGTCATCATGATCGACACCGGCGGGTCTGCGGTCGGCCAGGTAAACGGCCTGGCGGTCTACGGCCTCGGCAACATCTCCTTCGGCGCCCCCAGCCGGATCACCGCCGTCACGTCGCTCGGGCGGGCCGGGATCATCAACATCGAGCGGGAGGCCAAGCTCTCCGGCAGCACCCACGACAAAGGGGTGCTGATCCTCACCGGCTATCTGCGCGGCCGATACGCCCAGGACGCGCCGATGACGCTCTCGGCTTCACTCTGTTTCGAGCAGTCCTACTACGGCGTCGACGGCGACAGCGCGTCCTCGACGGAGCTCTACGCCCTCATATCGAGCATCACGGAGCTCCCCCTGCGCCAGGATATCGCCGTGACCGGCTCCGTCAACCAGAAGGGGGACGTCCAGCCGATCGGGGGCGTAAACGAGAAGATCGAGGGATTCTTCGACGTCTGCAGCGATCGGGGGCTCTCCGGCACCCAGGGGGTGATGATCCCGAAGACGAACGTGGACGACCTGATGCTCAGGCCCGATATCGTCGAGGCGGTGAAGGCCGGGAAATTCCATATCTGGAACGTCTCGTCCATCGACGAGGGTATCGAGATCCTCACGGGCGTGCCTGCCGGCCAAAAGGATAAGGACGGCAACTACCCGCCCGACTCCGTCAACGCGCTGATGGTCGAGAAGCTCCGGGCAATCCACAAAAAGCTCAGGGAGTTTGACAAGGCCGACGAGAAGGAGAAGAAGGACAATAAGGACGAGTCGTAAAGCAGAGATGGTACGGATCGACTAAGAATATCCGGCTGGTAGAATCCCCTTAAGCGCTGCGTTAAGGGGATTCTTTGTCACTGCGGCTCGGATCGCACAGTGCACTGACCTGTCAACTTCATCTCAGAACCAGGGCTCATCATCTCCCGAGAATACCCGCTGCTTCTTGGACCCCTTTTCGGCATACATCGCCATATCCGCGGCGTGGATCAGCTCCTTTTCCGAATCGTCGTCTCCGAGCCCCGCCACCCCCACACTGACGCTCACCTCGCCAAAACGCTCCAGCACCCGGCGGGCGATCCGATAGGCCACGCATACCGATTTTTCCTCCTGGGAATTGGGCAGGATCACCACAAACTCGTCCCCCCCGTAGCGGCAGGCGGTATCGGTATCCTTTCTGATGGAGCCGCCGATGATATCGGCCACTCCGATCAGGACGTCGTCGCCGGCCAGATGCCCCCGGGTATCGTTGTAGCCTTTGAACTCGTCCAGATCCAGCATGATGAGGGAAAGCGGGTATCCCACTCTTTTCGCGCGGCTCACTTCCTCGACGATCCTCGTCTGAAAGTAGCGTCGGTTATAAAGGCCCGTCAGCGCGTCGGTAATGGAGAGCTTGAAGAGCGTTTCCTCGACCTTCCTTCGCCCCGACAGGTCAACGCAGGCGTTGACTATCAGGAGCGGCTCGCTCTTTTCGTTTCGCACGATGTCGGAAGTGAGGCGAACGGGAAAGATCGTCCCATCCTTCCTGACGTTGTTCGTATCCCGGGTAAGGAATCCCATGCGCTGGATTTCCTCGGCCGTCATCGCCCGCCACATTTCCCGGGGCCCGAAGATGCGCGACTTCTGGCCGATCAGCTCCTCCACGCTCCACCCGTGTATCAGCGCGTCCACCGGGTTGGTGTAGATAATGGTCCCGTTCAGGTCGGTAATGGTAATCCCGATTTCCATCGTTAAGGCCCGTCTGAAAGCGATGAGTCTTTTGAGTTCGTGGAATGGCGGCCCGCCAAGCTTTACCGACGCCCACCCCGGGCCGCCTCGACTGATCGCCGGGAATAGAAATAAAAGACTAGGGGATGACTACACTATATAGGATATATGAATACTTTTTTTCCTGTCAACAAAAAAATGGTCCGGACATGAGAAATCGCAAGCCGTCCTCTGTTACCCGCCGATATCGCGGCAAAGGCCAAGGGTTTTCGGCTCAGTCCGAGCCGATCTCCCCGATGAACCGGGTGAACTCCCGGATGTCGGCCGTCCGATCGAGCTTCATCGCGGCATCGTATATCTCCCTGCGCCGACTATCCGACAGGAAGTCGCGGGTGCAGACCAGGAGCTTTTCACGGATGTCTATCGGGTTCTTGTAGGAGCCTTTCATCGCCTCGGTGAATTTCGAAAGCTTTGTCCCGTCGGTCATCACAAAAGTTACCTCGCCCGCGTTTATTCCTTCCTGCATCTCCTTGACGTCCAGCGAGGGGTCTGCGGTAAAGTATATCCTCTCGAAGAGGGCGTGGAGCTGCTTGTCGGCCATTCGCTCCTTGGTGAACTGCCGATCCGTCAGCTCCCCATCGGCGATCGCCGCCGCCAGCGGGTAGACGGAATTGAAGAAGAGGGGGACCGCCGTCAGGTACTCGGTTCGGACTATCCGGTCGATCAGCTCGATCAGCTCGTCGACGGGTTTATTCAACAGGAGCGTCACGGTCGGGCAGCGGACCTCGACCCGGTCTATCGCTCCGCGATCTACGGAGTGCTCCCGAATAAGATCGAGGGCGCCGTCCACGAGGGCGTCGACCCACCCGCAGCAGGGGTAGAGTTTGGGCGAATGGGTGTCGGTTCTCCAGTCACTCCCCAGGTCTTTGACCATTTCCGACAGGTCGTACCGGTCGAATATCGCGTTGGAAAACCCATCGGGGTGCTCGATGATCCTGCGGAATCCGTAAAATCCTTCCGCGGCCAGCCCCGCCCCCAGGATTCCCGCGTAGACCGGCGCCCCGGTGACGAATCCCTTGGTGGGAGAAAACCATCCCGCAAACGACTGGGTCATCGGCGGGAAACACGAGATCCCCACCGCGTCCATCATCTTGTCCCGGGTGAGCCCCAGGAGCTTTCCGGCGACGAAGGCGGCGTCGATCTGGTGGTTCGGGCACGAGTTGGTGAAGAGGCGGCTCTTGATGTAGGCGTGCCCTGTCCGTCCCGAGATCTCGTTTCCGATCACGAGGGCCGTCAGAAACTCGGGGCCCGTCGCCCCGACCGCCTCGGCCACCGCCAGCGCGCACGGCACGGTCGATGCGCCCGAGTGCTGGGATTTGAGATAGTCCTCCCATTCGAGGGTCTGGGCGGCCACGGCGTTTGCCATTCCCGCGTGCCGCATGCTGGTCTTGACCCCCCGGCCGATAAGGGTCGCTTCCTGCCGGTCCCCGAACGATTCGACGGCACGATAGAGGGGCGCGAGCTCCTCGGTCCTGCTTCCCGCCAGAGCCGCCGCGACGATCCCGACCACCTGCTGCTTGGCGCAGCCGATCGTCTTTTCGGGGATGTCCCCAAAGGCGAGCCTGGCCGCCCAATCGCTCAGGACCTCAGTTACCGCAATTCCTTTTTGCGTCATCGAAACCTCCGGTTACCCAAGGGGCAAAAGCACCATGGCCTGCATGACCGACGAAAACCGCTCGACGAGCGACATATCTTTCAGGGGCACGACGGCGCGG
Organism: uncultured delta proteobacterium; assembly: GCA_963809875.1. Lineage (GTDB taxonomy): Bacteria > Desulfobacterota > Zymogenia > Zymogenales > Zymogenaceae > JAFGAS01. The sequence continues at coordinate 92,588 of CAWELC010000009.1, read as the reverse complement.
ACAGGGTCCAGCTCGAAGCGAAAAATCGTCGCGTAGGTCTTCTTTCCGGTCAGGATCTTTTCCCACTGGTCGCGCGTCGTGGCCAGCCGCGCGTGGCAGAAGGGGTCGTCTCCCTCCGATACGGTCATCCCCGCGGACGTAATGGATAGGGTATATGCCGGCCCGCCTTCTTCGGCCAGCACCACCTTTTTGTTCAGGAGGTCCTCGACGATACCCATCTCGAGCATGACGGGTATCAGCATGTTGAAGCGCTCCTTGACCCTGTCCAGGAGCTGGGCGGTTGATCGCGGCGTCTCTTTCACGTCTCACTCCTCCACGTGTATGGTCAATGATCGGGGCATGGCCCCTGTGCCCGTTTTATCGTTCCAGCACGCGGGCGATCCGGGCGACCCTGGCGTGCGCCTCCCGTTCGTCGATGGTCAGGATAGCGCCCCCGTCGTATACCACCCTTCCACCCACGACGGTCGTGGTGACGTCGGCCCCCCGGGCTGCATAGACGAGGTGGGAGTCGTGCGAAAAGAGGGGCGATGCGTGGGGACCCGCCAGCGAAACGACGATGATATCGGCGGCCATGCCGAGAGACAGGCTTCCCACGATTTCTTCCATACCGAGGGCCTCCGCGCCCAAAAAGAGGGCAAGCGACAGTACCGTCCGGGCGCTCATCTGGGCCGGGTCCCCGGAGGAGAGCTTATGCCCCTTGGCGCAGAAGTCCATCTCATAGAAGAGGTCCTGGCGGTTGTTGGAGGCGGGCCCGTCGGTGCCGAGCCCCACCGGGAGGCCCGCCGAAAGCATAGCCGGCACCGGGGCAAGGCCGTTGCCGAGCTTGGCGTTGCTGCCGGGGCAGTGGATAACGGAAACGCCGTACTGGGCCAGTATCTCGATCTCTTCGGGTTGGAGCTTGACGGCGTGCACGGCGACAAACCGGTCGGACAGGACGCCGGCGGCCGCCAGGTGGCGCACGGGCGTGGCGCCGTAGCGCTTCCCGATCTCGGCCACCTCCCCCTCCGATTCGGCAAGGTGGGTAAACAGGAGGGCGTCATGCTCGTCACACAGCGCCTTTGCCCAGCGGTAGGTCTCGGGGGAAGCGGTGTAGGGGGCGTGGACAAAGAGCGCCGGGGTCACGAGGGCCCCGGGACTTTTCGGGTGCTCATCGAAAAAAGTGCGCAGGATATCGGAGCGCCCGGCGTCGTCGGCCCACTGGGGCGTGGGGCCGTCCATAACGCCCTGGGCGACGACGGCCCTGATCCCCGCGTCTTTGAAGGCCCGGGCCGACGCGGAGGCAAAGAAATAGGCGTCGGCGCAGGTGGTGATGCCGCAGCGGAGCATCTCCGCTGCCGAAATCAGGCTGCCCCAGTAGACCATCTCTTCGTTCATGAGCCTGGCCTCCGCGGGGATGATGTGTTTAAAGAGCCACTCGTCCAGCGGCAGGTCGTCGGCGTATCCCCGGAGGACGGACATGGCGGCGTGGGTGTGGCCGTTGATCAGACCCGGCATGATGATGCCGCCCCCGGCGTCGACGACGCGGTCGGCGGAAAAGTCCCGGCTGATGGCAGACTCCTCCCCGAGCGCGGCGACGAGCCCTCCGGCCACGGCCACGGCCCCCCGGGGGTAACGGCTGTTCTGTTCGTCAAACGTGAGAAGCTGCCCGCCCGTGACGATCAGATCGGCCTTTTTGGTCATACGACCACCGACTCGTCCTCGGCCCGCCAGGCCGGATCGACGATGCAGTAGAAGACGAGGTCGCTGCCGCCACTGTTCTCCGTCCACTGGAGTGCCCCCGGGGGGACATAGACGATCGCGCCCGCCGAGACCTCGGACGCCTCGTCCCCCACGTGCATGATGCCGTGGCCCTCGGTGACGATGAAGAGCTCGGACGAGGTCTTGAGGCGATGGGGGAGGTTTCGGGCGCCCTTCGGCATCCGGGCGACCGCGACGGAGTAGTGCACCGCAACGGAGTCTTTGAGCGGCGACAGGAGCTCTTTGATCGGTGTGGAATCGGCGGCGGTGATCTCGTTTACGCTCTTCGTTCTTTTTATGATCATAGCTAAACACCAAACCCGCCGGTATGACGGAGGTACCGGAATTACGGGGACACGTTCCTAATTCATCTTTATTATAGCAAACAAAGTCAAACGAATTAGGTACGTGTCCCCGTAATTCCCTTCTTTTTCGGCCCCGGCCTCTTTCTGGAGAGCTCTCGGTTTAGTTCCTTCTCCAATCCGGATATAAAATCTCTCGACCCGAGAGGCCTTCCGGTCTTGGCGTGATTGCGGATATCCGAGATATACGATTGTTCCTCTTTCAGAAACGCCTCCCAATCCCCCACCATTCCAAGAAGAGGCTGTGTTGTCAACAGACCATCATCTCTCCGATCGATATGCGCCCTGGCACTGCTCCACCGCCAGTCCAGCGGTCGTTTAACGAGGTTGGCCCTTACCGGATTCATCTCTATATACCGTGAAGCCGCCACGGTATACTGCTCGTCCATCGGATACGATGAGAATCGTCCCTGCCAGAGATAGCCCTGCCATCCTTCCCGAGTGTTTATAAGACGTGTATAATTGCGATGCGTCTCGCCGATAGCCCGCTTCAGGCCTTCCTCTGTCCGGGGCATAGCAACGAGGTGAACATGGTTCGGCATAAGACAATATGCCCATATTTCGACAGAATATTTCTTGGAGTATTGAGAAAGAAGGCGAAGATACTCACGATAGTCGTTATCCGAAAGGAAGGTCAGTTGACGCCTGTTGCCGCGTTGCATGACGTGATGGGGGAAGCCCGGCGCAACAACCCGTGCTAATCTTGCCATGGAGAGAGTATATAAGCGCAGTTAGGCAATGTCAATGAATTAAGGGGACACAATACTTAATTCGTAAAACCCTCTGCTTGGATTGAGAAGAATGAATTAAGTATTGTGTCCCCTTAATTCCGTCTATAGGGTACGGTTAATTCTCCGGCTCTCAGCCCAACGACTTCCTCACCCTTTCCGCCAGCTCCCTCCCCTTTGCCATGATCTCGGCAGCATCCGCTTTCGTCAGGCGTCCTTCACGGACCAGGAGCTCCCCGTTGACCACCACGTCGCGCACGTCGCTCGATTTGGCGGCATAGACCAGGTGGGAGTAGGGGTTATAGACCGGCGTCAGGTGGGGTTTGTCGAAATCTACGACGATGATATCGGCCTTCTTGCCGACGGTAAGCGTCCCGACGAGGTCGCCCAGGCCGAGGGCGCGCGCCCCGTTTTTCGTGGCGGTCTGAAGGACGCTCTTTGCCTCCATGTGCGTGGGGTCGGCGTCGTAGACCTTGTGGAGCTTGGCCAGGGTATCCATCTCCCCGAAGAGGTCAAGGTCGTTGTTGCTGGCGCACCCGTCGGTACCGAGCCCAACGGTGATCCCGTGTTCGAGGTACCGGTGCACCGGCGCCCACCCGGAGGCGAGCTTCATGTTGCTCTCGGGATTGGTCACCACCGATACGCCCCGGGAGCGCATGATCTCCATCTCGGCGTCCGTCACCCAGACGGCGTGCAGCGCCACGAAACGGTCAGACAGCACCCCCAGGTCGTCGAGGTAATGAAAAGGGTCCTTGCCGTAGTTCTTCCTGACGTGATCGACGCTGGCCCTCGATTCGGAGATATGGATGATAAGGGGAACGCCGTGCAGACCGGCGATCTCGGCCGACCGTTGAAGCAGCGACGGCGCGCAGGTATCCAGCGCGTGGGGCTGCACCGAGGGAAAGATGAGGGGATCGCCTTTCCACGCCTTTATCAGCGCCTCGGTATACTCAAAGCCCTTCTCGATGGGACCATAGTTGGGGGAATCAAAGTCATAGAGCACCTCCCCCAGCACCGCCCGCATGCCCATCTCTTTGGCCGCCCGGGCGGCGGAATCCTCGAAGAGGTACATGTCGCAGAAGGTCGTCACCCCGCCGAGCAGCATCTCGACGCAGGCGAGCTTCGTCCCCCAGTAGACGAACGCGTCGTCGAGGTTCTGTTTCTCGGCGGGAAAGATATAGTCGCAAAGCCACCGCTCAAGCTCCAGGTCGTCGGCAATGCCCCGAAAGAGGCTCATGGCCGCGTGGGTATGGCCGTTGATCAGCCCCGGCATGACGACGCAGCCGGCGGCGTCGATCTCGTTAGTGGCCGTGCAGAGGCGGGCCGCCTCGTCAGCCGTACCGACAAAGGCGATCGTGTCCCGGGCGATCGCCACCGCGCCGTTCTCGATGGGGCGGCCGTCCTCCATCGTAAGGAGTGTGCCGCCCCGGATCATCAGGTCCGCGTGAATCTTCCCGCTCATAGATCGGTCTTTTCCTCCATCCGCTCCACGATCGCGGCGATCAGCCGTATCAGATCCGGTCCCGCTTTGCCGACCGTCGTCATGATATCGTCGATCAGGATCGGCTCCATGGCATCGGGCAGGTTGACGTTGGCAATCATGGAAAGCCCCAACACCCGCATCCCCACGTGGCGGGCGGCGATCACCTCCATGATCGTGGACATCCCGAGCGCGTCGGCCCCGAAGCTCCGAAACATCCTGGTCTCCGCCGGGGTTTCGAGGCTCGGGCCCAGTATCCCGATATAGACCCCGCGGTTAAGCCGGATCCCCAGGCGCCCGGCCTCGGCCTCGGCCGTCCGGATAAGGTCGCGGTCGTAGGCGCGCGACATGTCGGGAAATCGCGGGCCGACCACGTCGAGGTCGAGCCCCGACCAGCGGGTTTGCGCCCGTGGCGTTGATGTGGTCGTGGATGACCATGATCTCGCCCGCGGCAAACAGGGGGTTCAGGCCGCCGGCCGAGTTGGTGACGATCAGATTTTCGATCCCCATCACGGAGAGCACCCGGATGGGCAGTGCGATCTGGCTGGGCTCGTATCCTTCGTAGAGGTGAAAACGTCCCTCCAGTACCGCCGCCTCGCGGTTACCGATGCGCCCGATGCGCAGGATCCCGGGATGACCCGGCACCGTCGATACCGGGAAATGGGGTATCTCTCCGTACGGGATGGTCAACTCCGTCTCCATCACGTCGGCTATACCCGAGAGCCCCGTACCCAGGATGACCGCGGTTTTGGGGCGGAGGTTGGTCTTCAGAAGGATGTAGTCGGCCGCCTCCCGGACCCGGGCGAGGGCCTGCCGTGCATCGCGCGGGGTCTTTGTGGTCATGAAGCCCCTCCTTTCATCGATACGCGAGGTCGCGGCCCGCCGCCGGCGGCACAAAGATCGATGTCCGTCCGTGCCGGGCGACCGCCGAGCCAGGAAGAGTGATCGGACCCCGGCGATGGATGCGCGGGGCGGGCACCGCCCGGGGATGGCTCCTCGATCGGCTGACCCGTCTCAGTTATTGTCCGTAGCCTCCGGAGTTTTCGTTTCCGCTGGCAGCTTTCGTTTCCGTCGGGCCCTTTTGGGGAATGGCCGCCAGCAGCTCCGTGATCTCGGTGTCGTCGGGAAGGGAGTTTTTTGCGGCCGTCAGGTATTTTTGCGCTTCGGGATAGTTCTTCATTCGGTAATATGCGTAGCCCAGGGCCTTGGTGCCGAGGGGGTTTTCCGCCTTGAGGACCAGGGACCGGTCGGCGAGCTTCTTGGCGCGGTCGATCTTCTTGTTTTCCCGGGCGTAGATGAGCGCCGTATCGGCCCAGAACGCGTAGTCGCTCGGGTCGAGCGCCAGCCCCTTCTCATAGGAGGCCAGGGCATCGCCTACGCTTCCCGTCCTGATATAGTAGTCCCCGATGGCGCGATAGGTGGCGTAGTCTTTTGGCTTGAGTTTTTCCAGCCCCCGATAGGAAGCCTGGGCCTTCTCGCCGTCGCCCATGGCCTCGTACGTCTTGGCAAGCTCCAGCAGGGCGTCGTAATCGTCGGCCTTTGTCGCCAGAGCGGCGTTCAACAGCTCCACCGCCTTGTCGTATTGGCCCACGCGTGAGTAGCACTGTCCGAGAAGATAATAGACCTCGGGGTTGTCGGGCGCCCTTTCCCGGGCCTGTTCGAGGTAAGATATCGCCTCCTCGTATTTCCCGGCGATTCTCAATCCGTCGCCGAGGTCGATGTAGGGCTGGACGTCGTCGGGGTAGCTCGCCATGAGGTTCGTGTTGAACTCCCGGAGCTTTTCGAGCGCCGCGTCGTAGTCGGGCTTGATGGAGAGGCAGCGCTTCAGTGAGAGCATGGCCTCCTCCGACCAGCCCCGCACGGCGAAGATGACCCCGAGGTTGTAGTGGGCCTTGTAGTTGTCGGGCTGGATGCGAACGACGTTATTGAAGGCCGAGATCGCCTCGTCGTAAGATCCGAGCTTGACATAGTTCGTACCCAGGACAAAGTAGAGGTCGCCGTTATCCGGCTCGATCTCGAGGGCCTTCCAGATGGTGTCGACCGCCAGCTTATACTGCCCGGTATTTGAGTAGCACTCGGCTACGTAGAGCATCGACTGGACGTTGTTGGGGTCCTTGTCGAGAAGGTCGTTGAAGACCGAAAGGGCCTTTTCATACGTCCCCGCGTCAAAATAGCACTGACCCAAAAGCAGCATCGCGTCCTTATAATCGGGTTTGACCTCCAGGGCCTTCTTGAGGGCTTTTGCCCCCTCATCGTAGTTTCCCAGCTGGTGGTAGGCAAGCCCGAGCATGAACAGGCCGTCCACATATTCGGGCGAGTACGATACCGCCTTCTTAAAATAGTCGAGGGCGCCGGGGGTATCGTTCTTTTCCATCCTCAATATCCCGATCTGGTAGTAAGCCAGGTAGTTCTCGGGAGAAAGCTCGGCGGACTTTTCGTAGTTCTCGATCGCCCGCTCGCTGTCTGAAAGCTTCCAGTAGACCTGGCCGAGGCTGTAGTAGACCATGAACTGGTCGGGATCGAGCCTCAGCGATTCCTCGTAGGCCGCAATCGACTTGTCATACTCTTCCCGGTAATAATAGACCTTCCCGATCCCCTTGTAGGATCGCGCGTTTGCCGGGTCTGATGTCCTTGGCCCGCTCATAGTAGTCCATCGCCGAATCCAGCTCCCGATTGTCAAGGTAGGTCTCAGCGGAAAGGATCAGGGCATCGAAGAACCGGGGGTCGATCTTGAGGGCCATATCCAGAAACGCCATGCCGTTGGCCTTCTCCCCCATGTTGATATAGACGTCGCCGAGGGCATAGAGGGCTTCGGTGTTCTTGGGGTCGATCTCGATGACCTTCCGATAGGTCTCTATGGCCTCGTCCCGCTGGCCCAGGAAGCCCAGCAGGCCGCCGAGGGAGAGGTACGCGTCGACGTACTTTGGGTCCGTCTCGATGGCCTTCCTGTAGGACGCCACTGCCGATTTGAGGTCCCCCGCCTCGACATAGATCTTGGCCTTGTAGAAGTAGGCGGGCGCGTAACCGGCGTTTATCCTGACGGCTTTGTCGACCGCGGCGATCGCCTTCTTTCTCTCCCCCATCTTCAGGTAGACCTGCGAGAGCTCCACGTAGGCTTCGCCGTAGTCGGGTTTCAGTTTGATAACCTTCTCGAGGGTTGCCGCGGCATCCTTGAACCTCCCGAAGGACGCGTAGGACCGCCCGATGGCCAAATAGGCGGGGTAGAAGTCCGGACGTATCGACAGCACACCTTCGTAGACCGAAATCGCCCGGTCGATGTCCCCGGTGGACAGGGCCACCTTGCCGATGTGGTCATACCCGTCGACAAAATCGGGGTTGATCTCCACCGCCCGCAGATACGCCGCCATGGCGTCCCGGGGCTTACCCTCGGCGACGAGCACCGTTCCCAGCTCGTCGTAGGCCAGGTAATGGGTCGCGTCCAGCACCACCGCGTCGTTCAGGAACTGCTCCGCCATGATGTTTTCGCCTTTCCCGGCGTAGGCGACGCCCAGGCCGTAGTGTATGTCGGCGTTCTTCGGGCTCAAGGCAAGCGCCCGGGAAAAGATGGTTATGGCCTTATCGTTGTCGCCGGTCGCCAGGTAGGTTTTGCCCAGTTCCGTCAGGACGCTCGGGTCGTCACCGGCCAGGTCCAGGGCCTTCGTGAGGACCTTTACCGTCTCGGCGTATTCCGACCTTTCCGAGAGGATCCTTCCCTTGAGGATGTAGATATTCGGATCGGCCGGCCGCAGCGTTTCGGCCTGATCCAGGTAGCCGATGGCCTTCTGGAGATCACCCAAAGCAACGGCGGTCTCGGCCGCCAGCATCAGCGCGTCAAAATTGGCCGGCTCCGACGACAGAATAGTGTCCAGGGCTTCCTTTGCCTTATCGAAGCTGCCGATGTCAAAAGAAAGCCGCGCCAGGAGCATGAGCCCTTCGGGAGAAGCCCCGGCGGTCTCGGCCGCCTTCCGGTAGGCCGTTATCGCCTCCCCGGTCAACCCTTCGGCCTCCAGGAGCTTCCCGATCTTGATATAGGCCTCGGTATAGTCAGGTTTTATGTCCGCGGCCCGGTTGTACGCAGAAAGCGCCCCGTCTCGATCTTCCAGCCCCAGCAGCGCGTCACCGAGGTAATTATAGGCGATGAAGGAGTCCTGCACGAGATCCACGGCCCTCGTCAGGCTCTCGGCGGCGTCCTTATAGCGCTTATCCTCGAGATAGGTCTTGCCGAGGTTGAAAAAGCCCTCAAAGTAGTTGGGGTCGACGGCCACCGCCTCGCGAAAGGCCCGGACGGCGGCGTCCCTGTCTCCCATTTTGAGATAGACCAGGCCGATCTTGTTCTTCGGCCGGGGATCGCCCGGGGTCGCGGCGTAGGCCGCCTCAAACTGTTTGAGTGCCTCGGCATACTCCCCGTTGTTCAAATAGAAATCGCCCCGGGACATGGCCGAGAGGTAGTCGGAATTATCCGACTGGCCCCGGAGGAGCGGTACGTACGTAACGAATAGAGCCAGGACTATGGTCAACAGCACGATGATTCGCTTCATTTCTGCCCGCTTATAAAAGTGCTCATCAGCGTAAACAATACCCAATCCAGAGACCCTCCCGAGAGAGAGCCTTCGGCCGACGACCTTACCGCACTGCCATACCCGCCGAGCACGGCCCCATCCCCCGTCGCGGTGACCATCGCCTTCAGGAAAGCCGACGCCTCGTCCCGCCCGGCCTCCCCCGGTACCACCAGAACGGGAGTGGGTGTCATGAGCGACAGATACTCGATCCGGGAGAAATCCGACACGCCCCATAGACTCTTGTCCGGGAGGACGACGAGCTGTCCGCGCGCTTCCCACCACCGGGCGTCCGCGTCGTAATGGATAACCCGGGGGCCGCGCTCTTCTCCGGCCGTCCCGCTTTCTTCCTGCGCTCCGCCGCCGGCCGTCTCATCGGCAATCACCGGGACGGCCGGGTCTTGGCCGAGGAGTCCCTCGTCTCCGACGACAACGACATCGCCGCTAACCGCCGCCAAAGGCGGCGCCGGGGCGACACGCGGCCAAAGGGACGAGGTTTCAAAGACGGTATATTCCCGGCCGAGGAACACAAACCGGCCGTCATCGTCGTACCGGCCCAGGGCCTGAATCGGCAGAGCCGAGAAGGCCGTTGCCGGTGATATCCCGATGGTCGTGACCCCGGCAAGCTCGGACAGGATGGGTGAGACCAGGAGCGACGAGAGGCCCGTGGCGGCCTCCGTAAAGGCAAGAGAAATCTCGCCGCCACTCCCGCCGTTGGCGGCTCCCGCCGGTCTCACGGTGTCTTTCACCTTGCCCGCCGCCGTCATGATTTCTTCATACCCGCCGCCGAGCCTCACCAGCCGTGCCCCCCTCCGGGTGATGACGTGCGCGAACGCGCCATCCCTGTACACCAGGAACTTGACAAAGGCAGCACCCTCCGGCAGGACGCGAGCGAGACCCGCGGGGTCGTCGTTTTTCATCCCGAGGAGGGCGGCAAGCCGCGGCGATTCACGGACGATCCTCGTCCGGATATCCGACAGGAGCCGGTCGGCTTCGTCGCCAAGCCGCACGATCTCCACGCGGGAAGTGTCGGCGACTTTCGTGAAGTCTCCGTCGAGCGATACATTTCGAACCGCGATCGCGCGCATGGCCGCGTCCCGATAGAGGCGCACGAGCTGGGCGTCCCGCTCCGGAAGCCCGGGGGGATCCGAAAGCAGTTCTCCCGCGAGGTCGGATCCTTCGTAGACATAGACGAGCGGAAGTGCTTTTTTCTCCAGGCCGAGCTCCACGGCCAGCGCCAGGAAGTGAGAAAGGGCCGCGTCGCGCTCGGCATTCCCGAAGAAGAGAAAGGGGATATCCCGGCCGACGACCCCGGCCCCGGAGGAAACCTCGATGCAGGACGCGAGCGCGTCAAACGCGTCATCGTTCGCACCGAGGGCGCGCGAGGCCTCCCCAAGGACGAGAAGCGAGGCGGCCGCGAGGCTCGGGTCGCCCTGCGAGAGTGCCAGCTCATGGGCTGCGGCGGCCGACGTCTTCGCGCCCGCCGGATCGCCGAGGTCAATTCGGACGCGGGCCTCCTCGCACAACGACGCGATCTCCCCGGCGACCCACCCGGAGTCCCGGGCCGTCTTGAGCGCATCGGCCAGATACAGCGAAGCACTCTTCGGATCCCCCGCCGTCCGATAGGCCCTCGATATCCCGATGAGGGCCTTGTCCCGGGAGACGGCGTCATCCAGCTTATCGGCGAGGATCTTTGCGGTCTTGAACGCCGTCACGGCCCCGGGACCGTCTCCCTCGGCCAGTGTAACGAGACCCTTCAGGAGATGGGCGCGGGTGAGCCGCTTTACATCGGCGAGCCCCTCAAAAATCGTGATCGTCCGGTCGACGGCCGCGCGGGCCGACTCCCAATCGCCCCGGGCGTATTCGATCCCGGCCTGGAGCAACAGCGCCTCCCCGGTGATCCCCGGATATCCGGCAAGCGACGCGTCGTCCATCACTCTCGCGAGCTCATCCTGCGCCCCGGCCGCATCGCCGGAGTCGAACATGAGCCGGGCCCGCGCTATTCGCGCGGCCCCCACGTAGTCCGGCCTCTTGAGGTCGCCGGCCCGTTCAAGCGCGCGATCAAAATTCGTCCGGGCGGCCGTGACGTCTCCGAGGGACGCGCGCGCCCTCCCGATTCCCATGAGACATCGGTAGATTCCGTCGTCGGACCCGGCCGTCTCGAAGATGGTCTGCGCCGACAGGAAAGACTCGATACCCCGGAGCCTGTCCAGGAGAATATCGGAGGCGACCTCGGCCTGGATATAGATCGCCTGCGCCTTGGAGATGAGGATTTCCTTTTCGGCGGCCGAGGGGCTCCGCGGCGCCTCGGGTTTTGGCTGGAGCTTCTTGATATTTTCAAGATAGCCGGCCAGCGCCGCGGCGTCAAGGGTCACGGCCGCCTTCAGGACGACCACGTCGCCGCCGGGAAGGGAGTCGACCGATAGTATCTCGATATTCTTGCAGTATTTCTGATAGTCGGGAATGATCAGGGAATCGATGGCGTCCTGGAGCCGGAGGAAATCGTCTCGGCCGAGGGTTTCGTAGAGATATATAAGGATCGCCTTCTTGGCGGCGTCGTCCGCCGCCGAATAGGCCGGCGCTGCGGAGTCAGGCGACTCCTCTGTCGGACGGCGGCGCCCCCATGCCGACGGAAGTGATCACAACGGCATCCGGGTCCTGGGCTGAATGCGGGGAGACCCGCCGATACGGAAATGAAAATAAGAAGCGGGATGCCTATGATTCCGAGACTTCTGAGCGCGGGACGCCAAGAGATCATCGTGAATTCCTCATCCGGTATATCTCCGCTCGGACTCGAGCCGCCCTGTCCCGAAGAATCCCTGCGTGTCCCCTGCCCGGTCTACAGCCCCAGCTCGCCCGCGATCGATCCCATCGCCGTAAGGCTTACGGTCACAAATTGATCGAGCGGCATTTCGATCCGCTCGCAGAGGAGGATCCCCTCCCGGGAAACGGATCGGGCAAAGCTCTTTTCCTTCATCCTCTTTACGACCGATGACGGCTTGACCTGCGCGATCTTCTTGTCCGGCTGGACCAGCGCCGTTGCGACGATCAGCCCCGTGACGTTTTCGGCGGCGGTCAGCGCAAAATGGAAACGATCGGTGCGCTCGATACCGAGGGCCTCGGCATTGTGGCTCTTGATGGCGTCGATGATCTCGTCACACACCCCGTTCTGTCTCGAGGATCGTCTCGGTCACGAGGGAATGTCGCTCGGGGCGCATCCTTTGTTTCGTGCATAGTCAAGGTCATGAAGAAGGCCGGCGATGCCCCATGTGTCAGGGTCCTCTCCGAAACGGCCGGCAAGGCTGCGCATGATCGCCTCGGTGGCCAGACAGTGTTTGACCAGGACCTGGTCGGTCAGGTGCTCTCTGACAAGGGCCATCGCCCCCTCTCGGGTAATTCCACACCCGCCCATCAGTATACCCCCGGGTTCTTTTCGTTCTTTTTTCTCTTTTCTGTCAAGCATCTTGTCGGTGCAATAATCGTCCTTGAGCTCACATGCCTTAAGAATATCCGCCTCGGCCCTTTTCGGCAAGCCCCAGCATATTGTAGCAGCCGCCTCGCTGATAGTATGCCTCGGCGTCGTTGGGATCGAGCCCTATGACCATCGAGAAGTCATCGGCGGCTTCCTTCCATTTGAGGAGCTTCTTGTAGGTCATTCCCCGGTTGAAGTAAACAGAGGAAAGATCGATCAGCTCTCCGCCGGTATCGGTGGGCTCGGGGGTAAGGACGCGCGTCCATTCCGTGATCGCGCGCTCATAGTCTCCGTGCCTGAATGACCGCTGTGCATCCTGGTAGAGATCCTTCAGGTCGGCGGCAAGGGCCGCCCCCGCCGCAAGCGAGACCGATAGAACAGCTACGAGAAGGACCAGTCGTCGTCTCATCTGCCTTCCTCGAAAAGTGCTGGTAGTAATTCGACGGGCTCCAACATGTTGTATTTATCCACAGACATATACACAAGATGTGGATAGAATAGCAAAATAGATAGGAAAATTGTTACTTTGCGCCGATCCGCACGGATTGAGCAATGATACCGCACCCCTAGTGCCAAGTCAAGCTTTTCCCTTGACGGTGGATTTGATTTATGATACGTAGTATAATTTATGAGCCGATTATTCTCGGGTTCATCTATTTGTGCAGGGCCGGCTGTCTGCTCCGCGCGCCGATTCCCGGCGCGGGCAATCCAGAAGGAAAATCTCACACTATGCAGGCCGTAACCAAACAGCTCCTCCTGGTGGATGATCGCATCAAGTACGCAAACCTCATTGCGGACTTCTTCTCCGGTTACGGCTATCTCATTGACCGTGCCGTGTCTGCCAGGGAAGGTATCGGCATGTTGAATGATAAGGGGCTTGATCACTACCGGGTTATCGTCACAGACATCACCATGGAACACCAGCTGGCGGGCCTTGAGCTCATCTACTTCTTCTTTAGAAGGAAATATGCCGGTACCGTAGTCATGGCAAGCACCGGCTTTGACGTATTTCTCGGAATGTTCTTTTCCAAGCTCTTCATGGGGATCTTCGGCGTTCACTACCTCATCCCAAAGACTTCCGTCATCAAACGGGATTTCGCCTTCTATCCGGCCAGGCCCGGCTCCTCTCCCCAGAAGACCTTTATTGAGATCGGCGCCATCTGATCGGCGGCTCGTTTGCGCGCATACTCGCTGGGGCGCGGCCGGCACCCCGTCTTCATCGGGAACGTGATCACTCGTCTGACCTCGAAGTGATCAGAGAGATATATAGAGTTGAACAGCATGAAAGGAGAAAATCGTATGAAACGGTTTTTACTGATTATTGCCGTCATGGCACTCATCATCCCGCTGGCGGTAGGGTTCACGGGATGCGCAAAAGAGAAGAAACACTATCTCATCGGCATATCTCAGTTTGTCGAGCATCCGGCACTGGACGCGGTCAGAAACGGCTTCATTGACTATCTCAAGGAGCAGGGATATGTCGAGGGAGAGAACGTCACGTATGACATCAACTTCGCCCAGGCGGATTTCGGCATTGCGGCTCAAATCGCCGAGAAGCTCGTTGGAGAAAAAGCCGACCTGATCCTCGCGATCGCCACCCCGTCGGCCCAGGCGGTGGTAAAATCGACTACCGAGATTCCCATCCTCTTTTCCGCGATAACGGATCCCGTGGGAGCGGGCCTGGTGGATTCGCTTTCCGGCGGCGGCAAGAACGTCACCGGCACTTCGGACCTCTCGCCTGTCGACAAGCAGCTTGAGCTCATCAAAGAAATCGTCCCGAATATCAAGAAGCTCGGTTTTATCTACAATGCCGGCGAGTCCAACTCCCTGACTTCACTCAAGCAGGTGAAGGATGAGGGCGCAAAGCTCGGCATAGAGATCGTCGAGGCGACCGTCACGAATTCCAGCGAGGTCTTGATGGCGGCCGAGTCGCTGGTAGGTAAGGTGGACGCAATCCACATCCCTACCGACAACACGGTTGTTTCCGCCTTTGAGGCGATCACCAAGGTCTGCATCGACAACAAGATCCCCCTGTTTGCCGCAGACGTCGATTCCGTCCCGCGCGGGGCCGTTGCGGCCCTGGCCATCGACTATTACCTCCTCGGCAAGCAGACCGGCAGAATGGCGGTCGAGGTCCTGAAAGGCAAGAACCCGGGCGAGATGCCCACGGAGATGCTTGAAGACCTCCTCCTCTACGTGAACCTGGACTCCGCCGCAAAGATGGGCGTAACCCTTCCCGAGGACGTCCTCAAGAAAGCGGACGAGACCTTCGAGGAGACAAAGCCGGCGGAAGTGAGCAAGTAAGATATGTGAATACCGGTCGTCCGGGGTCCCTCGCGCATGAGCCCTCCATGGGCCTTCCCGGGGGAATCGTCCGGACCCGGCGCACCACAGCAGAGCAAACGGCGGGGTGGGAGATATCTCCCACCCCGCTCTCGTTATTGGTGGGATCGTTTCCTCCCTTTTCCCTTGACGAACGCTTTCATGTATGCTAAATAACCTAATTTAATCAATAGCTTTTATGGGTCTTTCGTGATAGCCTGTTTCCTGCCGGGCTTTCGCGCGGAGCCGGTCCCTCGGCTTTTCTCCATATGTGCCCTGTGAAGGCGCGTCCTTCAGGGGTGTCTTTGGGGGTGACGCGCATGTCATTGTATGCGCTGACGGGTGCCTTCTCACAGGGCCTGGTCTATTCACTGATGGCCCTCGGGGTTTACCTCACCTTCAGGGTGCTTGACTTTCCGGACCTCACGGTTGACGGGAGCTTCCCCCTCGGGGCCGCGGTAAGCGCCGTCCTCATCACTCACGGCGTGAACCCCTTCCTGGCGCTGCCGGCGGCCGTCGCCGCCGGGATGATGGCGGGGCTCGTGACGGCGTTTCTCTCGACAAAGCTCAATATCCTCAACCTCCTGGCCTCGATCCTCACGATGATCGCGCTCTACTCCATCAATCTCCGGATAATGGGCAAGCCCAACATCTCTTTGATCAACATGAAGACCGTCTTCGATCACTTTGGGGCCCTTCGCGATCTTATCATTTCCGTCGGAATCCCCCCGTACGTGATGGTCCCTGTCCTCTTTTTTATCGTTATCGTCGTTGTTAAAATCGTTCTTGACTTCTTCCTCCACACCGAGGTTGGGCTGGCGCTGCGCGCGACCGGCGACAACCCCCACATGATACGCGCGCAGGGGGTGAACACCGATCTGACCGTTATGCTCGGAGTCGCCCTCAGCAACGGGCTCGTGGCCCTCTCCGGGGCGCTGTTTGCCCAGAACCAGGGGAGCGCCGACGTGAACATGGGCGTGGGAACAATCGTGGCGGGCCTTGCCTCGGTGATAATCGGCGAGGCCCTCATCGGGGAGATGACGGTCTTTCGGGCGACCCTGGGGGTCGTCATCGGCTCGGTGATCTACCGTCTTGCGATAGCCGCGGCCCTGCAAATCAGGATCGGCGGCCTTCAGATCACCCCGAGTGACCTGAAGCTCATCACGGCCATCCTCGTGGTTTTCGCCCTGACGCTCCCGGCCATACGGAGCAAAGTCAAGCTTGAAGTCTTTCGAAAAGGGGAGAGCCAGGAATGATCAGGCTCAAGAACCTCACCAAAATATTCAACAAGGGCAGCGTCAACGAGAACCTTGCCGTCGACCGGGTGACGCTTGACGTCAAGAAGGGCGATTTCATCACCGTTATCGGCAGCAACGGGGCCGGCAAATCGACCCTGCTCAACCTTATCGCGGGGGTCTATCCCCCGGACACCGGCAGGATCGTCATCGACGGCAACAACGTTACGTTCCTCAAGGAACACCAGCGAGCCAAATTCATCGGCCGGGTCTTCCAGGACCCGATGATGGGCACCTCGGGCTCCATGACCATCGAGGAGAACTTCTCGATCGCATTGGCCCGCGGCAGGAGGCGGACACTCGCGTTCGGGGTGAACAGCGCGAACAGGGAGCTCTTCAAGGGGCGGCTTGCACTCCTCGGCCTGGGACTCGAGGATCGTCTGAAGGACAAGGTTGGGCTCCTTTCCGGGGGACAGCGTCAGTCACTCACCCTGCTGATGGCAACCCTCAATTCTCCCAAGGTGCTGCTTCTCGACGAGCATACCGCCGCCCTTGACCCCAAGACCGCGAAACTCGTGATGGATCTCACCAGGCGGGTCGTTGAAACATATGAGCTTACCACCGTCATGATTACCCACAACATGCAGCAGGCCCTTTCCAACGGCAACCGCCTTATCATGATGCACCAGGGCAAGATAATCTTCGACGTGAAGGGGGCCGAGAGGGATCGATTGACGGTGGATGAGCTCCTGGATCATTTCGGAAAGCTGCGCGGGAGCCTCTCGGACAAGACCCTCCTTTCGATCAAGTCGGAGGCGCCGTAAGCGCCCGGGTTTCTCTTCCTTCGGGATCCCCACGACCCTGAGCACGAGAAGGGAGTATCATAAATCATCGGCTCAGATAGAGCACGCGCAGGATTTCACGCAGAGCTCCCCTGCACGTTTATCTCCGCGCGCCGCATGCTTTCTACAGGGGATCCCTCTCAGAGCCGATCACGAGATGCGCCGATGAGGGACGTCAGCACAATGGAAGATCGTTTCCTTTCCCGCTCCCCGGTCGTGAGACCCTTCATTTTCAATTGCGCGGTAGGGCCGCTATGACCAAAAAACCGAAATCCCGCTTTGTCTGTCAATCCTGTGGGTACGTCGTACCGCGGTGGGTGGGCAGGTGCCCCGAGTGCAACGAGTGGAACACCGTGGTCGAAGAGACCCTGCCCGCCGGCGAACCCCGCTCGGGTAACCGGCAATCCTCCGTCCGTCCCGTCTTTCTTTCCTCGGTCGACCGGGCCGAGGTCTTACGGCTCAGCACGGGGATCGGGGAGCTGGACCGGGTCCTCGGCGGTGGGCTGGTGCCCGGCTCCGTCGTGCTTGTCGGCGGCGACCCCGGCGTCGGGAAAACGACGCTGTTGATGGAGGCGGTCGCCAGGTTTTCCCGTGACGGCATCGGTGCCCTCTACTGTTCCGGCGAGGAGTCCGGGGCTCAACTGGCGCTTCGGGCCGAGCGGCTTGGGCTGGATCTCGCGGCGTTTCAGGCACTCTTCACCACCTCGCTTCCCGAGATAGAGGCGGCCCTGGACGATCGAAAGCCCCGCGTGGTGGTGATAGATTCGATCCAGACGACGGCCGACCCCGACGTGGGGACGGCCCCCGGGACGATCGGGCAGATCAGGGAGGTGGCGCAGAAACTGACCCAGTACGCCAAGGAGCGGTCGACGTCGGTATTCCTGGTGGGGCATATCACCAAGGAGGGAGCGATCGCCGGGCCCAAGGTCCTCGAGCACCTGGTCGATACCGTCCTCTATTTCGAGGGCGGCGCACACTACCCCTACCGCATCCTCAAGGCCCACAAGAATCGCTTCGGGCCGACCCACGAGGTGGGAATCTTCGAAATGAAAGAAAGCGGGTTGGCGGAGGTGGCAAATCCCTCCGAGCTCTTCCTGACTCGACGCGACGTGCCCATTTCGGGCGCGGCGGTCACGGCTGCCGTCGAGGGGACCCGCAGCATCATGGTCGAGGTCCAGTCCCTCACCACGCCCAGCGCGCTGGCGGTCCCGCGGCGGACATCGATGGGTATCGACTATAACCGGACCGCAATTATCGCGGCGGTGCTGGAGAAGAAGGGGGGCGTGAACCTCTCCGCTCACGATATCTTCGTGAACGTGGCGGGGGGAATCAGGCTGAGCGAGCCTTCGGTGGACCTGGCGCTGGCGGCAAGCCTCATATCGAGCCATACCGGCATCGCGATCCCTCCCGGCGTCGTCTTCTTCGGGGAAATCGGCCTGTCCGGAGAGGTGACGGGAGTCTCCCAGTCGGCCTCCAGGATCGCCGAGGCGCGCAGGCTCGGCTTTACCCGTGCCGTCGTGCCGGCCGCGAACGCTTCCGACGAGGGCTCCGCCGGCATTGAGGTGACCGGCGTCAGGAATATCGCCCGGCTTATCGAACTCCTGAAATCATGGGGGGGGAAGTAGCGGGGCGGGGTCATTCAGTCATCGGCATCGATCCGGAAGCGTGGGCGCTCACCGCTCCAGGAGCTCGCCCACCCGCGCCAGGAGCACTTCAATCTCAAACGGCTTTTCGATGTATATGTTTCCGGTTATCTTAAGGAAGCTCTGCGTGTCCTTATTCAGCACGTCCCCGGTAATAAACAGGACGCGCGGGGCAAGTTTGGGGTAGTGTTTCTGTATGAAGGTGTAGAGCTCTATTCCCCCGATCCCGGGCATCTTCAGGTCCGTTATAACGGCATCATATCGCATGAGTTTCATCTTGTTGATGGCCTGCTGGCCGTCGCCGCACCTGTCTACCCGATACCCGTCCTGATCCAGTATTTCGGCGATCAGGTCCCGGAGGGATTCCTCGTCCTCAACCACCAGCACCGCTTTTTCCGTATGTGGCTTTCTTGCCGGCGCTTCGGACGGCGACGGCCTTTCTCCGATTTCCCTTATCAGGGGCAGGTGAATGGTGAACTTGGCGCCCTTCGTGGCCCCGTTTGACGCGTCGATCCTTCCGCCGTGCTCATTGATGATCCCGTACACAATGGAAAGCCCCAGTCCCGTTCCCTTGCCGACCTCCTTGGTGGTGAAGAACGGATCGAAGATGAAGCCCAGATTCTCCTCGGGGATACCCGGCCCGTCGTCCTCGAACTCGACGATGATGGAATCGTCCCCGGATAACGAGCGGATAACCAGTGCGCTGCCTCCGCCGCCCACCAGGGCGTCGTGGCTGTTGTTGATGAGGTTTATGAAGACCTGCTGCAGCTGATAGGGGTCGGCGGCCGTAAGCGGGATGTCCTCGGAAAGTTCGAGCTTTATCGCGATATTGTCGACCTTGAACTCGTATTCCCTCAGACGATATGATTCTTCAATAATCTTGTTGATGGAGATCATCTTTCGCTCAGGCTTATGCTCCCGGGCGAATGTCAAAAGACCCTGTATGATTTTGGACGTTCGCATCGATTCGCGATGGATGATCTCGAGCTTGTCGCGGATATCCTCGGAGGTCGATTTGCGCATGATCAACTGCGAGATACCGACGATGGACGTGAGGGGATTATTCAGCTCATGGGCGACTCCCGACAGGATCCCGCCGAGCGAGGAGAGCTTTTCGGCCTGTATGAGCCGCCGTTCCATACGTTTCTTTTCGGTTATGTCCCTGATCGTCCCCTGGTAGCCGATGATCGCGCCGTCTTCATCCCTTCTGGCTGCCGCCGTTATGAGGCAATCGGCAAAGGTGCCGTTCTTCCGCCGGAGGGACACTTCGTAATCCCTGACGAAACCGTTGGCCTGGATGGCCTTGCTGAATCCGTCCCGTAACTGCGGATCGTTATAGAAAAACGTGACGTTCCGGGAAAGCGCTTCTTCCCTCGAATAGCCCAGTATTTCCTTAAACGCGGTGTTGACGTCAAGGACGGTTCCGTCGTTGGCCGTGATAAAGACAATATCGCGGGACGTCTCGAAGAAGTCCCGGAATTTCTCCTCCGAATCCCTGATGGCCCCCTCGGCCCGCTTGCGCTCCGAGATGTCCTCAAGCGTGCAGTCAAAATACGCGGGCTTGCCTTTTTCATTGTACAGGACTCGAGCCGTCACCGACCCCCAGAGCAGCGTACCGTCAAGCCTTTTGAGCCGAAGCTCAACGCCGGAAACACTGCCGGCTTTGAGAAGTTCATCGGAGAAGGCCTTGCGATCCGATGGTTCCTGGTAAAAGTCGGCGGGAGAAAGCCCTTCGAGCGCCTCGAATGACGGCACCCCGAGCATATTCAGGAGGGCCCGGTTGGAAAAGATGAAAATCCCCTTCTTGCCCGGCGTATTTCGATAGATGCCGATCGGGATGTTATCGATGAGGGATCGGTAGCGCTCCTCGCTCTCGGCCAGGGCCGTCACGGAGTGCAGCCGCTCGGCTTCGGCCTCGATTGCCGTCAGCGCAAACGCGATATCTTCGGCCATTTCCTCCAGCAGCGAGGCCTCTTCGTCGCCGAAGATACCGGCAAGGTCGGAGTAGACCCCCAGTGCGCCATAGACGCGCTTGCCGGTCATGATCGGGATGCCCATGCAGGAGCGGTAGCCCCGCTTCAGTGCCGGATCTCTCCAGGGCAGGAAGTCCGGGTCGCCGGCGATATCGTTGAAGACGCTCGGTCGCCTCGTGCGGATCGCCGTGCCGATCGGTCCAGCGCCGGTGGGCGAATCGTCCCACGTAACGGTGATATTCTCAAGATAGTCGTCCTCGTACCCCCAGTGGGCCGCCGGCACAACCCGCTTGTCCTCCTCCCGGACCAGGCCGATCCAGACAAAATAGTAGCCGCTTACCTCGCAGAGGATTTCGCACGCCCCGGAAAGCAGCGTGTCCTGGTCCTCGACCCGCACGATGAGCTGGTCTATGTTCCGTATCGACTCCAGAACGCGGCTGAGATGATAGATCCGCTCCTCGGCCCGCTTGCGCTCGGTGATGTCCCGGCCGAGGCCCCGCATCTGGACGATCCGGTCGCCGTCCCAGATCATCTGTTCCCGGGCCTCGACGACCTTTATCTTTCCATCCTTATCGACGATGGAGATCTCGAAAAGACCGACTTCCTGTCCCTTTTTCTGCCGCTTGAACAGCTCGATGACCTTCCTCAGCGACTCGGGCGTCAACAGCTCCATGTAGTTCTTCTGGAGGAGCTCCTGGCGCGTATACCCGGAAATCCGCTCCAGCGCCTTGTTCAGGTAGATGATTTTCCCCGTACCGTCCGTCACGTACATGATGTCGTCGATGTTCTCGACCAGCTCCCGGTAGCGCTGTTCCGATTCCTTTATCGCCTGTTCGGCTTGTTTGCGCTTGCTGATGTCCGTCACGATGACCTGGACGGCGGGCTTGCCCTGATAGGTCAACGCCGTCGCGATGACATCCACGGGAACGGGGGTGCCGTCCAGCCTGAGGTAGACGTTTTCCGACGGGTAAAGCCCCTTCTCGCCGGACATCATGCGTCTGATGCGATCCAGCGCGTCTTGGAGCCAATCGGGGTGGATAATCTTGGACAGCTCCCGGCCCGTCACTTCCTCGGGGGATTGGGCACCGATGATCTGGGCGCCGGCGGGATTCGAGAAGACGATCTTGCCCTCCGACTGGACGGCTATACCCACAGGGGCCAGATCCAGGAGGTTGCGATAACGCTCCTCGCTCTCCCGCAGCGCCTCCTCGGCAACCTTGCGTTCGGTGATATTATCAAAAACTGAGACAAAGTATCCCCTCTCGATGCTGTAAACCGAAATGGACAACCACTGATCCAGGGGCTTGAAATGGAGCTCGACTCTCTCGCTTTTGCCGGTCATCGCGACCCGGCCGTAGATCTCGAACAGCTCCGGGCTCGATTCCCTGACACCCGGGATAACCTCCGTAACTCGCTTTCCCGCGACATTCTCAAGTCCCGTCAATCGCTCGAACGACTCGTTGACATCCAGATATATGAAGTCCACGGGATGATTCCGGTCGTCAAAGATCATCTTGCAGTATGCGTATCCCTCCAGCATGTAACTGAAAAGAGAGTGATACCGTTTCTCACTCTCCCGCAGCGCCTCCTCGGCGGCGTTGTGCTCCGTGATATCCCGGGCGGACGACAGCGCGCCCGTCACCTTTCCGTTCTCATCCTTGAGGGCCCGGCACCACCACGCAAGGAGGCGGCGCTGCCCGTCGGCGCGCCTCTGCCAGCTCTCGATATAGAAGACGTCCTCACCGCCGTCAAAGAGGGGCTGCATCTTCTGATAGGTGTCCTGCTCCCCTTCGAAGTAGAGGGAAGCCTCTTTCCCGATCACATTCTCCCCGAAGAACTCGAATCCGGCCTGGTTCGCCCAACTGTAGACCTTGTTGGCGTCCACCTCCATGATGATGTCGGTCACGGCCCGCAGGATGGCCATGTGGCGGACCGAAAGGGCGCGTAGCGCATCCTCGGCGCGCTTGCGCTGGGTGATATCGCGCCCGATCCCCTGAAACGCCACGATGCGGTCACCGTCGCGGACCAGCTTTTCCCTGGTTTCGACCGTCTTTTTCGCACCACTGCCGTCATAGAGGTCAAGCTCGAAGATCCCGACGTCTTCTCCGGCCCGTTGGCGCCTGAAGATGCGGGCGGCGACCTCGTACGATTCGGGGGCGAGGAAATCGGCAAAACTCCGCCCCAGGATCGTCTCCCGCGGGTATCCGATAAACTGTTCGGCGGCGCCGTTGAGGAACGTGAATCTCCCCTGCTCGTCGGTGACGTAGATGATATCGGCGATATTTTCGACCAGCTCCCGGTAGCGGTGCTCCGATTCACTGATCGCCTCTTCGGCTTTCCTGCGCTCGGTTACGTCCCGCCCGAGCCCGTGGACCTGGACTACGCGGCCCCCCTCCCAGATCAATTCTTCCCGGGTTTCGAGGGTCTTGACGTTACCTTGCCCGTCGTAGAAATCAAGCTCAAACGTCCCCACATCCTCCCCGGCAAGCTGCCTTTTGAATACGTCGGCGGCGGTCTTTAACGACGACGGTACGAGGAACTCGGTAAAGCTCCTGCCGAACGTATCATCCCGCGAATGTCCGAAAAATCGCACTGCCGCGCCGTTCAGAAACAGAATATTCCCGCGATCGTCCGCGATATATACGATATCCGCGATGTTCTCGACCAGCTCCCGGTAGCGCCGTTCGGACTCCCTGATCGCTTCCTGGGCTTTTCTGCGCTCGGTGATATCCCGGCCCACCCCGATGATCTCCTTTGGCATCCCCTTTTTGTCCCTGACCAGCGTCAGCACGATCTCGGCCCACATGATCGAGCCGTCCTTTTTTACCAGCTCGATTTCCAGCGTCCGGGAGATTTCCAAGTCCTTCTGTGCAAGCCGCTTGGGGGTCAGCTCCTCGGCAATGACGCGCGAGGCGACGGCAAACGACTCCGGGGTGAAGTATTTCTCGAGCGGGATGGCGCTCAGCTCGTCGACGGTGTAGCCGCTGCTCCTTACCACGGAGGGACTGACGTAGGTCGTGCGGAGGTTCATGTCCATGACCCAGACGGTGTCTGTCATGTTCTCGGCCATGGCCCGGTAGCGCTCCTCGCTCTCCCTGAGCGCCTCTTCCGCGCGTTCCTTCTCCATCCGGACCCGCTTCACTTCCAGGGCGCCGGCAACCGCCGGTCCGAGCCGCCTTATGGAATCCTTAAGGACGTAGTCGGCAGCTCCCGCCTTGATGCAGTCGACCGCAACGTCCTCGTTTTGCGAGCCGGTCAGGATGATGAGCGGGGTAGCGGGCGAGCGCTCGCCGGTAAGCGTGAGCGCCGTCATCCCGTCGAAGGTGGGAAGCGAGTAGTCGGAGACAATGAGGTCGGGGGCAAACGTCTCCAGAGCGTCAAGGAACTCCTCTCGCGTCTCAACTACCCGATAGGTGCAGGATTTGCAGTCCCTGTTGATTTCGCGTTGAGCCAGCTCGGCGTCCGCCGGGACGTCCTCGACGATCAGGATGCGTTTCGGTTCATCCATGGGATCTCACTTCTTACTCATTTTTACTGAAGCCGGCGCCTTCGCGCCGTCATTGGGGCGGCTGGTTCACCAGGAGCCAGTAGAGGCCGAGGTTGTTCATGGCCTCAAAAAATTGCTCAAAATCCACCGGCTTGACGACGTAGCTGTTTGCCCCGAGGGCATAGGCCTCCTTGATATCCGGGTCTTCGCGCGACGAGGTCACGATGACCACCGGGATCTTCTTTGTGCGCGGGTTCGTTTTGATCTCCTTGAGCACCTCCAGGCCGCTCACCTTGGGCAGCTTCAGGTCCAGGAGCACGACCTTGGGAAGAACGCACTTTTCCCGGTTCGCGTATTTCCCCCGCGCAAACAGGATATCCAGCGCCTCGGCCCCGTCCTCCGCCACGAAGATCCGGTTTGCCAGTTTATGTTTCTTGAGCGCCCGGAGGGTCAGCTCGACGTCATTTGGATTGTCCTCGACCAGCAGGATGTCGATCGTCTCAATAGTGCTCACGACGCACCTCCTCGTTTCGGCAGGGAAAAGTGAAATACTGCCCCCCCCTCGACCTCCCCCTCCGCCCACACGCTCCCCCCGTGGCGGTGGATCACGCGCTGTACGATGGCAAGCCCCACGCCGGTGCCGGGGAACTCCTTTTCGCCGTGCAGGCGCTGAAAGACCCCGAAGAGCTTTCCGGAATATTTCATGTCAAAGCCCGCCCCGTTATCCCGGATTGAGTAGATCGCCCGGCCGTCGCGTTCTTCGCCGCCCACCTCGATAACCGCCCGTTCTTTCATAGACGAGAATTTGACGGCGTTGGAGATGAGGTTCGTCCAGACCTGACGGATCATGGCGGCATCGCCGTCTCCCCACGGAAGGTCGCGCACGGTAAAATCGATGCGCTCGCGGTCCGCTTCCGTGGTCAGCTCGAAAAAGACCGAGCGGGCGACGAGCTCCATGTTGACGGTACCGATCTGCAGCTCGCTCCGCCCGACGCGGGAAAAGGCCAGCAGATCGTCGATGAGCTTTCCCATGCGCCCCGCGTTATCCCTGATGACCCCGGTCAGCCGCCTTCCTTCCGCGTCCAATGTTTTTGCGTACTCCTCCGTGAGGACCTTGGTGAACCCGTCGATGGCGCGCAGCGGGGTGCGCAGGTCGTGGGAGACCGAGTAGCTGAAGGCCTCGAGCTCCGAATTTGCGGCCTCGAGCTGAGCCGTACGGTCAAGGACGCGCTGCTCCAGCTCTTCGTTGAGCTGCTTGATCTCGGCTTCGTCGCGCTTGCGCTTGGTGATGTCCTGGTGCTGTATTACGGCGTTGGTTATCTTACCGGCGGGGTCCCTGACCGGAAAGATAGTTACGTCAAGGTATACGGACGCGCCGTCCTTGAGATCGAGGCCCGTAACCCGCCCCGTGTCGTATTCCAGATCGAATCTGGCTGTCGCTCCCTTATCGAATACGGCCCTGACCTCGGCCAGATGTCCCTGTTCCTTGACGATATTATCATCCAGCACGTTGTATTTCCCCGTAACCTCTTCCGGGGTGATGCGCAGCAGATCGCAGCAGGCCCGATTTATCCGGATAAGGGTTCCCCTTTCGTCAGATATCCACGTGGGCACCGGGCTCTGGTCGATAATGCTGTCGAGGAACTTGGCCGACTTTTGCACCGCCTCTTCGGCCCGCTTTCGCTCGGTGATATCGGTGATGAAGGAAAAATAGTGCTGAACGTTACCTTGCCCATCCCGCACAACATGAACCAGCAGCTCTATGGGAACGCGTGTTCCGTCCTTGCGGATATATTCCTTCTCATATCTGACCGGCCGCCCCGTCCGCTCGAGTTCTGCCAGCTCCGTGTTCTCGTATTCCACCCATTCCGGCGGGGTCAACACCTTTGCCCAGTCCAAAACCCTCAATTCTTCGGCAGTGTATCCGGTGAGCTCACAAAACGCGCGGTTGAAGGTGCCCAGCCTTCCGTCCGGATAGCCAACCCCAAACGGCTGATCGGCTTTCTCCACGATATCGGCGAGGAATCTGGCTTGCCCCTCGCTCTCCCGCAGCGCCTCTTCCGCCCGTTTTCGATCGGTCACCTCGATAAACGAACCCTCGATATGCTCGGGGTTACCGCGTTCATCCGCGACGATCCGGGCGTTCAGCTCGACAAAGATCTTTTCACCGTCCTGTCTTTTTGCCGCAACGAGGTAGCTGCGTATGGAGCCCTGCCGGGTTACCTTTTCCAGGTATTCCTTTCTGTCCTCCGGATGCTGCCAGAAATCGGGAAGCCGCGCTCCGGCCAGATTCGCATCCGGGTCGAAACCCAGGATCCTGTTGAATTCAACGTTATGATCCAGCAATATGCCGTCAAGGCTCACGCCGTAGAAGGCTTCGCTCAGGTTCATGATCATGTTTCGATATTTCAGCTCGCTCCCTCGCAGCGCCTCCTCGGCCCGCCTGCGCTCGGAAATGTCCCTCCCGATCCCGTGGATCTCGATAATCCTATCCCGGTCCCATATCAGCCGCTCCCTGGATTCTATCGTATGAATCTCTCCCTCTTTATCATAGAGGTCGATTTCAAACGGGCCGACGTCCTGGCCCCTCATCTGCTCCTCGTAGATTCGCATGACCCGTTGATAGGAGTCGGACGTGAGCAGAGTCTTCGTGTTTAGTCTGAGCATCTCATCGCCTGAATATCCAAAGAGCTTTGCGGCCGCGTCGTTCGCGAATATTACGTTACCTCTATCGTCAAAGATATAGATGATGTCCGCGATGTTTTCCAGGATATCGCGGTAGCGCTCCTCGCTCTCCTCAATATGCCGGATCATCGGCGCCGAGACCCGTATGAAACCGAGCGACCCGAGAAGCGCCAGGAGGAGCGCCACGATCCCCGCCGCACTCCCCGCCCGCACGAACGGGGCCCGGATCTCCGCAAGGTCGATCTTGGTCACGACCCCGAGGCCGAGCTCCGGCACCGGCTCATAGGCGGCCAGCACTTCTTTGCCCTGGTAATCGAGCCCGACCATCGTCCCCGAGAGGCCGGACAGCGCCCGGTACATGGGCTGGGCCAGGGGCGAATCGAAGGGGAGCGTCCGCGGCGCCTTCCGTTCGTGCGGTTTCTTGCCCAGGAGAAAGACCATCGTGTCGCCCTCGCGCCGGCCGACGACAATCTCTCCCGTTTTCGTCTGGGCCCGATAGTGTGCGTGGGCTTCCAGGAGCTCGCGGAGCCGCAGGTCATCTATTTTGCCGGGGCCGGCGTCGGTCAGGATTCCCTCGGTGCGGGCGACTTCCTTGAAATGAACGGCCATGCTCCGGGCGATCTCGGAGAGTCGCTCTTTCTGCTCCTCGATCGCGGCGCGGTAGAGCATGGTCAGGAAGACCGTGCCGGCGACGGCAAGCACGGCGATCATGATGGTGACGAGGAGGGCGATCCTCCATCTCTCTCTCATATCCCCCTGCTCCTCCGCAGGAAATGTGAAATAGGGGACCGTGGCTTGAGAGGACATCCAGCAGGACGTCCGGCGCGCGTGGACGGTCGTGTCCCGAGCCTGGACCGATGAATTGGATACAGCGAATGGAGGGGATGTGACCTCTGCGCCGTTGGAGCGACCGGGCAGGCGTTCTCTCCCACGTATGGACGAAAGCGGATGAGCCACAACTGTCCAGAGGTTACGCGCACGATTATCGTCGAGAGAAGGGAGAAGAGCGACGCCTTCAATACTCTGACAATCACGGACCTGAACCCCTGAAGGACTTTACATTAATTATCATACACTATATCAGATAATGCAAATAATTTCTCTGTGTTACCGGACTCTTTTCATAAGGAAATAGATATATTATTGTCATTTGTGCAATTCTTAACCGTCGCGCGGGGCAAGAGGCTATGTTCCGGCGCGTTTCTTTCGGTCTCTGAATCGGGCCATTAAGGGCTGGCGCTCCGGGTTCTGGAAGAGGTGGAGGAACGCCTCCTTTTCGACCTCCGACGCCTCGGAAAACCCCATCTCCGTCACTTCGAGGAAGAGGCGCTTGACGGACCTGACCGCTTCGGGCGGCTTGCCGATGATGTCGGCCGCGGTCTTCTCCGCCTCGGTGAGCGCCTTGCCGGCGGGCACCAGTTTCGAGATGAGCCCCCAGTCGGCCACCTCGCGGGCCGGGAAGACCCTTCCCGTAAGCGCCATGTAGCGCGCCCGGTTAAGGCCGGCATGCCGCCACACCCGCACGATTCCCGGAAGCACGGAGAAATTGACCTCGGGCTCTCCGAAAAACGCTTTGTCTGAGGAGACCAGGATGTCACACGAAAGGGCAAGCTCCATGCCTCCCCCGAGGCAGTATCCTTCCACCGCCGCGATCGTCACCTGCGTCAGGTTGTGGAGCATCTCGAAGACCTTCGCCTCCGCCCGGATGAGACGAAGCCCCTCCGGCTCACCGACGTCGGCCATGTCTTTCAGGTCCATCCCCGTGCAGAAGTCACCGCCGGCCCCGGTGACAATCAGGACCTGCACATCGGCCGCGTGTACGATCTGGTTCAGCGCCTGCACCAGCTCATCGATGATATGACCTCCGAGGGCGTTCTTCCGGGACGCCCGATTCAGCGTCAGAACGGCGTACGAGGCATTCCGGGTGAGTTTGAGACACGAAAACTCGTCCATACCGCACCTCCCGAATAAATCAAGCCATCCATCGACTTCCCCCCCGTCGAGCCCCGGGAAGGGAGCCGCTTCAGGGATGACGCAATCTAGAGCCGTATCACGACCGTGTCGGCCAGCATATCGTGCCATCCCTGGCGCTCGGGATCCCAGAGGATCCAAAGGAAACCCACACAGAGCAACACACCTGACGGAATGTAGGCAAGAAACCTGACGGACGCCCACAACGGCGACACGGGCCTGCCGTCGCTTTTGACCACCCTGATGCCGGTGATCATCTTACCGATAGTCTGTCCGAAGAGGGCGGTCATGGTGATAAAGTAGAGAGGCGGGACGCATATCATCAAAATGAAGGCCGCTTTCAGCAGTGGGAAAACGATCCGGAGAAACTCGAAGCCTTCGCTGGTCAGCACCGTATCGATGATCCCCGTCGTCTTTCCGATCAGCATCGCCCCCCCGAAGAAGAGCGCTCCGTCCAGCATGATAACGAAGAACAGGTCGAAGGTCATCGCCACCGAGCGAATAAAAAAGCCCGCGCGCCTGAAATCCGCAATATTCTTCTTCAGCCTGACAAGGCCGTCGCGGGCCGAAACGATACTATTCTTCGGACGGACAGCCTCCTGTAGGACGGGCTTTTTCTTCGGGACGGGAATCTGCCTGAGCACGGCGCGGCACGAACCGCAGATACGGGCGCCCGAACGATTGTTGTATCCGCACTCGAGACATTTCATGAGTCACAGATCCCCCCATTCGTACTGAACGATCACGGCCGCCACCAGGGGCGCCGTCTCGGCACGGATAATCCGCCGGCCGAGGCCTACCGACACAAGCCCGGCCCGGCCCGCCATCGCCGCCTCGTCGGCGGAAAACCCCCCTTCCGGGCCGGTATAGATGGAAACGCTCCCCGGGGCGGCCGGTCGCGCGCGCACAACGTCTCTGATGTCGGTCGCCTCCTGCTCCCAGAGAATCAGCGAAAGGTCCGCATCGGAGCGGACGGCTTCCGAAAAAGGAACGGGAGGGCGAATCAAGAGCGGCCGATTTCGCCCGGAGAGCCTCGATTCCTCCAGGGTTATCTTGTTCATCCGCTCAAGCTTCATATCACCTATGTCCTTGGGGATCGTGCGGGAGCTGACGAAAGGGGTCAGCGAGTGGACCCCGAGATCGGTTGCGTCCCGCACGAGCCGCTCCATCTTCTTGCCCTTCATAAGCCCGGCGTAAAGGTGCACAAAGAGGGTCGGCTGCGGACGGGGGGCAAGTTTTTGGAGGACGTCCGCCACGAGGGCACTACCCTGACCCCCGGCAAGCCGGGCCTCGAACTCACTGCCCTCCTCGTCGACCAGCAGGACGCGGTCGCCCGCCCCCAGCCTCAGGACGTGCCTGAGGTAGTGGGCCTGAGCACTCTCCAGGGACGCCCGCTCTCCCTCCGAAAGCCTCCCCTTGACGAAAAGACGGCTCATCTCACTCCCCTTTTTCGCCCGTGAGCTCGTAAATCCTGACCGTCCGCTCCTTTCCCTTCACGTGGACCGAGCCGAGATCCCTGACCGAGAAATCGGGCGCCTGGGCGCGGGTGTACTCGCTGATAATGATGGTGGTGCCGAATTCCTTGTTCATGCCCTCCAGGCGGGAGGCCAGGTTGACGTTATCCCCGATGACGGTATACTCCATGCGCCGCTCCGAGCCGACGTTGCCGACGACCACTTCGCCGGTGTTGATGCCGATGCCGATTCTCATAGGGGCAATCCCCTCGGACTCGAGACGCTCATTGACCTTCTTGAGCTCCTCCCTCATACCCAGGGCGCACCGGCAGGCCTTGGTCGCATGATTCGGGTCGCCCTTCGGAGCGCCGAAGAAGGCCATGATGGCATCGCCGACATACTTGTCCAGCGTGCCGTCGAATTGAAAAACCACCTCCACCATCGCCTTGAAATAGATGTTCAGCCGCCGCACCACCTCCTCCGGGGCGAGGTTTTCGCTCATGCCGGTAAAGTCGCGAATATCGGAAAAGAGAATCGTGATATCCCTGCGGTCCCCGACGTCGACCTTCAGGTCATCGATATTCTTGCTGATCTCGTCGACTACCTGGGGAGATACGTATTTCGCGAAAGCCTCCCTGAACTTCCGTTTGGCCCTTCCCTCGGTGACGTAGTTGACGACGAGCGACGACACAAACGACAGCACGAGGGCGGACGCAGGAGCGACGTAATCGATCATTACCTTCCCGCGGATAAAGAAGATGACAACGACCGCGGTAAACAGAATAAGGACGCCGAGGGTCGAGGAGATGCCGACGGAGGCGGACCCGGCCCTGAGAGAAACAAGCGCCACCGATAGGGAGAGCGCCAGAATCAAGAGAATGGTCAGGGGCACGCCGGGGGTTCTCACGTGTTGGTCGTTGAGTATATTGTCAATGGCCGTCGCATTGAGCTCCACGCCCGGATAGACGGGAGAAAAGGGGGTGGCCCTCAGGTCATACAGGGACGTGGCGGTCGTTCCCACCAGGACGATCGATCCCGAAAAGGTTTCCGGCGCTACCCGGGGAGGGTCGCCCCGGCGGATGGCCGCCATCGACTCGACGATATCACCGATGGAGTAGTAGTCGTAGGTGTGATACGGCCCGTGCCAGTTGAGGGCCATCCGTCCGTCGGCAAGCAGCGGTATCCGGAGCTTCCCGACGGCAAGGATATTATCCGCCGAGATGACGGCCTTCTCGTCTCGGGGATCGTCCCCGAGATATTTCAGAACGGACGCAAGGGCAAGCGACGGGTAGTAGTTGCCCTGATAGAGAAAAAGAGGATACGACGCGCGCGAGGGGCCGTCCGCATCGGCTACGAAATTTATGCATCCCGCCGACGACGACGAAGTAAAAAGCGCGAGATAGGGGAGCGTGGCCGAGCGCATCTCCTTGAAGCTGATCGTGCCGTTATTGACCACGTCCATCGAGAAGTGGTCCGCGAGGTATCCTTCCGCCAGCAGCGTCTCGTAGGTAACGTCCTCGGGGGCGGCGGAGGGGTAAAGGACCATCGACGTGATCACGCCGCCGAAGGACGCGGCCGCCCGCGCCAGCTCTGCGTCGGACCCGGGCGCATCGAGGTCGGGCTCGGAAAAGAGGATGTCAAAGGCGACAAGCCGCGCGCCGCCGGCGGCCAGATAGTCGATCAGTGCGCCAAAGACTTCCCGGGGCCAGGGCCACGTCCCCAGGTAATCCCGATAGAAATTGAGGCTGTCCTCATCGACGGCGATGATAACGATTCGGCGATCGTGCTGTCGGTCGGAAAAGAGGCGAAACCTCACGTCGCCCGTCTTGTTTTCGAGAGACGTGAAGACGCCGAGAAGATAGAGGGACGCGATACAGAGACCTACCGAAGTCCCGATGATAAGGCCGGTCAGGAGCTTGAAAAGAGCGGGGTGTCTCTTTCTCACCTGTTTCATCATAAGTAAACATATCAAGAAAACCGGGTCGAGGCAATACATTTCAGGACAGATCCGGAACATGAGAAATAGCTAATTAAGGAAATATAACTACACAACCATTTCTATTGACTTGACATATTCTGCCAAATGGATTCAAATTTACTGTAGTACAATCCTCTATTCCGATAATAATAAAACCGAGTATATGGGGAATTATATGAGTAGTAATAGCCTTGTCCGTGAGAACAGAAAGATCAAGTATAGAGTTATTCTCGTGTTCACGATCTTTTTACTGCTTTCCCTCACCTATGCCGGCGCCTCGCTGATATACGGCGAGTTTGCCGAAGAGACTCAACTTCCGGCCTTCCTGGGGAACAAGCCGGACAATATAGACCTGCTGAGGGATAAAGATACCGGCTCCGGACCTTTCTCTTTTTTTATAGCCGGCGACATTCAGCAGGGAGACTTCTTTCCCGATATCTATAAAAATAGTATCGAGGGCGACTCTCCCGATTTCGGCGTCATTCTCGGCGATTTTGTCAAAACTCCGCGGATGGAGCCTCACACCGAATTCATTCGCGATTTCAGTACCTGGGGAATTCGGGAGCCGCTATTTCTTGTCTGCGGCAATCACGACATCATAACGGAAGAAGACGAGCGTCATAACAGGCTTTTTCTTAACTTTACGCTGAAAGAATTTGAAAGGACCTACGGACCGGCCGATTTCTCGTTCACCTACCACGGATGTCTCTTTGTGGTCCTCGACGATATAGACACCGACGCCCATGTCGCTTACCTCGACGATGTCCTTTCCCACCGGAAGAAGGACACCCCCATGACCTTCGTCTTCACGCACATACCGCCGCACACGATCTCACCGGCAATCAAGTGCAGGGAAATGCTCGGGGAAAAGGAGTTCCTTTCCCTTATCGACGAGTACAACGTCGACTACGTCATCTCGGGCGATTTCCATTCCTATTGTCGTGCCAGAGTGAAGAATACGAACTTCGTGGTCTCTGGGGGAGGGATGGACAGGGATGGGGATAACAGCAGGAATCGAAAAGGATCCTACCACGCCATGCTCTTTCAAGTCGATCCGAATATGAAGACCGTCGACGAGCGGATATACACAGGCAAAAGCCGGTTTGCGCTGGCGGGACTATTGAAAAGAAACATGTTCTTGCAGGTCTTTCCCTTCATTGAGTATCAGGAGAAGGCGGGGCTGCCCGTTATATGGGGAGGCGCGTTGATCACGGCCTTCCTCGGTCTCTGGCTTTTTTTGCTTTCTATGGAGAGCAAATGGGGGTCGGTCGTAATATCAAACGGGGGGTCTTCACTGGCCCTGATGGGCTTTTCGGTGGTGAAACCATCGGCGGATATCGCCCGGCCGCGATACGGAAGTGGGGGGGTGCCCCCACTCAGAAAGCGCATGCGGACAGCGATAAAGGAATTGGATCCCCTGAGGGGGGCGATCGCGCTGCTACAACATATACTCGTCGCGGGGGCAGGCCTCAGGAGTTCCCGCTATTATCAGCCGATCTACGGCGGGCGGTCGACTGAAT
Organism: uncultured delta proteobacterium; assembly: GCA_963809875.1. Lineage (GTDB taxonomy): Bacteria > Desulfobacterota > Zymogenia > Zymogenales > Zymogenaceae > JAFGAS01. The sequence goes on along the minus strand of CAWELC010000009.1, from coordinate 59,143 downwards.
CGAAGCGTGACTGCGTCAAGAGGTGGGATGCGATGGAAAGGTATCTCCCATCCTACCCGTTTTCGTTTCTCGACACCGGCTCGGAGATCGGCTACTTCACGTTTAAGGCTGCCGAAAACGGGGCGGTTGCATTTGGCGTCGAGAGGAAAAAGAAGCTCTCGGATCTGGCGATGACCATCAGGTCGGTTCGAAAGTCGGGTCACACCGCTTTTCTCAATGTCGGAATCGATATCAATACGGTCCGCTCTCTTCCCCAGGTCGATGTCTTATGCTGCCTGTCCATCTTTCACCATTGGGTATCGGAATGGGGTTTTGGGACGGCCGATACGATCCTATCGATTCTCTGTGAAAAGACAACGTCTATCTTTTTTGAGACAGGGCAGCCCAACGAGAGCGTGAGCTGGACCGCAAAGGTCGCCTTCATGGAGCCCGATATCGAGGGCTGGATCACGAAGTATCTCATCGGAAAGGGTTTTTCGAAGGTAAAATGCCTCGGAGAATACCCGACCAACAGGGGAGACACGCGGCTGCTCTTCTTTGCGTCGAAATAGCCGGGTCCGTAATGCCTTTCCCCCGGCCGGGCCTCGACAGGGCCTCCGGCCGTATAGGGCGCCGTGTCGGGTGCTGTCGGGATGCGGGCCGAGCGGTGGAACGGTCTCTCTCATCCCCAATACGTATCAAAGGCTATGTAAACGAATCCACCAGCAGTTCAATGTCAAGCACCTCGCCCTTGCCGGGGTCCCGCGCCAGGGCGATGGCGCCATTCTCACACGCCGATACGCACGCTCCGCAGCCGTTGCACTTCTCATAGATGAAGCTTATTTTCCCGTTCTCCGCGCCACCTCTCTCGAGCGCCCCGTACGGACAGACCTGTATACACGCGCCGCACGTCCGGCACTTTCGGTCGTCTCTTTTTGCGCCGTGTCCGGACGGTACGATGATCCTCGGACCGTTGGGTCCGGCGATGGCCGCGATGATCCTGGCCGCCTCGGCACCTTTGCAGCAGCAGCTGCAGCAGGAGCAAAGGACACCGCCGCGATAACCCGTGGCGTCCTTGAACCAGAGGTTAAACGACACCCCGCGCCGGTGCTGCGTCTCGATAAGGTCGACGGCCTCCCGGAGTGCCACGCGCCGGCCGTGCATTCTCGGCATATGCGTCGTAACAAAGTCGACACCGGCCTTTCCCAGAAACATACACGTATTGAGGGGTTCGCACGAGGGGACGCCCCGGCGTTTGTTCTCCAGCCGACAGGGACAATCGACGAGGGCGATATGGTCCCGGTGGTTGAAGATAAGCTTGTGGGCAAGCTCAAAGGGTATGATGCGCTTGCTTTCCTCGTCCGGAACGCGCAGCTCCCTGTCAAGGGTCACCAGTTTGCGTGCGTTGTCGAAGGTGAGGACCTTGGCATGGTAGTGCTCGACGAAATAGCCGATCGCCCGGCGGGTTGCGCGAGAGGAGGGGAGCCGGCCAGCCAGGCGGCGCAGCAGGAATAGGGCCGAGGCGACATACCGGTCATAGAGGGTATAGTATATATACCCATGGGCCATATTGAAGGCACGCAGCATTCCCCGCGCCCCCTCGCCCTGCAGCTTCCAAAAGTTCTTTGTGGATTCCTTTATCAACGACTCCCCCGGCTGAGAATAGAAACGGCAGGGCCGCCCGGTAATCGAGCGGCCCGTTGATCGATCATTTTCCCCGGCAACGGGGGTCGGGAGGAATATCCCCGGCCCCTCCACCTGCGGGTGCGCTCCGAGCGTGCATTCGTCCCCCGGAGCGGCTAGTAGGTAGCGGGGACGACGTTGAAGGTCACCGTGGTGTAGTATTCGTTGTCGAAGTATATGTTCCACCGCCACTGTCCCGTGGGATCCCCCGAGGGGTTGAAGCCCCAGTGGCTGAGGAAGGGCGACGATTCGGCGCCGGGTGGCAAAGTGGTCGAATAGACGGCCCGGTTCTCATCGGGGTATGTCATGTAGCTGCCCTCGCTCCCCTCCCAGAGTGACCAGTTCTGCGGGGGATAGGGAAAGAGCTCCTCTTCGCGATACTGGATCGGCTTTCCCGACTTGCTGAAATATTCGAAATAGATACCGATATAGGTCCCGGGAATGTAAGGAACCGTCGTAGCCTCCGTAATGCCGGAGAAATTACCTGCGCTATCGAAGTGAAGAACGCCGGCCTTGAAATTGGATATCTCACAGCAGGTGAGCGTCCTGAAGGTCGGCCCGGGGCCCGGCTGCCCCGGCGCTATTTCGGGGGCAGGACCGACCGCACCCGGCTCCGCCGGCTTCGGGGCGCCAAGCCCCAGGACCTGCTTGATCTGGTCACAGCCGGCCACGAGGACAAGTGCTGAAAAAATGACCAGCACAATAAGGACGATGTTCCTTTTCATTCCAAAAACCTCTCTTGTATTGCGACTGAAAACTATATTCTTTCGTTATACTAATGAAAACCGTTGTCCTTGTCAAGGACGATTCACGGCACGGCCGGGGCATCCTTCATTCACCGGCCCGGCGCACCCCTTTTCTGGCCCGCGCCGCGGGCCCCCCTTCCAGGATCGATTTGACCGCCTCATAGGCCAGGATGTATCCCCAGCGGTTTTTCTGTCTGTCGCTTCTGTCCAGGAGGAGGGCGTCGATGGCTGTGGGCCCCGCGATCGGGGGGCGGTCGTTCGAAACGCCCCTCCTGATGGACTCGATCTCGCCGGAATGATAAACCGCAAGCCCTTCGGCGAGCCACGGCGGCATGCCGCCGCCGTATCGTCTCGAGAGGAGCACGAGGCACACCTCGTGGCGGATAGTGCTGCCCAGCACGCCCCGCGCGGCCAGCACGCGGGTCGGCTGCATATAGATGGCGCCGTCGATCATCGCGGACGCCGACCAGACCGGGAGCCCCGTCTCGGCGGTGAAATCCCCCGTCTGGGCGAATATCACGACCTCGATCGGCTCGGCCCCGGTCGTGCCGAGCACGGCCTGGATCTTCTCGTAGGCCGCCTCGAAGAGCGTCCGCAGTCTCGCGCGCCTCCCGGGCGGAAAGGTTCTCGCCGAACCGGATCGTGAAGTGTCTGGTTTCGATCTCGGAAAAGTCCAGGGCGTGCACACCCGCCGGCAGCGCCGCCAAGACGATGAGAAGCGGGATCACCGGGTATCGAATCACGAGCCGGAATCCTCCCCGAAGTAGGCCCGAAACACCTTTGCCGCCGCGGGCGCCGCGTCCGGTCCACCCATCCCCCGATACAGGAAGACGAGGACCGCGATGCGCGGGGACTCGGCGGGGGCAAACCCGAGAAACCAGGCATGGGTCTCCCACGGGACACCGGGAAGCTCGCCCGTTCCGGTCTTGCCCATGACCTCGTGTCCCTCTATCGCGGCCCTGACGGCCGTCCCGTAGGCGACGGCGTCCCGCATTCCCTTGACGAGGATCGGCGAGGCCCTGGAAACGTCAACCCTTTTGTTGAGCCGGGGACGAAAGGCCCGGATTTCCCGGGCGCTGCCCGTTACCGCGGGTACCCATACGCTGCCGCCGTTTACGAGCGCCGAGAGATACGTGATGATCTGCAGCGGGGTGGCCGTGACCGCGTCGGTATCGCCGATCAGGTATCGGCGGTCCGGCCCGTCCGGGGGGGAGAGAGCCTTCCGGCCTCCTCGCCGGGCAGGTTGATGCCGGTTTTTTCCCCAAAACCGAGCTCTTCGAGTCCCCGGTAGGTGGCATCGGGCCCCATCCGGTCCCCGAGGGCGAGAAAGTAGAGGTTGCAGGAATAGGCGATGCCGCGCACGAGGTCCAACTCTCCGTGCCCCGGCGGGTACCAGCAATGATACTCCGTTCCGGAAAAGAGCGCGCTTCCGCGGCAGGTAAAGCGGTCCCCGGGGGCCAGGGTCCCCTCCTCTATCCCCTTCCAGGCGGTCACCAGCTTGACCAGCGACCCGGGGTGGAAGGCCCACCCGACTGCCGTGTCTTCGCCGGCCATCGCCCGGATCCGCCCCGTTCCCACGTCCATAACCACGACCGCCCCGGGCCGGCCGTCCAGCGCAAGGGCGGCGGCACTGAAGCCAGCCGGGCGTCTTCGGCCAGCAGGGCATCCGAGGAACAGGAGCATCCCGCTGCAAGGGTCAAAAGAACGGCGGCCCCCCACCGGAGCGGCCGCCGAATGATCACTCTCAAGTACCCTCCTATCGCTATTCCCGAAGGGCCTTCATGACGCCTACTTCGATTCGATGATGATCGTCGTCGCGCTGTCGGTGCGGCCCGATCGGTTCGGGAAATACATCAGGTACGCTTCGGCGGGCATGACCCCGAAGGTCCCCGGGTTCTGCGCCCGCAGGATGTACTTAAAGACGGCACTTCCCTTATCGAGGTAGTCCATCGAGAGGGCTATCCGCTCGTCCCGGTACTCCTTGCCGGCGTACCACCAGTAGGCGTCGCCCGTGTAGAGGTCATCGCCTGAGATGACGTAGTTCTTGTCGTCGGTAACGGCCTCGCATCCTGCGGGATAATAGTCCTCCAGCAGGAAATACTTGACCGGCTTATCGGTAGTGACCTTGAGCTCGACCAGTATCTCGTCGCCGCTGCTCACGGGACCGGCCAGCGGCTCCTTGACGTAAATCAGCTCTCCCTTCTTCGGCACCCGCTTGAGGAGGTAATACGCGCGCTCTACGGCAAACCCGTTGTTGGCGGGATTGATGCGCTCGGCCGCGGTGTAGTAGGTGAAGGCCGTCGAGTAGTAGAGGCTGCCCGGCCCATTCTTGGTGATGGTGAGCGTGTTGGGCCCGACCTTCAGGTCGCCCTCGGGAATCGTGATCGTCCCCGAGTCCGTGAGCATCGTCTTCTTGGTGATGCTTGTCTTCTTGATCTGCTTGCCGTTGAGCGCAACGGTCATCGTATAGTCCGGCGAGGTCTCACCCGTCCGCGTCAGGTAGTCCGCGAGCGCGTAGATGATCTTTCCGGTGGCCTTCGTGGACATCCAGTAGCTGCCGGTCCGGTTGGCAATCAGCCAGCGGATCGTCTTGGGGATGAGGGGGTTGTTGACGTCCCGCCTGGCCATAACCCGCAGCACGTAGGCGGTCGTCTCGAGGGGATCGGCCTGCCAATCCCACCAGTAGAAATCCTCCCCGGCGTATCCCCAATGGACGTAGCCGTTCTCCTCGATCTTCTCTTTCATGACCAGGTCGTAGAGGACCTTGGCCTTCCCCTCCACCCCCTCGTTTTCGTAGGCCAGAAGCAGCATGGCCTGGGAGATGGGGGTGAGCTTATCGCGTTTTTCGAACATCTCGTCCAGCCAGGCGAGGTTGAGCTTGTCGGTGTAGGAAAGGACGTAGAGGGCATAGACCCTGACGGAGTCCTCCTTAATCGAGGGAAGCTGCGAGATGAGCGAGGCCGTTCCGCGCTTGATGACCCCCTCGTCGACGGTGATGGAGATCCCCGTCTCGGGCAGCAGGCGCTTGGCTTCCAGGAGGCCGTAGAGGACGTAGGCGGTCATGTAGGGGTCGGTCTCGTCGAACTCGTACCACCCCCAGCCGTTATCGTCGTGCTGGCGCTTGTAGAGCATCATGAGCCCGCTGTTGATATAGTCCGGGAGATCCTTCTCGATGCTTTTCGTGCCGAGGTCAAGGTCAAGCTTCTTCAGGACCGATGCTACCATGATTGATGGCAAGAACCTTGCCATTACCTGCTCGTTTCACCCATATGGGTAGCCGACCAGAAATGGTATGGCGGCAAGCATCGTGTTGGCAAGGGTGGGCGTCGTCGTCAGGACGAGCTCCGCGGCGTTCTTGATGGTCGCGGCGGGCTTGTTTACCGTGATGGTTATCGTGCCGGAATCCTTGATAAGCTCGCCCACGTCGTTCTTCGTCTCCCTGATGCCCATCGGCAGCACCGGGATCTTTATCTCCATCCCGTCGGAGACCTCGTTGGTCATCGCCTTGGCGGTCAGGGTCGCCTCTCCGACGAGGTCGGCCTTCACGTGCCAGTCAATCCGTTTCTCGCCGTTCTTGGGGACCAGGGCATCGACCGGTTTTCCGGACATGAGCTTGACCCCCTTGACGTCGAAGGTAAACCGAACGTTCTTGTCGGTGGAAAGGTAGTTGTGGGCGATCGTGGAGATGACCAGGTCGTCGCCCTGGCGGAGGAACCGGGGCGACTTCTATCCGGACCAGGAGGTCCTTCCTGCTGATGACGGTATACGTGACCTGGCCCATACGGTCGCCGCGAGGTCACGCCCCGCACCGTCGCCCGCCACCGCGTCAGGTTATCCGGGAAAGTCGACCGTGATCGTCGCCATGCCGTCCCTGTCGGTGGTGATGGTGGGCGACCAGTACATCGTGTCCTTGAAATCCCTGCGGATCGTCGGCTCGACGAGGCTGTCTCCCTTGAAGTCGGCAAGCTTCGTCTCCTTTGCGGGCAGCCCCGACAGGAGCCCCTTTCCGGTGTGAATAGCCGTAGAAGCGGAAGTAGAGGGACGAGGAGGTATCCACCGAATGGTAACGGAGCGAGTAGAAGTACTTCTGGATCTCGTCGACCTGCTCCGGTGCGATGGCGTAGATGGCGTCGTCCACGATGCCCAGCGACACCTCCGCCGTCACGGGCTTGCCCTTAGCGTCGGTCGTCTTGATGGTGAAGGTCCCCTTTTCCTGCGGCTCATAGACGGCCTTATCGGACGTCACCGCGACGTTGACGAATTTATCCGTCGGCGGGATGATGATGTTCTTGCTGTCGGTATAGAGCTCATCGTTGAAGATGGCCGACACCGAGACGTAGATGTTCGGCGCGTAGTGCTCCTTTATGGGCAGATCAAGCATTGTCGAACCGCCGGAAAGCTTGACGACCCTGCTGTCGATAGATCGAATCGCCCTCCGTCGTAACGAGGAGATAGGTGTCGGTCACCGGGGCGGCGATCAGGATGTGGGCGGTATCGCCGACGGCATACGTATCCTTATCGGGAACGATCGATACACCACCTTCCGTTTCGCCACCGTAGGCGTATCCCTCGGCGATCGAGTACGAGGTGTCCTTGGCCGACGTGGCGTTTCCGGTCTTGTCGAAGACCGTGGCGGCAAAGGTGATATTGCCCATACCCTTAACGGGGTACGCGATAACGGCATCTCCGGCGGCGTTCGTGGTGCCGGTCAGCGTCGTGGATGACGTCACGGCATTGGTCTTCCAGTCGGCCACGGTCACGATGAGATTGACGGGCACGCCGGGCACGCCCTTATTGTTGAAGTCCGACACGTTTACCGTGACCTTTGCGCCGTGTCGCCGGGAGCGTAGACCCACCGGTCGGGTCGCACCGTGATCGAGTAGGAGGAGCGCACGACCTTGACCACGGAGCTTGTCGTCACGACCCGGCGCGAGAGATCGGTGACGGAGGCCTCGATGGTAAAGGTGTAGTCATTGTCGGGAGATTCGAGGTATTTGCGCCGTCTCCACGGTGAGCTTCAGCTTGCCCTGTCCTCTCCAGGAGCGCCGTGCCGCTGTCCACCATCACCTTTTCGTGGGCATAGTAGTAGTCGGAGTCCATGAAGTACCAGCCCCAGTCGTATCCCCACCACCAGGGGCGCTCATAGACCGACCGGTAGATGGTATAGTCGACCTTCGCTTCCGAAACGGGACTGCCGAAATAGTAGCCCGCGTCGATATCGGCGCGGATGGTCTCGCCGCGGATATAGATATCCTTGTCCGTCGAGACCTTGACCTCGTACTCGGGTTTCTTATATTCCTCGACCTTGAACTGATTGTAGTAGTTCTGGCCGTTCAGGCTCACGACGATCTGATAGTCCCCGAGGGAAGGCTCGCTGCCGAGCACGAAGCTGCCGGCGAGGCTGCCGTATTCGGTGATCGGAAGCTCCTGTCTGAGGACCTCGTTACCCTTGGCGTCGTTGACGATGACCAGGTAATCGTCGCCCGTATCCGGGACCTTGAGCCCCGAGTCGGTCGATTCCCTCAGGACCGAGCGGAAAAAGACCGTGTCTCCCGGGCGATAGACGGGCCGGTCGGTGTACGTATAGACCTTGTCGTTGGCCTCTTCCCACCAGTATGCATAGGGGTCGGCCAGGGTGAAGTTGTCCCCGTCCTCGGCGAAGACGTAGATCGTGTCGGAATCGCCCGTCTTCACCTTGGAGTAATAGGTCCCTTCCGAGTCGGTCTTTCCCTTGAAGAGGAGGTTTTTCTTCTGGTCGTAGACCGAGACCTTGACGCCCCGCATGGGCTTTCCGGTCACCCGGTCGGCCACGTAGATGAGGCTGTCGGACGACGAGTCTTTAACGATAAACGACATCGGGGTGACCACCACCATCGTATAGGCCACCTCGTCCTGGTAGACCGCCTCGACCAGGTAGCAGCCGACCTCGGGGACGTTCATGTTGATCGTGTGGTACTGCCACTGCCCCGACTGCGAGATGACGAGCTTTTCCTGCCAGCGGTTGAGGAATTTGAATCGCTTCAGGATCGGGAAGAGCTCGTAGCTCTCCGGCGGCGGGGCGACGCCTTCTTCGGCGTGGGGCAGGCCCAGGGCCGACACCACGTCGTTTCGGATGTTATCGGAGAGCTTGCTCCGGTAGTCGTCCCTCAAAAGCCGCGTGGCCTTGCGCTTGACGGCTCCCACCATCTCCGAGGGCGACGAGAGTCGCGCTTGGTCTCGACGACGGGCGAGTGCACGTCCTCAAGCCCCAGGAAGTAGGATTTCGGATCGTCGACCCGATAGAGCCGGATGTCGAGCGTCGGGACATCCATGGCCGACACCGTCACGGAGACCGGCTCTCCCGGGGCGAAGATCTTATCGGTGGACAGCTCGAACGACCCGGCAAAAGCCAGGGCCGGCAGCGCCACCAGTAAGCCCGAGAGTAAGGATAAGGGACTTTTTCATGGTTTCCCTCAACGTAGTATGCCGTTGATAGATCAATTCAGTATCTTGAGCCGGTAGTAGCCCAGAAAATGGTCGTTTTCCGGCACCGGCCGCCACCGCTCGTCAGGGTGCTCCTTGAGCGTGGCCAGTCTCACCTTGCGCACCTGCCCCCGGTCGTGGGTCCTCGGGTCCGGTATGGTACACGAGCCAGTCCTGGTCCTTGTCGTCGTCTCCCTCACGCCCCCACTCGCCCAGGTAGATCATCGTATGAGAGGGCATACGGGGGTTATCGGGTTGAAGAAGAACAGGAGGTCTCCCGGCAGCACGTCTCGCTCGGTTCGTCCGAGAAAGACGACGTTATACTGGAGGAGCGCCTCGGCCGACCCCGCCGCCGAGAAGTTGACGCCGATATCGGTCGGCACGTAAAGGCGCCCGGCGCCGTCCGAAAGACTGCCGTGCCCAGCAGCGGCACGTCGGGATACGCATATTTCTTCACATCCGGGTTGGCCGGAGAAACCAGCGTGGCATAGGACGCGAAAAAGGCGTCGTCGTGCGGCTTGAGCGACTCGATGTAGGCAAATCTCACCAGGCCCGCGCAATCCCGGTTGAGCTCGTCCCAGCGCCGATTCTCCTCGAACACCTGCGACTCCGCTACGGCGCAAAACCAGCGCCGGAAATTGAGGCGATCGGTGTCCCCGAACAGCTCCGTCACGTCGGGAAAGCCGTCGGAGTCCCGGTCCCGGTAATCGCTGACGACCGAGACCTTGGCCCGGCCGGGCGCGAGCCCCGGCGCCTCGGCCCCGGTAATCAGCTCCCCCGTACGGAAGGTGGAGATCAGACGCATCCGCGCCTCCCCGTTGTGAAAGCGGGTCGGCCCGTCACCGGCGATCGTTACCTCCGGTCCCGTCAGCGTTATCGTCACGGGCCCGTTATGCCACCGGTCGGTCTTGCCCTTTTCGTTCATGGCCGTGATCGTCACCTCTACGGTATCTTCCTTATTGGCGTACAGCGTATCTTTCGACGCCGTGACCGACAGTGCCGTCGCCCTGGCGCACGACCCGACCATCCCCGCCAGGAGTACCACCAGCACAAGGACCGGTGCCGGCCCTATTCATCGAGGTCTTTTGTCGTGAGCGTAAACGCGCCTTCAACGGCATCGCCCGAGAAGTTGATCCCCCCCGAGCATGAGACAAACGAGCGCCGGGTCAGTTCCAGCAGCGGCAGCAGCCGCTTTTCGGAATCCTGATAGAGAAAATAGGTATAGTTCGCCGAGAGGTTGACGAGGTAGTCTTCCAGGAGCGATACGGCGTTGTTCCCGTCCACGTACGTGTAGAGGTCGTGGTTGTCGGCGGGCATCTTCTTCTGCGCCTCGATAAACGGGGCCGACTTCACCAGGAGGTCCCGGTCGAAGACCCCGCCCGCCTTTTCCATCGACGACAGGGCCGCATCGTCGATGAGCTGCTCGATCGTCGAGAAGTCCCAGAACAGAAGGAGCTTGCCCCCCCAGAAGGCGAACCCGGGATTCGCCTTCACGGACACGACGTAGCTGGTGCCGTTCCACTCCTGGGTTTTTTCGCGCAACCCCCCCATGTAGGATATCGCGGCGCCGTTTAACTCAACCACCTGCGGACCGGCATCGAAGAAGGAGTAGGAAAAGAGCTTGGAGAGATTCTCGGCCAGGGCGGTCTCGCCGCCCGGCTTGATGCCCGCCGAGACGATCATCTTCAGGTGGGGCTTTTCCCCCTCCCACCCCAGTCCCGTGAGGGCGGCCGTCGCCCCCCTGCCGAGGTTGCCGATAATACCTCCCTCGAGGTCGAACCCGCCCTTTTCCTTCCAGTTTTGGAGGACCGACATATAGGCCTCCCGCTCCGCCGCGTCCCCGAACCACGACTTCAAGAAGTGGGTATAGAGGATCTCGGGGTCAAACGCCCGGAAGACCACCAGCCCCGCCGTCCCCCCGGGGATCGATCCGAGGTCGACCGGCGCCTTGTCGGGCAGCGTCCCGAGCCGGGCGAGATCGCTTGTGGCCTCCCCCGGGCTATACGGCGCGAGGAAAGCCACGTCTGCCCCCGTATCGGTAAAGGTCACCGAGGTCGCCAGCGCGTCGGTTCCGGAAAGAAGCCGGGCCGTTCGGGCCGCGAGTCCCTTTTCGGCGGGGTCCGGCTTCATAATGGTGGCCGAATAATAGAGGATGTGGTAGCCCGCTGAGAGCCGGGAGAGGAGACCCATGATCCGGGTATTGCCCGGCAGTGTGGCGGGGTTCTTGCCCGTGGCGATCTCCCACGTGGTCTTGAAAAGGTCGGGTGAATCGGAAAAGACCGTGTATCCCTTCATGGTCTTATAGTAGATCCGCTTGGTGCCCATCTGGACGACCCACACCGAGTACGTCCCCCAGTTTTCCTTGTCAACGCCGCGGGAAAAGACCGAAACGAGATTGATGACCGTGCGCTTGAAGAGACCGCTCTCGAAAACCCCCGCCGAGGCCTTGGCCCCGGAGGCGCTTGTCGTAAATAAGACCGCCCGTTTCCCGAGAACCCACAGCAGACGTCGCGGCGTCGGCCGGATGCCGGTCGATTTCTCGAATTCCCCGAGCCTCGTGAGGAGCGGCGCCGATGCGTCACTCTTGAACGGGACGTCAAAGACGGAAAGATCGGAGATCTCGTCGTAGTAGTCGCTTTTCAGAAACGGCGAGAGCCCCTGTTTCAGTTCCCGCAGGCAGACAAACGAGTCGACGTTTTCGGGAATGAGCCGGTAGAGCTCGGAGGAGTCCTCGGCGCGGGCACCCGATATCCCCACACCGAACGAGAGGCACACGGCCGCGCCGATTACCACGACACAGACGATAGCCGACAACCGGTTTTTCTGTCTCATGACACGCTCCTTCTGCCCCGGAGTCAGCGGGGTTGCATGATCGTAAAGAGACGAGGATCAACCCCAGACCGCAGGATCGTATTAAGATATCTGAGCACGACTATATGGAGCACCCGCTCGCGCTGGGTGTCGGGAACGACGGACATCAGGGTCGGCAGATCTCGATAGAAGTCCGCCAGCGAATCCTGCGCGCTCTTAATGAGCTCGGGGTCGGGAGTCCCCGGGGGCAGTGAGGCCGAGAGGGCCTGATACTGGCTCCATTCGGCGTCCAGTATAAGATCCAAGGCATCCCCCTGGCTTGTGTCCACGGCATCGGTGGTATCGGTTGTCTCCGGCTGATACGAGTCGCCCTCGGTCGCGGAGCCGTATTCGTTGAGGGGCAGCGTGAATCGCGCCCGGGCTTGCTCGATGAGTTTCCACTCGTCTCGCGGCACATCACGGTCCCGCTCGGCCGCCTCGGGAAGGGTCCCTTCGACCTGACTGATCGCCTCGATCACGTCGGAGAAGACGCCGCCTTTCGCGGGGGCCTGGGGGGTCTCGGGGGCCTTGGCGCGGCAGGCCCAGAGAATGGCCAGGAGACAAAGAAGCAGGACGCCCGAAAGCCGCCGGGCCGCGCTCATGGTACAGCACCTCCCCGCTTGCCGGCGGAGCTCCCGTCGATGCCCGAGAGGATCTCGGCCAGCGCCGGTTCCCAACGATAGATATTTGTCTTGATATCCCATCCCTTCTCCTTCAAACCGATTAATAGTTGCGTGACATCGGGCAGAAAGGGGCGCGCCACACCGAGCCGCGTTTGATCGGAGAAGAGGCCCTCCGGCGTCCGGTCCAGTACAATCGTGCCCCGTTCGATAATGACAATCCGATCGGCGACCCCGATGACCTCTTCCATATCGTGGGAGATGATGATGACGGTCTTACCGCGGGCGTTGAGGTTCTTGATCGAGCGCAGTGCCTCCGTACGGGACCGGGAATCGAGCCCCTGGGTCGGCTCGTCGAAGATGATGATATCCGGCTCCATGGAGAGGATCGAGGCGATGGCGACCTTACGCTGCTCCCCGCCCGAAAGCGTGAACGGCGAGCGGTCCTTCAGCCGATCGAGGTCGAGGTTCACCAGACGAGCGGCATCGTGCACCCGCGCATCGATCTCTTCTCGCGAAAGCCCGCCCCGGTTGACGAGCCCGAACGATATCTCGGAGATGACCGTTTCCTCGAAGAGCTGGTGTTCCGGGTACTGGAAGACCAACCCCACCCGATCCCTGAGCCGCGCGGTTTTCTTCGTCGACGGCGTCACGGTCACGTCGCCGACGCGGACGCTGCCCCTGGTCGGGATCAACAGGCCGTTGAGCGAAAGGGCCAGCGTCGTCTTTCCCGAGCCGGTGCGCCCGATGAGCGCGACGAACTCGCCCTCGGCGATAGTAAGGTTAACTCCCGAGAGGGCCGCCTTCTCAAGGGGCGTCCCGGGGAAAAAGACGTGGTGGAGATCCTTTATTTCTATGAGCATATCGTATACGCTATGCCGTCTTAAAAACGACGTCCCCCGGGCGGACCTTGTCATTTACCTTGATCCCGACAAGCGCCCCGGACTGGACCTCCGTCACGACGGCGTTGTCGATCTGTAGCGACTCGACGGCCTGGACGAAGTCGGTCGTCGCGCCCTTGAAGCGGAGCTCGTCGCCGACCTTGATGGGGCCCAACGCCTTTACGGCGGCAACCGACGGTTTGGCAAAGAATTTGATAACCTCTCCGACTTTAGCCTCTTCAGACATCGCACTCCTCCTGGCACATGATCCTACTCGGGTCTATCTTCCCGCGTCGATCCCGCCCCACCCGCCAGCGCGGATATCGTCCCTCGGACCAGATCAGGAATCTGGCGATCGGTGACGGTGCGCGGGTCGAGGATCACCCGCTCATGGGTGATCCGGGCGATAATCGGCACCTCCTGTCTGCGCAGCCTCTCCTCGAGCCTGCCGGGGCTCTCGGCCATCGGGATGATCGTCACCACCCTGGTCGGCAGCTCGGCGGTGGGAAAGGCCCCCCCGCCCACCCCTGAAAAGTCGTCGGCGGTCGTGACATGGTGGTGGGGGTGCGGCTCCCGGTTGAGCCGACGGACGATACCGACTGACCTTTTCTTTGTCTCGTCATAGGACATCGTGATCATTCCGACGACCGGGATCTTTCTGAGGGCCTCGTCCCGATCTCGATAGAGCATGAGGGTCGACTCGACCGCGGCCAGCGTCATCTTGTCGATGCGAAGGGCCCGATGCAGGGGATTTTTTGCGATCTGCTCGATATATTCGGGCGCGCCGATGACAAAACCCGCCTGGCCCGCCCCCAACAGCTTATCCCCGGAAAAAGTGATAACGTCGACACCGGAAGACACCACCTCGGACACGGTCGGCTCATGGGGAAGGCCCCACGGGCTCAGATCGATGATTGAACCGCTGCCGAGGTCCTCCATGACCGGCATGCCGTATTTCCTGCCGAGGACGACGAGATCCGAAGCCGACACCTCCTCGGTAAACCCGACGATCCGGTAGTTGGACGTGTGAACCTTGAGCAGCAGCGCCGTCTGGGAGCCGATGGCGGCCTCGTAGTCCGAAAGCCTCGTCCGATTGGTCGTGCCCACCTCCCGCAGGCGGGCGCCGCTCTTTTCCATGACGTCCGGAATGCGGAACGCCCCTCCAATCTCCACCAGCTCACCCCGGGAGACGACGACTTCCCTGCCTTCGGCCAGCGTATTGAGGGCCAGCAGGACCGCCGCGGCGTTGTTGTTGACGACCACCGACGCTCGGGCGCCGGTGATCTCGGCAATAATCCCCGAGACATGGTCCCGGCGCGACCCCCGTTGGCCCTCGTCAAGATTGAATTCGAGATTGGAGTAACCCAAGGCGATCGCCGCGACGTGCTGGACGGCCGAAGCCGCCAGCGGCGCGCGGCCGAGGTTAGTGTGCAGGATGATTCCGGTGGCATTGATGACGGGCACCAGCCGCGGGGTGATCGACCTGAGCAGCCACTGTTCGATGAGGGAAAGGAGCGTGGGCTCCGGGATCCCCTCCGAAGTCGGGTGCTCCCTCAGCTGCCTGCGGGCGTCCGATACTGCCCCGCGGACCGCCTGTTTGACCACCATTGCGGGAAAGTGCCCCGAGAGCTCCCTGAACCCGTGGATGAGCCAGGAGTTTATCCACGGCGGGGAGCCTGGAGAGGGGGGATTGAGGGGCCGGTTTTTCGGTCTTTTTTGGCATGGCGCCGCTCGGTAATTTGTGTGAACTTTATCATGTTTTTGTGGAACTCTCAAGGAAAATGAGCGTTTGGGCCGGGCTGTCGGGGGCGTTTTCGCTCAAACATCGGTCTAAAAAGGGGGCGGCCAAAAAAAGGGGCCCGGTCCCTTCGCCGTTCGGCGACGCGGACACCGAGGCCCCTTGACAAACACGAAAGCCGTTTCTCTAGCGAACGGTAAAGTTGACGTACGTCAGCTCACTTCCGTTGCTGTCGCCGCTGTTCATCCGAAGGTCGTAAGAGCCCGGTGTCGTCGGCGCGCTGAAATAGAGCGTCCCCGACGTCCTTCCCTCCAGATACTGATACGACAGGTCCTGTTGATCGTTGGTCGCCTCGCTGCCGTGGGCCACCCACGACGGGATGACCCCCACCCAGGCGTTCGTGGGCAGGCCCGCCGGGGCGGTGAAGCTTACCGG
This sequence comes from uncultured delta proteobacterium, assembly GCA_963809875.1. Classification (GTDB taxonomy): domain Bacteria; phylum Desulfobacterota; class Zymogenia; order Zymogenales; family Zymogenaceae; genus JAFGAS01. The sequence continues at coordinate 43,749 of CAWELC010000009.1, read as the reverse complement.
GACCGACTCGCCGGGGGAAAAGCTGTATTTGACGAGCCTCAGCGAAGCGGACGACGCGGGTGCGCCGCCCGAAACGGTAAACGAGACGTACGTCAGCTCGGCTCCGTTGTTATCGGAGCTGTTCAGGCGAAGGTCATAACTTCCCGGAGTGGTTGGGGCGGTAAAGACCATCGTTCCATAGGTCGATCCGCTCAGGTACTGATACGACAGGTCGTTCTGGTCGTTGGTCGCCTCGCTCCCATGGGGGACCGACGAGGGGATAAGCCCGATCCACGCGTTCGTGGGCAGGCCCGCCGGAGCCGAAAAGGTGGCGGTGATCGACTCGCCCGGAGCATACCCCCGCTTGTTGATGGTCAGGGAAGCGCCCCCGGCCTGGGCGAAGGCGGGCAGGGAACCAAAGCAGATCAGTGCCGCCAAAAGGACAACTAAAAAGACCGAATTTCTTTTTCCGAAGTTCATCGCACTCCTCCTTTTTGTATATAGGATTTAAAGATTCCGTATCTCATCGGCAAGGCTTCGCTCCGGCCGCGCCCCGACGCTGCCGACGACTTGGGCCGCGATATATGCGGCGATCTTTCCCGCCCGATCGAAATCGATGCCGTGGGCCATGGAAAAAAGTATGCCCGCCGCGTAGGCGTCTCCCGCTCCGTTGGTGTTGGCAACCGCCACCGGATAGATCGGGACCCTGATGATCCGGCCCTCGGCCTTAATGAGGCTTCCCCGATCGCCGAGCTTGACGACCGCCACCTCGCACAGGTCGTATATCCGGGAGAGTGCCTGTTCCTCGTCGTCCAGTCCCGTAAAGGCCCGGGCCTCGAGCTCATTGACGAAGATGATATCGGCGTACTCGCGCACGAGATCCCTGATCGGCTCGAGGTTCCTGCCGATAAGGGCCGGGTCGGCCAGGTCGATGGAAACCTTGCCGTCGGCCCCCCGGGCGACCTCCATCGCGTGGATGCACGTCTGTTTGAGGTCGGGATCCTCCAGCTGATATCCCTCTATATGCAGGATCCGGCTTTCCCGTATATCCTGGTCAAAGACGTCGTCCTTGCGAAAATGGAGCGCCGCCCCCAGGTGGGTGGCAAACGTCCGCTCCGAATCCGGGGTGATGAACGTGATGGCGTGGCCGGTCTTTGCCGATTCGTGCTTCGCCAGCTTGGTGCAGACCCCGTCGCTGATGGTGCTCTGCTCGTACACCGTCCCATGATAGTCGTCGCCGATCTTGCCGAGGAAGACCGCACTCCCCCCCAGCGCGCAGATACAGGCCAATGTGTTGGCCGACGAGCCGCCGGGGGCGGTCTTGACCCGATAGCCCTCGATCATCTCGAGGATCCGGGCGCTCTGTCCCTCGTCGATGAGGTGCATCTGGCCCTTTTTCATATCGATTTCGGCCAGCACCTTATCATCCACCTCGACGATAAAGTCCAGGAGGGGGCTGCCGATCCCGCAGACGTCGAATTTCTTTTGTGTCATGTTCGTCGAAGGTATCATCTCACAAATCGTCCCGTATTCTGTGAAGGCGGTCACATCTCACGTTCCCAACAGCAGGCGGCCCACGATCGCGCGAAGGTTCCGGCGTTCATCCCGCGTCGTATCCAGGCCGAGGGCGTGGGGCCGCTCCCGGTCGGTCAGCGGCTGCTGCAGCAGCTTTTGCTTCAGATAGACCTCAAAGGTCGCGTCGGAGACGCTTTTGCCTTTCATGCGCTGCCTGATCCTCTTTTTCACGACGCCGTCGGGAGACGTTGTGGCGACGATGAGAAAGCGGGAGCCGCTCTTGCGGGCGGCATCGAGCGCTTCGGCGCGCTCATCCTCCCCGAGGAAACACGCGTCCAGGATCACCGACCGGTTTTCCGAGAGGAGCCGGCGCGCCCTGTCTATCAGCGTGTCGTAAGTCTTTCGGGTCATGCTGCCGCGAGTAGATCCCCTCCTGGTACCCGTCGAAGCGGTGCTCGTCCCGCTCGATGCCGGCAATCTCCTTTCGCACCTCGTCGGACCTGACCACCTCAAAACCCATCTCCTGGGCCAGCAACGTCCGCGACCCTGCTCTTGCCGGTGCCGGCCAGTCCGAACGTGATGACGAGAAAGGGGCTGGTCTCCTTTATCGCGTAGTGGTGGGCCAGGTGGAAATAGGCGCGGGCCCGCCGGGCGGCATCTTCCTTTTCGCCGGTGTCGATCTCGGCTTCCCCCAGCTCGAAGCTGATGACCTTGCCCCGGGAGAACGCGTGGTAGCAGGCGTAGAAGTCGACCAGCGATGCCAGTACCGTATCCCCCGACCGGCCGACGTACTCCTGGACAAAGAGACGCGAGAGGCCGGGATATCTGAAAAAATCGAGGTCCATCGAGAGAAAGGCGATATCCTGGGCCACGTCCCCCATCCTGAACCGCTCGTTGAACTCGATGCAGTCATAGATGTACACGTCCCTCGGAGTAACGCATATATTTCGGGAGTGGAGGTCGCCGTGTCCCTCCCGGATGTACCCGCCGCGGATTCGCTCCTCGAAGAGGTCGGCCTTCGTTCTGAAGACGTGCTCGGTAAACCCCTTGACGGCCTCGAAATATTCGGGCGTCAGGGTCCTGCCGATGTACGGCTTCGTCTGGTTGAAATTCTCGTCGCAGTTGAGTCCGACGACCCCGATCGTCCCGTACCGGTCGACGTACGGTCCGGCCAGGGCGCCGCGGTAAAAAGGCACGAGGACATCTGCAATCCTGCCGATATCGTGGGGCGTCACCTGACCCCGCTCCAGGAGCACGTCCATCATCGACTCCTGCGGGAGCCTCTTCATGGTGACGGCGTATTCGATGATCGCGCCCTTTCCACCAACCGCGATCCGGCGCCCCGTCGTCGGTAATCGGGACGACGCCCAGGTAGACGTCAGGGCAGAGCCGCGCATTGAGCCTGACCTCCTCCTCGCAGTAATATTTGCGCTTGGCCAGCGTCGGAAAAATCGAGGAACCCGAAGCTCACCGGCTTTTTGATCTTGAAGACGAGCTCGTCGGCGACAAAGACGACCGAGATATGGGTCTGCAGGACGGCGACCGTCTTTGGTGGGCTCGGGTAGGCGCGCCGGTTCGGCCAGCGCCTCGATGATCCTTGTCAGCGCCATGAGACGCTCCAGGCCGATGGAAATCCAAAGGGGGAAAAGCCAACTTTTCCCCCGGCGGAGCAAACAGATGCGATGGGACGTGAGCGGGTCCGGATCGCGACCCCATTGCGAAACGGCCTCATCACGAAAAGATATCGTCGAAGAATCTCTTCTTTATCTTTATCTTAAGGAGGCCGAAGACGTCCCGCTGGACGTCACGGATGCTCTTTCCCGCCTCGATCATCACCTCCTGCTTGCGCCATTCGTCCAGCCGGTACGGCGGGTCGGACAGCCCGTGGAGGTCAAACCCCTCGTCTTTGGCCTTCTTCACGAACTTCTCGGGGAGCTTTTCCGGCAGCGCCGCGTCGTTCATGATCGCCCAGACCATCGTCCAGAGCCGGGCGGTGTTGAAGTGGTTGTATCCGCCGCCGCCCAGGACGACCCACCGTTTGGCCCGCTCGCGCATCTTGGTCACGGCGTGGACGTAGCCCTGGGAAGTGAGATTGAGGTTTGCCAGGGGATCGGTCAGCATCATGTCGCATCCGACCTGGGACACCAGCACGTCCGGGGAAAATTTCTCGATGATCGGGATGAAGACGTCGTCAAAGGCCCACATGAAGGTGCGGTCGTCGGTCCCGTAGCGCAGCGGCACGTTGACCGAATACCCCTTTCCCTTGTCCCGGCCGATCTCATTGACGAAGCCGGTACCGGGAAAGAGCGACTTTCCGCTCTCGTGGAACGAAAGCGTCAGCACGCGGTCGGTATCGTAGAAGGCGGCCTGCACGCCGTCGCCGTGGTGGGCATCGATATCCACGTACATGACCTTGAGTTTCTTGCTGAGCAGATAGTTGATGCCGATGACGATGTCGTTGACGAAGCAGAAGCCCGAAGCCCTATCGTTCATGCAGTGGTGCATCCCGCCGGCCATGTTGAAGGCGGCCCACGCCTTTCCCTCGGCGACGGCCCGGGCCGCCCCGAGCGTGTTGCCCAACACCGACAGCGAAAAGTCAAAGACCCCCGGAAAGACCGGGTTATCGCCCGGGCCGATATTGTATTTGACCAGCTCGGGCAGGTATTGGCCGTCGTTGGCCGTCTGGAGGGCCTCCACGTAGCCGGGATCGTGATAGGTCAAAACGTCCTCGACGGTCGCCGGGGGCGGGGACAGATACAACGCATTCGGCAGCTTGTCCAGGCCGTAGTGGTGCATCAGCTCCAGCGCGTAGGTCACCCGCTCCCACTTGAGCGGATGGCCCGGCCCGTAGTTGAATTCCTCGAGCCCCGTGGGAACGATCAGGGCCGTTTTTTTTGATCGCTTAAAGATGGCACTTCCCCCGTATCGCGTGGTGTATGTTGTCCGGGACCCGACGCCCTGCCCGGGTCGCCCGCCGCGTCGTCACGCCCCCTTCGGTGTCCTGCCCTCAAAGACCATCCCGGCAAAGGTGACGGTGGAGTTGACCTCGTCCATCACCGTGCTGTCGTAGGAGAGGAGCGTGCCCCTGGCGCCGGAAAGGACCGACAGCATCGTATAGATCGCCGGAAAGCCGCAGACCCTGCGCCGGTCGTCGTCGGAGACGATGTGGGAGAGAAACGCCTGGGCGTCGCCCGCCGCGATGATATCGATCATTTCGCGGTCGCGCTCTTTGACCCGCTCGATCTCTCCGTCGGTCGGGGGGTTTTCGTCCCCGTACTTGACCCCCACGTGGGCAAAATCGACCGAGGCCACCAGCACAACGCGGCCGCGGTAGGCGGCGATGGCATCGCGCAGCGCGGCGATGAACTCCTCGGCAACGGCCCTGACGGCCGAAAAACGGTCGTGAGCAAAGATCATGTGGGGAAACGACGCCAGGACCGGCGCGATGGCAAAGGGCGCGTCCCCGAAGACGTATTTCAGGAAAATCGTTTGAAACTCGATGGTGTGTTCGGTGCGGTGGAGTATCTCGCCCGAAAAAAGCCGGTCGGAAAAGCGTCCCGACAGCTCTTCCATGAAACTCCGATCGGTGGCGGCCACTCCGAGGGGGGTCTCAAAGTCCTTCTTTGTGCCGGCGAAGAGGTCGTCGATGCCGGCGTGCCCGATGCCGAGGATCACGTAGAGGTCGGCAGGCCCCGGCCGCCCTGATCGCGTCGTAGACGCGGGCAAAGCAGGCTCCCCCGGCATTGATGCTGATGTGCGGGGCGATCACCGCCGCAAGGCCGTTGCCGGGCGCGCCGGCGTTCGGGGCGTCATCGGTGACCCCGGCGAAGTAGGACGCAAGCTCCGTCCTCAGCTCGTCGGGCTGGGCCCGATAGCCCGCCCCGGCGTGGGCCGGCCGGCGCACGGGAGAGTTAAAGAAGTCCTCATCGACGCGGCGCTTTTGCTTCAGGAACGATTCGCTGACCAGGTAGTGGCTCCTGTCCAGCTCGTCGGCGACTATTTTGACATCGCTCTCGGCGACGCGGCTCCCCGACAGGCGCAGGATCTCCTCGGCGATCTGCCGATAGGTCTTGGTGCCGTCAAAGAACTGGATAACGCCCACGATCTCCCGGGGGATGAAGAGGATCTTGTCGGTGTAGAGGAACGGGTCCCTCAGGATGAGGCCCTGTTTTTCCCCGACGCTGGTGGGGATGAACTCGACGTTTCTGAGCTTGGGGTAGTCGGAATCGGGCAAAATAAAAATCCCTTTCGGATTCGGGGAGCCGGACTGCCCATGCGGCGCTATTCACGGCCCTTTTTAATAGGTATCACAGAACCGGCGGCCGGTCAAGGTAAAATGGATAAGGGCCTCGGGCCCATCCGGGCCGGTCAAAAGCCTTGAAAGGAGGCCCGTCGTCTGGTATGATTTGGGTAACCCTCTAATGGATAAACTATGAAGATTACCTTTATCGGCGGGACGCGCACCGTCACCGGCTCCTCGTTTCTCATCTCCACCGACGGCGCAAACCTCCTGGTGGACTGCGGGATGTTCCAGGGCAGGCGGGACCTCGTGGCGCGTAACTACCTCGAGACGATCTACGACCCCCGCGACGTCGACGCGGTCGTGCTCACCCACGCCCATATCGACCACAGCGGGCTTATCCCCAAGCTCGTCAGAGACGGCTTTTCCGGCCGCATCCACACCACCCGGGCCACGGCCGACCTCTGCGGCCTGATGCTGCCGGACAGCGCCCATATCCAGGAGATGGAGTCGCGCTGGAAGACGAGCAAGAACCGCCGCCGGGGGCTCGGGGAGACACCCCCCCTCTACACCGTGAAGGACGCCGAGCGCGCCATGGCGCATTTCGAGCCGGTCACCTACGACCGGAGCTTTTGTCCGGTGCCCGGCGTCGAGGTGATCTTCCGGGACGCGGGCCACATCCTGGGCTCCGGGATGGTCGAGCTCTGGGTCACCGATGGGGCCACAAAGACCAAGCTCGTCTTTTCCGGCGACGTGGGCACGAGCGACCAGCCGATCATCCGGGACCCGTCGGTTATCACCGAGGCCGACTTCCTCTTCATCGAGTCCACCTACGGAAACCGACTGCACAAGACCATCGAGGAGAGCAAGGAGGAGTTCACCGAAGCGCTCCTTTCCACCATCGGGCGGGGGGAAAGGTCATCATCCCGTCTTTTGCCGTGGGCAGGACCCAGGAGATCATCTACTATCTGGCCGAGCTCTACCGCGCGGGAAAGCTCCCGAAAATCCCCATCATCGTCGACAGCCCCATGGCCACTTCGGCGACGCAGATCATCAAGAATAACCCCGACTGCTTCGATCAGGACATAAACGACCTGATGGCCGAGGGCAAGCGCCCGCTGGACATCCCGACCCTCAAGTTCACCCGCTCCACCGAGGAGTCGATGGCCGTCAATTCGCTCAAGGGGAGTGCCGTGATCATCTCGTCTTCCGGCATGTGCGACGGCGGCAGGATCAAACACCACCTCCGCCACAACCTCTGGCGGCCCGAGACCTCCGTAATCTTCGTGGGCTTTCAGGCCGAAGGGACGCTGGGCCGAAGGATCGTCAACGGCGACGACACGGTCAGGATATTCGGGGAGGAGATCCAGGTCAACGCGAAGATCTACACGATCAACGGCCTGTCGGCCCACGCCGACCGGGACGGGCTGCTGGACTGGGCATCGCATTTTCGCGGGTCAAACCCCATGACGTTCGTGGTCCACGGGGAGGAGCGGGCGGCGTTTGACTTTTCCCGCACGCTCGAAAGCGAGCTGGCGCTTCGCACCTACGTGCCCGACTGGGGGGAGACGGTCGAGCTATTGGCCGATAAATCGTTCCGGACGCTCTCGGTGACCGAGGTGGGTGAAAGGATCGGGATATTCTGCCGGGAAGTTTCAAGAAGGACCTTGCCTATCATCAAGGAAAAGATCGACAGGATCGAGAAGAAGGGCATCGCGGGGAAGAAAGAGGTCTCCGACCGGCTGGGGGTGATCAAGAATATCTTGAGTGAGATCGAGGAGGAGTAGACAGACCGCACATGCAGGTATTTCCGGAGGCCCTGCTTTCCCCACAGAAACGGGCCTCCTGAGATTTGGATCGGGCGACTTTGGCGTGCCCATACCGTTTTCCGGAGGAGATATGAACCTTGACACCTTTCGCACGGCAGGTGATGAGCTGACCCGCCGACTGCGCCTGCCGACCGGCCCGGTGGCGGTAAAGTATATCAGATCGGAGGACGAGATCCCCGACGGCGCCTTCCGGCCCTCGGCCATGGGGGCCAAGTGGAGCCTCTGCCAGGCCTTCACCAACGCGCGCCGGTGGGGATGGCACTCGGCGATGACCGAGAAGGACAACTTCTGTGTCCCCGCGTCTGCGATGCACCAGTGGGTCGACGTATCGGCCGGGGACTTCATCGAGAGCCAGGTCCGGCAGGGCTGGCACCGGGATCGAGCGGCCGAAGAAAACCGCTACGCCTTCATCATCAGTTCTCTCGAAGGGGGCGCGGGCCGGGAGATGCTCAACCGGGTCAAGCAGTATATCGGGTTTGTCTGCTCGCCCCTGGCACAGACGATCATCGAGCCCGATGCGGTCGTCATCTACGGCGACGGCACGCATGTCACGCACCTCATCCACGCCCTGACGTTTGACTATACGTATCCCCTCGTCTCGTCGTTCGAAGGGTTCGGGGAAGGCTGCATCAAGGCGGGGCTCATCCCGTTTATCACCGGGCGGCCGCAAATACTCATCCCGGGGATGGGCGACCGGAGCTTTGCCGGCGTCCATGACCACGAGATCGGGATCGGCTTTCCGGCGACGATGCTCGATACCGTTCGGGAGAACCTCTTCAAATCCGGCGGGCACCAGAACATGGGCCAGCCGGTCAAGACGCTGCTTCCCGGGGGGTTGACGGAATCGCTGACGCCCGGCTTTGCCTTCCTTCGGGACAAGGTGGATAAGAAGAAGGATTAAACCGGCCGCCTTGGGGCGGTAAAGAGTATCCTGATTGAGATCGAGGAGGAGTACGAGCCTGTCTATAGGGAGAGCTCCCGCTTTTCACCCGCGGGGGCGGCACTGATTATGCGCTGGATTATTTTTCGGAAGGTTTATAACTGGATTCAATATGAGGTAAGTTCTCATGGAGGCGCTTATCTATCGAGCGCTTCCGGGCGACTATACTCCCGCCTTATCTATCCCGAACTTCTTATCCCTGATCTTCTTTATCTGTACTTGAAATAGTGGATGCCATTTAACCATATACCCGCCTCCTTCTTTCCTCGAAAGGAGGAGGATTTCCTCGTTCATGAGATTCTGAATCGCCGCGCCGACCATATCCGACGTCGTGTCCTGATGCACGCCGTGAACCGCCCTGATCGCCCGGACCGTGACCAGGACGTCTTCCCCGAAATCGGAGAAGTTCCTGATATAGGTCGTCAAGAGATAGTCCACGATCTTGTCTTCCATCGTCCCCCATGACGGCCCGTCGGCCCCTAACAGCTCTTTGATTATCCAGGAGGCATCGTTTTTCTGCCTTTCCTCATATCCCGGTTTTGCTCCTCTCTTGATGTCACCCCTGACAAAACTCTCCACTTCGGACTCGGTCCGCAGGATCTCGCATTCTTCGTCGCACGTGACAACGAAGACAGGCATTCCCTCCAATTGCTTTTTGATTATCACGTAGGACTTGCTTCTCATATCGTCGGTGTCGGGGCTTTTTCCCATGTTTACATCAACCTGAATCCTGTCGTTTGCCCTGATGTGCTCCAACGATTCAATCAGGTTTTCCAGTGTCACGCGTTCCATACGGTCTATCCTTCTTGCGCTCTAATAGTGCCTCATGCCGAAATCGCCTGCGCGATCAGCTTGTTATCATTCTTATCCTCTAATATTTCAGAGTTTATCATAGCCACAGGATATATGTTGGAAAAAGTGATGCCGGTTTTCGGTCGGAAAGGAGGGCGCGGCGGGCCGACGGGGGACCCGTTTTTCACCCCGTGCAATGGTTTACGGGAGCCGGGCGAGGAAGGAGAAGAACGCGTTCCCATCCGCAGGGGCCGCTCAATACGCCGCCCGTCAAAAGGACGGGTTTTGGCTCGGTCACGACGGGGCGCGCCCCTGCATCTCGTGACGCGCGTGGCGCATCCAATCGCCTTTACGTAAGACGCCGTCGAGTCGGCTCACGCGGCCCTACCGGGTTCACGGGGATCGAATAACGGGAGCGCAGAGGGAACTCGGCCCCCTCCTATTTCCTCCGCCTATTTCGCTCACGCCGTCCCGATGATCACGTCATCGAGCGCGCGGCGGGGGCTGGCCAGCGCCTCAGAAAGGGGATAGCCCACCCGAAACGTCATGAGTGGCTTGGCCTGCGTGCCGCCCAAAAGCCCTTTTGTCGCATTGCCGAACACGGGCTCAATCGAAAGCTCGATCTCGCGGTCGATGCGCTCGGTCATCTGGTTGATGGGCTGCATCCCGAGGCCCATCGCGGTGCCGGCCAGGTGCATCCGTTGCCAGAGCATCCCTCCGGCGAGGCGCTGGGAGACGGCCGTCGGGTCGTTGACAGTGATGATGCCGAAAGCCGAGGCCGTCTTGACGTGGACGTCCCGGGTCGCCTTCAGCCAGAATTGGTCGTTTCTTTCCTCCGAGAGGGGCGGGAGCATCTTGGAGACGGCCCGTAACCAACCCGGCAGCCCCGCGGCGTCGGTGGTGATCCCGTCGCGATGGAGCTGGACGTCCTTCCATGTGGAGCGATACCAGCGCGCGCTGTCATGGGCCTGCCCCTTGTCGCGTATGATCTCCTCGGTGGCCGAGACGATGAGGTCGCCGATGGACTTCTTTTGTTCGTCGGTCACAAACCAGACGACGCCGACGTCGGGGGTTTGGGCCGGCGAAGAGAGCGTTAAAAGGGTTTCTTTCGGGACCGGCCGCGCCGTGTCGTAAGGCCCGCGGTTGGTGTGCCTGGCACCGATGGCCTCAAAGAGCGGCGTTTTTTCCACCGCGCCTGCAACGAGACCAACTCGTGCCACGTGGGTTGGGTCGGCAGGGTCGGGGAGTATCGCAACGGTGGGGTAGAGCCCGATGGCTCGCGCGGTAAGGGAGAGGTTTTCGAGCGCGCAGCCGAGCCCTATGTGCGTCTCTCTCAGGAACGGGTCCATGGAGCCAATGTTCCGCTTGGTGTCCGCGAAAAGGTCAACGGCGTTTCCGTCGAAGCGAAAGAGCCAGGGCTGGGTGTTGTGAGGATTTGCGGAAAGCACCGCCCCGTGAACCAGGGCTCGCATGGGATCGTCCAGGTCCGCGCCCCAGCTTTTCCACGGCTCGTATGCGGGTCCCCTTCCCGTGCTGAACACCCCGGCGGTCACCGCCCGATAGGCCGCCCCCCCCACCACCAGCACTCCGGCGGCACCCAGCCCCCGCAGGAATGTTCTGCGGCTCGTCTTATTTTTTGTCTGCTTCGTCTTCTTTGTCTTCATTGCACCTCTCCTCCCAATGCCTGAAATGCCTCCAATACCGCACTACATTCTATCACGGATCGGAGAAAAGTGACGAAATGACGCGTTGTCGCACAGGGCGGCGGCTCGTCCCGCTGAAGTTCACTGTCCGGCCGTGAGGGATCGAAATGAGCCCAAGGAGGGGAAGACTCCCCTGGGCACATATTCTTGAGCAGAGAGAGGATGTCCGCCTGCCTGACCCTTTATCCGCGGGGCGCGGGAACAGATACACGGCGCCACCATCGCCGCACATCGGTTCTTCCTTGGGTAAAAGAGGGAAAGACGACGGGCGCGATCTATCGCGCCCGCACCACTGCATCAATGGGGATCGTCAGGCCTCTCAGACGGCAACATTAAGAGACGGTCTGGCGGCGTAGTACGTTGATCCCTGACGCTCATTTGCCTCCCTCAATCCTTCAACCCCCATACCTCGACTTCCGCCCGGAACCGATGCTTCCCGGCGATGATGCGCGTTGTCTGATACAGTCCCGACCGGCCCGACTGTTGTCGTGCTCTATTGTATAGAGTGACGGCGAGTTTATCAGGTCTCTTGCGGGGCGCCGGATATCCGGGACAGAGACAGGTAGCTCGGGTCCTCCTGCGGCTGCCGTTCGACCGCCGCGGCCCCTTCGGGCTTTTTCCCCCTATTGACACGCCCGCTAACCGCCCTTACAATATTAGATATGGTCCATCCACAAAAAACCAGTCGAGAAATGCCATGAAAAATATCTGCATAAGATCGGTCGGCGCCCTTTCCGTCGCGGCTTTCATCGTCGCCGTGGTCTTTTCGGCCGGGTGTCCCATCGACGGTTCCGGCCAGCCGGGCGCCCGGGATCTCTCGTTTGAGACCGTTCGCGACAACCTCGTCATCCCCTGGGAGATCGCCTTTCTGCCGGGAGGCGATATGGTCTTCACCGAGCGGACCGGGCAGCTCGTACGGCTGGGCGAACAGGAACGGTTTATCCGGGTCCCGGGGGTGGAGCCCTACGGAGAGGGAGGTTTATTGGGTCTTGCCCTGCACCCCCGGTTTGAGGAGAACCGGTGGCTCTACCTCTATTACACGACCAAGATCGGCGGCAAGCTCGAAAACCGTGTGGTGCGGTACGTGTACGATACGGCGGCAAACGCGCTGACGAGCCCTGCCGTCATCATCTCGGGAATCCCGGCGGCCCGCTACCATGACGGCGGCAGGATCGCGTTCGGCCCCGATGGAAAGCTCTACATCACCGCGGGGGACGCGACCAACTCCGACTCCGCCCAGGATATTAAGGCCCTCTCGGGAAAGATCCTGAGGGTCAACGACGACGGGACGATCCCCGCAGACAACCCCTTCGGCAACGCCGTCTATTCCTACGGGCACCGCAACGTCCAGGGACTGGCGTGGGACGACAAGGGGCGGCTCTGGGGCACCGAGCACGGCAGGTCCGGGGCGCTCTCGGGTTATGACGAGCTCAACCTGATTGAAAAAGGGAAAAACTACGGCTGGCCTGACATCCAGGGGGACGAGACGCATGCGGGGATGGTGACCCCGGTGATCAACTCGGGCCCGACCACCACCTGGGCGCCGGCCGGCGCCGTCTACTTCGAGGGCAATATCTTCTTTGCCGGTCTGAAGGGGGAGGCGCTCTACCAGTACAACATCAAGAACAAGACGCTGGCCCTCCACTTCCAGCACCGTTTCGGGAGGCTGCGGGCCGTCGTCATCCACGACGGCCGGCTGTATCTGTCCACCAGCGACCGCGACGGCCGGGGACCGCTCCATCCCGGCGACGACCGGATCATCAGGATACCCATCGACTCCATCCGGCCGATCATGTAGGAGACAATACGGGTCGGGGGCGGCCGAGGGAAAGTCTCAGCGCGATGCCGCGATAAATCCGGGGAGCACCCTGCAGAGCTCCTGGATGGCCCGCCCGCGGTGGCTGATCCTGCCTTTTTCGGAGTGGCTCATCTCGGCATAGGTCTTGCCGAGGGGGGATAGAAGAAGATCGGGTCATAGCCGAAGCCGCCGGCGCCCCGGGGCGCAACCGTTACCGTGCCCCGGCATTCCCCCTGCACCGTCATCTCCCGCCCGTCGGGAGCAGCCAGGGCGATTACGGCGACGAACCGCGCCTCCCGCCGGTTTTCGGGTACGTCGGCGAGCAACCGGAGGAGCTTGTCGTTATTCCGGTCGTCGGTGGCCCCCTCCCCGGCAAAACGCGCAGACCTGACCCCCGGCGCCCCACCCAGGGCCGTCACTTCGATGCCCGAATCGTCGGCGGCCGTAATCAGCCCGGTGAAGGCGGTCGCCGCCCGGGCCTTGATGAGGGCATTTTCGGCAAACGTCTCGCCGGTCTCTTCCACATCCGGAAAATCGGGAAAGTCGGCAAGGGATAGGAGCTCGATCTCGTCCAGGATACCCAGGTCGCCCATGATGTGACGGAATTCGGCCACCTTTCCCCGGTTTTTGGTCGCAATGACGATCTTAGCCTTTGCCAAGACCGTCCCCGAGGAGCTCCTTCTGCTTTTCGATGAGCCGGGCGATGCCGTCACGGGCCAGCTCCATCATGGTGTCCAGCGTCTTCTGGTCAAAGGGGTGGTTTTCCGCGGTGCCCTGGACCTCGACGAAGAGACCCGATCCGGTGATAACGAAGTTCATGTCGACCTCGGCGGCCGAATCTTCCTTGTAATCAAGGTCGAGCATGATCTTGGCGTCCACGACCCCCGCGCTTACGGCCGCGATGTAGTCCCTGAGCGGGATGCGGGATATCTGGCCCGCCTTCTTCATCTTTATGAGGCAATCGGCCAGGGCGACAAAAGCCCCGGTAATGGAGGCGGTGCGAGTCCCCCCGTCGGCGCAGATCACGTCGCAGTCTATCCAGATCGTGCGCTCTCCGAGCGCCCTCAGGTCGACGACCGCCCTGAGCGCCCTCCCGATAAGCCGCTGTATCTCCAGCGTCCTGCCGCCGGCTCTCCCCTGGGTGACCTCGCGGGTCATCCTGGTTTCTGTCGATCTCGGCAGCATCCCGTATTCCGCCGTGACCCATCCGTCGCCCGTACCCTTGAGAAAGCCGGGGACACGATCCTCGACAGAGGCCGTGACGACAACCCTCGTCATCCCCATCTCGATGAGGACGCTCCCCTCGGCATACGGAATGTAGTTCCTGGTTATGGTGACCGGGCGGATGGCGTTGAACTGCCTTCCGTTTCTCCTGAGCCAGTCGACCGGCTTATTGTCCTTCATTGTTTTCACGGGGGTTCCCTGATAGTGTGAGGGTCGATGATACAGCGTCGGTCTCGATCTGTCAAGGACTAACCGGCCTGACGAACGGCGGGTGGGTTGAGCAACAAGCGATATCGGGGGGCCGGCACGTCGCGTCGGCACGGTATAGCTTATAGCTTTCCGCGGCGCGTCACGGCCGTGCTCGTCATGAGACGTCGGGGGTTATCCAATGCATGGCGTACGGACACGTGGGCGTCCAGAGAGGCCGCCGGGACGCCGCTACATGAAAAATATTTTGCACCTTGGCGTCACCAGTGTATGTATTTTTTGCATCTCTGAAAGATACCGTTATCACTACCATTATGGATAACGGCGGAGAATGCGTTTTGCCCTTTGTATTACTATTTGACACGTATCGGCGCCGCCGCTTGCCTTCCCCGGGACAACCCGTGCAACTAGCTGTAATTACGACGTTTCTTCCGGTCACGGAATAGGGACACTTCCCACAGTACGGCACGGATATTGCACTATTCATATATACAATTGCCCGAATCTGCGGGCACGATCCATGAGCCTGGTTGTATATTATACAGCGGAGAAAGGAGACATCTATGAATAGGAAACGCGCGATGATCTTCGATAATGATGCCCAGTTTGTCAGTTCGCTCAACTCCGCGTTGAGCAAGAGCCACGACGTGGTGTGGGCCAAGGACGTCGACGAGGCGATCGATGTCATCCGCTCGTGCAAGGCCGACGTCGTTCTCGTGAATTTTGCCGTCGGCGTGGAGGGGTCATTTACCGTTATCCGGGAATCCAAGAAGTGGGGCGATCCCCTCCATCGTCGTCACGCACCTCTCCACCGAGGAGATGGCGATCGAAGCCCTCAATGCCGGCGCTTCGTACTATATCAAAAAGCCGGTCCGTCTCGAGGACCTGACCAAGGCGGTCGGCAAGGTCACGGGAAACCCCGCCGCCGAGCTCGATCCGATCGACCGGGTGAGGTTTTTCCTCCTCGAGAACTACATGAAGGATATCTCGGTCAACGATCTGTCCGACTCGGTGGGAATCCGCAGGCAGAAGATATTCTACCATTTCAAGAAGCGCTACGGAAAGGGTATAAAGTCCTACCTGCGCGATATCAGGATGCAGAAGGCCCAGGAGCTTCTCGAAACGTCGGACCTGGCCATTTACCGAATCGCCAAGGCGGTCGGTTACAATCACTTCGGCTACTTCTGCAGAGAATTCAAGCGGCTCTACCACCTGACGCCCAAGGAGATCAGGAGGGGGCGCTACCGCGCGGCAAGCTAGAGCGGATTGCGTGTTCTTATGGCCCGGACAGAGGGCCGACGGCGCGAAGGGGAGGCTCCGGGAACGAGATGAGGTCCCTGCACCTCGATAATCTCCCGCCCTACACCTCGCGCCGTTTCCAGTCGTCCAGCCGGCAGCAGGCAACGTCGTGTCCCGGCTCGACCTGGACCATTGCCGGAACGTACTCGCAGCACGTCGGGTCCGTGGCGGGGCAGCGGGTGTGAAAACGGCATCCCGGCGGGGGGGCGATCGCCGAGGGAATTTCGCCCCGGGCGATGTCGTGCTGCCGCCTCAAGCGGGGATCGGGCACCGGCACCGCCGCCAGGAGGGCGCGGGTGTAGGGATGCATCGGGTTGTGGAAGACCTGATCGACCGTCCCGATCTCGACGATAACGCCCAGGTACATAATGGCGATCCGGTTGCAGATATACTTGGCCGTGGCCAGGTCGTGCGTCACGAACAGATACGTCAGTGAGAACTCCTCCTTGAGCTGAATCATCATCTCGAGGATGAGCGCCCGGACCGACACGTCGGCCATGGCGATCGGCTCGTCCGCCACGACCAGCTTGGGCGAAAGGACCAGCGCCCTGGCCAGGACCACCCGCTGTTTCTGTCCGCCGGACAGAAGGTGCGGATATCGGTTATAGATATCATTGACCGGCGTCAGCGCCACCCGCCCCATGACCTCCTTGACCCGCTCCTCCCGCTCCTTCTTCGTCCCGATCCCCTGAATCGCCAGCGAATATCCGATGTTTTCCCCCACCGTCATGCGCGGATTCAGCGAGGCATGCGGGTCCTGAAAGACCATCTGCATGTGCGGCCGAAACCGGCGCAGCGCCTCACCCGTCGAGATGCGTGATGTCGTTTCCCTCGAAGCTGAATCTCTCCCTCGGTCGGGTCAACGAGCCGCATAACCAGCCGTCCCGTCGTGGTTTTGCCGCACCCGCTCTCGCCCGCAAGGCCCATGACCTCGCCCTTCTTGAATCTCGAAGGATACATCGTCGACCGCCCGCACGAACCTTTTTTCGGGCGTGAGCAGGCCTTCGATAAATCCCCCGTGGGTGGGAAAGTATTTCTTTAGATTCTTGACGCTGACGAGGGCCTCGCGCTCAGGCATCTTTCCCCCCGTAGAGGAAACATTCCACGTATCGCCCGTCGGCAATGATATCCCGCGGCAGTTTCCTGACGCAGATGTCCATTCGGCTAGGGACAGCGCGGGTTAAACGAACACCCCGGCGGCAGGTCCGTCAGGTCGGGCGGGGATCCGGGCATCGTGTAGAGGTGCATCTGGTCCACCTCGATGTTCGGGATCGACGAAAGGAGGCCCTTGGTATAGGGGTGCATCGGTTTGCCGAAGAGATCCATCACGTCGGCCTCCTCGACGATCCTGCCGGCATACATGACGGCCACCCGGTCGGCCAGCTGGGCCACGATCCCCATGTTATGGGTAATGAGGAGAATCGTCAGGTTGTACTTCTTTTGAAGGCTCTTGAGGAGATCGAGAAAATGGGCCTCGACGATCACGTCCAGCGAGTTGGTCGGCTCGTCTGCGATGATCAGGTTCGGGTGGAGGATGAGGGCGAGGCCTATCATGATCCGCTGCCGCATTCCGCCCGACAGCTCATGGGGAAACTCCTTGAGGCGGGTAGCAGAGACGCCCAGGAGCTCCACGAGCTTCTCCACCCGGTCCATAGCCTCCTTCTTCCCCACGTGCTTCTCATGAGCGCGGATCGTCTCGAGGAAGTGCCGGTCCAGCCGTATGAGGGGATTGAGCGACGTCATCGGGTCCTGGAAGACCATGGATACCTTCGGCCCGCGGACCCTCCTCATCTGGACCTCGTCCTTGTCGATGAGGTTTTCTCCGTCGAGGATGATCTTCCCTGATACGATTTTGCCGGGAGGTCGCATGAGTTTGAGGATGGCCAGCCCCAGCGTTGACTTTCCGCAACCGCTCTCCCCCACCAGCCCCACGACCTTACCCCGCGGCAGGGAGAAATTGACGTCGTCCACGGCCCTGACGACGCCCGTTGAGGTCGGGTAATGGATCGATAGCCCCGTGATAGAGAGGATCGCGTCGTCCACCTATTTCTCCTTGAGCCGGGGATTGAGGACCTCATTGAGCCCCTCGCCGATCATCGTAAACGAGAGGGCCACCAGCATGATCATCAGACCGGGGAACGTAATAATCCACCAGTACCCGCTGGGAACGAATTTTTTCCCTTTAGCGAGGTCGATTCCCCAGTCGGGCAGATCGGGGGGAAGTCCAAGCCCCAGGAAGGACAGGCCCGCCTCGGTCAGAATGGCATCGGCGACATTAAGCGAAAAGATGACCACCACCGACGCAATCACATTGGGAAAGATATACTTCGTCATGATGGTCATCGGGCCCGCGCCGATGGAGCGGGCGGCCTCCACGTAAAGCTCTTCTTTGACGGAAAGAACCTGCCCCCTCACGATACGGAAATAGGTGGGGACGTATATGACGGCGATCGCCACCGATATATTGGTGACGCCGGGCCCCAGCATGGCCGCCAGGGCGATGGCCAGGATCAGGCCGGGGAAGGAGTAGATCGAATCCATGATCAGAGACAGCGTCCGGTCGGTCTTCCCGCCGTAAAAACCGGAAAGAAGGCCGATCGGAATGCCCATGAGCGCCGAAAAGATCGCGGCCGCAATCGACACCAGCAGTACCGTTCTGGATCCGAAGAGAATCCGGGAAAAGACGTCAAAACCCAGGTCGTTCGTCCCCATGATAAAGGTATCGTTGGGCGCAAGCGGCGTGGCAGGTCGTACGTCAAGGTTGTGCTCTTTTATGTAAGGGCTGGCTACGTCAGTCACCGCACCGTATGGGGCGATAAAGCCGGCAAGAATGGACGAAAGGATGATGATGGACAGGATCACCGCACCGATGACTATTATGTACCATTCGCCCTTATGCTCCCGGGACATGGAGATAAAAAAGCGAAAAGGCTTTGAGAGAAAACCGGAAACCATCTCAGTACCGTACCCGCGGATCGATGATCGCGTACAGAATATCCACGACAAGCGATATCCCCATCACCAGAAGGGCGATGAAGATAATTGTCCCCTGCAGGGCGGGAAAATCCCGATAATTTACCGATTCCACCAGGAAGCTGCCCATGCCCGGCCACGAGAAGGTCGTCTCGGTCAGGACCGCACCCGACATGAGGTAGGCAAACTCGAGTCCCATCATCGTGAGGATCGGGACGAAGGCGTTCTTGAGGGCGTGTTTATAGACGACCCTCCGACTGGGGATTCCCCGGGCATTGGCCGCCAGGACATAATCCTGCTTGAGGACGTCCAGCATATTGGCGCGGGTGAGCCGAATGAAGATCCCGCAGAGGATGAGCCCCAGCGCCGTCGCGGGAAGAACCAGGTGCCACACCGCGCTGGCCACCTGCTCGAAGTTGAGGGTGATTATTCCGTCAATAACGTACAGGCCCGTGATTACCTGGGGGGATACCCGCGCGCTTATCCTGCCGGCGATGGGAAACCAGTCGAAGGCGACACCAAAGATCATCTGGAGCATCAGGCCGAGCCAGAAGACCGGAATGGAATAGCTCGTGATGCCGAAGAGGCGTATCGAATAATCGGCCGCGCTCTTTCTCTTATGGGCGGCAAATGCCCCCGTCGCGACGCCGAGCACGACCGCAAACAGGAGGGCAAAGAAGGAAAGCTCGAGGGTGGCCGGAAAATATTGGGCGATCTTCTCGGTAACGGGCACCCTGTACCACAGGGATTGACCCAAATCGCCGTGAAAGAAGGCGGACATATAATCTACGAACTGGTTGTTCGTGGAGAAATCGATGATCGGTTTATCAAGCCCGAGCTGATGCCGGACCTCGTCCATCGTCTCCTTGGGGGCATGTGCCCCCAGCATCGACTTGACGGGGTCTCCGGGCATGACGCGGATGATGAAAAAGACGAGGGTCAACAGAATGAAGATCATGGGGATCGTCAGGAGGATCCGTGTCAGTATGTACGAGAGAAGCGCGCGCATAGGGAAAACCGCTCAGATGAAAAAGGGGGGAAAGGATACGTCTTTCCCCCCACACAGTTCATGTTTCCGTTATTTTCGGTAAACGACGTCGTAGTTGAAGATCATGGTCGCACCGACGGTAATCCCCTCGATGTAAGGCTGCGTTACGAGGAACAGCTTGCCCTGGAAGATCGGGCAGGTCGGGACCTCTGCCGCCCAGTAGTCCTGAACTTCTTCGTAGATCTTTGCCCGGTCGCTCTGCTTGGTGGTGACCTGGGCCTTCAGAAGGAGCTCATCCATCTTGGCGTCTTTGTAGAAGATCCCCATGCTGTCGGACGCGGTCGAAAGGGCGAAGACCGACGTGTAGTCGTCCGGGTCGATGTAGTCGGGATACCAGCCGAGGAGGAACGCGCTCATGTTACCCTTATCGAAGTTGTCGTTGTAGGTGCCCCATTCGGCGCTCTTGAGCTCGACTTTCATGACGCCGGTGGCCTCGAGTCCCTGCTTGAGCAGCAGTGCCACGTCGGCCTCGGTATCGCCATAGTGCGTCGGGGTGTACCAGAGCTCGAAGGTAAAGGGCTTGGTCTCGTCATAGCCGAGGCCCTTGAGGAGCTCTTTGGCCTTCTCGATTTTGTACTCACCGTACACTTCCTTGAAGGAATCCTTGTGGCTCCACATCCCGATGGGGACCATCGAGTAGAGGGGCTCCACCGTGCCGAGGAAGATCTTATCCACGATGGAGGTGCGGTCGATGGCGGCGGCCACCGCTTCCCTGAGGATCTTCTCCTTGAAGGGGTCGCCATTGCAGACGAAGCAGAGGTACCTGATCTGGGCGCCGGATGCTTCGACGACCTTCAGATTCGGATTGGCCTTGAGATCCTTGATGTCGGTAGGATTGAGGGCCTTCCAGGCGACGTCGATCTCGCCCTTTTCCACCGCAAGCCGAAGCGTGGTGGCGTCCTTATAGAACTTGATGATGACCTTGTCGTTAAGGGCGGGGTCGCCGTAGTAATTCGGATTCTTTACGAGCACGATCTCCACGTCCCGGACGAACTTCTCGACCATGTACGGGCCTGTCGTGTTGAACGCGGTGGGGTCGGAGATGGTCTTGTCCGCGGGGTAGACGGCCGGATCGATCGTCGCGTAGGGCGGTGTGGCCACGAGGGACGGGAAGTAGGCGACCGGCTGCTTGAGCACGAACTTGACGGTCACGGGATCGATCACTTCCACGTGGTCCACGAAGTCATCCACGAGCCACGAGGGATCGGACTTGGTGGTGATAACCCGATCGATCTCGTACTTGACCGTTTCCGCGGTGAGGGCCGTGCCGTTGGAGAATTTCAGGTCCGGTCTGAGCTTGAAGGTCCACTCCTTGTTGTCCGAAGACGCGGTCGGCATCTCGGCGGCCAACCCCGGGACAAGTTCCGTCGTTCCGGGCTTGTAGACGAGGAGCGTGTAGTAGATGTTCTGGAAAAGCTCCCACGTGAAGAAATCGTAGGCCTGAGCGGGATCAAGCTGGGTATACTTCTCGGTCGTGCCGATAATGATCACCCCTCCGGCGCCGCCTTCGCCGGAAGTCGCCGGTTTCTTGCTGCACCCAACGGCGAAGACAAGCCCGACGGCCAGCACGAGAATCAACGTCCCATAGAGTAATTTCCTTGATTTCATAAATCCTCCATTACTTGGTACTTTTTATGGGAAAGACATACACACGAGAAAAGCGACGCTTGGTGTGGCGGGCAAAATGAGCAGTCTTTGATTAGGCAATACCTTCCCTTCTCATCTTCTGACAAAGCCCTTCCCCTCACTGAAAAGAAGACGTGTATAATGTATATCGTTAACGCGATGATTTGTCAAATATTTTGTTAATATATCATACTTTTGGGGCAAATTGTTGGTCCCGGAAGAAAAGACTTGACAAAACAGGGACAGGTGATACCGTAACTTTTCGCGCCCCGTAGGCCCTATCCGGCGAGTGGTGTTGACCCGCGGTGAGAAATCGGACGATAGCAGAGCGCCGAGGAGGCACTCATCAGGCCTAAGCCGACGGAGATGATCGTGACAACAACACGCCGCTTTCCGACTCCTTCTGGAGATCGGTTTTTTTGCCCCAAAAGATCGCCGTGGTGGGCAAGACGAATCCTGCCAAGGGCGGTTCCATGTTCCTCTCGGCCCTCGTCAACCAGGGCTACTCCGGGAAGATCTTCGTCGTCTCCACCGACGGGGGGGGCGGTATGGGGTACGACACGGTCGATTCGATCGAGAAGCTTCCATCGGGCATCGAGTACGCCATCCTCTGCGTGCCGTCCCGCGAGGTGCCGGATACCGTGCGCCGTCTCGCGCGAAAAGGTGTTACGGCGGCCCACGTCTTCTCCTCCGGATTCGGCGACCTGGAAACCGATGAAGGGAGGGCGCTGGAAGCCGAGCTGAGGCAGGCGTCGAGAGAGACGGGCGTGCGCGTCATCGGACCCAACTGCCTGGGCGTCTATTCCCCGGCCGTGGGCCTGGCCTTTCCCCCCGGCATCTTCCCCAAGGGCGTGGGTAGCGTCGGGATGGTCTCCCAGAGCGGCGGCACGACCCAGGCGCTTATCTGGTGCGGCGCGCACTACGCGTACCGGGTCAATAAGGCCGTGAGCCTGGGCAATACGGTCGATCTCTCGGTCGAGGATTTCCTGGAACATATGATCGCAGATCCCGCCGTCGAGGTCATCGCCGTCTACCTCGAGGGGTCGGCGGACGCGGGCCGCTTCATGTCGCTGGTCAAACGCGGCTCGGCCGAAAAGCCGATCATCGTCCTCAAGGTGGGGATGAGCGAGGCGGGGGCAAAGGCGGCCTCGTCCCACACCGGCATCATGGCCGGCAGCGGCCCGCCTCTGGGACGCGGCCCTGCGCCAGGCGGGGGCAATCCGCGTCTCGACCTTCGAGGAGCTGGTCGGCACCGTCTCCGCCTTTACCAAGCGGCGCGGCGACCGTGGGACGCCGGATCGCGCTGGTCAACCGGGGTGGGGGCGAGGGGGTCGTCGCGGCCGACGTCCTGCCCGGCATGGGGCTGGTGGTGGCGCCGTTTTCGCAGCGGACGCAGGAGAAGCTTTCCTCCATTATACCTTCAGAGGGTACCGGCTTCATAAACCCCGTCGATTTTTCACTGGTGGGGGGGCTGCCCGGCGTCTTCGAGAAGATGTTCGCGATCATAGACGACGATCCCGAGACCGATATGATCATCTACCAGCACCAGATCGAGTTCGCCCACCTCTTCAGAGGAGGGCTATAACCAGTACCTTCTGGACGCGACGGTCAAGGTTGCCGCCGCGACCAGGAAGATGTTCATGGTGGTGCTCCCGCTCTACTACTCCGGCGACGAGTGGCTGAGGTCGCTTATCTATCTCAATGAGAGGGGCGTCTCCACCCACCCGACGATCGAGGCGGCCGCGGCGGCGGCGCGGCATCTGGCCCGGTACGGCGCAACGGGAAAGTAGTGTGGATCAAGCGGGTCGGGTGCGTCGGGAGATACTGCCTTCCATTTTTTCGGCGAATCCTGAATATCTTATCAGCTTTAAAAGCATACACGAAAACAACAGGGGGGCGGATCTGCCCGTTCTTCTGCGGATTGTACGGTAAAGGTAGTCCTGAAGTCCGCGCCTGTGCCGGTAAGTTCTTGTCGATAGCGAGCCTTTGTGAACTCGATATATCAGGTCGACCGTATCGGTGGCTCCCACTCGAACGCCGGCAGAGAGCATTGTGGCCCAGCATACGGCGTCGCTACACCCTCTGAGCGCCGGGTCTTCATCGAACAGCGGCGCAAATCTTTCAGCGATGGGTCTGCTTATCAGGACCGACGAAACGGTTATATGGAAGAAGAGCATCAGCTTCCAGAAATTATCCACCAGCCTGCGGCGGACGATAGAGTCCGTATCTTCGTTCCTGATAATAACTCCGCGGGAATAGACAAGACCGAGAGACGGATCTCCGCTGAACAGATCCAGCTGCCCGCGCAGTTTGTGGGGCAACCATACGTCGTCGTCATCGCAGCAGGCCAGGTAATCGAACGGGATTGACGCCTTTATGGCATACTCCACCGCCTGGTTGCGCGGTGCGGCGGGGTAGCCGGAATTCCGTGAGCGACGAATCAGGTGAAGATTCAAATCTCTGTTTGCCTTTTGGTACATCTCCACCGCCTTGCAGGTGGTATCGGTTGATACGTCATCGCACACAACCACGTGCGTAATGAAATCTCCCTGCTGTCTTCTTATGCCTTCCAGGGTCTCCGTGATAAACTCGGCCGCATTATACGCGGGAATGATCACGAGAACGTGTTTCATCTCGTCTCGTCCTTTCGATGGGATCTCGAGGGTGAAACGGGGGAGCCTTCGCCGAACATGCGTTCGGGAGCTCATCGAGCCAAATGGCCTTCAGATCCCGAGAAGCTCTCGGAATCTTTTCGGTGACATCACGGTCTTGCCGCTCAGGTTGATGACCGTGACGATTCGGCTGAGCAGCTCCTCGTTGGTCGCAAGGCGGGTCTTCTTTTGATCGTACCAGATGTTGTCCTCGATACCCAGCCTGACGCCGCCGTCCAGCGCTATGCCGATCATGTGCGCCCGCAGCTGATTGGCCCCGATTCCCCCCAGGGACCAATAGGAGTCATCCGGCAGGTCCTGCAGAATAGCCGCAAGGTGGTGCAGGTTCAAGCCGGCTGAGGTCAGGTTGCCCAGGATAACGTTGAAATAGTACGGCCCAACGAGGAGCCCCTTCTCGATCAGGTATCGGGCGAGGTTCACCATACCGATATCGAATACTTCCAGCTCGGGCTTTATCCCCTTCTCATTCATTTTCTCGATAAGCCGTATGACTGTCTCGGGCGGATTAAGGCTGGTCCCCTGTTTAAAATCGACCGAGCCGAGAAGAAGGGACGCCATGTCCGGTTTTGTATCATCGCGAAGATCCAGGACGTCCGAGCGCTTTTCGAATTCGGGAAATTTTCTTCCGCTGGTGGAAACACAGATGACAAGATCGGGCACCCTTTCCCGTATTCCCGAGATTATCCCGGCGTAGACTTCTTTCCGGTGGGTCGGAGCGCCGTCCTGTTGCCGCGCATGGATATGGACCGCCGTTATGCCGACGGCGTGACAGCGCACCACATCGTTGATGATTTCTTCAGGTGTAATGGGAACGTGTGGGGATGTTTCTTTTGTCGGGATCAATCCGGTCGGGGTGAGATTGACAATAGTCTCCATGTTCCGTCTTTGAAGCTTGCCTCGACTATCCAAACTAATGGCGCCTCCAAATTCTATTTGCCTTCGATGTTTTCTTTGACTATTCGTGCCGGGACACCTACCACCATTACATTATCAGGGACGTCGTTGGTGACGACCGCCCCGGCACCGACGACGACGTGGTTTCCGATCTTCAGCTGGTCGATAATCACGGCGCCCATTCCGATATAGGTGTGATTGCCGACTGATATCTTGCCGGCGATATTGGCGCCCGGATTGATCGTCACATAGTCGCCGATTTCCGTATGATGCCCGATGAGAACGCCCCGATTGACAAGCACGTGTCCGCCCAGACGCGTGTGGCTTCCGACAATAGTCCCCACGCCGATGAACGTGCCTTCGTCCACGCGGGAAGGGACGGATAGATGTGCCGTCGGGTGGATGATGGTGGCAAACGATGACCGGGGGAGTCCTTCCTTTATTTGATGTATGAACCGACTTCTAAAAGTTGTCGAAAGACCGCCGATGAAACAGACGTCGCCGGGAAGAGTCCCGATCTCGTCGATCCAGTAGACGGGCCGACCCTCAAGCGTCGACGGCATCCGGTCCCTGTCCCAATTGTCGACGAATCCGACGACGGTATAATCGTCGATCTCCTCAATAATGGAGCAAAGCTCGGCCGAAAAGCTCCCGGTTCCGAGTATGACCACGTTGTTCATCGTTTTTGCCCAAAAAAGGCGTACGTCGCCGCGATGACGCGCTCGATGTCGGCATCGCTCATCTCGTAGTAGAGGGGCAGTGTAACCAGTTCCCGGTATACCCGTTCCGTAGTCGGAAGAGACGTCCTGGATCCGAAGAAGCCGTGGAGATGATTCGGGTAGTAATGCAGACCGGTCGCAACTCCTCGATCGCCGAGGAAAGATCTGAACTCATCTCGCTTGCCGTTACTGATGCGCACGACGTAAAAGAAGGGAAAGGTCTCGCCGCTGTGGAGGATCAACCGCAGGAAGTCTTTCTTTTCCAGAATATCGAACGCTTCGTCGTACCTTTCCACTATTTGCTGTTTTCGTTTCTTGAAATCGTTCATTCTTGTGAGCTGTACGAGTCCTATTGCCGCATTGACGTCACTGAGATGGTAGCGGTATCCGGTTCCCGTTACCTCGTACCGTCCCGATGACTGGTCAACGCCGAGAACGCGTTTTTTTCTCATAAGATCGGCCAACTCCGTATGTGAAGTGGCGATCGCGCCGCCATCTATACAGGTGATATTCTTTATCGGGTCAAAACTGAAGCAGCAAAGGTCGCCCAGTGTCCCGACTTTTCTGCCCTTATATGACGAGCCAAAGGCGTGCGCGGCATCGTCGACTATCCAGATCTTTTCACCCGAAGCACCGATTACGTCCTGCAATGCGTCCATATCGCATGCGAGGCCGCCGAAATGGACCGGAAGCAGTGCCCGGGTCCTCGGCGTAATGCGCGCCGATACGTCTTCCGGGTCCAGATTGAGGGTGTCTTCCCGGATTTCCGCAAAGATCGGGACCGCCCCCGCCTGAATTATCGGCTGGATCGTTGCGACATACGTGAGCGACGGGACGATTACCTGGTCTCCGGGCTTAAGGATGACATCGAGGGCGAGGTGGAGCGCCGAAGTTCCGTTATTGACCGTAATGACGTTTTGGACGCCGATGATTTCCTGGAGGGCGCTTTCAAATTCCTCCACCCTGGTTCCCGACCCAAGCCAACGAGTTTTAAATACCTGTGTGACCGCATTGGATTCTTCTTCTCCCAGAAAGGGACGCTGCACCGGAATTACCATAAAACTTAAACAATCCAATAGCAATTATTACGCATGTTCGGTAGACAATCTCATGACTGATGCCTACGACCTTATTACCGTATCGTAAAGATTCATCCTCGTGAGGGTGCACCGGATCAAGTCACAACCGGGCGGAATTCGGGCTTATCTTACGGTATCGGCCCGGTCTTTTCAAGACATTTAATCTTCTTCTAAGGCGCGCTAGTCCGTCCGGAGGTCCCCTATCCGTTGACCCTTGCCTCGGAGACCTCTTTCCGGCCGGAGATACGTCGCTGCCGGCTCATCGGGAGAGAGCACGGGGGCGCTTCAGGACCGACGTCTTTGGTTGCATATTCCCGCCAAAAACCGTATAGTAAATAGGTCGGTTGTGCAGCGGAGTTTCGGCCGAGGCGGAGGACGGTTCAATGAAAAAGGAAGTCTCCGTGAACTATTACCTCTCGCGTCAAGAGCGGCTTCTCGGGGATTTTGACGGCTTTTCGAGGGTGATGGGAGGAGTCCTTGCCGAATATCGAGGTCGGGAGTTTGCCGATACCATGTTCGCACGGGCGCGGGCGGAATTTATGGATATCCTCCCCACCCTTCCCTACATCGGGGGAGAAGAGAATTTCCTGACTGCCGATCTCGTGGAGGGGTCACTGATACTGGCCTGGTACAAGGCCCTCGCGCGGGAAAAGGTCGGGCTTAAGGAAATTACCCGTCTCGTCCATGAGACCTTCCGGCGGCGCCTCAACCGATATCCCCGCGTCGTGCGTTACCTGACGGGGAGGTTCAGGGAGAGCCGGTGGTTCATCAGAAGGCGCGCCGGGCAGGCCGTCGCCTCGCAGGAGCGCCGTTACCCGGGAGACTGGGTCTTTAGCTTTGTCCGGGGGGACGGAAAGGACCTCCTCTACGGCACGGACTATACCGAATGCGGGATATGTAAGCTCTACCGCGCCCACGGCGCTCAAGCTGCGGTGCCCATCAACTGCGGCGTCGATTTCATCATGGCCCGGGCCTTCGGCCTGAAGATGAAACGGACGACGAGCCTCGGCACGGGCGGCACGGTCTGTAATTTTCGGTATATGAGGAGATGAGCGTACACAGGGATTCGGGCAATAGTGGCATCTGAACGCATAAGGGAGACGCGCGTATGAAGAGATCAGTTCTTTCCGGCATGAGCTTTGGCCTGACCTCGGGGATCATCACCACCCTCGGCCTGATGATGGGGCTTTCCTCCACCACCCATTCCAAGATCGTCGTCATCGGCGGCGTGCTGACGATCGCGATAGCCGACGCGTTTTCCGACGCGCTGGGGGTTCATATATCCGAGGAATCCGAGGACATGCACACCGAGCGGGAGATCTGGACCTCCACGATCTCGACGTTTCTCTCGAAGTTCCTGTTCGCGTCCACGTTTCTTGTCCCGGTGATCCTGCTGGATCTTGACTGGGCGATCGCGGTGAGCCTTGCCTGGGGATTTATCGCGCTGGGGTTCCTGAGCTTCGTCATCGCCCGGATGCAGGCAAAGAGGCCGATTGCCGTCATCGCCGAGCACCTGGCGATCGCGTCCGTCGTCATCGTCATTACGCATTTCGTGGGGCTGGCGATCGGGAGGGTGTTCGGGGGGTAGCGGGAAACGTGGGGAGCCTGCCCCGGCGTTACTCCTGAGCGGGGGCACGGGTGAATGGGTGGCAAGGACAACCGAAGGTTGTCCGTGTTTGGATTACTCTGGACACACTGACAAGCTTCGCTTGTCAGTGCCACCCGGCCGCCCAGTGATAAACGGTGAAGAACAAGTAGGGGCGGCATTTATGCCGCCCGTCTTCTTTTTGTCCTTGCGGGGAGCGCTCCTGCCGAAGCCGCGAGGAGCGAAGCGACGTGGCGGGACGTGGTAGTCCCGGACGCCCTGGCGGCTTATAATCACATTCGTATGTGGATCGCAGTCCGAGATCGCCGCGCCGCTATCACCCCACGAAGCAGGCTTCGTGAGGGCCCGATAAGAGAGACGGGGTTCGGGATGACATCATGCAGTATAATCCTGCTCTATCGGAAATCCGCCCCAATGAAAGCTATACTGAAAAAAGGACTATTTAATATTACAGTCGTATCTCCCCGTGCCGCGCGCTGTGGCACTGGAGGTTGACGGCAAGCGGCAGGCTCGCGATATGGCAGGGCGCTATCTCGACGTGCACGGCCAGGGCCGTCACGGTGCCCCCCAGCCCCATCGGCCCGATGCCCAGATCGTTGATCGCCGCAAGCATTTGGGCCTCGAGCTCGGCGACCCGGGCCTCGGGATGCGGCGCGCCGATCTTCCTCAACAGCGCCCGGCGCGCCATGATCGGGGCGGTGTCAAACGTCCCCCCCAGCCCCACCCCGATAACCAGCGGCGGGCAGGCCCGCGCCCCCGCTTCGTCCACCACCGAGGCCACGTGGGAAACGACGACCTCCTCCCCGGCCGACGGGGACAGCATGAAGAGCCGCGAGCTGTTTTCGGCCCCGCCCCCCTTGGCAAGAAACGAGATGGTCAGCGCGTCGCCGGGCACGCACCGCACGTGGATGACCGCGGGCGCGTTGTCGCCGGTGTTCACACGGGTGAGGGGGTCGTTCATGGACGTCCGGAAGAAGCCCGCCGCGTACCCTGCCCGCATGCCGTCGGTGATCGCCGATTCCAGGTCGCTCCCTTCGACCAGCACCTCGCTGCCCATATCGACAAAAAAGAAGGCGGTCCCCGTATCCTGGCACAGCGGCAGGCGCTCCCGCGCGGCCACCGCGCGGTTCTCGAGGATCTCCGAGATCACGAGCCTTCCCGCCGCGGACTTCTCCCGGGCCAGCGCCGCTTCGAGCGCGGCCACCATGTCCGCGGGAAGGATTACGTTGGCCTCGACGACGAGGTCTCTGACCCGCTCGGAAATCAGCCCGGCCGCAATCCTCTTCACCGGACCTCCCCCCTGATCTCGTCGATCTCGCTTTTGACCGAGGCGGCCGATTTCTCCAGCATCCTCTTTTCTTCATCTGAAAGCGTAATCTCGATGATCCGCTCGATACCCGCCCCCGAGATCTTCACCGGCACGCCCAGGCAGATCCCCGAAAAGCCGTACTCCCCCTCGAGGCAGGCCGAGGCGCCGGTCACGCGGCCCCGGTCGAAAAGAAAGCTCTCGGCCATCATGACGGCAGACAGCGCCGGGGAGACGTAGGCGCTGCCGGTGCCCAGCAGCTTGACGATTTCGCCCCCGGCCGACCGCGTGCGGGAGACGAGCTCCTCGATCTTTTCGGCGGGCAAGCAGCTCCGTGACCGGGATGCCGGCCACCGACGCGCACCTGACCAGCGGCACCATCGTGTCGCCGTGGCCGCCCAGGACCATCGCATGAACGTCCCTCACCGAGACGCCCAGCGCCTCGGCGATGAACGCCGAAAACCGGGCGGCGTCCAGCGCCCCCGCCATGCCCACCACGCGGTTGCGCGCAAAGCCCGTCACCTCCCTGGTCACCCAGGTCATGACGTCCAATGGATTGGTCACGACGATGACGAAGGCGTCCGGCGCGTGCGACCGGATCTTTTCGGCCGCCCCTTTAACGATCCCCGTGTTGGACCGGGCAAGGTCGGCGCGGCTCATCCCCGGCTTTCGGGCAAAACCCGCCGTGACGATGACCACGTCGGCCCCGGCCAGCGCCTCCATTGTGCCGGTTCCCGAGATATGCGCGTCAAAGTGCCCGATGGGCGCGCCCTCCATGATGTCAAGGGCCTTGCCCTCGGGCATCCCGGCGACGATGTCAATCAGGGTGATATCCCCCAGCTCCCGCTGGGCGGCAAAAAGCGCGCAGGAGCTGCCGACGTTTCCGGCACCGATAATGACGATTTTATTGCGTTGCGGCATAGTATGTGACTCGACAATTAGTTGTATCAGACATCCGGACACGATGAATCGTGTTCCTACAGGTTATAATCCGTCACGCGTTTGAATCCGTAGGGGCGGCATTAATGCCGCCCGCTCCCTGTCGGGGCCCCCACGAAGCCTGCTTCGTGGGGTGACCTCACCCCATCGACTCGATCATCGAGCGGGCAAATCCCGAGCACGAGACCTCCGTCGCGCCTTCCATCTGGCGCGCCAGGTCATAGGTGACGGTCTTTTTGGCGATCGCCGCCTCAAGCGACGTGTGGACCAGCTCTGCCGCCTCTTTCCACCCCATATGCTCGAGCATCAGGCCCGCAGACAGGATCAGGGAGCCGGGGTTGACCTTATCCATGCCCGCGTATTTGGGGGCCGTGCCGTGGGTCGCCTCGAAGAGCGCCGCGTGGTCGCCGATGTTGGCCCCCGGCGCCATCCCCAGCCCGCCGACCTGGGCGGCCAGCGCGTCCGAGAGGTAGTCCCCGTTGAGGTTGGGCGTGGCGATGACCGAATATTCCTCCGGCCGCAGCAGCACCTGCTGGAACATGGCGTCGGCGATGCGGTCCCTGATGACGACCCTGCCCTTGGTGTTCCGGGCCCGTAAGCTCCGATTCCGCGATGGTCAGGTCCGCAAATTCCTGCCGGGCAAGCTCGTAGCCCCAGTCCCGGAAGGCCCCTTCGGTGAACTTCATGATGTTGCCCTTGTGCACCAGCGTCACCGACTCGCGGCCGTTGTCTATGGCGTATCTGATCGCGCGTCGAACCAGCCTCTTGGTCCCGGTCTCGCTCATGGGTTTGATGCCGATGCCGGAATCCGGGGCAACAGTAACGCCGAACTCGGCCTTCAGGATCGCGATGAGCCGCCGGGCCTCGTCACTGTCCCGCTTCCATTCGATGCCGGCGTAGACGTCCTCCATATTCTCGCGAAAGATCACCATATCCACCCGCTCCGGGTGACGCACGGGTGAGGGGACGCCGGGGATGTACCTGACCGGCCTCACGCAGGCGTAGAGATCCAGGAGCTGCCTGAGCGTCACGTTGATGCTCCTGATCCCGCCGCCCACGGGCGTGGTAAGGGGCCCCTTGATGGCCACCGCGTAGTGGCGGATCGCCTCGACGGTCTCGTCCGGCAGCCAGGAGCCGCTCTTCTCGAAGGCCGCTTGGCCCGCCATGACCTCAAACCAGCGGATCTGTCGCTTGCCGCCGTAGGCGCGCTTCACGGCCTCGTCTGTCACGAGCTGGGCCGCCCGCCAGATATCGGGACCGGTGCCGTCTCCCCGGATAAAGGGGATAATAGGGTCATCGGGGACGGAGAGTCCCTTGTCGGGATTGACGGTTATCGTCGAGCCGTCCGGGGGGGTAACGCGAGTACGATCGTTCATATGCTGCATTTTCCTGTAAAGCCTGGTTGAAAGCTGCGCCCGGTCCGCGGGTCCCCGAAAAAAGGAGTCTTGCCTGGATGGTTTTACACGGCGATCGTGCCGTGCCGCTTGATATGTTCCACCAGGCCCCCGTCCTCGAGTATCTTTCGCATGACGTCGGGAAGCGCGGGGAAGCTGAGCTCAAACCCTTTTGTCACATCCCTGACCACGCCGCGTTCCAGGTCCACTTCGAGCTTGTCGCCTTCCTCGATGCCGGACGTATCGACGATGATCACCGGAAGCCCCACGTTAATGGCGTTTCTGAAGAATATACGCGCAAAGGAGTGGGCCAGCACCGCCCCCACACCCGCAATCTTGATGATCCGGGGGGCGTGTTCCCGGGAGGAGCCGAGGCCGAAGTTTTTCCCGGCAACGACGAAATCGCCCGGGGAAAGCTTTTCGGCAAAATCGGTCCGGGCGTCCTCCAGCACATGTTTTGCGAGCTCCGGGAGGTTGCTTCGCAGGTGAAAGTACCTTCCGGGCGCGATGTGATCGGTGGAGATGTCGTCGCCGAAGATAAACGCCTTTCCTTTCAATATAGCCTGTGTCATGCCGCCACTACTCCTTTTTCTCTCCTTTCGCCTTCTTCCCTTTTTTCAGGCTGAGGTCTACCACGGCCTTGATGATCGTGCTCCTGGACGCGCCCCCCATGAGCGTTTTGAGGTCCTCGTAGAGGGTCGGGTCGTTTACCAGCGCCCCGAGGGTCCCCTCTCCCTCGTCGACCTTCGTCAAGATACTCTTGAGCCGGTCGGTGGACTCATTGAGGTTTTCCATGGCGTTTTTGGTTTCCTTCTCTCCATAGACAAGGGTGTGGAGCGTGCCGCTTCCACTCTTGATCTCGGTGACGATCTCGTCGGTGTTCTTGAGGATACGGGCCACGTCCTCGCCGGAGCCCCCCTCTTTGATCGGGGTTAGAAACGTGTTGAGGGAGTCGGTGATGCTCTCTATATTGTTGACGATCTTGTCGGCCCTCTCGAGATACGCGTAGAGCTCGACCGACTCGGTGGAGGTAAGGTAATCCCCGTTCTGAAGGACCGGCTGATCGGGGCTGCCCATGGTAATGGAGATATATTTATCGCCCAGGACACCCATCGTTTGAATGGTCGCGATGCTGTCCTCATGGATCCGATCCTTGACGTCCGAATTTATCTTAAGCTCGACGCCCACCAGCCGTTTGTTTCGGTCGGTCAGAAACCATATCCGGGAGACCGTTCCCACCTCCACTCCCGCCAGTCTCACGGGAGCGCCCGCCATCAGCCCACCGACGTTACTGAAATTGGTGAAGAGGGTATACTGCTCCCGGAAGAGCTGATTCTTGCTCCCAATGGAAAACACGACGACGAAGGCAAGGACCAGCCCAACGAAGATAAACAGCCCGACCCTTATTTCTTGCGCCATCTTTGCGGCCATTTTTTGCCTCCTCAGTTATCCACGCGCTCGCGGCGGCGCAGGACACAATATTTGCAGACAGGATGCCGGGCTCCGGCCGACGTCACCGGCGATAACCGGACTATCCGGAGCCCGTGCGCTCCTCCCTCTACAGCTCCCCGATATTGCCCTCGATAAACCCCCTGACGACGGGGTCGGTCGACCGCTCGATCTCCTCGGAAGTCCCCACCGCCTCGATACGCCCCTGGAAGAGCATGGCAAGCCGGTCGGATACGACGAAGGCCGATTTCATATCATGGGTAACGACCACCGAGGTCACCTTGAGCAGCTCCTGCAGCTCGGTGATGAGGTGGCTGATCCGATTTGAATTGGTCGGATCCAGCCCGGTCGTCGGCTCGTCATAGAGGATGATCTGGGGGTCGTAGGCGATCGCCCTGGCCAGCGCGACTCTTTTCTTCATCCCCCCCGACAGATCCGGGGGCATCATATTCTCGATGCCGGGTAAGCCCACCATCTCCAGGCAGTGCGCCACCTTGTCCCCTATTTCGGCCTCGCTCATCCCCTTATGCATCACCAGCCCGTATCCCACGTTCGCGCCGACGGAGATAGAGTCAAAGAGCGCCCCTCCCTGAAACAGCATGCCGATCTTACTTCGCACCGAAAAGAGCTCCTCTTCGGAAAGGGGGACGATGTCGGTTCCGGCTATCCTGATCGATCCGGCGTCCGGCTTCATCAGTCCGATGAGGAGCTTCAAGAGGACGCTCTTGCCCGAGCCGCTGCCCCCGATGATCGTAATCGTCTCGCCCTTATTGATGGAAAGATCGAGACCGACGTATACCACCTTCTCGTCGAACGCCTTCGTGATCCCTCTGAACTCGATAAACGACATATCACGCCTGGAAAAGCAGTATAAAGAGCTTTGTCAAGAAAAAGTCGGCCACGAGAATCGAGAGCGATATGGTGACCACCGACTCGGTGGTGGCCCGTCCGACCCCCACCGTGCCCCCGACGGTCGTAAACCCCCGGTAGCACCCCACGAGCCCGATAATAACACCGAAAAAGACCGATTTGCCGACGCCGCCGATGAAATCGCTGATCTCAAGGATGCCGTAGACCTGGTTCATATAGTAGGCCGGGTTAACCCCGAGCTCCCGCATGGTAATGAACATCCCCGAGAGGATACCGACCACGATGGAGAAGACCGTCAGCACCGGAAGCACGATGGCGCACGCCAGAACCTTGGGGCCCACCAGCTCCCGGATAGGGTCCGCGCCGAGGGCCCGGACGGCGTCGATCTGCTCGGTGACGTTCATCGAGCCCACTTCCGCGGTGATCCCCGCTCCTACCCGCCCGCCGACCAAGAGCCCCGTGAGGACAGGGCCGAGCTCCCGCACGAGGGAAACGGCCAATACGTTGGCGGCAAAGGACTCGGCCCCGAACCGCTTGAGAGAAAACGCGAGCTGCAGGGCCATCACCAGTCCCGTGAAGAGGGCGGTGAACGTGGCGATCATGATCGATTTTATGCCGACGTATTCGATCTGTTCGACGATGAGGCCTATTCTGAACGGCGGCGTGACGAGGACGAGGAGCGTCCGCAAGAGCATTCGCGTCG
This sequence comes from uncultured delta proteobacterium, assembly GCA_963809875.1. GTDB lineage: Bacteria > Desulfobacterota > Zymogenia > Zymogenales > Zymogenaceae > JAFGAS01. Next base: position 8,945 of record CAWELC010000009.1, on the reverse strand, counting down.
ATCCGTTAAAGTAGACCGCCGTCCGTATGACGCGTCTGCCTAATACTTGCAGGAGAGCTTTCATTTATCCGCTTCCCGGCTGAAGGTGAACGTGCCGACCATCTTCTCAAAGACCGGCGATACCGCGTCGAACTCCTGCGGATCGCACCACATCACGATATCGTAGATCAGGCCCGAAGAGAGCGCGGTATACGCCGCGAAGATCAGCTGGGTATCGTCCTCCCTGCCCGTCAGGACGGCGTGCCGGGCGGGCACGCCCCCCAGGGTCGCGTCCTCGAAGACCCGGTAGTCCTTTTGCGTGAGAAAGAAGAAGAGGCCTCGGGTGACAAAGTCCAACGCCTGTTCGCTTTCGACCCCATCCGCATAGGGGCTGGGGCCTACCGCGATCGCGATCGACGCGCCCGTCCCCGGATCGGTAAGGGCGACGAGAGCGTCTTTTGCCGAGATCTGCTCGTACGGAGGTCCCGGCAGGGTGACGGAGAAGCGGTAGTCATCCGAGACAAAGGTGCCGTTGACGACCCTGCCGTGGGCACAGCCGAGGACGACGAGGATCAGCGCAAGGGGGGCAAAAAGCCGGAGCCGATTCATCGCACCACCACGTCCTTTCTCGAAAGGAAAAGAGACCAGATCCCGGCGCCGAGCGGCACGAGGATCAGCCCGACGAAGTAGACGTCCTGTTGGCCCGTAAAGGTCTGTCCCTGAGATACGGAGGATATCCAGCCCGTGGCCATGACCACGCTGAAGGTAACGGCGACAATCCCGACTGCGAGCTTTATCATTCCGGCCGGCGTGCGGTGGCGTCTGACGGCGGCAAAGAGCGCCTCGTCCCGTCCTCCCCGGAAAGGGGAATCTTTGAGGGCGATATAGAGCCGTTTCTTATACACGAGAAAGAGCCACACCATGATCGGGAGGATGAGGATGGCCAGGAAGTTCTCGGTAAAGAGGACAAAATCGTATGCCCCGTGAAAGAGGATCGCGATCAGGATACCGGCGGCGATGAAGTGTTTCTTCTCTCCCTTGTACAACTTATTCATGCCGAGGTAATAGCCGATCACCGCGCCGCACAACGCGTGCATCGGCACGGAAAAGAGTGCGCGAAAGACGCCCGTGGCGGCCCCGTACTCGAAGACATAGATGACATTCTCGATAGTGGCAAAACCGAGGGCCCCCGCCACGGAGTAGACGATGCCGTCCATGACTTCGTTAAACGCGGGCGATTTATAGGCCTTGACGCGGACCGAGAGGAATTTCGCGACCTCCTCGACGGGGGCGACGATGACAAACGAGCCGATGAAGGCGCCAAGGATGTTGCCCGTCATGGGGACTCCCGAGCCCCACTCGAAGAAGAGCTCGATGAATGCGGCGGGAACGGCCACGCCCGCGCCGATAAGGAAAGTCGCAACGATCAGCCCCTTGGGCTCCCGCTCGTACTTGTCCTTGTTATAGACGTACCACAGGATAAAGAAACCGGGGGCAATGGCCAGCACTAAGAGTGCGAGAAACTCCACGCGGACCTCATTCATTTAAAAATCATAGTATTATAGCAAGAATTTCCTATTTTTGCACGAATAAGTTCGGCATGATGAAACTTCGTGGGCATCCTGACACGAGAATACCCCGGGTCCCTTTGACCGCACTCAACGGCACGTGCGGAGGCGCCGGTTGGTTGTCTGCGGCCACCGGATGAACCCCGCCTTCCTTCCCGAAACCCGAAAAGGGCCGATACTCCGTCCGGTAATCTTTAATCCCCTTGACATCCGCGGCATTCGAGTGATAATAGAGGGGTCATTCTACCGTACTATACGGGCACCGTACTATGCGGGCACCGCACAATGAGGGCAGGAGGGATTCATGAAAAAGACGCTGATACTGGTCGCAGGAATTTTATGTCTTTTGGCGGCGGCGTCGGCCGTTGCCGTCGCTGCGGAAGCCGTCACCCCCGACGAAGTCATTACCAAGGTCAAGGCGGCCGCCGCGTTCCTCTCGGAAAAAGGCGAGGCGGGACTCGCCCAGTTCAACGACCCGAAGGGAGCCTGGTCGTGGAAAGACACCTACGTGTTCGTCTTTAACTGCGAGAAGGGCCTCATCATCGGGCATCCGGACAAGACGCTGGTCGGCACGGAGCTCGCAAGCAGGGTCGACAAGAACGGCTTCAAGTACAACCTCGCGCTGTGTGAGGAGGCCGCAAAGCCGTCGGGCGGCTGGGTCGAGTACTGGCGTCCGACCGGCGTGGTCGACGAAAAGGGAGCCGCCGAATATCGTCGTAAGGTCTCCTATATACTCAAGGTGCCGGGACAGCCGATGGAAGTCGCCGCGGGGATCTATGAGCCGACGATCTCCGTCGATGACCTCAACAAGATGCTCAAGTAAGCGGGCCGCCCCGGGTGGTCCGGAGGGATAGTCCGGACGGCGCTCGGCCCTCGTCACCGGACGCCGGAACCCGCGAGTTTCGCGCGGGAAGTCTCTCTTATCAATCGCGTCCCCCGGCACGACTCTCACCGTCGTAACGGGGCCGACAGCCGGGACGAGATGATTGATGTCTCCAGCGGAAAGCTGAGACAATAGTAATGGCCGCACGATGTGGAGAAAATGAGTGCGGCGCCTTGAAGACCCCCGAGTCGGCGGGTCTTCGTTTTTCTTTTTCAGGAGCATGGAACATGAAGAAGCTGTCTTTTGCCCTTGTTTTTGTTTTCGCGGCCCTGCTGATAGGGACCTGCGTGATTACCGCCTCCGCGGCGGAGACCGTCACGCCCGACGAGATCGTCGCCAAGTGCAAGGAGGCGTCGGCCTACCTCATGGAGAAGGGCGACGCGGCCGTGGCCGAGTTCAGCGACCCGAACAGCCGCTGGGTCTGGAAGGACACTTACGTGTTCGTCTACGACTGCGCCAAGGGCGAGTGCGTCGGTAACATCACGCCCGGCCTGGTCGGCAAGAAGATCGAGGACATCAAGGACGCCAACGGTGATCCGGTCGGCGTTACGCTCTGCGGTATCGGGAATGACGCAAGCAAGCCGAACGGCTGGTGGATCCAGTTCGTCTGGAGAAACCCGAAGAGTGGCGAGATGAAACCGAAGCTCTCCTACATCTACCGGGCCCCGGGCGCCAAGTACACCGTCGGCGCGGGCATCTACAGCCCCGAGGGGGTAACGGCCGACGACCTCAACGCAAAGCTGAAATAGTGCAACACAGGCGCCGGACACATCCGGCATTGGTATAAGGGGGGCGCTCCCGAAAGGGGACGCCCCTTTATTATGTCGACCCGCACCTCAGTCCGTCATCGCGGAGAACCGAAGAAAAGGACGGACGCCATGAATGGCGTCCCTGCAGTTTCTAAGGCGAGCGCCATTTAGCACCCGTAGGGACACCACATGTGGTGTCCGGATCACCCCACGAAAACTTCGTTTTCGCGGGGGCCGTTCGCGAACGGCCCGGTACACCCCGCTCGGCACTTCGCGAACCACCCCTACAAACAAAACGGCCCGTGACTGTTGCCACGAGCCGCCGGTACGCGGAGGGTCAAACCCCCACCCCATGTACCTGTCTTACGCCCCCCGCCGCTCCGCCCGGTCCACGACCTTCCGGGCCTCCTCGTCGGACTTTCCCATCAGGTAGTAGACGGCCACAGCCGCCAGGACCGCGTAGAGGGGGAGCTTGGGCATCAGATAGTGGTTGCGGTAGAGGTAGATGCCGGTGAAAAAGAGGATATTGTAGAGGCAGAAGACAAAGACGTCGATCGAAAGGAGGATGAGGAGCCGTTTCTTTGCCTTCGGCTTGAAGTTCCAGTAGGCGGCCGAAAGCCAGACGAACAGCGGCGCCGATACGAGGTAGTAGCAGGCAAAGGCGCCCGAGAGGAAAAGGTCGAGGCCGCCCGGCTGGCGGGGAACTCCGGAGAGGCCAAGGGTGCCGGTCAGGTACCCGAGGAGGATCGAGAGGTGGGAAAAGAAGTTGATCGAGATATTGAAGAACGCGATCACCATGCCGAAGAACCCGACGTACCAGAAGCCGAAGGGGGTCTCCTCGATGAGCCGGTAGGGAGGGAAAAGGCGTTCCGTGAATTTTTTCCCGTGTGTCATGATCAGCTCCTGTCTTTTTTGGACTGTTTTGTGCGCGTCGGCCGCCCGGCTTTTTTCCGGGGCCCGGCGCGTCGGAACGATTCCAACGGGACCGACGGGGTCGATTCGGTTCTTGTCCCTGATTCTGAAGTAGAGAATGGTCCCGGCCGCGACGGCGACGATGCTGATGAGCTGGGACGTGGTGACGCTCTGGCCGAGCCACCATCCGCGGGGGTCGCCGCGGAAGACCTCGACGATGCTGCGCGTCGCGCCGTACAGAAAGATATACGAGAGGATCTGCTCGCCCCGGAAGGTGACCCGGTTTCTCCTCAAGTAGAGTATGGCGAAGATCCCGAAATTGAAGAGCATGTCGTAGATCTGGGTCGGGTGGAGCGGTATCCCCAGCGGGCGCGATCTCCGATGCCCTGAAGGTGATCCCCCAGGGCGCCGTCGTCGGGCAGCCGTAGCAACAGCCGGCCATGAGGCAGCCGATCCGCCCGATGGCCTGTCCCAGCGCGACAAAGGGGATGGCGATATCGGCCCAGAGCCACCCGTCGAGCTTCTTGGTTCTGAAGTAGATCAGGGCGGTGGCCAGCGCCCCCAGAAACGCCCCGTACCAGACCAGCCCCCCCTCCCAGATCATGACGATCTTGAGCGGGTACCGGGCGAAGTAGGAGAAATTGAGCAGGACGTAGACGAGCCGGGAGCCGACGATAGCCGAAAGCAGCACCCAGAAGGCAAAGTCGATCCCCGTGTCGGTCGAGATGGAGCGCCGCTTCAGCTCCAGGAGAAACAGCATAAACCCCAGCAGGAACCCCACGGAGACAAACAGGCCGTAGGTGTAGATCGTAATCCCGCCGAATGAGTAGATGATCGGGTGCATCAGTCTGCCTTTCCCTCCTGCGTCTTGAGCCTCGGCTCGACGATGATGAGCTCCCACGCAAGGAGCGCGATCCCCACGCTGATGGAGGAATCGGCGATGTTGAAGATGGGCCACGACAGGTTATAGATATGGAGGTGCAGGAAGTCCCGCACTTCGCCCAGCATGACCCGGTCGATGAGGTTTCCGACCGCGCCCGCAAAGACGAGAGAGAGCGACAGGGCGTAGACGAGCCGCTCTTTTTCGGCCTTCACGAAGAGGTAGAAGATAAGCCCCATCGCGACCAGGGACACCCCGATCAGAAACGAGAGACGCCACGAATCCGGCAGGCGCGCCATGATCCCGAAGGCCGCCCCGGTGTTGCGGATGTAGCGGATGTCGAAAAAGTTGGGGACGATCGTGATGAACTCGTTGAGGAACAGGTTCTTCTCGATAACGATCTTGGATATCTGGTCGGCGGTCACGACCAGTGCGTTGACGATCACGAACAGGAGATATTTGCCCCATTGGCTCTTCATCAGGCTACCCCTTCAGGTTTCCGGCACATGACGCGCACACCTCGGGATGGGCCGCATCCTGCCCGATATCCTCGGTATAGTTCCAGCAGCGCGGGCACTTGGCGCCGGCGGCCTTTTCCACCGCGACCCAAAGCCCCGGTATCGACTCGACGGCCGCCGCACCTTTTGGCTTTGTCCCGGCCAGCGTCACCCGCGACACGATAAAGATGTCCGAAAGGTCCGCGGCATATCGCTCGAGGAGCTCTTTCTCTTTGCCCTTTGTCGAAAGCGCCGAGAGCGTCACCGCCGCGTCGAGCGAATGCCCGATGACCTTGTTGCGCCTTGCCTCCTCGAGGCACCTCTGCACCTCCGTCCGTGATCTCGATGAGCCGGTCCCACCGGGCTTCCAGGCCGTCGTCCAGCAGCGACTCGTCGACGGCGGGAAACGCCGCCAGGTGGACGCTCGGCTCCTTGCCAGTGCCCGGGAGCATGTCCCAGATCTCCTCTGCGGTAAACGAGAGGATCGGGGCCATCAGCCGGGTCATGCCGGAAAGTATCAGGTACATCGCGCTCTGCGCCGCCCGCCGCTTCTTGGAGGCCCGGGGCTCCGTGTAGAGCCGGTCCTTCAGGATGTCGAGGTAAAACGCCGAGAGCGTCACCGTGCAGAAGTTGTGGATGCCGTGGTAGATGACGTGAAAGTCAAACGTCCCGTAGGCATCGACGATCCGTTGCGCCAGCCTGGTGAATTTTATCAGGACGAAGCGGTCGATCTCGAGCATCTCGGCGGGTCCCACCAGGTCTTTTTTGGGGTCGAAGTCAAAGAGGTTGCCGAGGATGAAGCGGGCCGTGTTCCTGATGCGGCGGTAGGCCTCCGACTGGCGCTGGAGGATCTCCTCGGATATCCGGATGTCGTCGCGGTAGTCCTCGGCGCTCACCCAGAGCCGCAGCACCTCGGCCCCGTATTTGTCGATGACCTGCTCGGGGGCGATGAAGTTGCCCAGGGACTTGCTCATCTTCTTGCCCTCGCCGTCCACCAAGAAGCCGTGCGTGAGGACCTCGCGGTAGGGGGCGTGGCCCCGCGTGCCGACCGACGCCAGCAAGCGACGAGTGAAACCAGCCGCGGTGCTGGTCGCTCCCCTCCAGGTACATGTCGGGGACGGGCTTCAGGTCGGGGTTCTTTTCGCAGACCGCGGCAAAGCTCACGCCCGAGTCAAACCAGACGTCCAGGATGTCCTCTTCCTTTGTGAACTCGGTCCCGCCGCACTTGCCGCACTTCAGGCCCGGGTCGGCCAGAGTCTTTCACGTCCCGGTCGAACCAGGCGTCGGCCCCTTCTTTCTCGACGATCCCGGCCACCCGCGCCAGGCTCTTTTCGTCGATGATCTCCGTGCCGCAGTCCGCGCAGTAGAAAAACGTGATGGGCACGCCCCACGAGCGCTGGCGGCGAGATGCACCAGTCGGGGCGGTTTTCGATCATCCCGTAGATCCGCTCGCGGCCCCACTTGGGGATCCAGCGGACCCGGTCGATCTCGGCCATCGCCTTCTTTCTGAGGTCGTTGTGTCTCCATCGAGATGAACCACTGGGGCGTGGAGCGGAAGACGATCGGGTTCTTGCACCGCCAGCAGCTCGGGTACTGGTGGGAATAGTCGGTTTTGAAGGAGCAGCATCCCCAGATCCTTGAGCCTGGCGATGACCTCGTCGTTGGTATCGAAGACGAATTTGCCCGGCGAAGATACTCGACGTCGGCGGTGAACTTGCCGTGGTCGTCCACCGGGGCGTAAATGTCAAGGCCGTACTTCAGCCCCGACTCGTAGTCCTCCTGGCCGTGGCCGGGCGCGGTATGCACGGCCCCGGTGCCGGCGTCCAGCGTCACGTAGTCGGCAAGGATCAGGACCGACGGCCGGTCGTAGATCGGGTGGCTTGCACTTCTTGCCCTCGAGCGCTCTTCCCGGAAATGTCGCGAGGACTTCGTAGTCGCCCATGCCGAAGGAGTGGCAGCACCCGGTCGGCCAGATCCTCGGCCAGGATATAGACCTCGCCGCTCTTCACCTCGGCGGCGACGTAAGTGTAGTCGGGAGAAAGCGCCACGGCGAGGTTTGCGGGGATCGTCCAGGGGGTCGTGGTCCAGATGACGACAAAGACCTTCTTTCCCTTGAGCTTCGGGAAGCTGCTGCCGAAGGTCGTCGAGATCATCGGAAACTTGACGTAGATGGAGGGCGAGACGTGGTCGTCGTATTCGACCTCGGCCTCGGCCAGGGCCGTCTCGCAGGTGGAGCACCAGTAGACCGGCTTCTTGCCCCGGTAGACGGAGCCCTGCCAGCGCGAACCTCGCCAACTCCCGCACGATGGTGGCCTCGTAGTCGTAGGCCATCGTGAGGTAGGGGTTCTCCCACTCGCCCAGGACGCCCAGGCGCATGAACTCCTCCCGCTGGATGTCGATGAACTCCTGGGCGAAGTTGCGGCACTGCTTCCGGATCTCGCTCTTGGCATGGAGGCCTTTGCTGCTCCCCAGCTCCTTGTCGACCTGGTGCTCGATGGGCAGGCCGTGGCAGTCCCAGCCGGGGACGTAGTAGCTGTTCAAGCCCGTCATGATCCTGGACTTGACGATGAAGTCCTTGAGGATCTTGTTGAGGGCCGTGCCCAGGTGGATATGGCCGTTGGCGTAGGGCGGGCCGTCGTGGAGGATGATATTTTTCGCGGCCGGCAGACGCCTTCTTGATGAGGTCGTAGAGCTTCATGTCGGCCCAGCGGGAAAGGAACAGCGGCTCCCGCTTGGTGAGGTCGGCCTTCATGGGGAATTCGGTCTTGGGAAGGTTGAGGGTTTCTTTATAGTCCATCGGTTTCTCCGGGTGCACGCGTGTCGATATCTCCTTGATTTTTCAAAGGAAATAAATGTAATTAAATATCACGCGGGGAGGCAGATTGTCAAGGGAAAAGAGGGGGGAGGGGGAGGCTCCATGACACTTCTATTGTCATTGCGAGGAGCGAAGCGACGAAGCAATCCCCTGATTGTCAGCGCCGGCGTCTATCGGTCGGTTCGTAGTGACGGCGAAGTGATGATAAAGAACTGCCCCCGTGCAAACTCCTAATCCTTGGTCCTTCTGAATTTCCGGCTCATAGCTAGAACAAAGAGTGAGATAAGGACGGCACCGATGATGATTTCGGTCCCCTTGAGGACGCTACCAATTGTCTTATCTGCCGGGACATACGGCGTATCCAGCTTTCCGAGGGTAAGGTTTGGAGAGGCTAACGAGCAAACCCTTACCGACATCACTTACGAATAGAAAGAATTGCTGAATATCAGAGAAAAATGAGGTTATCACGAAGTTTAAGATGCCAATAATTTTGTTGAGATAAAAGGGACTGATGTTGTCAAATAGCGTGAATAGAACCCCGCATTTTACTGAAAGCGTGATGACGTAGTCCTTTATCGTTATGACATCCCAATTGATTATGTTTGCTGTATTTGGAGTTTCGCCATCAGGCGCGATACCAGAGAAGGTAAAAAAGACGCCGA
>CAWELC010000008.1:0-249661 GCA_963809875.1 uncultured delta proteobacterium | reverse complement strand
CTCTTGAAGGAGGCCGACGAGGGGAGCCCGGAGCTGACCATTGCGCGCAAGGCCGAGCGGATCGCGTCCAAGAACGTCAAGATGACGGTGGGCGAGTTTTTGCCGACGATCTCGAGCTTTGCCCAGTATCAGGGGGAGGCCACCGAGTTTTCGTGGAACGAGGACGACTGGGCGTGGGACTTCACGGCGGGGGTCGAGGTATCGGTGCCGCTGACGAATCTTCTGGTGACTGTGGCCAAGGTCAAGCAGGCCAGGGCCGACTACATGAAGGCGCGCATCGGGATGCTGGACACGGTAAACAAGGTAAAGCTGGACATCAAGGGGGCCTACTATGACCTGATCCAGGCGCGGGAGATCGTGGAGTCCCAGCGCCTGAACATCGCCCAGGCCCAGGAGGCGGTGAAGATCGCGGAGGTGCGCTACGATAACGGTATCAGCACGCTGCTGGAGCTGATGGACGCCCAGCTGGCGCTGACGACCGCGCAGCTCAACTGGCTTAACGCCCTGTACAGCTACGAGGAAGCCAAGGCCCGCATCAATAAGATCGTCGGCAGCCGAAGGACCCCCAAAGAAGTAGCGGAATGCCCGACGTAATCAGTGAGGATGAGACCGATGCGGCGAAACGGAGGGGTACCGGAAGGGAGCGCTGCCGGCCGGTCTTTCAATTTATTATCGGTACTTATCGGCAGACGGCGGCCCGGACTACCGGCAAGAGGAGTTATGCCGGCTCCAGCTCGATGACCTCCGAAAAGAGCGGAAATGAGAGCGTGACCTTTGTCCCCTCTCCCTTCACGGCGGCGATATCCAGGCAGCCGCCGTTGTTTTTCATGACGTCTTTGCATATGAAAAGTCCCAGCGCCACCCGGCCCTTTTCCCCCACATAGTCCGGCTTCCTGATCTTCTCAAGGGTTTTCTTATCCATTCCCTCTCCTTGATCGACCACGATGAGCTGTACCGTGTTGCCTCGCTTCTGCGTCACGATCTTGATGATGCCGCCGCGCCGCATGGCGTCATCCGCATTATTGACCAGATGCACGAGCGCCTGTTTTACCATCGCGGGATACGCATACACCTCGGGTAGTTTCTTGCTCAGGCCGGTCTTGAGGACGATATTGTTGTCCCTTAACCTCGATTCCACGATCGGAATGAGTCCGGTGATGATGTCGTTAAGATTGACGAATTGTCTCTCTTCCTTTTTTGAGAGGTAGAATGTACGTGTCTGCTCGAGGAGATTCCTGGTCGCCTCCAATTCATCGATAGTCTTATTGAGATGCGCCAGCTTCGACGGCTCGCCGTCCATCTTCTCGCCGAGAATTCCCAGGCTGTGCTTTACCTTGAGTATCCGCTTATTGAGCTCCCGGACAAGGGTGGCCGACATCCTTCCCGAGGCCGCGTAGGTCTCTCGGGATATCAATTCCCTCATGAGGGTCTTTCGCTGAGTGATATTATGGGCGAATACCGCCAGCCGATCGACCTTGCCTTTCGCGTTGAAGACCGGGTAAATCGAGTTGTCGAGATGTAGTCCGCCCGGCTCGTCCTCGAAGCGGACGGGCTTTTTCGTCCGGACGACCTCCAGGCACCATTCCTTCCTGCTCTTGATGATCTCCTCCGAAAAGAGGTCGAAGGCCGACATGCCGATCAACTCTTCAGCGTTTTTATTGATCAGCTTGGCAGCCGATTCGTTGGTCGCTACGATCCTGCCGTTTGTATCGAGCATCAGTGCAAAATCGGTCGTGGCGTTCAGAAGGACCTGTGCCGTTCGTTCGCTTTCGATGAGCGCCCGCTCGGCGAGCTTGGTCTCGGTAACGTCCTGGATCATCATGACGATGTCGTGGGAGTCGGTCTTTGGCGCGTCGATGAGCAGTCCGATAATCACCAGCTCTCTCTCGCCGCCTTCCCTGTTTCTGTGGGTTATCTGAGCCGAATGGGCGCCCGATCTGGTGATTTCGCTGAAGAACAGATGGAATTGGTCCCGGTTGTCCTCGTTGAGGACCGCTGAAATGTCGACTCCGATAAGCCCGCCCCTATTCAAACCGAATACCGCCTCGAAGGCGGGGTTGGCCGCCATGATCGTCCTTCGCTCATCCAATATCGACACACCGACGGGCACGTGATCGATGATCTCCTCGTATTTTCTCCGGGTCTTCTCGATCTCGGACTGCTTCTCGCCCACCCGCTTGTTCAGCAGCTCTCCCAGTTTCTCGATATGCTTTTCGATTTTGATCTTGTCGGAGACGTCCTTGAAATGAAAGATCGCGCTCTTGTATCCGGTATTCGGCAGAGAGTAGATCGTCAGCTCGAAGGTTTGATGGCCGGCGCCGTTGGATCGCTCCATATACTTGCACTCGAACCAGTGCAAATTTCCGCTCTCTCCCTTGAAGTAGCAGAATTCGCAGGGTGCCCCCTTGTTCACAAACCGCTGATAGCAGGGATTACCGAGGGTGCTCTTTACGTCGGTACCGAGGATCTCGGCCATCGCCATATTGAGGCGTTTTATTGACAGGGTATTGTCGACGATGCAGATGGGGTCGGGAATGCTGTCAAAAATGATAAGAAGCTCTTTCTGGGCGTTAATAATCTTTTCCGACAGCGACATGGCTTCACGGGACCTTTCTATTTTCGGCTGGAAGAACGAGCACCGCGGCGGACGAGCGTCAGGCTTTCCGTCGTCCGGTCGTTTTATCCCCTTTTCTGCGGGCAAACGCAAGGGGGCTTAATGAGGGACCCTTTAGATGTCCCGACCAGCCTGACTCGCGCTCGTCCCGACACAGAAGTCCCCGCTCCCGTAAGATCACCGGGAGAGTATAGATACGGCATGAGGATTAATTATAGCACAACATTTGCAGAGGGCAAGACGTGTCGCCACTTTTTTTAAGGTCGGAAGCAAAAATCAGACGCCCCGGCCGCATCGGCCGGTATCACGGACCGCGCCCGGCTATTTCCCTGCAAAGTAGCTCCAGATATTTTTAATCGTGGAGAGCCCCACTCCCCGTCCTCTGAAGGGACTCGCCAGGGCGGACGCTATCCGCTTCGGGGTGAAGTAGAACGAGAAGAAGGCGCGTTTCAGCATCCTTTGCAGCTCTGCAGGGCCGAGATGATCGAGCGTCATGACCGAATGAAAACAATCATACTTCTCCCAATCCCGCTCAAAAATACGATCTCGATACCGCTCGTAGAGTGCGGTCCCCGGATAGGGGGTCAGGATAGTGAACTGCGCGCCGCCAAGGCCGATGTGACGGGAGAGTCGTATCGTATCCTTGACCATGCGACGCGTCTCCCGGGGCCACCCGATGATGAAGCTGCCCATCGTCTCGATACCGTAATCCTTCAGGAGCTGAATGGCCCGAGCTGAATCATCGGCTTTTATCTTTTTGCCGTAGTCGGCAAGCGTAGAGTCGTGGGCACTCTCTATTCCCATAAAGACGTATCGACAGCCCGATTGTGCCATGTGACGAACCATCTCTTCATTTTTCAGGATGATGTCCCCCCGGGAGAAGCACCACCAGTATATGTCAAGATTACGTGCGATGAGGCCCTTGGCGATATCTATAACCCGCCGGGGCTCCATCGTAAAGTTATCGTCCATGAAACAGACGGCATTGAAGTCGAAGTCCTTCACGATCGATTGGACTTCATCCACTACGTTTGCGGCCGACCGCTTCCTCCATGTCGCCCCCGAGAAGACCGTGGACGAACAGAAGTCGCAATTGAACGGGCATCCGCGGCTCGTCACCATAGAGGTAATAAACCGCCCTCCGAGCTGGAGCTTTTTGTATCGTTCGATATGGAGGATATCCCGATCCGGATACGGGAGGGCGTCGAGGTCCGTTGGCGGGGGGCGATCGGGGGTATGGATAACCCGTCCGTTACTGAGATACGATACCCCGTCGACACCACCGACCTCGCCTCCGCCGGACAATCGGCTCAGCAGCTGCACGAAGGTTTCTTCTCCTTCGCCCCTGACGATATAGTGGGCGACCTTACCCCGAAGGATGTCGTCTGCCACGAAGGTCGCGTGCGGCCCTCCCATGACGACCGTTACTCCCTCCTTGATCGCGGCCTGCGCGATGGTAACCGCCCCGTTATACCGAGAGGTATCCAGCGATATCCCCACGACATCGTAGGATGAGAGCTCGGGTAACGAGGGCGCCTCACCCAGGTTCAGATCGCATATCTCCACCTCATGTCCCTCCCGTTTGGCGACCGCGGCCAGATAACCGAGGCCGAGGGGGGGAATGAGGAAACCCAGCTTATGAAAGACGTCCCGCAGATAGGGGTAGACCAACAGAACTTTCACTTATTTAACCTTCTCTTTTTCGAAACTCGCTCATGCTAACGTCCGATCTCGCGTACAGAGAGGTAACGCAACTCCTATTTGGTTGTGCCCGACTTCCCCTGTCCCAGTACGATCAGGGAGGGAAGGACGAAAAGGGCCGTTACGAGACAGAGACTCAATCCGATCACCGCCAGGACCCCGATGCTCTTTAACCCGCCGTACTGGGAGACCATAAGGGATCCGAAACCGACCAGGGAAGTAAGGGTAGATATGATGACTGCCCTTCCCGTAAACGACAGCATGGCCGAAACCCCTTCATGGCGCTTCTCCTTATACCGGTGATAGAGGTGCGTGTTGTTGTCGATTCCAAACCCGATGACCATGGGAAACACGACGATGTTTGCGAAATTCATCGAGATGCCGAAGAGTCCCATGCATCCAACCATCCACAGGACGCCCGTGAGGAGCGACGTCATGCAGAAGATAACCCCTTTTATATCCCTGAACTGGATGATAAGGATCACAAGAACACCGAGGATTGAGATGATTGTGGCAACGATAAAGTCCCGAGTGATTATATTCTTCAGCTCGGAGATCACCATGGCGATACTGGCTACGGCAATACCGGGCGAAAGCTCCTTGAGCTTGCGCACCAGACCTCTGTCGATGTCCTTTTCCCACTCGCCGGACCTCGGATACGCGAAGAGTGAAACGTACCAGGTGTTATCACTCCTGGATATGTATTTCTTTATCATCGTCTCGCCGGGGGTGCCGGATATATCGGCGTAGGTAACCGGTCTTACCTCCCCGTTCGCAAACCGCCCCAGCGTATTCATGAAGGGTGAAAACGGCTCCAATTGAAACCCTTCCGAGACGAGCGCCCGTTTCAATTCGGATTGTGTCTTTCCGAGATCCAGATCGCGGGCCTTCCTGATATTTCTGAGCTGCTTCGAAACGGAGGGGAGAAAGACGCCGGGGCCGTCAATTTTTGTGATCTCGGGGTACTTCTCCAGTATGCCTTCCGCCTTCTCCGAGACGACCAGGACGTCCTCGAGATCCTTACCCTGGGCGGTAACGATCACCTCGGGGGATGACCCCGAGAAAATAGTCATGATCTTTGTCTGGACCTCCATCGCGGGACTATCCTTCGGACGGAGCTTATTTGCGTCGGCATCGAAACCGACTCTCGTGGCGAAGAAGGCCATAAAGATCGTAACAAGTATCGCCGAGACTATGATGGGTCGGCTTCGCCTGACGATAAAGTCGCCCAGCTTCTCCGCGCCGAACGTCGGGATACGAAGATACTGTACCTTCTCGCCCCTGATCTTCATATATCTCACGATAATCGATGGAAGCACCATAAAGTTGGAAACGAGAGTCAAAAGGATCCCAAACCCCCCGATTATCCCGAGCTCGGAGAGGCCGGTGAATTGCGTAAAAACCATGGAAAAAAAGGCGACGGAATTGGTCAGGGCCGCGGTCAATATCCCCCTGCCGGTGGTTGTGAAGGTGTTTTCCAGTGCCTGCTCGAGGCCCGCACCTTTGAATGTCTCTCCCAGGAAACCGTTATAGAAATGGATCGAGTAGTCGATCCCGAGACCGGCAAGGATAGCACCAAAGGCGGCCGTCACCATGTTCAAATGCCCAAGGGCAAATCCCGCAAAGCCGAGGGTCCACAGGATACCCAGATTGAGGCACGGACCCACGAAGAAGAGGAAGGAATACCTCCTGAAAACCGCGTAGAATAGAACGAGCACCAGGACGAGGGCGATCGTAAGCGTCTTATTGAGATCGCCTCTGATCATCGAGGCATCTCCAACCGCGATCGGATAACCACCGGTGTATTCGACGAGGACGTCCGTATATGCCGAGTCTTCCTTTATTTCCTTTTCAAATCCCTTGAGCCGGGAGAAGAGGGACTGGTCAAACTCGATATCCTGAGGTGGTTTGACGGGACGCGCCAGCATCAGGAGATGTTTTCCGTCAACCGAGAGATAATAGCCCGAAGAGGTATCGACGGCAAACCCCCCTTCACCCGAAAATATCTTTTCCTGGACGATCGGAAACAGATTCAGGGGATCTCTGACGACGAGCTCACCCACAGCCGAGGAGATCGGGGCCATGAGAAGTCCCTTATCCATCGTGACCGCCTCGTTGACGGCCTCCGGTGTCAGCTTCTTTTTTACTTTTTCAAAATCTTCGTCATTGAGGTAGAGGAACAGGTTCGGCAGATACCGTTCGAGCACATACGCCTTGTCCTTTTCCGTTACCGTATAGTCGACCTCCGAAACCAGTCGTGAATCGATCATCCTCTTCGAGAATTCGTTGGAAAAACCGGTAAGGGCGTTTCTGTCGGGGGCCGAAAGAAGAACGACCAGATAATCCAGCGTCCCCATTCGCTCAAGTGACGTAAGGTAATCTGAGACCGCGGGATTATCCCTTGGAAGCATGAGGGCGACATTCGAAACCATGCTGATTCTCATGGTGCCGAATATCGCGCAAACGGTCAGCAGGACAGCGGCCAGAAGGACAAAGAGATCGTATCGATAGATGAGGCGTGAAAGCCATTTCATCGGCTGGTCCCTTACCGGAGCCGGATTTCTTCCCTACCGGCCAAATGCTGCGTTCTCGAAAGGCTCAAATGCGGCGGGTAACCGCTCCAGAGCGCCAGGACATCTGTTACTATAGTAACGGAAAAAAAAGCATTGTCAACCGGAATCGGGGCGGACATGGAGAGCGACGCCGGTTTCACGCCCATCAGGCGTCCGAGCCTCGGTCGGGACGGAGGATCTATCGGCACGATGGACTCCCAACGGTTTGGGGCAGATAAGGCTTGACTGTGAGTGGAAGGTAGTGCATAATTCTCTTTCGTTTCGGAAATCGACACCCCTTTGGAGCGGACACCGCGCGTTGAAGAGCTTCGTCATATGATAACAAGACGGCACTGCAGGCATATGATTCCGGTCCTGCTGTCTTTCGTCGTCTTGTCCCTTTTCTCGACGATAACCGCGGGCCAGGAGAATCCCTGCCCCTTCTCCGGATATCTCTGGGGAACCGGGGCCAGATCATCCTTTGAGGTCTATTCAGATACCGAAGAACTCACGATGGTGTTCAGTTGGCCTTCCGGAACCGCCGATATCTGGGTAAAAGCGATGGACAAGGATAAAAAGGAGGTGCTCGTCGACAGATCCCTGAGCGAGGGAGACCTCTTTACCTTGACCGGGCCGGGCATTTATTACTTTGAAGTCTATTCCAAGTGGGGAGGCGGGTGCTGGAAGGCGACAGTCAAAAAAAATAAGTAAAATAGCTTGACAATTTTTCCGAAAAGACCTATATTATATCAACCCCATTGCCTAACCACAAACCCCTCGCAGGTAGTACAAAAGGAACTATTTCCAAACAACGCACGCTCTAAATTACACGCAGTCAATTTGTAATAAAAACCCTAGTTTTTTATTTGAGTGCCTTACGACTATAACATATGTCGTAACGACTATCGCTGCACATAAGGAAACAGATCGATGGAAGAAAATGGTTTTGAGTTGACCGGAGCTCCGCCGGATGTAATCATCAACCTGGTTGAACTCAAGAGCAAGAAGATCAGCGAGATTCTGCATATGGCCAGAGATCTCAATATCGAAGGCGCCAGCGCCATGACACGGCAGGAGCTCATATTCGCGCTACTGCAGGCGCATACCGAGCAGAACGGCGTCATCTACGGCGCAGGTGTCCTGGAAACCCTTCCGGACGGCTTCGGCTTCCTGAGGGCTCCCGATTACAGCTATCTGCCCGGGCCGGACGATATCTATGTATCGCCTTCGCAGATTCGGAGGTTTTCGCTCAGGACAGGAGATACCATCTCGGGTCAGATCCGCCCGCCCAAGGAAGGCGAGCGGTATTTTGCCCTGCTCAAGGTGGAATCGGTCAACAGCGATAATCCCGAGACCTCCCGGGAACGAATCCTGTTCGACAACCTTACCCCGGTTTACCCGCAGGAAAAGATCGAGCTCGAATATGACAAGAAGAAATACTCCACCCGGATTATGGACATCTTCACCCCCATCGGCAAGGGCCAGCGGGGCCTCATCGTCTCCCCTCCCCGGACGGGAAAAACCATGCTCCTTCAGGACATCGCCAACGCAATCACCACTAACAACCCGGAGATGACCCTGATTGTTCTGCTGATCGACGAGCGCCCCGAAGAGGTCACCGATATGGAGCGATCCGTCAACGGTGAGGTGGTGAGCTCGACTTTCGACGAGCCGGCTTCCCGCCACGTCCAGGTGGCCGAGATGGTCATCGAGAAGGCCAAGCGGCTCGTGGAATACAGGAAGGACGTTGTCATTCTCCTCGACAGTATTACGAGGCTTGCCCGCGCCTACAACGCCGTCGTGCCGCCGAGCGGCAAGATACTCTCCGGCGGCGTCGATTCAAACGCCCTGCACAAACCCAAGCGTTTCTTCGGGGCCGCGCGAAACATCGAAAATGGGGGAAGTCTCACCATCATCGCCACGGCCCTGATAGAGACAGGCAGCCGCATGGACGAGGTCATCTTTGAGGAGTTCAAGGGCACGGGAAACATGGAGATCCATCTCGACAGGAAACTCTCGGATCGAAGAATATTCCCTGCCATCGACGTCAACCGTTCGGGAACACGCAAGGAGGAGCTCCTCCTGGACCCCGACGTCCTCAACCGTGCCTGGATCCTGAGGAAACTCCTCTCTCCCCTCAACCCGATGGATTCCATGGAGTTCATCCTGGACAAGATCCAGGGGACCGAGTCCAACGCCGACTTCCTTGCGAAGATGAATCAATAGCCAGATGAACGACGGCATATCTTTCTGATTGGCCGATCGCCGTCTTTATGATATAATGAAATGTTACCAAGGAGCAGCTGATACCATGAAAAAGGATTTGCACCCCGATTATGTAGAATCGGTAATCAAATGCGCCTGCGGAAACGAGATCAAGACCCGATCCACGATAGACAAGATCACGGTCGAGATCTGTTCCCAGTGCCATCCGTTCTTTACCGGTAAGCAAAAGCTTGTGGACACCGCCGGCCGCGTGGAGAAGTTCAAGAGGAAATACGCAAACGTCCCCGTTGGGAAGAAGTCATAGGCCGCTTTGTCATAGAAAGACACCGCATTTCGGAAAACGTCACTTGCCCGTGATTCCTATTTCGGAAGACTCGGGTATTAAAGGACCGCACGGGCGGCCGTTCCTTTTTTAGACCGCCGTGCGGGCCTCGTTACCCGTTTCAAACCGCTCGGTAGATGTATCATACTATGGAAAGAATGAGAGTCGGCGGGCAGGCCGTCATAGAAGGCGTGATGATGCGTTCCGAGAACGCCATGACCGTCAGTGTGAGAAAGGCCGACGGAAGCATAAAGACAAAAGAAGAGTATATCACCCCTCTTTCCCTGCGGTTTCCGCTCCTCAAGAAACCGTTGCTGCGGGGCGTCGTGGTCCTCTTCGAGTCCCTCGTCCACGGTATCTCCGCCCTCACCTTCTCGGCAAACGAGGCCGCTGAAGGGGAAACCCAGGCCTCCCTCTCTCCCTGGGCGATGACGCTTACCATCGTGGTATCGCTCGGCCTGGGGGTGGCCCTCTTTGTGGTCCTGCCGCATTTTCTGACGGTGGCCATCGGAAAGGGCCTTTCCGCGCCGATGGGCGTAAACACACTACTCTTTCACCTTACCGACGGGCTGATCAAGGTAGCCATCTTCCTTATCTATATTGTGGCCATCTCGCTCATGCCGGATATCCGCCGGGTCTTCATGTACCATGGGGCGGAGCACAAGTCGATCTTTGCGTTTGAGGCGGGCGAGGAGTTAACCGTGGCCAACGCCCGCAAATATTCCACGCTCCACCCCCGCTGCGGCACATCGTTTGTCATCACGGTGCTGCTCATAAGCATAGTAATCTTTGCGGCCGTCTTTCCCTTCATGCCGAAGATGCCGGGACTCCCCGGGTTCGCGCGCAATCTTATATACGTTCTCATTAAGATACCGCTTCTGCTGCCGATCGCCGGGATCTCCTATGAGTTCATCCGGCTGGCCGGAGAGCATAGGAACAGCAGGATTCTGACGTTTCTTTCGCTTCCCGGCATCTGGCTTCAGAAGATAACCACGCGGGAGCCTTCCGACGACCAGATCGAGGTGGCGCTCACGGCCCTTTCCCGATCGCTCGAGCTATATCGTGAGAAGAGTAAAGAAGCATAACCACACGGGGTCCTCTTTCATATGTTAGAGAAACTCAGGGACATAGAAGTCAGGTACGAAGATCTCGACAGGATGCTTTCCGATCCGAACGTCGTCAAGGATCCCGACCGATTCAAGAAGCTCGCCAAGGAGCGTTCCGATCTGGACCCGATCGTTTCCGAGTTTCGGAAATATCGGAGCCTGACCGACGAGCTGGGCGGCAACAGGGAGCTCGTCTCCGACAGCGACCTGGAGATGCGGGACCTTGCCAAGGCCGAGATCGACCGCCTAGAGAAAGAGCTGACCGACAGTGAAGAAAGGCTGAAGTACCTCCTCATCCCGAAGGACCCCAACGAGAGCAAGAATATCTTTATCGAGATACGGGCGGGCACCGGCGGAGAAGAGGCGGCCCTTTTTGCCGCCGACCTCTTCCGAATGTATTCGCGTTACGCGGACATGAACGGCTGGCGCATCGAGGTCATGAGCTCAAACGAGACCGGCGGCGGAGGATTCAAGGAAATCATTGCGCTCGTCGAGGGCCGCGGCGCTTTCAGCCGCCTGAAATATGAGAGCGGCGCCCACCGCGTTCAGCGCGTTCCCGAGACCGAGGCCCAGGGACGCATCCACACCTCGGCCGTAACCGTGGCCATCATGCCGGAGGCGGAGGAGGTTGACGTGGAGGTCGACCCCAACGACCTTCGCATCGATACCTACCGCTCAACGGGCCACGGCGGCCAGTCAGTCAATACTACCGACAGCGCCGTACGCATCACCCATATCCCAACGGGCCTCGTCGTGACCTGCCAGGACGAGAAATCCCAGCACAAGAACAAGGCGAAGGCGCTGCGCGTGCTCAAGGCCCGCCTCCTTGACCTGAGGTCCCAGAAGATCGAATCCGAGCGGTCCGAGACCAGAAAGAATCAGGTCGGAACCGGCGACCGCTCCGAAAGGATACGGACCTATAATTTTCCCCAGTCCAGAGTCACCGATCACCGTATCGGCCTCACCCTTCATCGCCTCGATAGCGTCCTGATGGGCAACCTCGACGAGATCATCGACGCCCTCGTCACCCACTTTCAGACCGAGGCCCTCAAGAGCAGGGCGGTATGATGCCCGCGGCCGAAAACCGGTCCACTCCACATGCCGGACGCGGCCGATCATCGCGACGCCCGAGCCTCCGGGACTTCACCACTCAGATGTCGAAATTACTCAAAGAAAGCGGCGTTGAATCCCACGTCCTGGACGCGCAGTTGATCGTTACCCATGTACTGGGTCTCGATCGACTCGATATCTACCGGAATCCCGACCTCCCCGTCACCCCCCCGCAGGAGGCCGCTATCCGTTCGCTTATCGGCCGACGGGCCTCGGGGCTTCCCACCGCCTACATCATCTCCACAAAGGAATTTTGGTCGCTGCCCGTATCGGTGGATGAGCGCGTCCTCATTCCCCGTCCCGAGACCGAGCTTCTCGTGGAGGAGGCCGTTACCGCCGCGCGGGCGCTGCCGCCCGCCATCGGCATCCTCGAAATCGGGACCGGCTCCGGAGCGGTTACGGTGGCGCTGGGCATGGAACTTGCCGCCGCCCGAATTGTCTCAACGGATATATCCGAGGACGCCCTTGAGGTGGCCGCCGCAAACATCTCGATCCACGGGCTGACCCATCGGGTCATCCTCAAGCAGGGAGACCTGTACGGCGCGGTGGGGCCGGACGAGCGTTTCGCGCTCATCGTCTCCAACCCCCCCTACCTTACCGACGAGGAGATGGAAGGGCTCAGCACCGAGGTCAGGGCCGAGCCGCGCGGGGCCCTCTCGGGGGGCCCGGATGGTCTCTCCGTCATCGAACGGCTGGTCAGCGGCGCCCCGAACCACCTGGACATCGGGGGATTTCTGATCTTCGAGATCGGCTCCGGCCAGGGAGAGGCGGCGCGGCGCCTGATTGATGATACCGACGGGCTCGCTTCTTCCCATATCAAAAAGGACTACGCCGGCCACCCGAGGGTCGTGGTCGCACGCTCTACCGATCGATAACACCTGGGAGGTTTTCATCGTGCTTCAGAAAATGATTATCGAGGGAGGCAAGCCGCTTACCGGAGAAGTCACGGTCAGCGGCTCAAAAAACGCGGCGCTTCCTATCCTGATTGCCTCCATCATGACACCCGGCCGCTTCGAGTTCCGCGACGTCCCCGATCTGATGGACATCCAGACCACCACCGGGCTCCTGAGAGAGCTCGGTGCCCAGGTAATCCCGCATACACCCTTTATCGTGGACTCCACCCCGATAAAACAGTACGAGGCCTCCTGGGACCTCGTGCGCAAGATGCGCGCCTCCTTTCTTATCATGGGGGCGCTGATCGCCCGCTTCAGGAAAGCGCGCGTATCCCTGCCCGGGGGCTGCCAGTTGGGCCTGCGGCCCGTCGACCAGCACCTCAAGGGATTCCAGTATCTCGGGGTGAAGATCGCCGAGGAGCGCGGCCTGGTTATCGCCGACGCCACGAAGCTGAGGGGCGGGAGGGTCATCTTTGATTTCCCGACCGTGGGGGCAACCGAGAACCTCCTCATGGCGGCCGCGACCGCACGGGGTGAGACCGTCATCCAGAACGCCGCACGCGAGCCGGAAGTCGTCGATCTCGCGCGTGCGTTGACGGCGATGGGAGCAAGGATCGAAGGTGCCGGCGAAGAGACGATCCACATCCAGGGGGTAGACGCGCTTCATCCGATCACCTATACGATCATCCCCGATCGCATCGAAGCGGGGACCTTCATGATAGCCGCCGCGGCGACCCGCGGCGACATCCTCATGAGAAACGCCCCGACGACGATGCTGGTGTCCGTGATGGAAAAGCTCAGGGAGGTGGGCGTGCGGTTCGAGGAATCCACCGATGGTGGGCTCAGGGTTATCGGCCCCGATACGATAAAGGCCGCCGATATCAAGACCCTTCCTTATCCGGGATTTCCCACCGACCTGCAGGCGCCCATCACGTCGCTTCTGACCGTGGCCTCGGGCACCAGCATAATCACCGAGACGATCTTTGAGAAACGATTCGCGCATGTCGCCGAACTTATACGTCTCGGCGCAAATATCACGATCGACGGCAGGAGCGCCGTCATCAAGGGGACCGATGCGCTCTTCGGTGCACCCGTTATGTCGTCCGACCTCAGAAACAGCGCGGCCCTCGTCATCGCGGGATTGGCCGCCGCCGGCAGCACCGAGGTCTACCGCATCTACCACCTTGACCGTGGCTATGAGCATATGGAGCAAAAGCTTGCAAACCTGGGGGCCGATATCAGGAGGGCGCCGCAGGATGATTGAGATTTTCCGCACGTCCGAGCCGAGATGCGCCGCCCTCCTGAAAAGGATCGTCTCCCGGGGAGAGGCGGTCTCCCCCGAGATCGAGGAGACGGTCGCGGCAATACTCAAGGACGTAAAGGAGCGGGGTGACGCCGCCCTCATCGATGCCGCCGGCCGCTATGACGGAGTACGGCTGTCTCCCACCGATATCGAGATACCGAAGGACGAGATCGCCCGTACGGCGGCCCTCCTTGACGAGGGAAATCGCCGGACGATTGCCGCCGCCGCCGCCCGCATAGACGCCTATCACAAACACCAATCCCTGGATGCCTTCACCTTTCTGGACGAGCACGGCAACCGCCTCGGCCAGATCGTCCGGCCGCTCTCACGCGTCGGCGTCTACGTCCCCGGTGGACGAGCGCCCTACCCCTCGACACTGCTCATGAACGTGATCCCGGCCCGCGTCGCGGGGGTCAGGGAGATAGTCGCCGTCCACCCCTCCGCGGGCGGTTCCGCCACCCCCGCCGTCATGGCCGCGGCCCTTATCGCCGGGGTAGACCGAACGTTTCGGGTCGGCGGTGCTCAGGCTGTGGCGGCCCTCGCCTTCGGCACCGAGACAATCCCGAAGGTGGACAAGATCGTCGGCCCCGGCAACATCTATGTCGCGACCGCAAAGAAGATGGTCTTTGGGGTCGTGGATATCGATATGATCGCGGGGCCTTCCGAAATACTGATCATCGCCGATAGCTCTGCGGACCCCCGGTACGTGGCGGCCGACCTCCTCTCCCAGGCCGAACACGACCCAATGGCCGCCGCTATCCTCGTGTCCACCGACGAATCACTCGCCCGGTCGGTCGTCAAGGAGCTCGGCCGCCAGATCGCGACCCTTTCCCGAGGCGAGATCGCCCGGGAATCGCTGACACACTACGGGGCCGTTGTTGTGGCGGCCGATCTTACCGAAGCCCTCTCCATCGCCAATGACGTCGCTCCCGAACACCTCGAGCTGATGGTGGCTGAACCGGTGAAACTCGTCAGCAAAATCGAGAACGCCGGGGCGATCTTTCTTGGATCGCGCTCACCGGAGCCGGTGGGAGATTACGCCGCCGGCCCCAACCACGTGCTGCCCACGGGCGGCACCGCGCGTTTTTCTTCGCCCCTGTCGGTCTACGATTTCCTGAAGCGGATTTCCGTCATCGAGATGAGCGAGAAGGGTTTGGAAGCCGTCGGACGAACAGCCCGCGACTTTGCCATGATCGAAGGCCTGGACGCCCACGCAAACGCGGTGCGGGTAAGGCTATCCGGCAAGAAATAGGCCGGCGCATTTGATATTGAACTCGCGCGCAAAGGCGTCTTATGGTTACACCCCCCTGCAGTCCGCTCCTATTCTTCAGGGAGTTTTAGCAAACTCATCGATATGCGGAAGACTACAATAGATCTTTCCGATACCCAGTTATACTCAAATACTTCAAATAGACGGCTTAAAGACGATGGTCTTTAAAGAAGATGATTTGGTGCGGGAAGCTGAATAAGGGAAAGAGTAACTCTACGATTCTCACGAATCTTACTGTTTCAATTTTCACGACCTGACCGTCAGAAACAGATATCCCCCCCCGATCGAAAACAGCACGTTTGCCGTCCAGGCCGCCACGACCGGCGGGAGCGTCCCCCCGTGGCCCAGCGAGATGCAGAGCGAATAGACCACCCAGTAGAGATAGCTGACCGCAAACGCGATCACCACCCCCGTCGCCAGCCCCCCTTTCCGTCCCACCATCAGCGCGAAGGGGGTGGCGATCAGCGCCATGATCAGGCTTACGAGGGGGTAAGAGAGCTTACCCTGGAGGTCGACCCGGTACCGCGTTGTGTCGTACCCGTTTTCATTGAGCTTGTTGATGTAGGCCGCCAGCTCCCGATATGACATCTTTTCAGTGCTCTTCTCGAAGACAATCTTGAAATCGTCGGGCGTTTCAGTTATCGACAGGTAGCGGATCGGATACTTGTTGGTGGAAAAAGAGGTAGAGCTCGTGAAGTCGTTCTCCACCACGTTGTAGAAGACCCACCGCTTGTTCTTCCAGACCGCCTTTTCGGCGATGATTCGCTCGCTTAACTGGAATTTGTCGTCGAAGTTGTAGATCGTGATACCCTCGATCGTATTGTCCTGGGGCATAAACCGATCGACGTTGTAGATGGTGTTGCCGTTTCGCACCCAGATCTTGTCCAGGCGAAGCTGAGCGCCGGGGCTGACGTTATCCTTCTCTATCCTGACGGCCTTTATGTATTCGTTGTAGCTGTTGGACTGCGGCACGATGTACTCGTTGCCGAAATAGGAAAAGAGGCTTAAGGCCGCGGCGATCACCAGCACCGGCCTGATGATGAAGATGTGGCTGACCCCGCTTGACATCATCGCCACAAGCTCGAGATTCTTGCCCATGAGCCCCAGCGAAATGAGCGTGGCCAGCATCACTGCCATCGGCAGCGTCAAAAACAAAACATACGGGATCTTCGTCAGGAAATAAAGGAGGATCACGCTGAAAGATACGGGGTTGTCTATGAAGGTGCCGATAACCTCAAAGATGTCCACGATCAGGAAAAGCACCACGAACGCCCCCATAGACAGCAGCAGCGTCGAAAGGAATTGCTTAACTATATATTTCGTGAGTATATTCATCGGGATAGCCGCGCGAAAAATTTCGTCACATTTTCGGACAGAGTATTGTAGAGCGTAACGACTAGAACCGGTTTTTCCCTGCCTGCCTTGATAAAGAGGTAGAGTCCCGCCCCGCCCAGGATTACATTGCCCAGCCACATCGAGAGAAGGGGCGGAAGCCAGCCCTTCTTACCCAGAACCTCGCCGGCCGCCATAAAGACATAGTAGGAGAAGATGACGAGGATGCCCAGTACGAGGTTTCCCGATTTTCCCTTCGGGTTCGTCTGGACGCTCAACGGGATGCCGAGCATCATGAAGATGATACAGGCAAACGGGACCGCAAACATCTTCGATATTTCGACCTGTTGTGACCGTATATGGGACTTGACGTCCTTCACTATTGCGTCCAACCGTAATTTATCCGACGGGTTGCGCTTGAGCTCCTGCTTCAGTCCCGCGAGGTTTTGCTTCAACCCGGAAACGGAGACAATCAGCTCATCGAGGGTCATCTCCCAGTTCTTCTTGACGACCTTTCCCGCCTCGTCCTCCTCGAAAGGGCTCAGATTCATGCTGTAGTTATTGAAGACGATCAGCTGATCCGAATCGGTGTACTTATTCGACAGCAGGATGCTCCCGTTAACCAGGCTGATGGTCAGATACTGGGTCGTATCGTCTGAAGAGAGATACCCCTCCTGTGCGATGATCGTCACCGCCCGTTCGGCGCTCGTATCGTCAAAGATCAGGATGCCGTAGAGGTGATTTGACCGAACCGGAATGCGATCGACGTAGATGATCCTGCCCGCAAGATCGTTGAAGACCTTCTCCTCGATCCCGACGTTGATCTGGGTTCGCAGGACCGAAACGACGAACTTCTTGAGGTTGAAGTTGCTGGTCGGCGCCACGAAGATCGTCAGATACGACGTGAGAACCCACGCAAAGACCGAGAAGATGAACACCGGACGCACGAGCTGGTAAAGGCTCACCCCCGACGACTTGAGGGCGATGATCTCGTAGTCATGGGAGGCCCGGCCGAACGTCAGTATAACGGCCAGCGCGAGCGACATGGGGATGGTGAAGACCAGGAAGAAGGGGAGCATCATCCCGAAGAGCTTGATGATGATAAACAGCGACATCCCCTTGTTGACGATCATATCGGTCAGCTGGAAAGTCTTGCCCGTGAGAAGTACAAAGGTGAAGACGATAAAACCGATAAAGAAATTCGTGATGAGCTCAAAAAGGAGATATTTCGAGATGGTTCTCTGCATAAGGTCTTATTTTATATAAACGCCCGGGAGATGTAAACAAAAATATCCGGGCTTGAGACAGGTTATACCATTCCATCCTTCACAAGCGCGGAGACAAGCGGCACGCGGGCTTTCGGCTCAGGGGAAAAGGCGGGGGCGGTGCGGGTATACGTCCGGGCAGCAGGATGCGTCTTATCCTCTATCGGACCTGCGGGTGAAAAACCGAATCCCGGCCGATGTCACTCCCGGAGTGCGGCAAGCGACGCCGCGCGAGCCCCCGTTTCGGGCACCTCTCCTATTGGCCTGATTGGCCCGATTGGCCCTATTCGATATGGACTTCCATAGCCCGGGGGGGACACGCCGGCACACAGAGCTCGCAGCCGCTGCACATCTCGGAACTGAAGACGACCTCCATCGTGTCCCGCTTGATGGAGAGCGCGCCGGTGGGACATATAGCCGTACAGGCGCCGCAGTGCGTGCACTTGTCTTCGTCCCGGTCGATATCCTGCTCGATCGGCTTGATGGTAACGCCGCACTCTTTCAGATATTCGATGCCCGCCCGACAGCCAAGATCATCGCCCTCGAGCTCAAGCACCATGAAGCTCTCCCGTTTGGGGAGCACATTGGCCTTGAGGATATTGAGGACCAGGTCGAAATCCTTTATCAGCCGATAAATAATCGGTTTATCCCAGATTTCCCGGGAAAAATGGAGCACGATCTTCTTTTTCATTTCGTTTCCGTGTGTCGTTAGTGTCGTTAAGTTATTAATTTTACTACGATTCGACTGCTATATCAAGGTTTTTATTGACACGGCGGTTTCCCCAGAAAAAGATTCTCGACGCCCGACATATATGCTATAATCCGTATCATTTTAAAACCATTAGCCGGAGATACAATGATTCGGACAATCGGCTCCATCCTCATCGCGCTGATGTGCGTCCTCTGCATGGCGGGCGGCGCGGCGTCAATAGGCGTCACCCAGAAGATTGTAACCGTTTCCGTTCCGAAGGATTACCGCTCGGCCGAAGCCTATAAGGTTGAATTCGCCGTCCCGGAAGGGTCTCTCGCCTTCAACTTCACCCTGTGGGGTTCCGACAAAACCTGGGGGATCACCGATATATCTGGCGGGGGGCATAGAGAACTCTATTCATCCAGGGACAGCGAGGCGGGTGGCGATGTCCCGATCAACGACGCGGAGTCTTCCGAGAGAATCGGCGGCTCGCCCCCGGAGGAAGGCCCGACCGATCCTCTCAGGACGCTTACCCTTAAACCGGGGACCTATATCATATGGATGGAGGGAGGCCCGGGGGCAAACATGACCCTTCAGTACAACCTCCGCACAATGCGCTGATCATTGGTATTTCTTCATCGCTTCGATAACCTCCGAAAGGACAAACCGATCCTTCCCCGCGAGGTAGCGACGCGAAAGCTCAAAATAGACGAGGGCCGATTGCCTGATTACGTTCCTGTCGGCCTTCCCCTCCTTGATCTGGGCCGGCACCCCCATGACGAGGGAGCCGCTCGGCACCTGCATTCCCGGAGGCACCACGCACCCTCCCGCGATAATACAGTCGTCCCCCACGCGCGCCCCGTCCAGTATCGTGCTGTTCATCCCGACGATGACGTTGTCCCCGATGGCACAGCCGTGGAGCACCGCACAGTGGCCCACCGTAACGTAGTTGCCGACAGTCGTGGTTAGCGCCGGTGTCGCGTGGAGGACCGCATTGTCCTGCACGCTCGAATAATCGCCGACGACGATCGCATTGAAATCGGCCCGGATAACCGCGCCCGGCCAGACGCTCGAGTTTCTTCCGATGGTCACGTCACCCAGCAGCACCGCCGTTTTGTGGATGAAGGTCGTCTCGTCCATATCAGCCCCGTTCGATAATGCCCCGTATATCACCAAGCCTGGCGATCTTGTTTTCTTCCATGAATGTCCGGATCCCGGAGACGACCGTGCTCAGCGCAGACGGGTCCACGAGATTGGCCGTCCCCACCTGGACGGCCCAGGCCCCCGCCATGATGAACTCGACCGCGTCCTCCCCCGTCATGATGCCGCCAAGCCCGATGACCGGGATCGTGACCGCCCGGGCCGCCTCCCAGACCAGGCGAAGGGCCACCGGCTTGATCGCCGGGCCCGAGAGGCCCGCCCTGACCTTCCTGAAGAACGGCTTGCGCGTCCTGATATCGACGGCCATTCCCATCAGCGTGTTGATGAGGGATAGAGCGTCGGCGCCCGCGTCCTGAGCCGCCCGCGCCGGCGGCGCGATATCGGTAACGTTGGGGGTGAGCTTGGCGATGATCGGCTTTCCGGACGCTTCCCTGGCCGCAGTCACGATCATCCGGACCAGGGCGGGATCCGTCCCGAAGGCGATCCCCCCGCTATCGACATTGGGGCACGACAGGTTCACCTCCAGAGCGTCCACGCCCGACACTCCGGCGAATGCCTCGGCAACCAGCCGATACTCTTCGGCTGACTCGCCGTAGACGTTGACAATGACCCGGGTGTCGTATTTCTTGAGCTCGGGCAGTGCCTCGTCGATGAATCGGCGGGCCCCGATATTCTGGACGCCGATCGAGTTGAGCATCCCCGACGCCGTCTCGAAGAGCCGGGGGGGCACGTTGCCCTGCCTCGGCTCGATCGATATCCCCTTTGTCACTATGGCCCCGACGTCGTTCAGGTCGACGTACGGGGCGAGCTCGGTGCCGTACCCGACCGTGCCGGAGGCCCCCATGACGGGATTCTTGAAGGTGATCCCGAACATCTCCACCGAAAGGTCCGGTTTCATAGCTCGTCCCATGCGATATCTCTCACGTCAAAGACCGGCCCGTCCTTGCAGACGTGGACGTAGGAGCCGTTTTCATGCCGCACCGCGCACCCCAGGCAAACCCCGATCCCGCAGGCCATCCGCTCCTCGAACGAGACGTAGGCCTCAAAGCCGACCTCCCTGGAGAGACGCGCGACCTGCGCCAGCATCCTGTTCGGCCCGCAGGCATACACGAGATCGTTTGCTTTGACCTGTTTCTCGAGCGCCTGGATCGCCGTTCCCTTCGTGCCGTAGCTGCCGTCTTCTGTAACAAAGACACTCTCTATCCCGAGATCCTCCAGATCCGTCCGTATGAAGACGACGTCATTTTCCGTCCTTCCGCCCAGGATGAAGAGGGGGCGTATCGCCATCGATTCCGCCAGGGCCACGAGAGGAGGGGCGCCGATGGCCCCCGCCACAAGGATGGCCCTTCCAGATCCGCCCGGCCTCGGAAAGGGACTTCCGAGCGGACCGATGACCGAAACCGTCTGGCCGGCCTTCATCTCGGAAAGCCGCCTCGTTCCCCTGCCGGCGGCACGATAGACGATCTGGATCTCCCCTTTGTCGGCATGGAATCGGCAAATGGACAGGGGCCTGCCCAGCAGCGGGTCGGTCTGCCAGTCACCGCGGATCATGACGAACTGGCCCGGCCGGCCGCGGGCGATATCTCCGACTTCAGAGAGGGTCATCCTGAAGTAGCCGGGAGAAAGCCCCCTATTTTCCCTGATCGTCGCCTTCATAGACCGCCCGATATATGCTCTCGGTGTTGAGGATACGCTTGACGTAGGCCCTCGTCTCGGAAAAGGGGATGTTCTCGATGAACTCGTCCAGATCCATCTCCGGGTCTCTGTTCTTTATCCACTTGTGGGCGTTGCCCGGTCCGGCATTATAGCCGCACAGGGCATAGACCTTCTCCCCTCCGAACTCGGTCATAAGTGCGGAAAGGTAGTATATCCCGAACCTGACGTTCGTTCGGCAATCCTTCAGATCCTCGACCGCGAAGTCCTCGACTCCCAGCTGGGAGGCGATGCTCGTTCCCGTGGCCGGCATTATCTGCATGAGCCCGACGGCCCCCGCCCAGGAAGTGACCCGAGGCTGAAAGAGGCTCTCTTCCCTGATGACGGCATAGACGAATGAGGGTTCGAGGCCGAACTCGTCTGAAAAACGCTCGACTTCTTTCTTGTACCCCTCGGGGTATCTCATCTGCCAGTAGACGTCGTTCGTGCCCGGCTGATACGTTGCGAAGAAATGGGAGAAGTGTTTTGCGGCCATCAGGATGGGCGTGTAGTAATCCCCCGAGTATCTCAGCAGGCGTGCCACCTCAACCAGGAGGTCAGGATCGCCCACGCACCGACCAACCACCAGCTCGACCTCGTTTGCCGCATCCCCGTCCAAATTCATGGTCATGAGTTCCAGCGCCTTGGTGAGGTGCGAAGTGATCCGAGCGTCCGAGGTGAACGTGTCGTACCGCCCGAAGTCCTTCGTCCAGAAGCTCTCGTCGAACGCATCTTTCCGAGGTGTGACCGGTACGTCGACCCCCAGCGACCGAAGGCGCAGCCCGGCCTGATAGCCGTAATAGGTGGCGATGTACTTTTCACGAATCGTCTTAAAAACGGCCGCGGCCTCCGCGCTTCTTTCCATCCGTTCCAGCGCCCTGGCTTTCCAGTAAAGGTACTGGGGATATTCCGATTTATCCCGATAGTCCCGGGTCATCCGCTCGAAATATTCCTCGGCCTTCGCGTAATCCTTTCTTACGTAGTAGAGCCAACCGATGTTCCAGAGGACTTCCCTGACCTTTTCACCGCGGGAGTAGGTGGTAAGATAGGTCTGGTAGTGTTGTATCGCCTCGTCGTAGCGCTTCATCTCCTCGAGCGTTCGAGCGGCCAGATAGAGCGCGTCAGGGGCCAGCGAGTCGGTCGGGTGCGTGCGGAAGAGATCGAGGTAGTAGGAGACGGCGGCATCGTCCCTTTCGAGACGATCGTAGATGCGGGCACGCCAGTAGAGGAGCTCCGTCGACGGCAGGTTCCCCGGGTTGGCCATGAGGGCCTCGACAGTCTCCCGCGCCTTTTCGTATTTACCCGTCTTGAAGTAGGATTTCACCTTGAGGTATTCGATCTCCCTGACAACGTTTTTTGGGAGTGAATGGATTGTGGCGCCGAGGAGCGCCGGCAGCTGCGCCGAGGCCAGGACGGCTTCATCGTACGCACCGGCGTCGTAGAGATTATTGACGCGCTTCTTCAGCTCCGCCAGGGTCAGGCCTCCGACCCCGCCGAGCCGATTTATCCCGGCAAACGCGCTGCCGGCCCCCGCGCTTGCAGGATAGCCGATCCATACCTCTTTGTATGCAGCCAGCGCCTTGTCCTTGCTTCCCGTTTCTTCCAGGACGCCCCCCTTCAGGACGAGAATGGCAGGATATTGCGCGGACTTTTTGTTCTCGGACAGAAAGTTGTCATAAATTGACAGCGCTTTTTCATAGTCCCCCATCTTGGCGTAATAGTCCCCGATCATGACGCTCGTATCGGCAAACCATACGCTGTCGGGATAGGTGTCGAGGAGACGCTGGGCGGTCTTGAGGGCGGCCGGGGCGTCCCCCGAGAGGAAATAGGCCCGCGAGAGGTGAAACAGGACATGGTCTTCGAGCTTCTTATACCGATCCAGGCAATATTCAAAGTATTTCCGGGCGCTATCGTACTCTTTGACGGACAGCGCCGCCCGACCCGCCATGAACGCGATCTTGGTTGCCTGGTCCGACGGGAGGGATGACAGATCCAGCAGGTTCACTTCTTTCAGGAGGCTCGCGTAATCGCCGGACGACATGAGCGCGTTGCACGCGAGGAATGCGTCACCCGGGGTGAACCGGGGGATCGTTCTGACGCAGGCGAACTGGAACACGACAAACAGGACAAGGTAGCCTACGATCACCAGCAGATAATGGGTCTTCTTCATCAGAGTCTATTCGATTCCTTTCTGAGCCGATTGACCAGGATATGCGCCCGGCGTACCGGCTCGGGGATACGATATTGTCCCGTGCATGCCAGGACGAGGTCGACGGCGGCTTGGGGGCAGATCAGATGACCGAGGGGAGACGAAGACCGGCCTCGTCCGCTCCTTTGTCATGACTACATACCCGACCGTCCGCCCATGATACATCAACGGAGTCCGGCCCGACCGCCCCGGACCGACTTCCCCGTGCTTCCCGACAAGGCGGCTCTTGGCCGAGCCCACCGTGGGGATCCCGAGCAGGAGCCGTGACTTCCAACCTGTGACGGTGATCCACGATCACAGCGCCACCAGGACCTTGTCGCCGACCGCAGCGCCGAGCGCTTTGGCGGCGCTTCCCCGGTTGACGGCGATCTCGAGAAACTCGCTGCTGCCCACCAGGGCGACAGTCTCACCTTCTCTCTTCTCGTCGTAGCTACCCGAAAGACCGCGTATGGTGGTCTTGCCGATCGAGACTTCCCTTACGCTCACGCGATCCATCGGCCGGATGTTCGTTACCAGGTTTCCGAAATGGTCTACGTAGAGGACCTCCCCCCTGATTTCGCGACTACCCAGCTCGGCCCGGGGGAACGGAAGTATCACGGGGTCGGTCACCGGGGGGCCCAACGCCCGTAGCCGGACGCCCGACGACAGGTGCGCCGCCGCCGGCGCGAAGACGTCTCTCCCGTGAAAGGTGGCCGATATCGATTCCCTGATATAGCGGGGCTCTTTGATCTCCCTGACGACCGCCTTTTCGAGGTCCCCTATCGCCCAGGAGAGGACCCCGTTGTCCGGGCCTACCAGGATATGCCGTTCGGTTTCCACCGCGATGGCCCGCTGCGCTCCACCGACGCCCGGATCGACCACCGCAACGTGAACGGAACCCTTCGGAAAATAGGGCGCACCGACGAAGAGGATGAACGCCCCTTCCCTGATATTCTGGGGAGCCACCCCGTGCGCGAGGTCAATGACGACGGCGTCGGGGTTGATGCCCAAGATCACCCCCTTCATGATTCCCGCGAAGGGGTCCCTGACCCCGAAGTCCGTTGTAAGTGTGATAACCGATCCGCGCCTGCGCATTGGACAGCCCCGATTCACCACGACAAGGGTACCATATCGACAACGGCCCCGTCAAGTGGGACCTGGTAGAAATAGCTTTGCATATCCTCCTATTATTTCGTATAATATTTATTATGGATAGAGGATCTGCAGAGAAACTGGCGCACCGGCTCCGGGAACAGATCAACCGCCACAACTATAGATACTACGTCCTTGACTCGCCGGAGATTTCGGACGCCGAATACGATCACCTGATGCGGCAGCTGATCGATATCGAGGAGACCTTCCCGCAGCTGGTCACCGATGATTCCCCGACCCGGAGGGTCGGCGCCCCTCCCCTCGATAAGTTCGAGATCGTAACCCATACTCTCCCGATGATTTCTCTGGCCAACGTCACTACCGAACAGGAGCTCCTCGAATTCGACGAGCGCGTCAAAAAGATGCTCGGCACGACCGATGAGATTCGGTACGTGGGCGAGCCGAAGATGGACGGCCTTGCCGTCGAGCTGATATATACCGACGGTCGTTTCACCCTCGGGTCGACCCGGGGTGATGGATACTCCGGCGAAAACGTAACCCTTAACCTGCGCACGATCAAGACGATCCCGCTCACGCTCATCCAGGGCAAACGATTCCCCATCCCCCGACTCCTCGAACTCCGGGGGGAGGTTTACCTGGGGCTCTCGGATTTCAGGAAACTGAACAAGAAGCGGGAGGAGGAGGGGCAGCCCACCTTCGCCAATCCGAGGAACGCGGCCGCCGGCTCCGTCCGCCAGCTGGACAGCACGATCACCGCGGGGCGCCCCTTGTCGCTGGCGTGCTACGGCGTGGGGAGCGTCCAGGGTATCGCTTTTTCAACCCAGCGCGATATCCTCCAGGCCTTCGAGGAGTGGGGATTCAAGATCAACAAAGAGGTACAACTCCTTCACGGGGCCCGGGAGGCTATCGAATACCATCGGATGATGGAAGAGCGGCGCGACAGTCTCCCGTTCGAAATCGACGGCGTCGTGATCAAGGTCGATGACCTGTCGCTCCATGAGCGTCTCGGCGCCACATCCCGCGCTCCCCGGTGGGCGACGGCCTTCAAGTTCGCGCCGCGTCAGGCCCGTACACGCATCCGGCATATAGACGTCTCGGTCGGCAGGACCGGGGTTCTGACTCCGACGGCTCACCTCGACCCGGTCCGGGTCAGCGGGGTAACCGTTTCCCGGGCCTCCCTCCACAACCAGGACGAGATCGACCGGAAAGACATCCGCGAGGGGGACTGGATTATCGTCGAGCGCTCGGGAGACGTGATCCCCTACGTCGTGGGGGTTGTCACGGAAAAGAGGGACGGCTCCGAGCGTCCGTTTCATATCCCGGACAGGTGCCCCGTCTGCAGCGAGGAGGTCATCCGCATCGAGGGAGAAGTGGCGTATCGCTGCATCAACTCCGCCTGCCCCGCCAAGATCA
The DNA here is from genome assembly GCA_963809875.1 of uncultured delta proteobacterium. Classification (GTDB taxonomy): domain Bacteria; phylum Desulfobacterota; class Zymogenia; order Zymogenales; family Zymogenaceae; genus JAFGAS01. The sequence continues at coordinate 223,709 of CAWELC010000008.1, read as the reverse complement.
AGGAGGCGATCTTCCATTTCGCCTCCAAGCGGGCGATGGACATTGACGGCCTCGGCGAAAAGCTGATTAACCAAATCGTCGACAACGGCCTGGTGAAGGATTTCGCCGATATCTACACGATCCCAAAGGAGACCTGGGCGGGACTCGGGCGAATGGCCGAAAAATCCGCCCGGAACATCGTGGACGCCGTCGATGCTTCCCGGACGATCGAGCTTTCCCGCTTCATCAACGCCCTGGGCATACGCCTCGTCGGGGAACACCTGGCCCAGGTGCTGGCCGACCGTTTTAAGACGGTGGACGATCTCATGAATGCCACCGAACAAGAGTTGATGACCATCGGTGAGATAGGGCCCACGGTGGCAAAATCCATCCGCGCGTACTTTTCCGAGGACAGGAATCGCCGCGTGCTCGAACGGCTGAAAGGGCAGATCAAGCTGGTCTCCCGCCCGAAGTCGGCGCACCAGCCCCTCTCAGGCATTACCTTCGTAATCACCGGATCCCTTGGCTCCATGACGCGGGAACAGGCCGAGGACGCCGTGCGGCGCCTGGGCGGAAACGCCGCGTCTTCGGTCAGCGCAAAGACCGGATACCTCGTCGTCGGGAAAGACCCGGGCTCCAAGCTCGCAAAGGCGCACGATCTCGGAGTCAAGACGATCTCGGAAGACGAGTTCATATCCATGATCGGGGATCAGTAGTGGCTAAAACGGTGCGGGCGCGCGTGCGGGTCAGCGGGAGGGTCCAGGGCGTCTTTTTTCGGCAGACCACCGCCCAGGAGGCGACGCGAATCGGCCTTATGGGTTGGGTCAGGAACCTTCCGGACGGAGACGTTGAGGCCGTTATCGAAGGAGATCCGGAAAAGGTCGATCAACTGATCGCGTGGTGTCATCACGGGCCCCCGTCGGCGCGGGTGGATGATGTATCGGTCTCGTGGGAGAACATCACCGGTGAATTCGACCGTTTTTCCATCGCCTATTGAGTCATCGGACCGGCCGGCATACGGCCCGCGGGTTCCGGGAACCCGAGGGACCGTCAGGACAATGGTCAGCCGGCTCATCAGAACCCTCCCCCTTGTGAGGGATATCCGGATTCTCGTTTGATAGGAAGCAATGAGAGAAGCCCTCTTTTATGACGCGCTTTCCGACCGACGTGTGGCCTGCCACCTTTGTCCCCACGAGTGCCTGATCGCGGACGGCAAGCGGGGGATTTGCCGCGTCAGGGAAAACCAGGACGGCGTGCTCATCGCCCTTACCTACGAGCGACCGGCGTCGATCCAGATGGATCCGATCGAGAAAAAACCGCTGTATCACTTTTACCCCGGCTCCGAGATCCTTTCTCTCGGCAGTGTCGGCTGCAACCTCTCCTGCGGCTTCTGCCAGAACTGGTCCCTCGTTGAGAGCGACCTTCCCCGATCCGTTCTCCCGGCCGATGAAATACCCCACGTGGCCGGGAAACAGGGCTCTATCGGAGTAGCGTGGACCTACAATGAGCCCTTCATCTGGTATGAATACATCATGGATGCCGGACGGCGCGTGAGGGAAGCGGGCCTGGTCAACGTACTGGTTACCAACGGATTTGTGAACCCCGAGCCCCTCAGGCAGATCCTTCCCATCATCGACGCCATGAACATCGACCTCAAGGCGATCGACGACCCCTTCTATCGTAAGAACTGCAAGGGACGCGTCGACCCGGTACAGCAGACGATCCGCATCGCCGCCGCGTCGTGCCTCGTGGAGGTCACCAACCTCATTATCCCCGGCCAGAACGATTCGGCCGACCAGATAAGCCGGCTCGTCGATTTCGTCGCCTCCGTCAGCCCTGATATTCCCCTCCACTTCTCCCGGTACTTCCCCCACCGGTCATTTCAGGCACCCGCGACCCCTGAGGAGACTCTTACCCGCGCCTTCGATATCGCACGCAAGCGCCTCTCGTACGTCTATCTTGGAAATGTCGCGCTCGACAGGGGAAACGATACCTATTGCCCTCGGTGCGGCGCGCTCCTTGTGTCGCGCCGCGGATACCGGACACAGGTTAAGGGATTGTCCGGCAATACGTGCGCACGGTGTCACACCGTGCTTAACATCATCTATTCGGAAAGGCCATGAAAAAAATTATCACTATCCTGATCGTCGCACTGTTATTCGGATGCGCCGCGTACAGAGAGGAAACACGGCCGGCCGCATTTATTCCCCGGTTCTCCGAGGAGTACATCCCCAAGGGGTACGAGTTCGAGGGAAACACGGTCTCGTATAAGGTCCTCGATTCCATTATAAAGGTCAAGTACATGGAGCCGTCGGACATTGACCTATTTTTCCTGAAGCATAATCTCCCGAATCCTTTCATGAGCTCGCAGATCCTGAGGGATAACCTGACCATTTTTCTGGTGACCTTCGTAAATAAAGAGAAGAGAACGATTCGGTTTGACCCCCGCAGGGCCTCCATCTATGTCGGGGGGAGCTACTTTCGCGGCTCCCTTGACTTTACGGAAGTCACGATCGCCTTTCAGAAATTCGCGCCCGATACCGAAGGATCGGAGTTCAAGAAGGCGATGTACGACCTGGAGCTGGACATCCCGTCCGGGACCAGCGTCGAGGGGCTGCTGATCTTCCCCTTTCTCCCCAAGGGATCCAAGAAGATCGCCGTGATGATCTCCGGTATTCTCGTTCGCGACCAGACATACACCATCCCTTTTGAGTTCGAAGAGAAATAATGTATTGACATGGTTTGGAGCGAGTGGTAACGTACCCAATATTGGGTAAAGTGGGGTATTTTTCATTTCGTATAGGGAGTGCTTCTATGATATCGGAGAGACTCGTAAAACTCATCGAGGATAATGCCGACAACCTGACGAAAAGCTGGCTGCGGGACGTACGTCAAAATCCTACCACACCCACCTACCAGACGTTCCCCGAAGAGAAACTCTATCAGAGGGCGCACTTCGTCTACAGCCAGCTCGGTCACTGGATATCAAGATCGACGAGCAAGGGAGAGGTTCACGGCTACTACGTGAAGCTGGGAGAAGAGCGGTTCAACGAGGGATTTGCCCTCTATGAGGTCGTCAGCGCCATCATACTCCTCAAGCGGCACCTCTGGCTTCATATCCTTTCGGACGGTCAGCTTTCCACCGCTTTCGAGCTCTATCAGTCTCTTGAGCTCAATAACCGTGTCGTGCTCTTCTTCGATCGGGCGGTCTATTATGCCATCATCGGATATGAAGACGCCGTTCGAAAGAAACTGGCCAAGGAAAAGGGCCTTTTCAGCAAGATCTTCGGCGGCAAGAAGAAGAAAAAGTAAAGGTCGGACTGTTTTCGCTTCCTCGGGCCGATCGCGGCCCTTCGCCACGCCCGTCAGAACTGAGCAGTAAGCTCCGATGGAAAAGGGCTGCACGCCTTTACTCATCGGAGTTTCTATTTTCTGGTCTTTATGATCTCGCTGTAGACGACGCTTGAGGGAACGCCGAGGCGGTCCGAGATAAGGGCCGCCAACTCTTTTGCCCGCGCGCCGGGGTAACGGGCCATGGCCTTCACCACCTCGTCTTTGACCGTTTCGCAATCGACGGCATCCGCGCCCTGTCCGGCACCCGCCAGGATGATCACCACTTCACCGCGTAACCGGTCCTTCTTTTCGATACCTTCCAGTATCTCCGAAATCGGCCCCCTGATCACTTCCTCATGTATCTTGGTCATTTCCCGGCAGACGACGGCCATCCTGTCGCCCAGGCGATCGTGAAGCTGTCCGAGCGTCCGGACAACCCGGGCCGGTGATTCAAAGATCACCGAGGTCTTCGTCTCCGATGCAAGCTCAGCCAGCGCGTTCTCGCGCTTCTTTCCCTTTCGAGGCAAAAACCCGAGGAAGACGAATCGGTCGATGGGCATTCCGCTGACGACCAGCGCCGTGACGATGGATGAAGGACCGGGAATCGGGATGATATCGATTTCTTCAGTAATACAGAGCGAGATCAGGTGCCCCCCCGGGTCGGATATCCCCGGGGTGCCGGCATCCGTGACGAGCGCCGTGTCTTTTCCTTCGAAAAGCCGCTCGATGATTTTTTTTGCGGCCTGCTCCCGGTTCTCCTCGCGGTAGCTGATCATCACATTGGAGATCCCGTAGGCGGCAAGAAGACGTTTCGTTACCCGTGTGTCCTCACACGCAATGAGGTCCACCTGTCGCAGTGTGTCAAGGGCGCGCAGCGTGATGTCTTTGAGGTTCCCGAGGGGGGTCGATACGACGAATAGCTTTCCTCTTTTTCTTATCTTTTCCATAAAAATTGCTTGATTATTTCATTTCTCTTGATATAATACATAGGTTTTTGGAGGTGACTTATGAGTCGAGTCTGTGACATCTGCGGTAAAGGGCCCATCGTCGGGTGTAATGTGAGCCACGCCCATAACGTCACGAAACGGAGATGGTACCCTAACCTTCACACGATGCGTACCCGTATCGGCAGCAGCACGGTCCGCATCAAAATATGCACCCGATGCCTCCGTTCCGGTAAGGTAGCCAAGGTCTGATCCCCCCACGCGACCGAGCCCCCGCCCGGTTTCCCTCGTACTTCCGTACGTCCGAGGGCCGGGCGATAACTTTCGGGGTTGCCGATTCCCCGGCGAGGTAATGGTACGGAGGGGTCGCGCATCTCACGCCCGGACCCCCTGCGCCGAATGCGCACGCTCCTTCTCTCCGGCGGCTCGCAAAGCCGCCCGTGCCGTCTCTTGGGGAAAACTGCGCAACCGGACGTCGGCCCGCCTCATACACGCCCGCGCGATCGCCCCGCATCCTGCCCCGTCCACTTGAGTAAGATCCTCACGTTATCCGATGGACGCTGATTACGTCGCGCTCTTTTTCCACCGAGCGAATGACCTTCTTCAAATGCTCCAGGTTGTTGATCTGGAGCTCGAACTCGCACCGCGCCTTGTTGTCATCCATGATCTTGAGCACTCCCTCCGAGATATTGGCCTCGGAATTGGCGATGGCCTGTGCAATCGACGCGAGCATCCCTTTCTTATTCTCACATATAACAATGATCTTTGCGCTGTAGGTTTTTTCCTGGCGGACGTCCCACTGCACATCCACCATCCGCTCCCCGGGGAGATCCATCACGTTGGGACAGTCGGCCGTATGTATGGTCACCCCCCTGCCCCGGGTGATGAACCCAACGATCCGGTCCCCCGGAACAGGATTGCAGCACTTGGCGAACTTGGTCATGATGTCGTCCACGCCCTTTATCAATACGCCGCCCGCCTTTCCCTCCTTTTTGAGGCGCTGTTTCTTCTTGGCGGGCTCTTCGACGGACGGCTGTTCGTTCTCCTTGATCTCCTCTTTCGGGACGAAAAATTCGATGACCTGCGCCGCGGATATCCGTGTATTGGCGACCTTTGAGAGGAGGTCGTCGAAATCCTTGGCCTTGAGAGACTCGATGGCCGATTTCATCGTTTGGGAGTGCATGTGCTTCTGAAAACTCAGCCCGAACTTTCTGAACTCCTTGTCGAGGATCTCCTTGCCGAAGGTGATGCTGCGCTCTTTCTGCTCGCTGATCAGCCAGTGTTTGATCTTCTGCTTCGCCTTGGAAGTGACGACCATTCGAAGCCAGTCTTTGCTCGGTTTTTGTTTGCTGCTGGTAAGGATTTCAACCACATCGCCGTTGACCAGCTGATAGCGGATCGGCACGAGCTTTCCGTTGACCTTGGCCCCGACGCACGTATTGCCGACATCGGTATGGACGCCGTAGGCGAAGTCAATGGGGGTGGCCCCTTTCGGAAACGCCTTGACTTCCCCCTTGGGGGTAAAGACGTACACCTCTTCCGGGAAGAGGTCCACCTTTACGGTCTTGAGAAACTCCGAGGGATCCTTGAGGTCCTGCTGCCACTCGATAAGCCGTTGGAGCCAGTCGTAGCTCTTGGCGTCCTGCTTTTTGATCCCGTCCTTTCCCTCTTTGTACCTCCAGTGGGCCGCGATGCCCTTCTGGGCGATCTTGTGCATCTGTTCGGTCCTGATCTGCACTTCGATGCGCTCACCGTAGGGGCCGATCACGGTCGTATGGAGACTCTGGTACATGTTGGGCTTGGGCATCGCCACGAAATCCTTGAAACGTCCCGGCACGGGCTTCCAGAGCGAGTGAATGATCCCGAGGGTCCCGTAGCAGTCCTTGAGGGAATCCACGATGATTCTGAAGGCGATCTTATCGTAGACCTCATCGAAGCCGATCTCCTGATCACGCATTTTTGAATAGATGCCGTAGAGATGCTTTACCCGGCTCTGGAGCCGGGCCTCGATATTATTCTTTTTGAGCTCCCGTTCTATGATTGACAGAACTTCTTTCGAGTACTTATCGATCTCCTTTCGCTTGGACTCGAGCCTGTCGGCTATCTCCTGATATACCTCGGGCTTCAGGGTCCTGAAGGCGAGGTCCTCGAGCTCCGTCTTGATCCATCCGATACCGAGCCGGTTGGCCAGGGGGGCGTAGATATCCATCGTTTCCTGGGCCACCGCCTCCCGCCGCTCGGGGGGGAGGTACTGAATCGTGCGCATGTTGTGGAGCCTGTCGGACAGCTTGATGAGGAGAACCCGAATATCCTTTGCCATCGCGATGATCATCTTGCGGAAGTTCTCCGCCTGCCTCTCCTCGGTATTCGAGAAGCTCATGCGGGAAATCTTCGTGACGCCGTCCACGAGATAACTGATCTCCGAGCCGAAGACGTCCTCGATCTCCTTGAGCGTCGTCAGCGTGTCCTCCACCGTATCGTGAAGGAGGCCGGTTGCGACGCTGGGGACGTCCATTGTCAGCTCACCCAGGATATACGCGACTTCCAGGGGGTGGGTAAGGTACGGCTCTCCCGAGAGGCGGGTCTGCCCCTGGTGTACCTTCGCCGAAAAGACGTACGCCTTCGAGATCAACTCGAGGTCGGCGTCCGGGAGGTATGACTGAACCTTATCGGTTATGTCGTTGAGGCGTATCATGCTTACGTGAGCCTATTTCAATCCCCGTCTTGGTCATGGAGTCGACCTCGGAAATGAGGGCGCTGACCATCTCGTCCTCCGCCAGCTTCCTGATGATCTTACCCTTCTTGAAGAGCAGGCCGTATTTTGCGCCGCCGCAGATGCCGATATCGGCCTCCCGCGCCTCCCCCGGCCCGTTTACCTCGCACCCCATCACGGCCACCGTGATCGGCAGGTCATAGTCGGCAAGCCGCTCCTCCACCTCCCGGGCGATCGAGACGATATCCATCGTCGTCCTGCCACAGGTCGGACACACGATCACGTCCACGCCCCTCCTGCCCAGACCGAGGGACGAAAGGATCGTATAGCCGCACATCACTTCCGTGAGCGGATCGCCGGCCAGGCTCACCCGTATCGTATCGCCGATCCCTTCAGCCAGCAGGATCCCGATACCGACCGACGACTTGATCGCGCCGCGCAGGACGGTGCCCGCCTCCGTCACGCCTACGTGAAGCGGAAAGTCGGTCTTGTCCGACACGAGCCGGTAGGCCGCGATCGTATCGGCAACACTCGCCGATTTCAGCGAGAGCTTGAAGTTCGTGTATCCCCATCCCGAAAGGAGCGTGGCCGACCGAAGGGCGCTCTCAACGAGGGCCTCCGGAGAGGGGCCGCCGAACTTTTTCAGGATCTCTTTTTCGAGCGACCCGGAGTTTACGCCGATCCGTATCGCGACGCTGTCTTTCCGCGCCCGCTCGACGACCTCGAACAGCTTCTTCTCGCCGCCGATGTTTCCGGGATTGATCCTGATCCCGGCGGCGCCCGCGTCCATGGCAGCCAGCGCGAGACGACGGTCAAAATGGATATCGGCGATAATCGGGACCGGGGAGTCCTTGATAATAGTTCCGAGGGCCGACGCCGCCCGCGTATCTTTGACGGCGACCCTGACGATCCTGCATCCGGCGCGGGCGAGGGCCCGGATTTGGCCGACCGTGGCGCGAACGTCGGCCGTATCGGTCTTGGTCATCGACTGAACGACGATGGGGTTCGTCGCCCCCGATCTTCACGTCGCCGACGCTGATGACCTTTGTTCTTCTTCTCGTGATCATGCCGGAAACAGCGGATCGGAGCGATAGACGACCACCGCATCCCCTTCTCCGCCCTTTGCTCTGTACATCGCCTTGTCGGCGGCGTTTATGAAATCTTCGACCGATCCTTCGGCGCTCATCGAGGATATTCCGATTGAAATCGTTAATCCCCCGAGGCTTGTGTCAATCTTCTTCTTGACGCGGCGGGCGACGGATTCGACCTCCGTGGCGGTTGTATTAGGGAGGATGACCGCAAACTCATCCCCGCCGTACCGAAAGGCGGTGTCCACGTTGGCGCGAATAGCCGACCGGATAATCCTTCCGATCTTACGGAGCATCTCGTTGCCTGCCAGGTGTCCCTTTGTGTCGTTGTAGCGCTTGAAATTATCGATATCAAAGATCATGAGGCAGACTTGATAGGACATCCGTTTTGCGCGATCGGTCTCCTCCTTGATGCGTTGAAAGAAATGGCGCTGATTAAAGAGCTCGGTGAGGCTGTCGGTGATGGAGATATGCTTGAGCTCTTCCTCCATCCGTTTCCTTTCGGTGATATCCTTCCCCATTACCAGGACACCCTGGATTGCCCCGGAATCATCGATCAGCGGAGAGGTGGATATAACGATGTTCCTGATATGGTCTCCACCATTTTCGAGCATCTCGACTTCATAGACCTGTTTGGCGCCCGTCGTGACGGTCTTCTTGAACCGGGTTCCCTTATGAGCCGGGGAGAGAATCTCGAGAAACGGTTTGCCGATCAGCTCCCGGCGATTGTAACCGAACTCCTCGAACTTTTTGTTGGCGTAGGTAAATTTTCCGCTGAGATCAAGGATGTAGATGAGGTCATTGGCGCTCTCCAGGACATTCTCGAGATATGCCTTGGCCTCCCTGAGCTCCGATTCCGCGCGGTTTTTTTCGGTTATATCGTGGGCAAAACAGAGGATCGCCCGCCGATTGTTGACCCGGGTAAAAGTCGTCTTCATCCAGACGGAGATTGTGGCGCCGTCCTTCTTGACGATGGTGTACTCGTATTCGTCGGGCATGTGCTTGCCCTTGAGGGCGTCGTCGTATGAGGTTGCGATGTTTTGGCGGGACTGGGGTGTGACCAGATCAAGGAAGTTCATCCCGATGATCTCCGATTCCGAATAGCCGAACATCTTCTGAAACATCTTGTTGACGAAGACGAACCGGTAGTCCTGAACAATAAAGATCGCGTCCGGACCCCGTTCGACGAGTTGCTGATACTGCCGCTGGGATATGATCATATCCCTGTTCGCATCCTGGAGCTGCCGATTGGATTTCTTGAGTCTATTGAGCATTTCGACGTTGGCGATACATACCGAGAGGTGGTCGGCTATGGTGGAAATTACCCGCCCGTCCTTCTCGTTGAGGGGGCGCGAGATATACCTGTCGTCGACGATTATGATACCGAGGGAGTCGTCCCTGAAAAAAATGGGAGTGATGATGTAGGAGCCGAGATCGAGACGATCGACAAGCTGTTGATCCTGAAAAGTCGCCTCTGTCATGAAATCGTAGTGGCCGGCGTCGGACACTGAGACTTCCCGCCCGTTGCGAAATGACCACGCCGAGGCCGACAGCCTGCCTGACGGATCCGGCGCGAGGGATACGTGCGGGATCGATCTCACGAGTTTCGTGAATTCCTTGTTGCTGACCTCCCGGTCTCTGCCGATCCGAAATCGGAGCACCGGCTGCGCCCGATCCTTGAGCCCGATGATCACCCGTCCATACCCCATGGTATCGATGATCTCTCGCGTAACCGATTTGAGGACCGAAAGGAGCCCGCTACCGTGGGTCGATGCCGTCGTTATGTTCTTGATGGCGATGAGATGCTTGTCGGGAGACGGGTCAAAGGACATCTGAATTATTTTGCACCGTGCAGTAATAGTATGCTTTTTGTATCACATTTTTATTTCTTTTACAACGATATTTTGGATATTTACACTATTTGATCTTCCTGTTCACACTATACGTGGCGTCACGAGACGGGCCGAGGTGACGGTGGGCCGGTGACGGGGTGGGGTATCACTCCCTGGGGAGGGGATAGAACGGCGGGGGCTGTCCTTTGTCGCGGACTCGTGGGGCTTTTTGCGATCGCACCCTATCGCGAAACGGCCCGCGGCCTGCCGGACTATTCGTGCGCGGCGGTCTTCAGGCGTCACCTTCTTTATGGTGTTTGATCACCCTGCCCTGCACGATAAAGATGGTGTCTTCGCACATGTTCGTGGAGAGGTCGGCGATACGCTCGAGCTCGCGGGCAATCCTGAGAATATGGAGCGAGCGCTCTATGGTAGTCGGGTCGGAGCTCATGAAGGTAATCAATTCTCGAAGGATTTGCTCTCCCAGGTTGTCCACGTCTTCATCCCGCTCAAATACGCTCTGGGCGAGGGTCGGATTCTCCTCGACAAACGAGGTAACGCTGTCCTTGAGCATGTTAGTGGCGATCCGCGCCATGCGAGGCGTGTCGACGAGAGGCTTCACCGGCGGACGCTCGATCAGGAACTGGGCGCTTTCGGCGATATTGACGGCGTGGTCCCCCATTCGCTCCAGGTCCGTGTTGATCTGCAGGATCATCAGGATGGTCCTGAGCGCCCGGGCCTTCGGCTGATACTGTGCGATAAGGGTAATGCATTGCTCGTCGATATCGATCTCGTAATTGTTTGCCTTCGTCTCCATGACATCGACGACTTCCGTGAGGAGCGATGCGTCCTTTTTTACCAGACCCTCGACGCTGTTGTCGATCATCTTTTCGACGAGCGAGGCAAAGGAAACGATATCGTGCTTGAGATGAACTATTCTTTCTTCCAACATGGCAGTGAGTCCTAACCGAATCTACCCGTTAAATATTCTTCCGTCTTCTTATTGTCCGGAACGGTAAACATCTTGCTGGTCGTGCCGAACTCCACCAGCTCGCCGAGGTACATGAAGGCGGTGTAATCGGAGACGCGGGCCGCCTGGGCGGTGTTGTGGGTGACAATGAGGATGGTAACCGTGTCCTTAAGCTCGACGATCAACTCTTCTATGCGAGAGGTAGCCTTGGGATCCAGGGCCGAGGTCGGCTCGTCCAGGAGGATCACCTCGGGCTTCATGGCCAGGGCCCGGGCAATACACAGACGCTGCTGCTGCCCCCCCGATAGAAATGTTCCTTTGCGATGCAGGGCGTCCTTGACCTCGTCCCAGAGGGCCGCCTTTTTCAGAGACTCCTCTACGTTCCCGTTCATCTCGTCCCGCGAGAGGTGAAACCCGTTGAGACGGTATCCGGCCACGACGTTGTCATAGATGCTCATGGTCGGAAAGGGGTTTGGCTTCTGGAAGACCATTCCGATCTTTCGGCGGACCAGGATCGGATTCATGGAGAAGATATCCTCGTCACGAAGGAACACCTTGCCGGTGGTGGTCGCCCCGGGAACCAGCTCGTGCATCCGGTTAATGCATCGTATCAGGGTCGTCTTTCCGCATCCCGACGGACCCATGATCGCCGTTACCTTGTTTTCCTGAAAGGTGATCGTAACGTCCTTGACGACCCGTTCTCTATTGAAGTAGGCCGACAGGGATCGGGTTTGCAGGAAGGTATCGCTCATCGTCGTATCACCAGCTTGGTAATGAAGTTCATCGACAGCACGAATACAATAAGGACGAACGAGGCTCCCCACGCCAGGGCGTGCCAATTCTCGTACGGGCTTGTGGCATAGACGAATATAGTCAGAGGCAGCGAGTTGACCGGCTTGAGGATATTGTAGTTCATAAAGGGATTGCCGAAGGCGGTAAAGAGAAGCGGTGCCGTCTCACCGGCCACTCGGGCGATGCCCAGGAGAATACCCGTGATAATGCCGCTCATTCCGGCCGGTACTATGACCTTGAGGATCGTCGTCGAGTAAGGAACCCCCAGGGCTAACGACGCCTCCCTGAGCGTGTTTGGAATGAGCTTGAGGGTTTCCTCGGTGGATTTGATGATGACCGGAAGCATCATGATCGCCAGCGCCGCCCCTCCCGAGAGGGCGGAGAAAGAGCCGAGGGGGATCACGATCCAGGTATAGGCGATAATCCCGATAATGATCGATGGAATCCCCATAATGACCTCGACCGCCAGCCTGACCATCTCCGCGACCGCTCCCTTCCGATATTCATTGAGGTAGATGCCCGTGGTGATGCCAACGGGCACCGAGAAGAGACAGGCGATGACGATGAGCATAAGGGTGCCCACGATCGCGTTGACGATACCGCCGCCCTCCTCCCCCATGGGGTTGGGCAGCTGGGTCAGAAAATCCCAATTGATGACGGAGATGCCGTTCTTGATAATATAGAACAGTATCAGGAGCAGCGGAACGACGGCCAGAAAAGAAAGCAGGACGATGCCCGCGACAAAGAGCCTGTCCTTTGCGATACGATATGAGGTGCTCGAAATCTTCATCCTATTCGTCTATGCTTACGCTCGTCTTTCTGATAATGTAGCGGCCCGTTATGTTGATTATCATCGTAATGAGAAAAAGTATCAATCCCACGTAGATCAGGCTCGATCGGTGGAGGCTGTCGGTGGCCTCCGCAAACTCGTTTGCAATGACGGAGGCCATCGTATTGGCCGGCACGAAGATATTGGCCAGCGAGAACAGCTTATCGGGGAGGCGGTTGGCGTTGCCGATAAGCATCGTCACCGCCATTGTCTCACCCAGCGCCCTGCCCAGAGAAAGGATAATCCCCGCGATGATCCCCGAGCGCGCCGCCGGCAGCACCACCCTTCGGATCACCTCGAACCTCGTCGCTCCCAGGCAATAGGCCGCCTCCTTGAGATCGACGGGAACCAGCGTGATCACTTCCCGCGCGATCGACGCCGAATAGGGGATGATCATCACCGTCAGGACGACCGATGCGGTCAGTATCCCCACCCCAAACGGAAGTATCCGATCGCTTACCTCCATCAGCTTCATCTCGATGTCTATGACGACCGGGACCAGCACGAAGATCCCCCAGAATCCGTAGATGATGGAGGGAATGCCGGCCAGAAGCTCCACGGCGCTCTTGAGCAGGGTCGAGACGATGCCTTCCCGAAGATACTCGCCCAACACGAGGGCGATGGAAATTGAAAAGGGAATCGAGAGTGCCAGCGCGATACACGACGTAACGAGCGTGCCGAGGATAAAGACGAGCGCCCCGAAATTGCCGGCGACCGGATCCCACGTTTTGTTGAAGACGAACGTCAATCCGAATTTCTTAATCGACTCCAGGGCGTCCAACGGCAGCGAGATGAAAAACCCCACGAGCAACAGGAGGATGCCGATCGAGGAAAGATAGAGAATCCCTCGAAATATCATCTCCCTGCGTTCATGCTGATCTTTGCGTCTCTTCCGACTGTTCGTTTTCATCGTCATCAATCGACTTGGTTAAGGAGAGCCTCACGACCCAAGCGGCCCGGCACCACGCGCGATGAAAGGGTCTTCCTCATCCCGTCCGCGGCCCGTCCGGGACGCCGTTTCCCGTCCCGCCGGGACCTACTTCATGAGCGGCGAGCCGTCGTACGTTATTGATTTAATAATGACTTCGGCCTTATCGAGGGTCCCCTTCGGTATCGGCGCATATTTAAGCGGCTCACAATACCTTTGCCCCTCGTGGGTCATCCACCAGAGGAGATCGACGAGGCTCTTGGCCCTTTCCCGGGACCTCCCGTCGTAATTCTGCTCGCGGTAGACGATGATCCACGTCAGCCCGGTGATCGGGTAACCCTTCTCGGCGTCGGTGTCCGTCAGAGAGACCCTCGTGTCGTCGGGCACGGCGACTTCCGCCGACAGCTCGGTGGATTCGACTGAAGGCGTGATGTAGCTGCCCTTCTTGTTCTGGAGCTCCGCGATCGGCATCTCATTTTCGAGCGCGTAGATCAGCTCGACATACCCGATGCTCCCCGGCAGCTGTTTGACCTGGCCGGCGACACCCGGGTTTCCCTTGGCGCCCAGGCCCGTCGGCCATTGGACCTCTTTGCCGCTGCCCACGCCCGCTGCCCAATCGGCGCTGATTGCGGAGAGGTACTCGGTAAAGATCGCGGTGGTACCGCTCCCGTCGGATCTGTGCACAACCGTAATCGGCAGTTTCGGGAGGTCCACGCCCGGGTTGAGGGCGGCAATGGACGCGTCGTTCCACTCGGTGATCGTGCCCAGGAAAATGCCTGACAGCACGTCTCGGGAGAGTCTGATAGAGGGATTTGAGGGGAGGTTATATGTGACGACCACCGCGCCGAGCGTGATGGGGATATGGACAATGGGTGCCGGCGCCTTTTTCAGATCCTCGTCGGTCATGAAGGAATCGGTGGCGCCAAAGTCTACGGTCTTCCTGGTGATCTGTTCGATACCCGCGCCCGATCCGATCCCCTGGTAGTTAATCCTGACCTTGAATTGTTTGTAGTACGTGTCAAACATCTTGGAGTAGAGCGGCTGAGGAAACGTGGCCCCCGCCCCCAGAAGTTCTTGCTCACCGACGCAGCCGAGCCCCGCCGCACCGAAGATCAGAGCAGTCATACCGATAGCCAGGATTATACGTTTCATCATGAACCTCCCGGACAGATGTCCTCCGGGCCCCGCAGAGCCCGCAAATATAACGCCTTAGATTATATACGAGCCGTGTGTTGTTTCCGTAAACATTATGTGAGTTTTCCGTAAATTTCCGTGCGGTCCCCTTACTCTCCGGTCGGCAAAGACTCCCCGGGAGGTATTCATCCCGACACACCGCGAAACGCAGGCGCTACCGCGCACTCCTCCGGGGTATCGTCACCGTGAACTTCGTGCCGCTTCCCTGGGCGCTCTCAACCCGGATATCCCCGTTGTGGAGGAGCACGATATACTTTACGATGGAAAGGCCCAGCCCCGTGCCGCCGAGCGTTCGCGACCTTGACTTGTCGACGCGATAAAACCTCTCGAATATATGGGGGATATCCTGTTTCGGTATGCCGATGCCGGTATCCTCGATCCGGGCCGTGAAGAGGCGGTCCGTCAGCGAGAGCCGTATGGTTATCCCGCCGCGCTCCGTATACTTAACGGCGTTATCGATGAGATTGATGAACAGCTGCTCGAGCTTGAACGAATCGGCCCAGATAATAACCGGCCCGTTTTGGACGATGACCGACGAGCTCAGGCCTTTTTCCTCGATCGGCTTCTCGAACAACGCCAGGATCCCCCGCACCATCTCTTCGACGTCTACCTCCCCGAGCTGAAGCGCGGCGTTCTTCTCCTCGAACTGAGAGAGGAGCAGAAGATCCCTGATGATGCTGATCATCCGATCGGTATTTCGCTTGATGATCTGAAGATAGGACGCCCTCTTCTTCTTGTCTGCCGTCTCGATCGTCTCGACAAATCCCTTGATGGCGGTCAAGGGCGTCCTCAATTCATGGGAGACGTTGGTCACGAATTCCTTTTTGACCCTTTCGAGATCCTTGATCTCGGTTATGTCGCGCAGCGCGACCGCTACCTCGTCCTTTGACGAGATATAGATGACGCTGCAGCTGTAGAACCTATTGTTTATCTCGATCTGCTCATGCCTGCTCTGTTTGTCTCGCTTCGTCCCGTTGATCATCTCATTGACCCTGATATCCCGAATGACCTCCCAATAGAACCTTCCCTGCACCGGCCGTTCGGAGACGATGTCCCCGAAGCTCTTGTTGAAGAGGACGACCCGCTCGTCTTTATCCAGCACAAGGAGCCCCTCGTCAAGAGACGATATGATCTGAAGCAGCTCGTCCTTCTGTTGAAGCACCTGCTGGAACAGGAAATCGAGCCGCTCGGTCATGAAGTTGAACCTATCGGCGAGGTACTTGATTTCATCGTTCCTGTCAAGGAATACCCGGGCGGTGAAATCCCCCTCGGATACCCGCTTTGCCGCAAGAGACAGCTCCCGGATGGGATTTGACAGACGGGCGGAAAATATGACCGCGCCGAGGATCGCGAAGAAGAAGACGAACACGCATACGGCAATAAACAGGATTGGTGGGATTGAGGTGATGCCGGTATCCACGGGGAGGCGGATCACCACGACCCCGATAGTCTCATCTCCCCTTTTTATCGGGGCGCTGGCGGAAAGGATATCGCTGCTGCCCGACTCGTCGCTTTGGATATAGGTCCCGACGATGCCGTTGAGCGCGCTGATGAATTCGCGGCTTGAGGTGATATTGGAGGGGGCGTTCGATCCCGACCCCGTGTCCGCCAATAGAAGGCCGTCTGCATCAAAGATCATCACCCTTTTTTGCGGGTCAAAGTGTGCTTCCTCGATGATCTCCTGCAGCTGTTGCCCGCCGTCGTCGATCGCCGGTGAAACGAGAGCGGCCGTCGTCGCGCAGAGATCGGTCATTGAGGCCGATAGTTCATTGCGGTAATAATATTGAATGGCCTGGGACGAGGTCACAAATATGAGAATCGTAAGAAAGATGGTGACGATGAAGTACCCGCTGAAGATCTTGATAAACAGCTTGCTCTTCATAGATCGAGTTTGTACCCTATTCCCCGGACATTCTTGATCAAAGACGCGGCATCCCCAAGCTTCTTTCTCAGGTTCTTGACGTGCATGTCGACGGTTCGGTCGATAACCGCCTTTTCACCCCCCCACAGGTAATCGAGGATTTGGTCTCTGGTGAAAACGGTGCCCCGTTTGGAAGCAAAGAGCCTCAGGATCTTGAATTCAGTGGCGGTCAGATCGATCTTACTGCCCAGGGCGATGACCTCGTACTTATCCGCGTCGATAGACAGGACGTCGGATATGAAGATCTTTTTGGGATCTTCACGACCGATCCGGCGCGACAGGACCTTCTTGGCCCGCACTACCAGCTCTTTGGGCGAGAAGGGCTTGGTGATATAGTCCTCCGCACCGAGCTCAAGCCCCACGATCTTGTCGGATTCCTCGTCCTTGGCCGAGAGGATGATGATGGGAATATCCGAGAACTCGCTGCCCCGCTTGAGGCGTTTGGTGATCTCGATGCCGTCCTCGTCGGGGAGCATCAGGTCCAGGATGATCAGGTCCGGCCGTTTCTTGCCGATGAAGCGGAAGAGGCCGGCGGCGTCGTTAAATCCGTGCACGGCGTAGCCGGCGCTGGTCAGGTGGAGCGAGACCAGTTCCACTATATCGGGCTCGTCGTCAACGACTGCGATAATAGCGCTCATATCGTCAACCCGCACAATCTATCAGAGTTAATCGTAGTAAACGCCCCAATTTTCATGCTACCACATTTCCTCGGATGGGACAATCCGGCATGAGACCTTAACCGCCTGCCCGGAATCGTATCGTTTCGTGCCGCCCGACCCACAATATATTGCACAATGAAAAACATTATGCTATTATAACAGCCGATTATATAGGAATTGTAAACTCTTTCTGTTTTTTTTGTATGAAAGACAGCGCAAAAAGCGATAACCGCCTGGTCATGAAGGGAGTCCTCTCCATCCTTTCGCTTCCCGGTCTCATCCAGACCATAGACACGAAGAAGAAGATTCAGATATTCCTCAAGCCCGAGAGCAGGAAGATGGGAAAGCTTTTTTTCTCCGAGGGAAAGATTGTCCACGCATCCGTCGGCGAAAACGTCATGGGAAAGAAGGCGTTCTTCAGGATGATGGGATGGAAGGATATCCCTTTTGAGATGTTCGAGCTTATGAGGGACGTGGAGGTCACCGATTCGAACGTATCGATGGACACCATGGAGCTGATCATCGAGGGGACCAGGCAGGTTGACGAAATAAACCGGCTCGAGGGCAAGCTCCCCCTCTACTATAAGATCAAGGGCGCGGCCCCCGGCGGGCTGGATATCACCGATGAAGAGCACAAGATCCTCACGCTCGTCGAGCCCGGCGACTTCGTGCGCAATATCCTTGACAAGAGCCCCGAAGACGACCTGAGCATTTATCAGTCCCTGGTCCGTCTGTCGGAGGTGAAGGCAATCACGTTTCTCAGGATTAAGGTCCTCATCATCGACGACAATCAGTTCTTCGCCGGTATCATCAACGATGTCATCGAGAAGCTCTTTAAGAACCTCTTTACTACCCTCATCGTCAACAGCGGAACGAAGGGGATTACCTTCATTGAAGGACCCAACAAACCCGATCTCGTCATCTCCGACCTGGTCATGGAAGGAAAGGACGGCTTTGACGTGATCGATGCCGCCAACAAACACTCGATCCCGATCATGATTCTCACATCGGAGAGAAGGAATAAAGAGAGGATCATCGAGAGCGGGGCCGTCTACATGCATAAGTCGGTGCTTGGCACCGACGAATTCACCGGGATCTTCAAGAAGGTGCTGTTCGACATTCTGGCCTCCGACCACTGACCGAGACCATATCCGACGTCGGTTAACCCCGAGCCGTACACCGCCGCACAACCCTTCCCGTCCCTTCGAGTTTCTCGCCGGCCTCCTTACGGGGCGCCAATGACTAATGACGCGAGCCCGCGCAATCGGCCGGAGCTATTGCCTTTCCCCCGAGCAGAGCACGCCTGCTGAGAGGAGTGGCCGAAAATACGCTATCTAATTTACCGGGATGTTTGGTTCGAGGGAGCATTGGGTACGTTGGACTGACGCTATCAGGCAACTCCGTGCGGAAGGATGGGGGCAGACACCCGGGAGTCGTTGCTCACGGAAGGACGATCCGTCCTTATCGATCGGTATCTCCGTCGACCCTCTTTTTCAATTCCCTTCCCACCTTGAAAAAGGGGAGCCTCTTTTCCTTTACCTGGATGGTATCGCCTGTCTTTGGATTTCTGCCGGTATACGGCTTGTAGTGCTTGACCGTAAAACTGCCGAATCCGCGGATTTCTATCTTGTCGTTCTTTCTCAGCGTCTCGGTCATTTCGTCGAAGACGTGATTGATTACCGATTCGGACTTCTTCTGGGTAAGGTTGATTCTCTTGGCGAGGACCTCAATCAGGTCTGATTTATTCATCATACTGGCCCCCTCAAAAACGACCCAGTTGTTTGTGGTGCCCCCGGCACGACTTGAACGTGCGGCACACGGATTAGGAATCCGTTGCTCTATCCCCTGAGCTACGGGGGCCTTCCGCTCGTTAACGGCTGGCAGAAATAAGAACGAGTATGCCAAAAACACAAGAGAAATTAACACCTTTTTCAACCTGTGTCAAGAAGATATTTGGAAATTTCCGTGCCGTGATCGCACGGGGCTCCCATCTCCTCGAGGACCGCGTTGGATGAAGCCCGGCCCCATGCGGGCACGGACCGATTGATCGCGTTGGCGCGTTGCCGGCCCGGCCCGCGCAGAAGACTACCGGTCCTCCAAAAATATCATTGAACGGCTTTATCCCTTATGATAAAATTTCAACATTTGATATTTCCTTTCCGACGACCTTCTCTGCATGGAGGGTATATGGAACACGACACGTACCTTGATCTCACGACCAAAAGGAGATCGTTCCTGAAACTCCTCGCGTCTCTGGCAGCCACCGCGGGCGCGGGGCTCGCCGGATGCGCCCGCGATCTCGGCGGTATACCTTCTGGCCTGAGTTTCTTGGACGACACGACCTACTGGGTTATCAAGGCCTTCTCCGAGAGGATACTCCCCCCGGGAGGCTTGATTCCCCAGGGCGCCGGAGATATCGACGTGGTCCACTACTTCGACACCGTCGTGTCATCCCAGCCACCCGAGATCCAGAGCGACATGAGGAGCGGAATCCTCCTCCTGGAATACCGGGCGCTCCTCTTTCGCTTTTCGTTCAGGCGTTTCACCGAGATGCCCGCCGACATGCAGGACCAATACCTGAAGAGCTGGGAGACCAGCTCCGTCGCCCTCTTCAGAGGAATCTTCTGGGGCTACAAGAAGATCTGCTGTCTTGGTTTCTTCTCCAACGACAAGATATGGCCGCACATCGGTTACGACGGCCGCTGGATTTAACTCGTCCAAGGAGCATGGCATGATCATTTATCCCGAAACGATAACGGCCCAGGGCACCGTATCGGCCGACGTCTGCGTCATCGGATCCGGCTCGGCCGGCTCCGTCTTGGCCATGGAGATGGCGGAGGCGGGGCTTTCCGTGGTCGTGCTCGAAGAAGGGGGGCACTATTCGGGGGCAGACCTCAATCAGGACGAACGGGACATGCTCGGCTCGCTCTATCGGCAGCGCTATACCAAGGACCTGAATATCGCCCTCACACAGGCCAAGTGCCTGGGCGGGGGACCGCTCATCAACATGGCCGACTGTGTGCGCACTCCCGATCCGGTTCTGGAGATGTGGAGCAGAAAATACGGTATTCCCGACGTAACGCCCGAACGCATGCGTCCCTATTTTGAGAAAGCCGAGACGATCCTCAAGGCCTCCCGGATCACCGACGATCAACTCAATCCGAACAACCTGATAGTCAGGGAAGGAAGCCGGAAGCTCGGCTATCCCGGTGATAATTTCGTCAACAACCGGGTGGACTGCCTCGGCTGCGGCTTCTGCCTGCTGGGTTGTACCTATGGCCGAAAGCAGTCGACGATCCTCAACTATCTTCCGAGGGCCCTGGCCGCCGGCGCGTCGATCTACGTGTCGACGAGGGCCGATCGAATCGAACAGAAGGACGGGAAGGCCGGCCGGGTCGTCGGGACCGTTCTCGACCCGAAGACCGGGAAAGAGCTTGCGCCTATCGAGGTGACGGCCCACGTCATCATGCTTGCCGCCAACACCGTCAACACCCCGCAGATCCTTTTGGCCTCCGGGATTGCCAACAGCAGCGGCCTCGTCGGCAAGAACCTCCTCCTGCAGCCCCACACGATGGTCTCGGCATTTTTCGACGACGAGCTCAGGAGCTACCGCGGCATCCCCCAGTCATACGCGTGCACGCGGTTTGAAGAGGCCGATGAAGACCGGGGGCTTTCGGGATTCCGCATCGAGGGCGGATTTACACTGCCCGGGCAGGTCTCCACCATCATCCCCGGGTTCGGTCCCGAGATGAAGGACCTCATGACCCGCTACAACAATATGGCCAACGTAATGGTGCTCGTCTACGATGAGCCCGCGGGGCAGGTCTCCATCAACCGCCACGGCAGACCGGTTATCACCTACGCCCTCTCCGACGAGGTAAAGACCCGGATGACGACAGCCATGAAAGAGGCGGCGCGGATATTTTTCGCGGCGGGCGCACGGCAGGTGATGTTCACCTACGAACTCCCCACGATCATCGATAACGTATCCGGGATCTCCATCGTGGACGAGCGGGGAATCAGGCCCGACACGCTGACGCTCATGTCCTTCCACATGCAGGGGACCTGTCGGATGGGAACGGACCCGGCCGTGAGCGTCGTGGATGCCTACCTCGAAAGCCACGACGTCAGGAACCTTTTTGTCGTCGATGCCTCGGTGACACCTTCCACGGCCGCTTCCCACAACATGCTGCCCGTTATGGCGATGGCCCATCGGACCGCCGACTACGTCCTGAGCAACCGAACCCGCTACTTCGGATGATCCCCCAAAATGAAAGCGCCCCGGCCTTTTTTTTACGACCGGGGCGCCACTCTCATAATCGTCTCGTGATGCGCTCCGGGTTACTCCTTTTTCAGGATCTCTATCATCTCCCCGGTCGTCACCACCCGTGAAAAGACCAGCCCCTGGACCGCGCAGACCGCGGCGTGGATCATGGGCGCCGGCAGCTGCCCGATATCAATGGCGGCCGTGGCGTCCCTGAGAAAATGGACCGGGTAGCCGCGCGCGTGGGCCTCCCGTGCGGTGGTGTCGCAGCACATGAAAGACATCAGGCCGCCGATGATCACCTCGTCGACCCGCCGCCTGAGGAGGATATCACCCAACTCCGTCCGGTAGAAAGAGCCGGGCCGCGTCTTGGTGACGACCGGCTCCCCCGCCCGGGGGACAAACCCGTCGATGAACTCCACCGAGTCACTGCCCGCCCGAAACGTGGCGTCCTGGGGGTTTTTGCTGATGTGCCTGACGTGTATGATATCAATGGACCGGCTTCGGGCAACGTCCATCAGCGCAAGGAGGTTTTCGGCCACTTTCGGCCCCTCGGGGACCGTGAGGAAACCGCCTTGTTTGAAATACTCCTTCTGCATGTCGATAACGAGCAGGGCCCGCCTGGTAGCTGTGTCCATTATCTCACCTCATACTGCTATTCAACATAAAGCGGCACGATCGCGAATTTCTCCACGTCCACCAGCCCGCGGTCGGTTATCTTGAGCTTCGGGATGACCGCAAGCGGCAGAAACGACAGCGTCATAAACGGTTTTTTCAGGACGCATCCGATGGACGCGGCGGCTTTCCGGTTTTCTTCCATCCGGGCGTCCACCTCTTCCAGGGAAAGCCCGCTCATCAGTCCCGCGATCGGAAGCGCCAGCTCCGAGATAACCGCTCCTTCCCTCACCACGACCTGTCCTCCCCCCAGCTCGACAATCCGACGCACCGCGGTACCGATATCCGGGTCGTTCGTCCCCACCACGGTGATGTTGTGTGAGTCATGCCCCACGGACGAACCGATCGCTCCCGACTTCAGGCCGAACCCCTTCACAAAACCGACGGCCACGTTTCCCGTCGCCCGGTGCCGCTCGATCACGGCGATCTTGAGTATGTCCCGTCCGGTATCCGGGACGGCCGTACCATCGGCCCCCTTGAGGCCGAGCAACAACTCGTCCGTGAGGATCTGGCCGCGTATGACGCCGATAACCCGGGCCGGGCCGTCCCTGAACGGGACCCGCAACGATCGGTCGTCGAAACCCGACATGCGCATCGGGGCGCGGGGCATTTCGGAGACCCCGAGATCCTCGTAGCACGCCACTCCATCACGGCCGACCGTTCTTCCCCTCTTCATTACCGTCGAGACACTGAAATCCGTCAGGTCATCCAGGACCGCCACATCGGCCTGTCTGCCGACACAGAGCGCCCCCAGGTGTGATA
Source organism: uncultured delta proteobacterium (assembly GCA_963809875.1). Lineage (GTDB taxonomy): Bacteria > Desulfobacterota > Zymogenia > Zymogenales > Zymogenaceae > JAFGAS01. The sequence continues at coordinate 200,826 of CAWELC010000008.1, read as the reverse complement.
GACCCGCCCGCATCGCCGGAACGATCGTCACCATCCTGACCGCGGTTATCGGATCAATCCCCGCGGCGGTCGCCCTCTTGAGGAAGTAATCGATGTGCCCTCTGCGCAGGAGGTCCCCGGGGTGGATGTCGTCACCGACGAGCGTCGTGAACCAGAAGTTCTTTTCGTTGACCAGGCCGATCAGCGCATCGAGATTTCGGGCGTCCGTGCCCTCCCGGATCATGATGAACATCCCCTGCGCCAGCTTTTCCCGGGCCTCGGAAAGCTTCGTGCACTCGTGATCCGAACCGATCCCCGCGGCCAGATAGGCCGAAAGGCTCGGGCCGGTGACGAGGGGGGCGTGCCCGTCAACCAACTTCCTTCTCTCCGTTGCCATCTCGATCTTTTTGAGGAGATCGTCGTCTCCGGCGATCACGCCGGGGAAATTCATTACCTCTCCCAGCCCGAGGACCCACGGCTCGTCGATCAGCGTCGAGAGGTCGTCGGCCGAAAGCGACGCGCCGGAGGTTTCCAGGTGAGTCGCCGGCACACAGGAGGGAAGCATGAAGTAGACCTCGAGGGGGGTAAGCTCCGCGTCCCGGTGCATGGCAACGATCCCGGGTATTCCCATGACGTTGGCGATCTCATGGGGATCGGCGATTACGGTCGTGGTGCCCCGGACGAGCACCCCCCTGGCGAACTGGGAGGGAACGAGACACGAGCTTTCGATATGGATATGGCTCTCGATGAATCCCGGGCAGAGGTATTTTCCGGAGACATCGATGATCTCGGCGGCCTTATACGATCCAATACCCGCGATACGGCCGCCCGAGATGCCCAGGTCCCCGCGCTCCAGCCGGCCGGTGAATACATTGACGATCCGCCCCCCCACAAGGACGGTATCACACGGCCGCGCCCCCCGCGCCGCCTCGACGAGAGCTTTTAGTTCGTCTGTTTTCATAGTCCCGATCACGGGAGGAAAAAGAGTGGATTTCTAACCTTATCGTCTCTGCGAACCTCGAAATGGAGGTGAGGACCGGTGGACTTGCCGGTGCTCCCCATCAGACCGATCTTATCCCCTTTCTTGACGAGATCCCCCTTCTTTACCGATATGACCGATAGGTGGCCGTAATAGGTCACATAATCATCGTCGTGACGAAGCATCACGAGATTGCCGTACCCCCCCCTGCGGCCGGCGAACTCCACTGTGCCGTCTCTTGCCGCCAGCACCGGCGTCCCCGATTTTCCGGCGATGTCGAGCCCCGAATGCATCACTCCCCATCTTACTCCGAAGAGGGAATAGACCACCCCGTCGGTCGGCCAGATGAGCATCCCCTTATTGACCACGATATTGCCCTGGTTCTCGCCGCCCCCTTTATAGATCTCTACGTCCAGCTGCTTCTCGGCGCCGGGGATAAAGAGATCCTGTCCGGCGTAAATGAGGTTCTTGTCGTATACATCGTTGTATTCCGCGATCGTCTGCATATCGACGCCGTAGGTCTTGGCGATCCTCCAGAGGGTTTGTCCCTTCTTCACGGTGTGATATACCCCCGTGGTCGTCGTGGAGGTCACGCAGGCCGCAAGCCCAAAGAGCAGAGCCGCCGCCAGCATTGACAGCCCTTTGCCTTTCGCACGACCCGACAACGATGCGACGCGCATAACTAAACCTCTGCAGAGATGACCGCGTCCCGCCGATCGCGTTTACTCCGGGGACGTCCGTCGATTCCCCAACTTGTCCCTGATGTGTCGATAGACAAAATAGACAAAGGCAATTACCAGGATCGCCGCCACCGCCAGGGAGACCGGTTCGGAATAGTGTTTGATCCTGTTCCAGTGCTCCCCGAGCAGGTATCCGGCGTAGATCAGTATGAAGTTCCACATGGATGCACCGACGATCGTGTAGAGAGAGAACCGTTTGAGATCCATCTTACCGATCCCCGCGGGAATGGAGATCAGGTGCCTGACGACCGGGATGAATCTGCTGATGAAAATGGTGTATTCACCCTTCTTTTCGAACCATCGCTCCGTTCTTTTGAGGTCTTCCACGTCCAGCAATACGTATTTTCCGTAATTGATGACCAGCGCGTTGCCGCCGTACCGTCCCATGGAATAGGAGATGAGTGAACCGATGATGCTCCCCAGGGAGCTGACGAGCATGACGCCGGTGAAGGTAAAGTCCCCGCGTGCGATCAGGAAGCCCGCGAAAGGCAGCACCAGCTCCGACGGTATGGGAATCACCATGCTCTCCATAACCATGAGACAAAAAACACCCAGGTAGCCGATCGCCGATATCACATCTATGGCAAAGACGGCCAACAACTCCAGCATCCGGTAGAGGCCCATCGAGTCACCCTTTCTGAAATCTCGCTAAAAATAGATGGAACTGTCGCGACGTCGCCCGCCGGATCAGAGCCGCCCGGCCGTTCCCGCCCGTGATTGAAAGAACCACTGCGTGAAAACGGCGCCTCACGAATCATTCCATCCAGCCGTATTCTCCTATCAGTTTCACGAATCTGCACGAGCCCAGATTGCTGCGTACGATCTCGTGCCCGTCCTTCACGACCTGGACCAGCTCCTGCGAAGACCTCCCTCCCACGGGGATGACGAGCCTTCCCCCGTCTTTCAGCTGATCGACGAGCGGCCTGGGGATGTCGGGGGACGCGGCCGCCACGACGATCGCGTCAAACGGACGCTGTTCGATCCACCCCTGGGTGCCGTCACTGACCTTGATGTGGACATTGTCGTAGCCGAGTTTTCGGAGGATTTGTCCGGCCTTCTTCGGCCAGCTCTTCTATCCGCTCGACGGAAAAGACCTCCCCCGCGATCTCGGCCAGGATCGCGGTCTGGTAGCCCGACCCCGTCCCGATCTCGAGGACACGGTCGGTCGGCCGTCAGGCCCAGGCTCTGGATCATGAGCGCCACAATATAGGGCTGAGATATCGTCTGTCCCTCGCCGATGGGCAACGGATAGTCGTTGTATGCCTGGTTGCTCAGCGCCTCCTCTACAAAGAGGTGGCGCGGCACCGAAAGAAACGCGTTGATCGTCGCCTCATCGTGGATTCCGCGCGAGACGATCTGGACATCGACCATGCGCTTTCTCGCTATTTCGAAGCGGTCTGGATCTTCCACTGTCTGATCTCTCCGATGGATAGATAGTTGGTCATGTCCAGGTGAAGTGGGGTGATCGATATGTACCCGTGAGTGACGGCAAAGAAGTCCGACTCGATGTCGTCTTCAAACGCGATTTCCCCCGAGCCGATCATAAAAGATCCCGATTCCGGCGAGTCGACCTTTCTAACGACGGCGTTGCCGTATATCCGCTTTCCCTGCTTCGTTATCCTGTAGGATGGACGGTCGGAGGTGATCCTGTCGGGGACGTTGACGTTGAGCACCGTCTCCTTCGGCATGCGGTGGGCGCCGAGAAAATTGACGAGGTCCGCGGCGAACCCGGCCGCCGGGCCGAAATCGTGAGCCGCCTTCATCTCATACGAGACGGCCACCGAAGGGATCTCCAGCAGAAACGCCTCGACGGCCGCCGATACCGTCCCGGAATAGAACACGTCGTCGCCCAGATTGGCCCCGTGATTGATCCCCGAGACAACGAGATCGGGACGTGTGTCCAGAATTCCGTTGACGGCCAGGTTCACACAATCGGCGGGGGTCCCATCGACCGCATAGGAGCGCTCCCCCGTTTTCTGCACGGAGAGCGGCCGCCTCAGCGTAAGACTGTGGCTCGAGGCGCTCTGTTCCCGGGCCGGGGCGACCACGAAGACCGTATGATCACGCTCAAGTCTCGCGGCCAGCGTCCGTATGCCCTCGGCAGCGATTCCGTCGTCGTTGGAAATAAGGATGTTCACTAAAAACCCATCAAGAGAGTTTATCGAAAACGGTATCACATCAGACCCTTACGGTCAACTCATTTCGAAATGGGCACAGAGGTCGCCCGCAGGATCTTTCCGTCGCCGCTCAGTCCCGAAAACCGGGGAATAAAAAAGCTTCCCATCCAGTTTATCCTCTTGTATAATGCCCGAAATATCACACAACCAGGAGAGAGGTATTTTATGGCTGACAGCTATACGAGTGAGGGTTATCTCGTTTCCAAGCGATACGCCTACTACGTCTTCTTCATCCTCTTCATCATCTACATGATCGACTACGCAGATCGCTACGTTGTTTCCGGACTCATCCCCTTCCTCAAGGCGCCCGCTGGCGGAGGGAGGGCTGGCTTTTCCGACCAGGACTGCGGCCTTTTGGTCTCCGCCGTCTACTGGTCGATCGTCCTCTTGACCTTCCCGTTGTCCATCCTCATTGACCGCTGGCGCAGGACCAGGAGCATTGGGATCCTGGTCTTTCTCTGGAGCCTTGCCACCGGCTCCTGCGCCTTTGCCATGAACTTCAGGCAGCTCTTTACCGCCCGGGTTGCCGTCGGCATCGGCGAATCCGGATACGTCCCCGGAGGGTACAGCCTCATCTCGGCCTTTTTCCCCGAGAAGAAGCGGGAGCTCATGATCGGCATCTGGAACGGAGCGATTCCCCTCGGGATCGTCATGGGATCGGTGCTCGGGGGAATCATAGCGGTGAACCTCGGGCTGGCGCCATGCCTTCGGGATCATGGCGATTCCGGGTCTCGTGCTCGCGTTTCTCTTCTTCTCCATGAAGGACTACAAGACCGTCGAGCTCCTGAGGACCGTCGCCCACTCCGAAAAGAAGACCCAGAAGATCAAGATGAAGGTCAAGGATATCGTCAGGGAATTTCTCGATACCCCTTCACTCCTGCTTACCTATTTCGGCTACGCGGGCTGCGTCTTCGTCACCAACGCCCTGATACTCTGGCTCCCCGCATATTTCAACCGGCTGGAAGGGCTGCCTATGGACAAGGCGACGATGAAGTCGTCGGTCATCTTCCTCCTGGCCGTCGCCGGAGCTCCCCTGGGCGGTATCATCACTAACGCACTGCAGAAACGCTTTAAGACCGCCCGCCTCGTCTTCCCGGCCATCAGCACATTGACGGCCGCACTTCTCCTGTTTTCCGCCTTCTATTTCTTCACCGGCAAGGCCCAGTACTTCGTCCTCATGGCGATGGGACTGGCCGCGCCGATGTTTGTCGCGGGATCATCGGCGGTCACCCAGGATGTCGTTCATCCGGGACTGCGCTCGATCTCGTACAGCCTCGCTATTGTCGTTCAGAATCTGCTGGGCGCGTCCCTTGGGCCGCTCTTTATAGGTATCGTCTCCGATCACTATATGACAAAATTCAATGTTGACCCGGCGATGGGTCTGGTGGCCGGTTTCAAGTTCCTCCCCATCTTCTTCACCGTCGGGGCGCTCTTCTTCCTGGCCGGATCCTTCTTCTACCTCAGGGACCTGGCGAAAGTGGAACGGGTCCAGCTGGAGCCGGAGGACTAGCAGCTCAAGAACGTACTCATCGTATCCAAAAAAAAGGGCCGCGGCTAAAAACCGCGGCCCTTTTTTCTTCGAGCTGACGAAAATTACGAGGCCCCGAGCGCCTTCATCCCTTCCGCAAACGCTTCGAGATTCTTCTTCAGGTGCTTTTCCGGGACGCTCTCCCTGATGGCTCCCTCGAATTCCGCAATGGAGACCGGAACGACCCCCCACTGCGCGAATGCGCCCAGCATGATGATATTGGCGAGGATCGGCGTCTTGACCCTGAGCGCGATGTCCGTGGCGTCGATGAAGAAGGTTTCCCTGGAATGATCCGTGATGATCTTCCTGAGGTTGGCGAGGTCCGGGTAATCAAAGGCCCCCGTGATGACGTCCACCGGATAGATGGGCCGGGTGTTGGAAAGGACCCGGACGTCCGGGTTCCCGTACTCGCCCATGACTCTGAGGGCCTCGGCGGGCTCGAGCGCGATAATATAATGGGCCTTGCCCTTTGGGATAATCGGGGAGATACCACCCTGCCGGGTAACCCGCAGGTGGCTCATAACCGATCCGCCCCGCTGAGACGCACCGTAGGTCTCCCCGATGATGACTTCATATCCTTTCTTGACCAGAAGCCTTCCCAACAGCTGAGAGGCCATGATGTTCCCCTGCCCTCCGACTCCTGCGATGATGATGTTTGTGGGGTCGTGGACCAGCGTTTTTCCGTTATGCTTCATGGGTGACCTCCCTGACGATGGCGCCTTCGGGGCAGATGTCCGCACAGACCCCGCAGCCGTTACAGATCACCTCGTCTATCCGGGCGACTTTATTGACCCTGTCCCATATAATCCCGGGGCACTTGAAGACCCTGGTACAAAGGCGGTTGCATCCGCAGTTGTCGCCCAGGCAGCGCTTCTCGTCCACCCGCACGTCGTATCGCTTCTCGTCCTTCTTGAGGCGATAGAGGCAGCACTCCTGGCGCATGACGATGACCTTGATACCCTTCTCATCCTGGATGGTATCGTAGACCGACTGAACGGTCTCCTCGACGCTGAAGGGATCCAGCACCCTTACCTTGGCCCCCAGTGACTCGCAGATCTTCTCGATCGAGAGCGCGTGAGCCGGCACGCCCATGGCGCCGGTATCGGATCCGGAATGCGGCTGAGCGCCGGTCATGGCCGTCGTACTGTTGTCCAGGATGACCATCGTGAAATCGGCCTCCTGATGGGCGGCGTTGATGAGGGCGGGTATTACCGAATGGTAGAAGGTCGAGTCCCCCGACACGGCCAGCACCGGCTGATCGAGCCCGAACTGTTTGAGCTGGCCCAAACCCGTGGCGAGGCCCGAACCGGATCCCATTGCATGGGTCGTCCTCAGCATCGAATAGCCCTGGGGCCCCAGACCGATGGTATAGCAGCCGATGTCCCCGACGATGAAGCCGTCCCGGCCGTCCAGCTTGAGCGCCTTCTTGAGGTCCCAGTAGGTCGCCCGGTGGGGGCAGCCGGCGCAAAAGGTGAGCGCCCGATACGGCGAGTTTGGCAGCGCCAGCCCCATGATCTTGGACTGGTAGTCGGGATCGACGGGAACATAGGTTGTCCCCATGAGCCCGGCGATCGCCTGTGCCATGATATCGGGCGTGAGCTCGTTCTCCTTGGGCAGGTGGCCCGAGGCCTTGCCGAAGAACTCGACGACGCCCAACTCCTTGACGTGATTCGCGTAGGCTTCTTTGATCGACGACTCGAGGAACGGGATCACCTCCTCGGCCACAAGGACCTTCTTGGTCCCCTGAAGGTTTCGGGCGATGAAGTCCTCCGGCAGGGGGAAGGTCGTCCCGAGCTTGAGGACGCCGACCCTGTCGGAAAGGCCCAGCAGGTTGAGCGCCTCTTTTGTGTAGAGGTAGGCCGCGCCGGAGGCCGCGACGATGAGCTCGGCCCCCTTCGGCCCCTCATACCGGTTGAAATCGGACTCCTCGAACTTGTCCTTGATGGCCGCCATCTTTTCGTGGAGGATCTTGTGCGTCCAGGGGACCGGAAAGGCCAGGACCGTCCGGTTGGTGTCGAAGTGCGCCTTCCTGTTGCCCTTCTCGATCTCGGAATAGACGACGTTACCCCTCCCGTGGGAGATGCGGGTCACGCTTCGGATCATGACCATGAGCCCCCTCTCCTCGGAGAGCTTAAAGGCAAACTTGGTCATATCCTTGGCCTCCTGGAATCCCGACGGTTCCAGCAGCGGGATCTCCAGGAGCCGCGAAAAGTAGCGGGTATCTTCCTCGTTCGACGAGGAGATGCCGCCCGGATCGTCGGCCACGATGAGCACCATCCCTCCCGGCCCAACGCCCGTGAGCACCACGTTGCTGATGAAGTCGGACGCCACGTTCAGGCCGTTTTGCTTCATCGCGCATATCGACCGGAGGCCCGCGTAGGAGGCGCCGGCCGCCGCTTCAATAGCCACTTTCTCGTTGGTCGACCATTCGACGTAGATACCCAGCTCTTTTGCCAGGCCCCCCAGGACGGTAATGATCTCCGACGACGGATTTCCCGGATACGCGGAGGCGAACGCCACGCCGGCCTCTATTGCGCCCCGCGCGATTGCCTCATTGCCCATGAGGAGATTGGCCTCTCCAGGGCTGTCTTTTGAAAGGTAAGACATAAGCTCCCTCTATCCCATTATTTTTTTTAACTGGTCGCCCGGCCCGACGATGTAGCCCCACTTGGCCTCCGGGTCTTTATCCGAAAGGTTCTTCAGGGCTCGTTTCTTCTTGGTCAGCGCCGACTCCTTGAGGTGGGCGAGCTTCTCGTCTGCCATCTTCTCGAGTTTGATGACGCCCTTGTCAGATGCCTTTTTCACGAGCTCCTCACCCTTTGCCGTCCGTACGATCAGGAGGTTGGTTGTAGGATTGTCCTCCAGTACGCCCACCGAGACGTCGGCGAATTCGGAGGTCATATCGATACAGTTCCTGCACGACTCCCTGACCAGCGGCCTGATTTCCGAGAGGGGGAACGTGAGCCTCCCCTTTTTCGTTTCAACGATAAACTGCTCCGCGGGCGGCGGCGGGATATCAAAGCCGGCGATGTCTGAGATATCAACACGCGATGAGAGATACTCAAACAATTTGCGGTAGTCCAGCGCCCACGTGCAGAAGAGCCCGAGGACATATGACACCACCTCGCCCGGGTTTCTATCGACGCCGTCGGCAGTAACCATCTTTGCCGTCGCCGTTACCTGACACGGCGTTCCAACGACGGCGACCCGTTTATAGCCTTCCTTGGCGGCCCGGTTAAGGGCCGAGAGCGTCGGCGCGGCGCTGTACTTGGACCGGGATGCCCGCCTGACCCCCGCCCGGTCGGTCACGAGGTCTGCCACCGGGAGGACGCGATCGGTCGTGGTGAGCGCGGCAGCGTCGATCATTTGCTCGTCGAAGAGGAATTCGAGAAGCGACGTGACGGTTCCCCCCGCCTGGTATTTTCCGGGCTGAGCCGCCCGGGACGAATATACCCCGCGATACGCCCCGATCGCATCGGAGCCGTAGGGAACCCCGAGGATCTTCCGGGACAACCCGTCAAGGTCGAGCTCGGTGCGCGGACAGAAGAGAAAGCACCTCCCCTGCTCCTTATCGCACGCGTCAAGATTGACGGTTCTGCCCAGAAACGAGGTGAAGTAGGGACAGAGCCCCACACACGCCCCGCAGCCGCTGCACAACTCCGTAGTGAGCACCTCGGCCAGCAGCCTCTGTGGCCCTTGTGCATTAGTCATAGAAACGCCTCCCATCCTTCAGGCATGTGACAATGTGACGATGTGACAATGATACGTGTTCGATCGGACATTCGCCCGTGACTCGAAGCGGTCACAGCAGTCATCGGTCGTAACGCGATATAAGAAAACAAATGAAAAGAGAAAGGGGAATTCATCACTAATTTAATAAGGTATTATACCCCGAATCGCTCCGACCGTCAATATTTATGCGCAAGAAATCCCCGACCCAACCGAATTCATCGGGTCCGGAACCCCCCATCCAGCTGTGGGGTGAAAAGGGGGGACGAAGTCCCCGTCCCCCCGACTCTTTTACTTCTCGGACTGAAGCTTTACACCCTTCACCTTGTCCATATCGGCCGGATAAGAACGGGAGCCGATGAACAGGATGATCGATGCCAAAAATCCGCTGCACGCCACGATGTAGAGGGCGCTCTGCAGGGAGGCGATATCGGTAAAGCCGTAAGACTTTATGAAGGCATCCGAGATCAACCCGACCACGAGCGGCGCCCAGCCGCCGCCGAACACGTACATGCAAAACACCGCCATGCCCCACGAGGTCCCTTTCAGACCGGGGGTAACGACATCCTGAGATACGGCGTTCAGCGCGGGGGTCCCGAGCATGACCAGGGCGCCCCACAGCAGACCGACGTAGAATCCCGCGCCCTTGAACTCGAGGAAGAGCGCGATGATGAGGACGATCGCCGCCAGCGAATCGCCGATGACCGGCAGCAGCATCCGTGCCCTTCGGTTCTTCTTCTGCCACGAGTCGGCAAGGAACCCGCCGAGGAGCGCCCCGAGGATCGCCATCATCATGATCGCCCCGACGAGACCGCCCGCCTTGTCGGCCGCGATGTTGTGCGCCCGCATGAGATAGGCCGAAAGCCACATAAGGACCGAGAAATTCATGATATTGCGGACGCCGTAACCGATATACATCCACTTGAGCGATGGGATTTTAAAGAGCGAGAATGCGGATTTGAAGAAGCCCCTGCGCTTGCCCGCTATGTCCAGTTCGTGCACCGTCTTGTAGTCCTTCATGAACAGGGCAAGGATACCCAGGATAATACCGGGGATGGCAAAGATGACAAACGGCCTGCTCCAGTCGCCGGTCGCCGTCGCTATCTTGCCGCCGAGGATCATACCGAGGGCCGCCCCGAGGGGAATGACGAGGTTAAAGACCGAAAGCGTCCTTCCCCGCTTCGCCGGATCGTAGGCGGCGGAAATCAGGGCCGTGCCGCCCGCGGAGAAGCCCGACTCGCCCACGCCGACCAGGGCCCGGGGGATAAGGACCGTGGCGAAGCTCCTGCCCAGGCCGGTCAGGTAGGTAAAGATGCTCCAGAGGATCGCCATGATGCCGACGGCCTTCCTGCGGCTCCACCGATCGACCATAAAGGAAACGGGGACCGAAAAGAAGGCAATGCTCAACAGAAACGCGGTATTGAGCACTCCCAGCTGGGTCTCGGAAAGCCCGAGGTCGATTTTCATCATCTGGAGTACCGACGCCAGGACCTGCCGGTCCATGTAGTTGACCATGTAGAGGAGCGAACAAATAATCAGGATATAGAGAGCGCTCGATCCACCGGTCTTGTACTCCTTGGTACCTCCCTTTTCTTTCATAACAACTCCTTTATAAAATAGTTATTAGAGCTCACGTCCATCTACTGGAAATCGTGTTAAAAGGGCGGCGAGACGGTGTTGATGGATAGGACGTCCTGCAGATTGATCTCCGCCTTCGTCATCTGGCCGTTGACGACCCGCGTGAAGAGCTCGATGAAATCCTCGGTAGCCTCCTGCATGCCGGTCCCCTCCAGGAGCCGGCCGGCGTTCACGTCCATATCGTCTTCCATGTTCCGGTAAAGCTCGCTGTTGGAGGCAACTTTGATGAGGGGCATGATCGGAAATCCGACCGGCGTGCCCCGCCCGGTAGTAAAGATCATTATCTGGGCGCCTCCGGCGGCCATGCCGGTGATAGAAAAGATGTCGGAGCCGGGAGTATCCATGATAACGAACCCCTTTTTCGTGGGGCTCACGGCGTAGTCGGAGACCTCCTTCAGAGGCGTGGTACCCGCCTTGATGATGCAGCCCATCGACTTTTCCATGATGTTGGAGAGCCCCCCCTCGATATTGCCGGGGGAGATCACCATGTGGGCAAGCGGGCCCAGGATATCTTCGGTCTGCTTTCGTTGTTTTACGATGAGATCGTAGACCTGTTTTGAGACCTCGGGGCTCGCCGCCCGGCGCGAGAGGACGTGTTCGGTCCCGATCATCTCGGTGGTTTCCGACAGCATTGTCGTCCCCCCCCGAGCCACCAGCCAGTCCGAGAACGAGCCGACCAGCGGGTTTGCCGTGACGCCGGACAGGGCGTCGGACCCGCCGCAGTTTGTGGCAAGGATCAGGTCACTCCAATCGCACTCCTCCCGGCCGAGGCGGGAGGCATCGTCCAGCATCCGCTGCGCGATGCCGATGCCGGCCTCGGTGGTTTTTCTCGAACCTCCCTTTTCCTGGATGACGAGGGCCTCCACCGGTTTGGCCGTCTGGGCGATATCCGCGGCAAGTCCCGCCGCCGGGATGAACTCGCAGCCCAGCCCCACCACGAGGAGTGCCGCGACGTTTGGGTGCTTGCCCAATCCCGTGAGCGTCCTCCAGGAGATGGCGATGTCAGCGGGCCCTCGCCCGCACCCTTCGGTATGTGTGATGGTCTTGACCTGAGGCAGGGCCCTGCCTATGGCATTGACCACCCCATTTGCGCACGCCACCGAGCTCATCACCACGACGTGGTTGCGGACCCCTACCGTGCCGTTCGGCCGACGGTATCCCATGAATCCCATGTCACCCCTCCTCCGCCTTCAGGTTATGGGTGTGCACCCACGAGCCGGCCGCAATGGGCCGGCTGGCAAACCCGATCTTTTCGCCATATTTTATTACCGGGGTGTTGGCCGGGATCTCGGCCAGTGCTATCTTGTGGTTCCGGGGGATATCATCGGCGGCCTGGATGTCTACGCCGCCCGCCCTGCTCACCGTCTCGCCCTTTTTGACTTCCCTGGTAACCACCCCGACGTTGTCCTTCGGGTTGATAACGACGACGGTTTCTTTCATGAGATGTTCCTCAGACCTGACGGTCGCAGAAAAGCGATCGATGGCAACGGTTCAAGAAGCTATAGATTAATCGTAAAGCGCCCCTCCGTCAATACATTTTTTTGCGCACGCCGGCAAAACCATATCGGTCGACCCAATCTCCGCCGAACCACCGCGTTTCTCCAACGATCCCGTGAACACAGGATCGGCGGCAACGCCCGATCCAATGGCAAGTGGGGTCTTTCGCGGGGGGATCGTTTCCCCCTAGAAGGACATCAGACCGAAGTGGGGTATATGGGCGGTCCTTACATCCACGACCGCGGGCCGGTCGCTTGCCATCGCTTCCTTCAGGGCAGGACCGAGGTCCGCGGGAGTTTTCACCTTGATGCCCACGCACCCCATCGCTTTTGCCGTGCCGCATAGATCGGCTTCCTTATATTCCGTGACCCCTTTATGGCCGGGCGCCATAAAATCGTTGACGTTGCCCAGGACCGAGTTGTTGAGAACGACGTAGGTAACGGGAAGCTCATACTGCGAGGCCGTCTCCAGGCAGTTGAGCATCATCATAAGACACCCGTCACCCGTGGGACAGACAACCCGCCGCGACGGATTGAGGATCTGCGCGGCCACGGCCGCGGCGACTCCCCATCCCATGCCGGCCACCCCTCCCCCGGCGAAAACCTGACCGGCTCCCTTGGACTTGAAGAGGTTTGCGAAGAATATCCGGTTGTTTCCCGTATCGAGAACGAGGATGTCGTCGGGCCCGAAGAGGTCGTTGATCTCCCGGACTATCCTGCCGGGCATGATCGGGGTAGCGTCGGACGAAAACATGTCGCTGGTAAAATAGTTGCGTTCCTCTTTGTACTTCTTTATCTCGCGTATTCGCGCGGCGGCGTCGGGCTTGTTTGCCGATTTCTTGATCTGACCGCCGATCGCTTCGAGCGCACTGCGCGCGTCCGATGTGATGCCGAGAAATGTCGGGTAAGTCCAGCCGATATTGAGGGGCTCGATGTCGATCTGGATGATCTTCTGACGGTCGGGATTGATGAAATCAGGCGAGAGCATCTTCGTGTTCTCGGGGGCCAGGCAGCTGCCGACGACCAGCAGGAGGTCGGCGCCGACGATCCGGTCATTGGCCGCCTTCTGGCCCAGGATCCCCATCATCCCGAGGGCAAGGTCGTGTGTCTCGGGGATGGCGCTCTTTCCCATGTAGCTGGTGGCCACCGGCATGCCGATGAGCTCCGCCAGGGCTCGTACCGCTTCGTGGGCCCTCCCCACGTGGACGCCCCTGCCGCATATCATCACGGGACTCTTGGCCGAAAGGAGAAGGTCGGAGGCCTTTTGCGCATCCCCGGGCGAGATACACGCAGGAGAGACGGCCAGATGCCCGGCCAGCGGATAGAGCTTCGGAAATATCTTCTCGGACTCGGCCACCTCGGTCACGACGTTCCATCGGACGATCACGCAGGCAGGGCCGGGCCGTCCCGTGACCGCGTGCTTGATGGCAAGCCTCACCCCGTGAATGAATTCGCCGGCGTTCGTGGCGACGGTCGTAAACTTCGTCATCGAGCGCATCATCGCCGTGAGATCGGCCGCGCCATAGTCGCCCGAGGAATTCTGGTAGACGCCGTGCTGGGTTAGCCCGGCGTAGTCGGAAAAATCGGTCACGATCAGCATCGGGGAGCCGGCATAGTAGGCCTCGAGGATTCCCAGCGCTCCGCTCGAACCGATCCAGGGCCCCTGGCCGATCAGCACGCCGGGCTTGCCCGTCATCCTGCCGTACATATCGGCCATACAGGAGGCTGCCCCTTCATGACGCCCCAGGACTACCCTGATCTTATCCTTTTTATCTTGAAGGGCATCAAATATAAATATGGTGCTCCCCCCGGGAATTCCGAAGACATGGTCGATCCCCGCCTCGACGAGGACATCGGCGAACAACTCCGGCGCTTTCGGCATGGCTTCCTCCTTGTCGTGCTCCAGGAATGTCTATGTAATGATGTAGTAAACCCGGTTGTTCGGCGGCCGGGAAAACGATTGACACTTCATGCCGTTTGCGCGGGACAAAAGCGGCACGCCGCCTCATCGGTGCTGCGGGAACGTGTCGGCGGAAATACGAAGGTCTTTTCGGGAAATTCGACGATGCAGAATGCAGAGCTTCATACCAACCCCTCTGCCCCGGGGAAGCTTCGTCCGCGACTCGTTGATGAACCTCAGAACATCATGCCCCGTTGTCGCGGGCGCGATAAACGGCGCGCGGCGGCAGGGGGACGAGCATGGAGACCCGGCTCTTGTACTGGGTAAATTCCTCCGGGAAATCCCGCATCAGCCACCGTTCTTCGACAAAGATAATATAAAGGATGGCCCCCGGCAGACAGAACGTGAAGTAGAGAAAGAGGCCGGTCGGCGAGCCCTGGAAGATCGGGATGGACAGATAGGCGCAGATTACCCCGAAGATCATCGGGTTTCGGGTATATCGGTAGGGGCCCGTGGTGACCAGCCGCTCGGTCTTGGGGCTGATAGTGATCACATTGCCGTAGTGGAGGGGCCCGCCTCTGCCCCTCAGCGCCAGGAATATGTTTGACCATGCGATAAAGAAAAGACCCAGCGAGAGGAAGGCCAGCCCCAGGGGCGTCCTGACCGCCGGGTCGCCCACCTCGCCCAAGCCGAGGTATCCGTCCACGGCCTTGTTGACGGTGATGATCAGGTAGGGAACGATGACACCGTGAAACCCGACACCGACCACAAGCCCGAGGATATGTCTGACAACCTTCATCACACGCCGCTCCCGGTGAATTAAGAATAGATAAGAGGCGAAAAACGGACGCAGACCGATGGGGCCGCCGCTCTCGATCGCAGCGATACCTTACTTCCTTGCCTGCCCCAGCATCTCCCACAGCGGACCCTTGATCCCCTGCATCCTGAAGGGCGCCCCGACCCCCCGATCGTATCGGTCGGGACGCAGGGTCCCGGTGAAATCCTGTCCCGCCATGACCATCTGCCCGGGGACCAGCCAGTAGGGGCGGCTCATCGCCCGCTCGTGCACGAACCCGACGACCTCGTCGGCCACCGCCCGAGAGATGTAGAATATCGGGGCAAGGCCGATGTCACGCGCATCCTCCATCCCCTCTTCTATCGCCAGCTTTTGCAGCCCCGTCCGCGGAAAGATCCTGATGCCTACCATGGCGTGGTGAGCCGTCGGCGAGAGCTCGTCGATGAGGTCTGCCGTCTCACGCATCGTGTCCGGGGTCTCGCCGGGTGCCCCGAAGATGATGTTGATACACGTCATCATGCCGACCGACTGGGCCGCCCGGATCGCGTCGACCACGTCGCGTCGCGTGAAGTTCTTGCCGAGCCGTGTCAGGATCGGGTCGGCCAGGCTGTCGGCGCCGAGATCGAGCCCGGTCAAGCCGGCCCGGGCCAGATCGGCCAGCAGTTCTTCGGTGACGAAGGCGGGAGAGATATAGGCCGAGAGCCGCAGGGTGAGTCGCCGTCTGATGATCTCCCGCGCGATTTCATGGGCATGCTCGGGCGGGCTGTTGAAGACGCTGTCGACGATAAAGAAAGTATCCACCCCCCACCGTTTCAGAGACAGCTCCATTTCGTCGACCACGGCCTTCGGGTCTCTCATACGCACCTTCGGCCCCTCGACCACAGGATAGACGCAGTAGATGCATCCGAAGGGGCAGCCGCGCTTGGTCTGTACGCTCCCCATGCCTCCCCACTTCAGGTAGGCGGCGTTATCGCAAAGGTCCGCCGCCGGCGGCGTGACCCGATCGATGTCTTCGATGGGGCGGGGTGGATTCTTGACCGAGACCCTGCCGTTATCACTCGCGATAAGCCCCGGCACGTCCGAGAGGGACCCCCTGCCGGAAAGAGCGTCAAGAAGGTGGACGATCGCCTCCTCTCCTTCTCCGACGATTCCCATCGTCTCGCCAAGGGCCGAAAGCATATGTTCGGGCATCATGGTGAAGGCCGATCCGCCGATGACCAGCGGACCCGAAAAAACTGCCCTGATCGCCCTGATAACCTGGACGTTCTCGTCCATGTAGGAAAGGGAGAGGGGATAGGCGACGTTATCGATGTTTCTGAACGACACCCCCACGAGGTCGGGCGCGAAGGACGCGATCCTTTCACGGACGGCCGCACCAACGTCATCGAAAAAGAGCACGTCCAGGATATCCACGGCGTGCCCCGCGTTTCTGGCTGCCGCCGCCACGTACGCGGCGCCGAGCGGGTAGACCGGATCGGGCGTCACCTCCCGGTTCGCCGAGACGATGAGCAGTTTCATGACGCGCCTCCCGGGGTCGCCGATCGCCCCTCGCCTTGCCTGCCGACTACCAGGCAGGTCCCCTTGACGGTTTTTTCGAGGAGATATCCTTTCCCGGCCATATAGTCCTCGAAGCGGATGTAGTTGGTCTGGTGTTTCTGCTGGGTATTGGTCAGCGTTCGGTGGATGAGCGTCATGAGCGATCGATAGTTGCGACGAATGAAGGGGTTTCTCGAAAGGAATGTCTTGTAGACGATCCTGGGCCTCAGATGATACCTTCCCTGGATCTTTTCGACGGTCCGGAGCATCGCGTGATAGGGCACCGTCTTCGTCTCGACGACGGGGGTGAACATATCCCAGTGATCCCAGTTATAGTCTTTGATGAGGTCGTTTCGCAGGTAATCGTCATAATAGGGTGTACCCGGCACCGGCGTGAATATCTGCATTGCAAAGATGTCGGCGTAGTCCTTCACGAGCCTGTAGGTGTCCAGGAGGGTCTTTTCCGTATCGTCTCGATGGCCCCACATGACATTTGTCAACAGAACCAGGTCGTGCTCCTTTGCCACCTGCATGGCCCGTCGGGTCAGATCGGTATTCTGGTTCTTATCGAAGTCGTCCAGGATATGCTGGCTGGCGGTCTCAACGCCGAAGGAGATCTGGTAGAGACCCAGCTTTTTCAGTTTCGGTATCAGCTTCTGGTCGCGCAGCAGCTGCTCGGCGCGGGTCTGAAACCAGAAGGTAATCCCCGGAAGGTTCCTGGCGGAAAGCTCGTCGATAAACTCGGCAATCCTGTCCCGGTTCCAGTTGAAGGAGTTGTCCACAAAATAGAAGTTAGTGCGGCCGAACTCCCGGGCCAGCAGCTCCATCTCGTCGACCATGTGCCGTGCGTTTCGCGCCCGCCAGACGTGGTGCCAGAAGGAGGTCTCCGAGCAGAATCGGCACCTCCCGAAGCATCCCCGTGCCGTCGAGAGGAAGACCGCCTTATAGGGGTCCATCCCGAGGGTGGGAAAGTAGTAGGGCATGATATAGTTTTCGTTATTCTTCTCACCAAGCAGCGGCAGCAGGTGATAGGCGGGCATCGGCAGTGAATCTATATTATCAATCAGGGAACGGTCGGGAGTCTGCACGAAACGGCCGTCTTCCAGATACGCAAGGCCCTTGATCGAGGAGAGGTCTTTGTCTTTTTTTTCGATCGCCCGGATGAGCTCCGAAAAGGTTACTTCCCCCTCTCCTCGTACGATATAGTCGATAGCCCCATTGACTCTCAGGCTCTCTTCGGCCAGCGCCGTCATATGGGCGCCCCCGCCCACGACGACGATGGCCGGATCGACGAGTTTGGCCAGCGCGGCCGTGTGGAAGGCGTTATTGACGGTGTTGGAGGAGTTGTTGGAGATCCCGACGACGTCCGGCCGCCCCTCCCGAATCGCCCGCTCGAGATCACCCCAGCAATCGTTGAAGGTGGTGGCATCCAGGATCTTGACCTCGTGACCTTCCCGCTCCATGTAGGCCGCCAGCGCCACCACCGCCGGGGAGGGCACGTGGCCCATAAAATATTTGAAGACCTGCTGTGGCGGATCGACAATAAATATCTTCATGGCCGCTCCCTATACCCGGTTGCGTTTCGAAACGGACCGGGATGACCGATTGAGGGCTCAGTCCGTATGCTCGTGAATCGCTGTCCCTATCCCTTAACGGAGGCCGGCAGACTATGGGATTGTGTCCGGTTCCCGTGCACCCTCATCTTCAGGAGACTGACGAAAATCCCCGCACCCTGTCAGCCGATCTTCTTTTCGTATACGCGGAATTTCTTAACCAGTTTCAGCTGAAGGTTAACAATGGCCTGGTTCATCTTATGGTTGTCTTCACGAACCCAGCTTGCCTCCAGGCGGGCCTTCCTCTTCGACAAGACGTGAAAGATATGATAGTAGAGCAGCGTGTCCAGCGCCTTGTTCTGGAACTCCTTGATCAGCCCCATCCCCCACAGCCGATATTCGCGAAGCCTCTTGACCCCATACTTGAGTCTCATCATCCCGATGAGGGAGAGCTTACCGTCGAGCTTCTTGAGGATCACGTTAATGTCGGGCAGCGCGATGGCGTACCCGACGACGGACGCCCCATGCTCCATGATGAAAACGCATTCGGGATCGACTATGTCTTTGAAGTCGTCGATGATGCTGTTGACCTCCGACTCATCGGTGGGTATGTAATTCCAGTCGCCTTCGTTTGCGCTGTTTGCAGCCGCAAGGACGGCGGCGACTTCCTCCCGGATCTTTTTGAGGTCCACTCCCCGGACGCGCACGTTATAGCGCCTCGAAAGGTAGTCGTAGTGCCTCATGAAACGCTCGGGAAAGACGTAGTGCTTCATTACGTCCCCGTAATAACCGTTCATCTCCATGTTTATGGCAAGCCCGGCGTCCCTGGCAAGCTCATCGTAGTAGGGAAAGTTATAGGGTGAAAGAACCGTATGGGGCTGGTCGAAGCCGGCGGTTAGAAAGCCGACGCTCTGCGAGGTAAAGTTGAGGGGACCCCGCATGGTTTTCATATCCTTTGAGGCAAGCCAGTCTGCCGCCGCCGAATAGAGCGGCCGGGAGACCTCCTTGTCGTGGATGGATTCGTACGAACCGAAAAAGCCAAGGGGCTCGTGCCAGTAGTCTATATAGCCGTGATGAACAAAGGCGGCGATCCTTCCCTTGACGACTCCACCCCGACGGGCAAGGAATAAGGCGGCGTCGCACCTGTCGAAAAAGCCGTTCTTCTCCCGGTCGAACTCGCGGGCCGCCTGGACCCGGAGGGGAGGAACCCAGATGGGGTGGTTCTTGTAGAGGCTGTAAGGTAAGTCTATAAAATCCGCGAGGTCCCGTCCACCCGCAACCTCGATGACGTCGACAGCCATAAGAGTTTTCTTGCCTTAGATATATAAGAAATGACTGAAGCACTTATACCATTGATCGGGGGGATAAATCAAGGATTTTTCTCGTGATTTTAGCGTGTTAGCGGGCGGGTTCGGTCCAGAAGCGGCAAGGAAATGGTGGGAAAAGAGCCGGCGCCGACGATCCTCGATCTACGATAAACAAAAAGGGTTGCGCCGGAACCGCAACCCCTCGCCTATTTAACTTAACGACGACTCCCGAAGCCTCACTGCGTCCGCCGGCTCGGCGCTTGGCCCGTCGCTGCGGTATCTTTCTACTTGCCCTCCCCGACCGGGGCGACTTCATCATCCTTTACGACTTCTCCCGGCCCGCCGTCTCCCGTCGACACGCCTTCGGGGATTTCACCCATCCGCTCGCCTATCGTGCAGAGGACCGTACCGTCCGGGGCTTCCCCGACGATGTTTACGACATACCATGCGCCCTCTTTTTCGTTACAGACCGGATACGCCAGGCCGTTATCGACGATTACCGGGCAATACCCCGCGATCAGATCGCCGCTTTCATCGACCAGCAGCGCCTGCGTGGGTCCGGCGACGGCCGGCCCCTCGATTAGGCAGACGATCCCGAGCACGAGAGCGAGAATGAGGAGAAAGGAGTGTTTCATCGGCCCTCCTTCAGGAAAGTACCGGAAATTGGATACGGATTCCGCGATATTATATACCCGTCGCCCGTCGATGCAATAGAAATAAGAGTCGTCCAGCCTGTTTAAGCCGCATAGGCAAGGCGGCTCCTGCCAGTCGAATTACCGACGGCTTTCACATCAGGCCACCCGTCAGCTGGAAGACTCTCTTTGGGAGAATACCTCCTTTGCAGCCATAATGGCGGTCATTGAGCTTGGCCAACCCGCATAAAACGCCAGATGGGTGATTACCTCGATCAATTCTTCCTTCTTGAGCCCGTTGTCCAGGGCCTTGCCGAGGTGAAACCGCAACTGTTCCGGGCGATACAAGGCAATCAGCGCAGCCACCGTTATCAGGCTACGGTCACGCTTTGACAGCTCTTTGCGTTCCCAGACGTCGCCAAAAAGCACGCCGTCGGTGAGCTCGACCAGTTTAGGCGCGAAGTCACCGATCATCTTTTCGATAGGTGTTGGTTCTTTACCCATGATAACTCTCCCCTTCCTTCACATTTTAATTTTTCGTAACCACTCGGATACTTTGTTGTGCGCGGTTCTCACGTCGCTTCCCCGGATAGCAATGCCATCCAGCACGGTCGATTTCGGGCATAGTCTTGAGATATCCGAAACGCTTCGTCCCAGACCGCTTCCTTCGTGCGTGCAAAACGGTACGATGGTCTTTCCCGAAAACTCGTATTCCGATAAGAATGTCTTGACCGGAGCGGGAAACGTGCTCCACCAAATAGGGAAGCCTATGAAAACCACATCATACGACGTGATGTCCTCAATTCTTGTTTTCAATGCCGGCTTATAGCCGGAATTCAATTCCTGCTTTGCCTGTTCCACAACCGCATCGTAATCATCAGGATACGTCTTTACCGCCTGGATTTCGAAAATATCGCCGCCCACGCTTTTGTGAATTTGTTCGGCAATTTCACGAGTGTTGCCACTGTGGGAAAAATAAGCCACCAGGATTTTTTTGCCGTCGATCAACCTCGAACCCTGAATACCAGCTCCCATGCTGCTCCTCCCTCGCCTTTCGTCACCGGCGTCTGCCTTGTACATGTAGCCCTGCCCAGTGGGCTACGGAATATAACTTGAGAACATACTATGTGCCCCTCAGCGACCGGTCATTTTCTCCAGGTTTTCGGGGTAGCCGAGCCCCTTGCACCGTGATCTTTGAGGCGGCGCTCTCGATCTCTCGGAGATCGTCGGACGTCAGTTCGACTGGTACCTGCTCCGATGTTCTCCTCCAGGCGCTCCAGCTTGCGTGGTGCCCGGGATCGGAACAATCCACGGCTTCTGAGCAAGCAGCCACGCGAGCGCGATCTGAGCAGGTGTCGCCTTCTTCCGTTCTCTGCGATCCTGCTCAGCAGATCAACCAAGGCCTGATTCGCTTTCCGAGCCTCCGGCGTGAAGCGAGGGACGATGTTGCGGAAGTCGGAAGGGTCGAACGTCGTGTGTTCCTTGATCTTTCCCGTGAGGAAGCCCGCGCCAAGGGGGCTGAATGGAACGAACCCGATGCCGAGTTCCTCGAGCGGTCGGCAGCACTTCCGCTTCGGGGCCTCTCGTCCACAAGGAGTATTCGCTCTGGACCGCCGTCACCGGCTGGACGGCGTGAGCGCGGCGGATCGTTTGCACTCCCGCTTCAGAAAGGCCGAAGTGCTTAACCTTGCCTTCCCGGATCAGGTCCTTCACCGCCCCCGCTACGTCTTCAATCGGCACGTCCGGGTCAACACGGTGTTGATAGAACAGATCGATAGCCTCGACCTTGAGTCGCACCAGCGACGCCTCAGCGACCTGCTTGATGTGCTCCGGTCGACTATCCAGGCTATCCCGGCCAGCCCGCTGCCCGTTGGGAAGGAACTTGAACCCGAACTTGGTGGCGATCACCACCTGCCCACGGAACGGGGCGAGGGCTTCGCCTACGAGTTCTTCGTTCGTGAACGGGCCGTAAGCTTCGGCGGTATCGAAGAACGTGACGCCGCGTTCGACGGCTGAGCGAATCAGCGAGATCATCTCCTGCTTGTCTGCGGCCGGACCGTAGCCAGAGCTCATTCCCATGCAGCCGAGCCCGAGAGCCGAAACTTCCAGGCCGCTCTTTCCCAATTTGCGCTTTTGCATTTTTCGCCTCCTCTATTTCTTCACCCATAATTGCTTACGACCGAACTATTTCACAGATTTTGCCTACGTCTATTTGCCGCCTTGTTGATAACCATATTATAATACTTAAAGAACAAAGGCGCTTCCGCATTTTTTTAAATCCCGGTCGCATCATCGATACAAAAAAAGGCCGCGACTTAAATCGCGGCCCATTATCATTGCTGGCTCCCCGGGCAGGACTCGAACCTGCGGCATGATGGTTAACAGCCATCCGCTCTACCAACTGAGCTACCGAGGAATATGTAAGTTTATTATGATACCAAACGAGGCAATAATATCAAGAAAAAAAATGTGGCGCATCTAAAAATGTCACCACGTAACGCGGGATACCTCGTGCATCTGTTGCGCTACGCTTGGGTCCCCTCGTCGGAGACTCCCGTACCTTGCAGGCGCACGACCCCTGACTATTGTCCTGCCCTCAGCCTCCCGCCCCCTTCTTCAGTTCGATAAGGACGAGCTTTGCCACCGCCTTCAGCGTCTCGAAGACGCCGGTGCCTTCGGTAGCCACGGAATCGAAATCGGGGACCCCGTTGGGATTGAGGAGTTTTTTCATCTCGGCCACCGGGGCGGCGTTGGGAAGGTCACGTTTGTTGTATTGGACGACGTAGGGCATCGCCTCGAGGCTGTAGCCTTGCTCGATGAGATTGGCCTTCAGGTTCTCGATACTCTCGATGTTTGCCTCCATACGCTCGATCTGGGAGTCGGCCACGAAGACAACACCGTCCACTCCCTTAAGGATCAGCTTACGGCTGGCGTCGTAAAAGACCTGCCCCGGCACCGTATAGAGGTGAAAGCGGGTTTTGAATCCCCTGATTTCCCCGAGGGAGAGGGGGAGAAAGTCAAAGAAGAGGGTCCTCTCGGTCTCGGTCGCGAGAGATATCATCTTCCCTTTGGCATCGGGGTTGGTCTTCTTATATATCCACTGCAGGTTTGTGGTCTTGCCGCAGAGACCCGGTCCATAATATACGATCTTACAGTTGATCTCTCTGGCAGGGTAGTTAATGAAAGACATCGAATGACGCTCCCCTCTATTCGCTAAAGAGCCTGTCTATATCTTCGTCGGTTATCTCTGCAAACGGCGAAGCGCCCTCGGCGGTCTTTGACTCGACCTTTTTGAGGAGATTATCGAAGATAACGTTCAGGTCCTCGCCGGCCTTCTTTGCCCTCAGCCTCACCAGTCCAAGCGACGAGCGTTCATCGAAAATAACCACCATGATGACTCGACGGCCAACAATTGAGATGTAGATATTGTCCCGGTACCCCTCATGGAAGATAATGGTGAATTCTTTTTCTCCGAGGAGTTTGGCGATGCTGCCCGTGGCGGCGATGTTACCGGCGGTCAGCGAGGCCAGGGACGTGGTGTCGAGGTTTTCGGTTTCGCCGGTACTGGCGATCAGCTGACCGTTTCTATCGACCAGGAAGATGACCTTGGAGTTTGTTTCGGAGTAGAGCTTTGTGAGGACATCGTTGATCTTCTTAAACTCTTCATCGTAGAGGATAAGCTGCGTAAAGCTCATCTACTGTCTCCCAAATTAACCCGCGTTCCCATAGGTGTCAGTTATACCAAAGGGCAAAACAAATAGCAACATTTTTTTCGACTATCGACAACTGAAACAGAGATCGTAGAAATCCTCGGGCAGATCCGCGATCTTTCGGATGTAATCGAGCTGCCGCTTCGGAGCGATAGGCAGCCCGCACTTCTTGCAGTTGATCAGCTCGAGCTCCACCTTCCAGTTATAGATATATCTTTTTCCGCCTTTGTCCTCCATCTTGATGTAGCCGGTGGGACAGATATAGACGCACGACCCGCATCCGATACAGGTTTCCGACGGCTCGTCAAACGGGGTCGTCGGCATCCGGGTCGTCCCCCGGGAGACAAACCCCAGGGCGCTCACGCCCACCACTTCTTCGCAGGTGCGCACGCACATGCCACAGAGGATGCAGTCGTCGTTGACCGGGACTCAGCCTCCCACCCTTCACACCGAGGCGGGAAGCCAGATCGACGATCGTCTTGTTTTCGGGCGCGCGGGCAAGCAGAAGCTCCATCACGACGTTTCTGGTCTTGACCACCCGCTCGGTGTCGGTCTTGACCAGCAAGCCTTCCTCGGCCGGGTAATTGCACGACGTGACGACCCGCTGTCGTCCCCCCTTTTCGATCTCCACCAGACACATGCGGCAAACGCCGTACGGGACCAGCGCCTCATTGTTGCACAGCGTGGGGATATAGACGTTCATCCGGCGTGCGACCGAGAGAATCGGCGTCCCATTTTGGGCCTTCACCTCGGCGCCGTTGAGTGTCATGGTAACCATATCATCCATAGAAAACCTCTATCGTATGCTTACCGCGTCCACCGGACAGACCTCGTAGCAGGCCCGGCAATGGATGCAGATCGATTGATCGATGACGTGGGGAACTTTCTTGGCCCCCGAGATGCAGTCGACGGGACATACCCTCTTGCACTTCCCACAGGCGATGCAGGTCTCCGGGTCGATCGTAAAGGTGAGGAGATCCGTACAGACGCACGCCGGGCATCTTTTGTCCCGAATGTGCGCATCGTACTCGTCCCTGAAATACCTGATGGTGCTCAGGACCGGGTTGGGGGCGCTGCCGCCCAGCGCGCACAGAGAGCCCCAGATCATCCCGTCGCCGATCTCCTCCAGCAGCTCCACGTCGCCCTCTCGCCCCTTGCCCTTGGTGATGCGCGTGAGTATCTCCAGGAAATGCCTGAGGCCCTCCCGACAAGGCGTGCATTTGCCGCACGACTCGTCGACGAGGAAGTTGATGAAATACCGGGCCACGTCCACCATGCAGGTGCCCTCGTCCATGACGATCATGCCGCCGGAGCCCATCATCGATCCGAGCCTGGTCAGCTCGTCAAAATCGACCGGTGTGTCAAGATGCTCCGCGGGGATACACCCCCCCGAGGGTCCGCCGGTCTGAACGGCCTTGAATTTCCTGCCTTCCTTGATTCCTCCGCCGATGTCGAAGATGATCTCCCGAAGCGTGATCCCCATGGGCACTTCCACGAGCCCCACGTTGTTCACCCCCCCCACGAGCGAGAATACCTTCGTGCCGGTGCTCCCCTTTGTCCCGATGGAAGAAAACCATTCGGCACCGTGATTGACGATCAGAGGCACGTTGGCCCACGTCTCGACGTTGTTGAGGTTGGTGGGCATATCCCAGAGCCCCTTTTCGGACGTGTGGATATACTTGGCCCGCGGCTCCCCGGCCTTTCCCATGATCGACTGCATGAGGGCCGACGACTCCCCGCAGATGAACGCCCCGCCGCCCCGATTGATCTCGATATCGAACGAGAACCCCGATCCCAGGATGTTATCGCCCAAGAGGCCGTATCCCCTCGCGTCCGCAAGCGCCTTGGTAAGGTTTTTGACCGCCAGCGGGTACTCCATGCGGACGTAGATATATCCCTTTGACGCTCCGATCGCGTACGCCCCGATGATCATCCCCTCGATGACGCTGTGAGGGTCGCCCTCCATAACCGAGCGATCCATGAAGGCGCCGGGGTCTCCCTCGTCGCCGTTGCAGATAACGTACCGGACGGCACCGGGCGCCTTCTTTGTGGTGCGCCATTTTCGGGCGGCGAGAAATCCCCCTCCCCCTCTCCCCCGGAGTCCCGACTTCTCGACTTCATCGATGATCTGGTCGGGGGTCATCTCCGCGAGCGCCTTGGCCAGGGCGCTGTATCCGTCGCGTCCGATATATTCGTCGATCTTCTCGGGATCGATGAGTCCCCGGTTGCGCAGCACCCTCAGCTCCTGTTTGGCGAAGAACGGGATCTGCTGCATGGTGGGGATCTCTTCCTTCGTCACGGGATGCTTGTAGAGAAGCCGTTTGACGACCCTTCCCTTGACGAAGTGCTCGGAAACAAGCTCCGGGATATCCTTGGGCTTTATCGATACATAAATCACATCGTCCGGCTGCACGACCAGGATGGGCCCGAGGGCGCAGAATCCGTTACAACCGGTAACGACGACCTTCATCTCGTCCGCCAGGCCCTTCTTCTCGAGTTCGGCCTCCAGGACATCCTTGATGGTCTCACTCCCGGAGGCACGGCATCCCGTTCCACCGCACAGCAATAAATGGGATCTAACCGCCTTCATAGAGAACCTTCCTCTTCACTGTGAGGACGTCACAGCGACAGTCTTTCCTTCCTGATTTCTTGTATGCTCTCCCGGTCTTATTCCCGGACACCGGACTCATCTGTTTCGATGCCCATAATATGCTTCTTGAAGACATGGCGCATCTTGTCCGGATTCATATTCTCATACTTGATCGGCTCATGCCCCGGCTTTTGGATCGTCACCAGGGGCTCCTTATCGCAGAGGCCGACACAATCATCGACCGTTACGATAACATCCGAGGCCTTGTGCTGGGCGATATCGACCAAAAGCGATTCCAACACATCCCGGGCCCCTGAGACTATACCGCATGTACCCATATGAACAGTCACTTTCGCACGACCGGCGCCGTACCTGACGGCGTTTTCGTTCTGGATCTTGTTTTTGATTTTCCGTAATTCATCTGCGGTAATCGGAGACATTTCTTCCTCGCGTACAGGAGTTACTTATAGCGACCGAGAATCTCGGCTATCTTTGACGGCTTGACCATGCCGTGAACCTCCTCATCCACCATAACGACCGGCGCCAGTCCGCACGCCCCGACACAGTTGACCGTTTCGAGGGTGAATTTCCCGTCCCGTGTCGTCTGGCCCGTCTGGACCTTCAGGGAGCTCTCGAAGCCTTCGGCGATCCTCTTTCCGCCGGAAATATGGCAGGCGGTCCCGAGGCAAACCCGGACCTCGTGCTTTCCCCGCGGAGTGAGAGAAAAGGCCTTGTAGAAGGTCGCGATGTGATAGATCTGGGGCTCGGGAATAGCCAGCACCTCGGAGAGCCGCCGAACCGCGGCCCGGGGTACGTAGCGAAACCGCGTCTGGATATCCTGAAGCATGGCAATGACGCTTGCGGGCTTCTTCCCGTAGTTTTCGATAACCTCGTCTACCTGTGAGACATCGTAATCCATGGCTTATCCGTTAGCTTAATGTAGTGAGTGAAATCAATTTTTCGTACTCGTCGGTCACCCGTTTCTGGATGAAATCGATATCGCGATCCGTCAGGTGTCGGAATCTGCCCTGCCCCGAGAGGTAGTCACGAATCGGCCGGAGCTTGGGTATATCCGTCGTCATGCGGTATTTCCCCTGCGCTACCTCGTAGAGGGGAAATGCTCCGGTCTCAACGGCAAGTCTCCCGTATTTGATGGCCAGATGGGATGGGATCCTCCAACCCGTGGGACATACCGACAAGACGTGAAGATAGGCCGGGCCGCCCGACTCGACCGCCTTTACCACCTTGGCCTGCAGGTCAAACGGGTAGCTCGAGCAGGCCGTGGCGACATACGGGATATTATGGGCCACCGCGATGGCGGCCATGTTCTTCTTCCAGGTCTGCTGGCCGATGGAGTCTTTGCCCGCCGGGGACGTTGTCGTGGAGGCTCCGTAGGGTGTCGAGCTCGAGCGCTGAATTCCGGTGTTCATGTAGGCTTCGTTGTCAAAGCAGACATAGACGAAGTCCTTATGCATCCGCTCCAGCGCCCCGGAGAGGGCCTGGAAGCCGATATCCGATGTGGCCCCGTCGCCGCCCATCGCCACCGAAACGATGCGCTTTTCGGGTATCTTGCCCTTTCGCGTCAGCGCCTTGAGCCCCGCCGCCACCCCGGATGCCCACCGCCGCGGCGTTTTCGAACGCCACGTGAATCCAGGGGACGTTCCAGGCGGTCAGCGGCAGAGGGGAGGAAACGATCTCCATGCACCCGGTGGCGTTGGAGATCACGATGTCACGCCCGAAGGCCTTCAGGACGTGCCGGACCGCCAGCGCCTCGGCGCATCCCTGGCACGCCCGGTGCCCCGACGTGAAGTTTTCCGCGCGATTGGTCAGATTGGGGACATAGACGGTGTACTTGTCGATCATTGCCGCACCCCCACCATCGTGAATTCATTCCACTGTTTCTTCTTGACCCCCTCCATGGCCTCTTCGTACATCTCGATGAACTTCTCGGGAGGGACGTCCCTGCCGGAGAGGCCCGCAATGAACGAAAAGATGTTGGGTCTCTTATCAAGGTGGTAGAGCACGGTCTTGATTTCGGAGGTGAGTGGTCCGCCCACCCCGCCGACCGAAAGGGCCCGGTCCACCACGAGGAGATTCTTAAACTTCACCAGTGAGGCCACGATATCGTCATACGGGAAGGGCCGAAAGAGCCTGATCTTCACCAGCCCCACCTTCTTGTCCTGTGCCCTGAGCCTGTCGACCACTTCCATACCGAGCTCGCCGTAGCTTCCCATGGTGACGAAGACCGTGTCGGCGCCCTCCGTCCGGTATTCCTCGACCGGCTCGTAGCGCCGACCCGTGAGCTTTCCCCACTGGTCCCACACCTCCCTGATGATCGCATAGGAATCACGGATCGCGATCTCGTGGGCCATCTTGGTCTCGGCGAAGAGCTCCGGCATCGCAAAGGCGCCCATCGTCACCGGTCGGTCCGGGTGCAGCGTATAGAGCGGCTCAAACGGCGGGAGGAACTGCTTGACGAGCTCTTCCGGTGCGACCTCATACGGCTCAATGACGTGGCTCAGGATAAACCCATCCATGTTAATCATGACCGGCAGTGAAACGCGCCGGTCCTCGGCGATCCGAAAGGCGCAAAGCGTCTGGTCGAAGCTCTCCTGGCCGCTCTCGGCAAAGATCATGATCCAGCCGCAGTCCCGGTTTGCCATGATGTCGCTATGGTCGTTCCAGATGGACAGCGGCGCCGACAGCGTTCGATTTACCACCGTCATGACGATGGGAAGACGCATGGCGGAAACAATATAGAGGATCTCGCTCATCAGCTGGAGCCCCTGGGAGCTCGTCGCCGTATAGGTGCGGGCCCCCGTGGCGCTGCTTCCGGCGCACGCGCTCATGGCCGAGTGTTCGCTTTCCACGCAGATGTACTCCGCATCGACGTGCCCGTCCGCCACCAATTCCGAGAGGTGCTCCACGATGTGGGTCTGGGGGGTGATGGGATAGGCCGCGATGACGTCCACGTCGGCCAGCTTGACCGCCTCGGACACCATCAACGAGACTTCCGTGCCGATTCGAGCACCCATTAGGACTACCTCCTCCACCATCGTGATGCACTGCGTGACACATTCATGGGCGCAGATGCCGCACCCCTTGCAGTATTCGTAATCGGCGGTGAAATAGCCGCCCTCTTTTCGTACGATCGCGTTGTCCGGGCAGAAATTCCAGCAGACACCGCACTTAATACACTTCTGTTCGTTCCACACGGGCCGCTGAGATTTCCAGTCTCCGGTATGGTAGACCACGGCATTACCCGGCTCGTCTACAACGTTTCCCGGATTGAGGTCTTTGACCCTATATTCTTCCATCGGCTTGGGCACTGGTTATACCTCCGTCTTGGTCTCGGACATCGCCCGTTTCATGGCATTGATATTCTTCTCGGCGATTTTGCCGAACCGGTTCTTGAGGGGCTCTATGAGGTGCTGTTCTTCAACCACTTTGGTCATTGCCAGGAGCGCCCCGAGCATCGTCGTATTGGTTATGGGAAGCCCCAGGACCTCCCGGGCGATAGCGGTCGCATCCACCACCGCCAGCCGGACGGTGAATCCGTATTGCTTCCTCAGCTCCGCGATTCCCTTATGGCTGTTGATGATGAGGATCCCCCCTTCCTTCAATCCCTTGGCGGGGTTGACGATGGCAAGGAGGCTCGGGTCAAGCACAACCGCCACGTCAGGCGTGTAGATCTTTGTCCTGAGTCTGATCGGCTTGGTGTCTATTCGGGCAAACGCCACGACCGGCGCGCCACGCCGCTCGGGGCCGAAGTTCGGGAATGCCTGGGCGTACTTACCCTCTCCGATCGCGGCCAGGGCCAGCATCTCCGCCGACGTCACGGCCCCCTGCCCGCCCCTCCCGTGGAAGATAATCTCGATCACGTCTCCTCCTCACCCGGACATCACCGCAGATAAAAGGATGCTGCAGGTTAGCCATACTCACCACGAAAAAGAGAAGATATCTAATACCAAAACCACGTTTTTTGTCAAGCGAAAAGGCCCTTAACCACAAGATACGACTACGATGTATGCGTTATAGCTCCCGGCGGTTCGTCAGGGCCGCCGTCAGCGTCTGGGAGTCGAAATACTCGATGTCGCCTCCCGCCGGAAGCCCCTGGGCGATACGCGTAATCCTCACGTCCGTACCCGCAAGACGTTCACGTATGACGTGCGAGGTCAAGCTCGCCCTCCTTGGTCGGATTGGTGGCGATAATGACCTCCCGCACCCCCTCGGCGACGACACGCCTGCCTCAACTCCTCGATCCTCAATTCATCGGCCCCGATATTGGTTATCGGGGAAACAAGGCCGCCGAGGATATGGTAGACCCCTTTGAACGACCCGCTCTTCTCCAGCGCTATGAGGTCCCGGGGCTCTTCGAGGACACAGATGATCGATCGATCCCTCCTCGGGTCGGTGCAGATCGGGCACGGGTCTGTCTCGGTCAGGTTATAGCATACCGAACAGACCTTTATGCGCTCCTTGACCTCGACGATCGCCTGTGCGATGAGCCTCGCGTCCCTGCCCGTCATACCGATGATGAAATAGGCAAATCGCTGCGCGGTCTTTTCGCCGACCCCGGGCAGGCGCCTGAGGGCATCGATGAGATTCTTTATCGGGTCTTCCCGGGTCATCGACTATCCGGTAAGTCCCGGGATGGGCAATCCCCCCGTTACCTTGGCCATTTCGTCCTTTGTCATTTCCTGGGCCTTGGCGATCCCCTCATTGACGGCGGCCAGGACCAGGTCCTGGAGCATCTCGATGTCGCCGGGATCGACCACGTCTTTTTCGATCTTTATGGACTGGAAGCTCCAGCCGTCCGCTGACCACAACGGTGACCATCCCGCCCCCCGACGACGCCTCCACGGTCTTTGTCGCCAGTTCCTCCTGTATCCGCAGCAGCTCCTGCTGCATCTTCTGGGCCTGTTTCATGATATCGCCCAGGCCGCCACCCATTCGGACCATAGTCGCCTCCTTTCGTCCTACTTCTTGCGGGGGGTATACCCTTCGACGGTCGCGTCGGAAAATACTTTCTTGACGTTCTTTGTCGTTCGGGACTCAATGATCTGCGTATATGTATCGCCGCCCTCCGAAACCTTCGACGGCTCTTCGTCTCTCGGCTCGGCGAACTGCCCGTCGACACCGACGAGCGAAACGGTCAGATGCCTTTTGAAATACTCGCGAAATTCATTCTGTATCTTCTCGATCTTATCTTTTCCCGAAACCAGGTGTATATATCGCTTCGGCAGCTCGATCACGACCTTATCTCCCTCGATTCGAATCGAGACCGCATAGACCAGGTAGGAATGGATGACCGGGTCCCTTCCCGAAAGATAGGAGACAAACCCCTCAATGTCACTCTCCCCGGCCCCCTCGATCTTCTCCACGCCGCCCGCGACGCGCCCTTTTTCGGCGGGCTCCCCCCGGTCACCGAGGGGCGGGGTCGCGGGGGTAGTCTTCGGCTGAAATTCGAAAGAGCGATTTGACGCATCAGCCGGCGGCTCACCGGCCGCCCCCTTCTCCAGGCGCGAGAGCTTTTCGATTACCTCGGCTATCGATTCGACCGAGGCGGTACGGGTCATCTTGATGAGGACCAGCTCCATTGCGATCCTCGGGTCGCCGCTGCTCTTGATGGAAAACTCCGCGGCAAACAGGATGTTGAAGATCAGCGTGAGCTCGTCGAGCGACAGCGGATCGCCCACGGCCACCAGCTCCTCCCGTTCCTCTGCCGTCAGGTCGGGAGTGGATATGGTCGGGGCCGCCTTGATAAGCAGGAGGTTACGCATCAGGTCGATCAGCTCCCGATAGTACTGGACGATATCGTATCCCTGGTTATAGACATCCGAAAGGTTGTAGATCGCCAGGGATGCGTCGTGCCGCGACGACCGCCTCGACCATCTTGAATAGGAGGACCCGGTCGGTAAGGCCGAGGACCTCGCGGACGGATTCCTCCGAGATCGACCCGCCGGCGTACCCGATGACCTGATCCAGCAGGCTCTGGGCGTCCCTCATGCTGCCGGCGGCCTCCCGGGCGATGACCGTGAGGGCCCCTTCGGCGGCACTGATCCCTTCTTTTTCGGCGATATCGGAAAGCCGCTTCTTGATCTCCTGGGCGGCGATCCTCTTGAAATCGAAGCGCTGCGTTCGCGATAGGATGGTCACGGGGATTTTATGCGACTCGGTCGTGGCGAAAATGAAAATGACGTGGGCCGGCGGCTCCTCCAGTATCTTGAGGAGGGCGTTAAACGCATTGATCGACAGCATGTGGACTTCATCGATGATGTAGATGTTGTAGCGTCCCGCCGACGGAAGATAGCGCACGTTTTCCCTGAGCTCCCGGATATCGTCAACTCCCGTATTGGAGGCGCCGTCGATCTCGTAGACGTCCGTGACGCTCCCATCGACAATACCCCGGCACATCGCGCATTGATTGCAGGGATCGGGGGTGGGGCCCTTCTCACAGTTGAGCGCCTTGGCCAGGAGCCGGGCTACGGTGGTTTTCCCCACTCCCCGCGGGCCGGAGAAAAGGTAGGCGTGGGCGATCCTTCCCTGGGTAATGGCGTTCTTCAGGGTTCGGGTGACGTGTCCCTGGCCGACCACCTCTTCGAAGGTTTGCGGCCGATATTTTCGGGCGATAACAAGGTATGACATCTATACAACTGAAAAACGGATATGTGTGATAGCTAGGCGCCCCTGCGGCACATAGAGAGGTCCTCTACCGCTGCTTCCTTCCGGACCTGACGGGGTTTGAGGGCGTCTATTGCACAGGACCCAGCTATCACAGATATCCGCTTGCGGAGTGATACGTGGCGGAGAGAGTGGGGTTCGAACCCACGGTGCGCTATTAACGCACACACGATTTCCGGTCGTGCTCCTTCAGCCGCTCGGACATCTCTCCGTATTATGGTTTTTTCCTGAATATCTGCCTACAGCGGGCTCTCGCGGCAATTCTCCGGCCGATATAACATTGCCGGAGGCCTTTCATGCCGTCACGAATGTTCATGGTCCGTGAGAGAACTATGTGGCGGAGAGGGTGGGATTCGAACCCACGTGGGGGGGTTAAGCCCCCAAGCCGATTTCGAGTCGGCCCCGTTACGACCACTTCGGTACCTCTCCCTGTTACCTCATCGCCTCTCTCTAAAGAAAGATCCCAGCAGCGCCCGGGACTCCTCATCAAGGATTCCCGCCGTTACCTCGACCTGGTGGTTGAGCCGGCCGTCTCCCAAGAGCTTGTAGAGGGAATCGACCGCCCCCGCCTTGGGATCCGGTGCCCCGTAAAAGAGCCTGGCCACCCGCGCCTGGACAATCGCCCCCGCGCACATCGCGCAGGGCTCGACGGTCACGTACAGATCGGCCCCAACGAGCCGGTAGTTTCCGATCCTTTTCGCCGCCCGTCTGAGGGCGACAATTTCCGCGTGGGCCGTGGGGTCCGACGCGCCGATGACCCGATTGCTCCCCCTTCCCGATTATCTCCCCATCGAGCACGATCACCGCCCCGACGGGTACCTCTCCGCGGGCCAGCGCCCTTTCGGCCTGCCGGAGTGCCTGGCGCATATATGCGCTATGATCGGCGCGAGAATCAGGCCGCATAGCGATACCGCGGGCATCCGTGCTTCCATGTGCTGCGTCACCCATCGAAAAAGCGGCCGTGGCGTATCTTATATATTATATCAAATATCAGCTTCTATTTCAAGCCAATAGATACGCCCCGTGATGCTCCCCTTCCAGCCCTGTCTTCCGACATGGCCGCCTCTTAGCTATCTAACGTAGTGGTGCGCCCGGCAGGATTTGAACCTGCGGCCTACAGATTCGTAGTCTGGCGCTCTATCCGGGCTGAGCTACGGGCGCATTATGTATGAATGGTAGATTCTACCCTCTCGGGTAAGTCTTGTCAATACGAGAGTTGCGAAAAACGCATGGATTGTGCGGCATTCTCGGGTCTCGGGATCGCATAATACGACGCGACACCGTCGGGCGCGTCGACCCCCGAACCCGGCGCGAGCCGGCGGTCCAAGGTGCGAAAGGTGAAAGGCTGATCAGGTCCATGAGGGTCCTGGTGCTGATGTCGGAGATAACAACATCCCCTACAGACGTACGATTGAGGCGGACGGTGAAAGGTTTGGGCGGCCCCGGACCAATCCGGTGGCTGGTCGTAAAGAGAGATCGCCGGATTTGACCGGGGCCGCTGCGAATCAGGATCAGACGAAATAGCGCGGCAGCATATGTGGAAGCGCTTTCAGCTGCTGCTTCAGGAAGATCTTCTTTGGTTTGCTCATTAACAGGTAGTTGAGCCATCCCAGCAGAAAGAGGCCCGCAATAACGACAAGGATAATCAATGTAATTTTCATCTTCTCCTCCGCCCTCCTATTTCTGTTCGTATTTCGTGATAAGCTCGGCCGCGATTAACGACGAGCAGATAACCGTGGGTACCCCGCCCCCCGGATGGGTCGATGCTCCCACGAGATAGAGCCCCTCGATGCCCTTGGACTTGGCCGCCGGCCTGAATACGCCCGAATGGCCCATATCCTGGGCGAGGAGATAGATGCCGCCCTCGGGGGCCAGAAGATCCCGCTCGAAATCCTTGGGTGTACCGAGTTTTGCCACGGTCACGTGCTTTTTCATACCGGGCAAATAGTTGGTGGTGAAATAGTCGACGTATTCCTCGGTCATCTCGTCTTTGATACGGTCCCAGTCTTTTCCGGCCAGATGGTACGGGCCGAACAGGGTCATCACGACCGTATGGTGCCCCTTGGGCGCCATATCGGGATCGGAATAGGTCTTCCAGCTGATCAATCCCGCCTGACGGTCGGGCATCCGCTTTTCGACGTTCATTTGATGATAGAACCGGTCGAACTCATCGGGGGAAGCCGTAATTATGGTGTGGTGGCTCTTGAGCGGCGGCGCCGCGTCCAGCCCGAGGAAGAACATCAGCGCGGACGGCGAGCTTTTGAGGCTCCTGACGCCCCGGCGCGCCATCGGCCCCAGGTGCGAAAGCCCGATCAGGTCCGTATAAAGCGTCTTGGCGCTGATGTCCGAGACGATCACGTCGGCCGTGATCTCCGTACCGTCGGAGAGCACAACCCCGCAGGCGCGTTTGTTCTTCACGATGACCTTCTTCACCAGGGCCCTGGTGCGAAACTCCATGCCGGCTTTCCTGCTCACCCGCAGGATCGCCTCGGGGATGGCGATGAGCCCGCCCTTGCTGTAGTAGAAGTCGTTATGCTCGTTCCACGGCAGGATGGAGAAGACCCCGGGAACCAGGGTGGGCGGCATGCCCATGAAGGTCCCCTGGAAGCACAGGGCGTCTCGGATGGAGGGATGTTTGAAGTACTTGTCCATCACCATCTGATAGCTGGAAGAGAACAGGGATCGGTACTTTAGCAGCTTCGGCTCTTTCCTGAACATTCCGAGCATATCCCCGAAGGTGAGCATGGGGGAGTAGAAGTAGGCGGGAATTACGCCGCTGAAAAACTCCTTCATATCCTCGGCGTATTTGAGCCAGTTCTGCGCGTCCTGGGGGGAGAGCTTCTTGAACTCGTTGACAACGGCCTTGTTCGCGGCCGGGTATTTCAGCTCGGTCCCGTCGCTCAGGACGTAGGTGTAGACCGGGTCGATGGGAATGAGCTCCACTTCCTTTGCCAGCGATGTTCCCATGCGTTTGAAAAACTGGTTGATGACGTGCTCCATCTCGATGATGGAGGTTCCCACGTCGAAACGGTAGCCCTTGTGCTCGAACGTGGAACAAAACCCGCCGATCCGCTCGTTCTGCTCGAGGACGAGACTCTTCCTGCCGTCCTTTGCCATGAGCCCGCCGATGGCTAGGCCCGCGATTCCGCCTCCGATTACAATAACGTCATAGTCGGCCATACTCACCTCTCACAATGATTACTGATTCCGTGTCGTATCCTTCCGGTCGTCCCGCGGACGGATCGCCTTCTTTTGCCGATTCTCAGGAAGAATTCGGTTCTTAGTGATACTTTTTGATGAGGTCCGCGGCTATGAGCGCAGACGCGATCACCGAGGGCACTCCGCCGCCGGGGTGCGTCGATGCGCCGACGAGATAGAGACCCTTCACGCTTCTCGAACGGGCGGAGGGTCGAAACACCGTGGACTGAGTAAGCTCCTGCGACAGGAGGTAGATGCCCCCTCTGGGCGCCAACAGATCGCGCTCGAAGTCTTTCGGCGTGCCCAGCATCGCCACGGTCACATGATCCTTGATCCCCGGCAGATAGGTCTTGTCGAAATAGTCGACATACTGCTCCACCAGTGGTCCCTTGATCTCGTCCCAGTCGCTCCGATAGGCCCCGCCGATCGTCAGCACCAGACTGTGATGACCCTTCGGGGCGAGCCCGGGGTCCGAGAAGGTCTTCCAGCTGAAAAGTCCGTACTGCTTCTGGACGACCTTGCCGTCGGCCAGGATGTTGAAATAGAGGTCGTCGATATCCTCGGGCGGCATCGTCGCCAGGGTGTGGTGGCAGGTGAGCGGCGGCGGCGCATCCAGGCCGAGGAACATCATGAGGGACGATGCCGACGGCTCGAGGCTCCTGACGCCGCGACGCGCCATCGGTCCGAGGTGTTGGAGGCCGACCAGATCTTCGTACAGGGTTTTGGCGCAGATATCCGAGACGACGACATCCGCGCTTATCTCGGTCCCATCTCCGAGTATCACGCCCCGGGACTTCCCGTCTTTTACCATGATCTTCTTGACCAGGGTGCCCGTGCGTAATTCCATCCCGACCTTTTTGCCCACCCGCTCAATCGCCTTCGGAATGGATATCAGTCCGCCCTTGCAGTAGTAGAAACCCGTGTGCTCATTATAGGGGAGCATCGTCATGACGCCGGGGGCGAGCGACGGGGGCAGCGCCATAAAGTTCGCCTGGAAGCTGAGGGCTTCCCGTATTCGCGGATCCTTGAAGTATTTGTCCATAGCCGTCTGGTAGCTCGTCGCAAAGAGCGGCAGGTATTTGAAGAGCTTCGGGTTCTTTATGAACATGCCCAGCATGTCCGTCAGGCCGAGCATCGGCGAGAAGAAGAAGGCCGGTATCGCCACGTCGATGAATTCCCGCATGTCCTGGACGTACCGAAACCAGCTCCTGGCGTCGTCGGGCGACAGCTTCCTGAACTCCTCGGCGACCGCCTCGATCGGGGCCGGGTAGCGGATTTCGGTGCCGTCCTTGAGGATATAGTGATAGACGGGGTCAAGGGGGATGAGATCCACTTCTCGGGCGGTCGTCGTTCCCATGAGGGAAAAGAAACGATCATAGACGTCCACCATCTCGATAATCGACGTGCCGACGTCAAACCAGTAGCCCTGGTGCTCGAAGGTCGAGCAGAACCCCCCGATACGCTTGTTCTGTTCAAGGACGAGAGTCTTTCTCCCGTCCCGCGCCAAAAGCCCTCCGACGGCAAGCCCCGCAACCCCGCCTCCGATGACGATCACATCATAGTCAGCCATGTCCAGCCTCCGCGCCGTGGTGAAATCAAAACGCCCTTCAGTCACATTTCGGTGCCGTCGCGGCCGACGGCAATCATCGCTCCTTGTCTCCTTGAGTATCGATCAGGTCCATCACCATCTTCTTGAAATAGGCGAAGAATTCCGGGATATCGGTAGCCTCCCGCGCGATGGCATACGACATCGCGAATCCGTTTGCCATCGCCAGCATAATTGACGCCAGGACTTCTTCGTCGATTCGCCGGGAGAACTCGCCCTCTTCCTTTGCCCTTCTTAATATGTCGGCGGTGAGGTCACGTATGAAGACGTGCTGCGAAAGGATCTCCCCCTTGCGCACCGGGTCTTTAAGGCCGAGGACGGTCAGCTCCATAACGACACTGAACCAGTTCGGATTGGACTTGATGAAACCGTGAAATGACTCGATCAGGCCGTCTATCCTCTCCTCCAGGGGGAGCGGCTCGTTCAGAACGGCCATAGCGATATCGAGATAGTGCTTCATCGCATACCGGTAGATCTCCCCGACCAGCTCGTTCTTATCCGTGAAGTAGTAATGAAGGAGCGCTTTGCTGATACCCGCTTCTCGGGCGATATCGGACATGGAGACGTTGACGAACCCTTCACGCCCCATGATCTCATAGGCGGCCCGGATAATCGCCAGCATCCGCTCGTTCCTTTTCCCCTGATCTTCCGTGGCGGTCTGATATGTCACGATAGCACCTTCTTGAGACGACTGGAAATCCTGACTGGCCGGCCAATCAGGATCATAATAAGAAAAAGGCGCACCCGTGTCAATAAAATACGTGACGAGGTCATAAAATAGTGGACCGACTTCATATTGCCCGTTCTCGCTGATGCGCAGGTCCCGAACGCGCAGGCGCGTCCCGGCCCCATCGAAAGGATCGGAGCGGCGATCGGAGCGAGTCGGAGCGGGGGAAAAAGGTAATGGCGGGCGATTCTCGCAGCCGTAGGCCATACCGGGGCGTTTCTCGCCGGCCGGCCGGGGGGAGGTCCGGTCATGCCCCGGCCTGCCTGTCGCCCGGCGGATCGGGGGGCTCTCAGCCTTCGACGATCGTCTCTTCGGCCGCCCCTTTCCCGAACGAACCGAAAACGGCCGGGTCGATCTTCAGGTGGACGTCGTCCATGCTCTGGACAAGCATTGTCCTCAACTCCGAGATGTCCTCGGGCCGGGATATTCGGCTGATCGCGTCCCAGAGCCCGACGATCGCCTCGGTCGCCCGGACCTTGATGTCAATGATGGAGGCCCCGGCGACAACGAAGATGGTGGTAAACGTCCCGGTCTTCTTCAACTCCTCCAGGAGCGCTTTGTGAACCGCGGGATATTTCCCGGCAACGAAATCGAGAAAGGAGTTGATCGCCGAAAGGAAGAGCCCTTTCTGCGACTCCTCTTTCTTAATGATATCAAAGCCGACCTCAAGGCTCAGGAGCCGCGTCAGGAATTCGACTACGAGGTTTCCATTGATGACGTCCCCGTGCTGCGGGGCGATAACATCCGGAATCGGGTTCAAAAGCCCGATGCGCTGGACCGTCTCGCGAACGGCGTCTGTGGACGGCATATAGAGCTGATGAAATATCGAAATGCCGCTCCACGACTCCTCCGTTGCGTAGATGCCTGTTCCCTTGCGGGTGTCCACGCCGCCCAGGAAGTCCCCGGAAAAGAGAATCCCGGATTCAAAGTCGTAAAACATCATCGCCCCACGGAAGTGGCAGAACAGAGCGGGGACGAACTGGATACGGTGCCCGGTCCTGCCGATCTTCAGCGTCTTGCTTTTGAAATTCTCGACGGCGTAGTATCGCTTGTCGTCGATGCCGTACATTCGCACGAGTCGCCAGGTGTCTATCGAACAGACGATCTTGGCGGCCGGACTTCCGGTCAGGAAGACGTTGATATTGGACGTCAAATCCGGGTCCTGGTGGGAGAGAAATACCAGGTGGATGTTCTCGATACCCCCGATCAGCTCCTTGAGCGCCCCAAGGACCAGCCCGATATCGAGACGCGTGCCGGGGTCACAGATCATGTTGATGGACGATCCATCGCGGCCGACGAAACGCTTAAGGTAAATATTTCGGTGGAAGTCCTTCTCGTCGCTCCTGAAGAGGAAGAAGTCCTTTCCGATCTCGTGTATCGCTTCTTTTCCCATTGTCAAATCTCCTCGGGTCGCTGTTACGTGGGGACAATATTATTATGCATGCCTAATATATTTGAGACGCTCCCTGAACCCTCTTTTTGTCATACTACAGCCCTCGATTTCCTAATTCAAGCATTATATAGTGCGGGCTGTCGTCCTCATCCCGATAATCGGGTTGACAGACTACTCCCCTCCTGCTATGGTATTTCTTCAAAACCTAAAGGGACGACCATGAAAATCACCGAAAACATCTTTGCCTACCCCTGGACGAGCATGTGGGAAAACAACTGCAACAGCTACTATATCGCCGGTGACGCCCACATCCTGATCGACCCCGGGCTCCTGATGTCATTTCCGGAGCTCGTGAAAGGGCTTTCCCGGGACGATATCGACAGCGAGGTCATTAAATACGTCCTGATCACCCACTCCCACCCCGACCATTTCGAGGCCGTTGAACGCTTTTCCGATCGCCCTGACGTGAAGATCCTGATGGCGCGGGAGGAAGCGAAATTCATGGAAGAAGTCGGGTCGAAATTCTACCCTGCCTTCGGCCTGGACGTTCCCC
The DNA here is from genome assembly GCA_963809875.1 of uncultured delta proteobacterium. Taxonomy (GTDB): domain Bacteria; phylum Desulfobacterota; class Zymogenia; order Zymogenales; family Zymogenaceae; genus JAFGAS01. The sequence goes on along the minus strand of CAWELC010000008.1, from coordinate 160,375 downwards.
ACTACCGGATAGATCAGGAGCTCGAGGACGGGGTCGTTCAGCTGGGCGGCGAGGAGTTTGAGGTCATCGTTACCCCCGGCCACTCGCCGGGCTCCATATGCCTCTACTGGCCCAAGGAGAAGGCCCTCTTCTCGGGTGATCTCATCTTCAGCAGGAACGTCGGGAGGACCGATTTCCCCGGCGGAGACGGCACGCTCCTTAAGGAGAGCATCGAGCGGGTCTCCGCGCTCGACATCGAGTATTTGCTGCCGGGACACATGGAGATGGTCGTGGGAGGCGACGAGGTAAAGAGAAACTTCGATATTGTCAAGCGCTCGGTCTTTCCCTACCTCTAGGAGAAAACGTCGCCGCTGTCACCGAGACGGTAACGAGCCGTCCGGGGACGAGGGCCTTGACTCCTGCGGGAAACGTCCGGTAGGCCGGCGGAGCGTGTCCGTACGGAAACCCTTTACGTGCGGAATCCCCTCTTCCGGAGTCGTGCGCGGCGGTTTCAGGGCGTGATCTTGCTGATCCCACCCCAGCAGCCGACCCAGATTGTGCCCGCTCCGTCCACCGTTACGGCGGTAACTCGATCGTCCGCGATCCCGCTTTGGGTGTCCAGAAACTTCCACTCCTTACCGTCATAGATGCCGACCCCCCCACCCCAGAAACCGACCCATACCTTTCCGCTTGAGTCCAGCGCGATGGAGGTGACCTCATTGGAGGGAAGGCCGCTCTTGATAGAGAAGGTCTTCTTTACCTTCCCTCCCGACACAAACGAGAGCCCCCGGCCCGTCCCCACCCACGCATTTCCGTCTTTGTCGAAGGCGACGGAAGAAACGAGATTGGACGGAAGTCCGGACGTCTTGTCGACGATCTCAAGCTCCCCTCCCTCCAGGATACCCAGCCCCATGTCGTAGGTTGCGATCCAGAGGTCGCCCGTCGGGCCTTTCACGATCCTATTGACGATGGGCACGACGACGTCCTGGCCGATCCCGATCTTAAGCCAGCGCTTCCCGTCGAACATGCCCAAGCCGGCATGAGTGCCCACCCAGATGGAGCCGTCGGCGGCCGCAGCGATGTCATAGATCACATCACTGGGCAGGCCGTCCTTCGCTCGATAACTCTTCCATTTTCCGTCGAACACGGACACCCCGTTCTGAGTCCCGAACCAGAGCCTCCCCGACCCGTCTTCGGCCATCGACGTAACCAGATCGTCGGCAAGCCCGTCCTTCGCGCGATAGACCGTCCACTTGTTGTCGTATTTCATTACGCCGCCCTCCGTGCACACCCACACCGCCCCCTGGAGGTAGTAGATGTTCGTTACGGCGTTCTGATCCTTGACCTTGCTGACGATATTCTCTATGGCCATCGGCTCCTGGGCAAGCGCACGATCCGTATCGATGCCGAGGAGTGAGGAGACAAAGACGGCAATCACCGTCGATAAAAGGACCGTTGTCTTAACTGCGGGCATACCCAACTCCAGCTATTAAAATGCATTCTATAGTAGCAGATTAGTTTCCATTCAGTCAAGGAATGGTTTTAGGGTTCAGGATCGGGGATGATACTTTTTGTGGACCTGCTTGAGCCTTGTCCGATCGACGTGGGTATATATCTCGGTGGTGGCGATATCGGCATGGCCCAGCATGATCTGAACCGATCTCAGGTCGGCCCCCCCCGCCAGAAGGTGGGTGGCAAACGAGTGCCGGAGGGTATGGGGACCGATCTCTTTGGTGATGCCCACCTTCATCGCATAGGCCTTGATCGCCCTCCAGAAGTATTGGCGGGACAGCCTGGTCCCGCGGCGATTGAGGAACAGAATGTTTCTCCCCTTTCCCCTGTCCAGGGTGGGGCGCACCTCCGTCAGATACCGATTCAGAAATGAAATCGCCTCGGCCCCGAGGGGAACAATCCGCTCCTTATTCCCTTTTCCCGTGACGATCAGGAATCCGGCGTCGAGGTTTATCCGGTCCCGGACAAGCCCAAGGAGCTCCGAGACACGGAGGCCGCAGGCATACAGGACCTCGATCATCGTCCGGTCCCTGATCCCCCAGGGAGTCGTCAGCGGAGGCGCTGCAAGGAGCCGAGAGACCTCCTGAGTAGTAAGGTATTCCGGCAGTCTGCCGGTGAATTTCGGTGATTCGAGAAGCTCCATCGGGTGTTTGGAGAGCCTGCCCTCGCGGACGAGGAAGGTGAGAAAGGAGCGGATCGAGCTCATATACCTGGCCCGGCTCCTGGCCGAGAGGCCCGGGCAGCCTTCCGCGAGAAACGAGAGGATATGTTCCTGTTGGACCGCTGTCGGATCGGAGACGCCGGCCGCCGAGAGGAACGACGCAAAACGGGCCAGATCGCTCGCATAGGCCGACGTGGTATTGACGGACAGGCCCCGCTCCACGCCAAGGTGCCGGATGAATTGATCGATCTCCTGGTCCATATCACCTGCCCGCATGCAGGGCGTCGGTCTCTTTTACGTACCGCTGAACGCCGTTAAAGATTCCCCTGGCCAGGCCCTTGAGGTAGTCGTCGGACTTGAGCCGCTTTTCCTCCCGCGTGTTGGAGATATACGAACACTCCACCAGGATCGAGGGCATCTGTGCCCCGACCAGCACCCAGAAAGGCCCCTGGCACACGCCGACGCTGTTGATATTGTCGTATCCCTTCTTGACGGAGTCCACCATCCCCTCCTGAATGAATTTCGCGAGGAGACTCGACTCGTTTCGCTTGGCCGAGACGATAAGATCCGTGAGGATATAGTCGAGCTCCGACAGCTCCTCCACGGTAGTGTCATTTTCCCTGGCCGCCACGGTGAGGGCCCTCTTGTCGGAGGTAATGGCAAGGTAATACGTGCTGATCCCGTAGGGGGACCGGCTCGTGCTCGCATTATTATGAATTGATATGAAGAGATCGGCTCCCTTGTCGTTGGCCACCGCCGTCCTCTTCTTGAGATCCAGAAAGGTATCGGAGCCGCGGGTCATGATCACGGTAAGGCCCAGCTCCTTCTCCAGGTATCCCTTAAGGTAATTGGCGATCTTGAGGTTTGCCGTCTTCTCGTAGTAACCCGTCGGGCCGACGGCGCCGGGGTCCTTTCCCCCGTGGCCGGGGTCTATCACGACGACCTTAATGGTGTCGGAGTGTATCTTTTCGACCGGCGGTGAGTCCTTGGTCGGGACGGAGCCAGCATCGTCTCCTTCCCCCTGCCCGTCCGCCCTGTAGACGTCGATAACGATTCGGTCGGGACCGGCAAGCGTGAAGACCTTATAGGTGACGGCCCCGCCCGGGACCAGGACGACACGCGGCGGATCTGATTTCGTGTCGAAGCTGATCTTCTTTATCTGCCCGTCCGCCGGGGAGACGGTATCGGCAACGCCCGGTCCCAGGACACCGCGGGGGATGGCGACGTAGATGGAGGAGGCTCCTCCTCCCGCATCGTCTTTCTTTCCCCTGCCCTGAGAAAACTCGACCGCCCGGGAGACGTCCAGGACCACACGGGTATGATCGGCCGAATTGAAGCTCCTCAGCCCGAGGATTCTGGGGGAGTCTTTTGCCTCCTTCGCGTTGTCTTTGGCCTGATCCTTCTTGGGGACGCCACCGGTCACCGTTCCGCAGTCGGCCGCACCCGCGTATCCCTTGAGCTCCTCAATCCGGGCCCTGGCCTTGAACACCATATCCCCTTTAGGATATGATGCCACGATCAGCCGATACCAACAGTATGCCCGCTTCGAGTCCTTGAGGTCCCCCCGGGTGATTTCGCCGATTTCGTAAAGGGCATCGTCGGCAAGGTTGCTGTCCGGATAGTCTCGCACCAGGAGCTGAAAGGCGTCCAGCGCTTTTTCCAGGTCCTTCTTTACCCGTGAGCGCTCGTAAAGACGGCCGTAGAGTATTCCCACCATATAGGCTGCGTCGTCGGCCCGCTCACTTTTGGGATATTCAAGATAAACCGTGCTGAACGACTCGATAACGGAAAACCAGCAGTCCCTCCGGGAAAGCTGGTTTTCTGAAGTGTTGAGGACGGCGAGCTTCTTCTTGGCCGATTCGTAGGCGCCGGCGCCGTCCTCGGCGACGGCCCGCGGCAAGGGCCAAAGGGATACGATGAGCGCCGCCGCAACGGCGACAAATGAGAGGCGCGAGATCAAACTTCTGCGAGACATATTTTTATATAGTTATACCACAATTTACCTATTTTATATATAACTATAATGCACTACCTCTCATCTTTCAAGCATTTTTTTCACCTTTTGACTTTTTGTCGTTTGTATGGTAGGGTGTCGCCCATGACTCGAGAGTATCCCGAGCGGCCCATCCTGGGCGTGGGGGCCGTCGTCGTCAGTCGCGGGCGGGCGCTCCTGGTCAGGCGCGGAAAAGAGCCTGCCAAGGGCTCGTGGAGTATCCCCGGCGGGAAGGTGGAGCTCGGCGAGACGATCCATGACGCCGTCAGGCGCGAAATCAAGGAAGAGACGGGACTTGACATCGAGGTCGGCCGGCGGCTCGGAGTCCTCCAGCGGATATTCCGGGACGATTCGGGTCGAGTGAAATACCATTATGTCCTTATCGACTTTCGCGCCGTCCCGGTCGGTGGAACGCTTTCGGCGTCAAGTGACGCCGCCGACGTCCGATTTTTTACCACCCGCGGACTCGCTAAACTGGGCCTTGCCGACATTACCCTGCAGGTGGTAGAGCGTGCCCTCGATGAACACGCCTGAACCATGCAGTGGAACATTTCCGACCCTTCTGGGTCAAATATACAGGATAATGCGTGACTCCGAAAGAGTGGGATAGATCCAACGAAGCCCAATTGATTGCCGCAACCCAGAGGGGCGATCATGACGCCTTCGCCTTCCTCATGAAGCTTTACAAGGACCGGGTTTTCAACACGGCTTTGCGCTTCGTGGGCAACTGGGCCATCGCCGAAGAGTTGACGCAGGATATCTTCATCTCGGTCTATCGGAACATCGGGGGGTTCAAGGGCGAGTCGAAATTCTCCACCTGGCTCTATCGCGTCACGGTAAACCATGCGAAGAACCGGATCGGCTACCTCTCCCGAAAGGGGTATTTCAGGAGCGACGAGCTGACCGATAACACCGACGGCGACGGCTCATGGAGCCTTGCCGGACGGACGCCAAGCCCCGGGGAGTATGCGCAGGACAAAGAGCTGATCGGCATCATGATGGAGTGTTTCAAGCAGCTCTCGAATAATGACCGACAGATCATCGTACTCAAGGACTTTGAGGGACTGAACTATGAAGAGATCGCCGAGGTGTTGTCCATCAACCTCGGTACGGTCAAGTCGCGCCTTTCCCGGGCACGTGAGCGCCTTAAAGAGATGATGAAAGATTACCTGTGACGACAGGCGCATTCACGGAAAGAGGCGGCCGCTGCCTGTCGCACGCGGCAAGGAACCCGGCGCAGATTCTTGTTTTGCCGGCTGAAGGACAACTTCACATGATCGTTTGACTATGGACAGAGACCTAAAACGGGCAAAGATGCTCATCTCGCTCGTCCACGACGGGCGGCTCACCGACGAGGAATATCGATTTCTCGAAAAGGCGATCTCCCGCCATCCCGAGCTCAAGCTCGACGTCTACCGGCATGAGCGTCTGAGCGACCTGGTCGGGATGGTTCGGGGTGCCCAGGCCCCCCCCGGCATTGAAAAGCGGGTCCTGCAGTCGATAAAATCGGAGGGGCTGCTCAAACGGACGGCTCGGATCGTCTTTTTCCCCGGGCGGAGGTTTCCCGTTGAAGCCGGCGCCATTGCCGCGTCGGTCATCCTTCTCTTTGCCGTTCTGATCTCCTTCCCTTCCGTTGTGGGCACCGATCGGGAGACGGCCGTAGCACCGCACGACGAACCCGGACGCCCGACCGCTTCCGTGGCGCTCGGCGCGGCACCGGCCGCCCCGGAGAAGGGAAGTCTCCCTTCCGAAGACGTGGCCCTCATAGCCGGAGCCGTCGAGGACAAAGAGACCGAGCGTTTATCACCCGGCGCGGCTCGTGAAAAATCCCTCCCCGCCCCCGACCTGGACGATACATTCTTCTTCTCGGCCCCCTCCCCTTCGGGGGTGATGACCGCCGCCGGCGTTACCGCCGAAAAGGTCTCAAAGGTCCTTTCACCCACCCGCGACGCCCTGCTTTCATCGACCAAAAAGGAGGAGCCGGCCACAATGGGATCAACGACCTATATCTACTGCCCGACCGACGAAGCCCCGCTTCCGACAATACTTCTGGTCTATCGCAACGATCCGGCAAAGGCAAAAAAGGAAATCATGGATAAAGCGGTATCCCTGGGGGGCACGGTGACGGCAGGCAGGATGGAGAAAATAGAGGAAAAAGGGAAAGAGGATGCGACTCCGAACACGGAGTCTCTCACGGACGAGGCCCGGGCCGGCGCGGTCAGTGTGCCGCCGGAGAAGATGAACGAGCTGCTCGACTACCTCGCGACCCGGTATCCCGAAACGGAAAAAGAAATCAAGGATCTGAAAGACCGAAAGGCCGCTCCCTTTCTGAGGATCGACGTCCTCCCGACCATACAATAGACTCAGATATCCCGGACCATGATGAGGGCGTCTTCCTTGGTATCGGTGTAATAGCCTCTGCGTTTATAGACGACACGAAACCCCATCTTTGAATATAAACCGATTGCCGCGCCGTTGTTTTCCCTCACCTCCAGGAAGACGTATTTCCCCCCGAGTTCCTTGGCCTCGGCGAGCGAGCGCTTGAGGATCTCGCTGCCGATGCCGAGCCTCCGTGCGTCTCTCCGCACGGCGATGCTCATGATGTGCACCTCTCCCTCTATCAGCCAGAAGATGATATACCCTGCCACGCCCCCGCCCAGCTCAAAGACGTACCGATAGGAGAATTCAAGCTCGAATTCCCGCATAAATATCCCCATCGTCCAGGGGGTCGGAAAGGAGGTCTCCTCGATATCCATCACCTCATCGAGGTCCTCTATTCCCATCGTCTTCATCTCCAGCTCGTTGGCCGCGGTGAGCGCGTTGATCTGGTTATTCCGGCTGCCTTTCACGATTGAGAGCCTCCGCGGTTTCGGCTCGAGACTTTCCGTCTCCGGCCCGATACGGACTACGTCATGTGGACTTCATGACGATGGACAGAATAATATTCGCGGCCTCGTCGCCCCGGTCCGCGCAGTTGGAGAGGTGACGGTAGATCTCCCGCATCTTGAGCATGTAGATAGGGTCCGTGCCCTTGAAGAGATCGGAAAGGGCATTGTGGTAGGCCTGTTCCATATCGTTTTCAAGTTTCTTTGCCCTCACGGCGTGGTCATTGGCGATCTTTGGATATTGTTTAAGATACTTGATCGCCTTTACCAGCTCTTCGTAGGCCTGAATCATGATCTCGATCATTATTTTGGCATGGTGGTCGGGTGAAAGCCCGTAGGCGCTCAGCTCCCTGACGGTATTCTCTGCATAATCCATGACGTCGTCAAGCGCCCGTGACAGCTGGAAGATGTCTTCGCGGTCGATCGGTGTGGCGAACGTCCGATTAAGCTCTGCGATCAGCACCCTTCTCCGCTCGTCCGCCTCTTTTTCAAGGTCCCTCACGGCCGCGGCCAGGTCGGGGCTTTGGTTTGCCGCGTATGTCTTCAGCGCCCTGACCCCTTCGAGCACTTTCTCGGACTGGTCCATGAGAAGCGCATAGAAATCGGCCTTTCTTCTAAAAATACCCATGGATCTCCCTGATCGCGATATAGATACCGCCGCTCAACGCGGCCGTGCATGGGAACGTGATGACCCAGGTTGAGATGATCCTGCCCACTACGTTCCACCTGACGGCCGATATCCTCTGAGCCGCCCCCGCTCCGACTACCGACGACGAGACAACCTGTGTCGTGCTCATCGGAAATCCGAATAGGGCCGACGAATAGACGATGGCCGCCGATGTCAGCTGCGCCGAGAAACCGTGCACGGACCGAACGCGATAGATTCTCGCGCCGACCGTCTTCATGGTTCTATAGCCACCCGTCAGCACACCGACGGATACGGCGGCGGCGCACGATACCTTCACCCAGAACGGGACGTACGCGTCCAGGCCGCCGTGGTAGAAGAGAGCTATCTCGTGGGGATAGAGGCGATACATGATGATCAGGCCGAGCGTCACTATCCCCATCGTCTTCTGGGCATCGTTAGCCCCGTATGCCAGCGCGATAGCCGAGGAACTGAAGATCTGGGACTTCCCGAAGACCCTGCCGACCGCATCGGGTGATTGGGAGCCGAAAATCCGTAACACGCCTTTTGTCAGCAGGTATCCGAAGAGAAGCCCCAGAAACGGCGATATCAGGAGGGCCAGCAGCAGTTCCGTGATGGGTATCCAGCGCAGTGCGCCCGGTCCCGCCGAGATGAGAACTCCCCCCATGAGACCGCCGATCAGGGCGTGGGTCGAGCTGGTCGGTATCCCCCGAATCCCGGCGCCTACGTTCCAGATGAGCGCCGAAATAAGCGCGGACAGGATGGCCAGCATATCCAGACGCTCCGGCACGACGATCCCCCGGGCGAAGGTAAGGGCAACCGCCGTCCCCAGAAGGAGCGCACCGACGAACTCAAAAAAAGCCACCAGGACAAGGGCCTGTCCCGCCTCAAGGGCCCCCGTATATACCATTGTGGCGATGATCGATCCCGAATCGTTATAGCCCTGGATATATTGAAATAACAGGGCAAGTATGAACAGCGTACCGAAGGATATCAGGATAGCGGAATCGAGCAACCGCGCTACCTCGCCACTCTGACCGTCAGAACCGGGCACTCGGCCCCGCGAAGAACCCGCTCGATAGTGCTTCCGAAGATGAGATGATCCAGCCCTGACCTCCCGTGGGTTCCCATGATGATAACGTCGGCCTTCTTCTCTTCGGCGGTTTTCAGGATCTCACGGTACGCGTCACCCTTGGCCAGTATCGACTCGTATTGGATGTGTCCCTCGAAATACCTGAGACAGAAATCGTTAAGGCTCTTCTTGGCGGAATGGTAGATCTCCGTCATTACCGTTTCGAGTGAGATGTGGGGGACATAGAGCCCCGTATAGTCCTCGAGGCTCGACACTACGTGCAGCACGTAGACCTTGGCCGAAAAGCGGGTCCCGAACGTCAGGGCGTATTCGGCCAGCAATTCCGATGAATCCGAGAAATCGACCGGAAGCAAGATTGTTCTGATCTCTCTCATGTTCCTTTTTCCTCCTCCGCAATAACCGAAAGCTGTCAGACGAAATCCATTGGGATCAGAAGGCTGTTATTTTTAGATTTTAGCAGAACCCCCCCGCAAAGGCAAGAAGGAATAAAAACCTTGACATCCGATATTTTATAATATATATTTTAAGCATAATTATCTATACATTTCTATATCTAGATCATAACTTATCATAATTCAGCATAATATCTTATAAAGTCGTATCAAGGGCGGGCTGAATGGAAATGAAAGGCAGGATCTTGTGTACCCTCCTCCTCTCCTCGGTGTTCTTCCTTGCGGTGGCCGCCACCTCTCAGGCCGAAACCTCTCGCGAGATACTGGAATCCGCGCAAAATAAATATGAAACGCTTCTGAAATCGGAGAAACGGCGCTCGTCCAAGGCGATGTGGCTTGAGGTCATCAACGCCTTCGATCGGGTCGTGAAGGGTTACCCGAACTCCGAAGAGGCCCCCCGGGCCCTGTTCGCCGAGGGATGTATCTGGCGCGAAATGTTTAATTATTCAATCACCCTGGGCGAGCTCTATCGCGCTGAGGATACCTTCAAGAAATTCATTAAGACGTACCCTCGCCACGAGCTTGCTGCCGACGCCAAGAAAAATATAGAGGAGATCGAGTCTCAGAAGAAAGATAGCAGCCTCGTCTGCGTCGCAACGGCAAAGCCTGACCCCGAGAAGTTCCCCGGGCGCAAAACGGCCCTGAAAGACGACGGAGCGGGCGGGGCCGGCAAGACGCCAAAAGAGGTCGTGAAGAAGGATACGAATGGCGTGAAGAAGGATGCCGCGAAGACGGGCGCCGGTCCGGCCCTCTCGCGGGTATCCCTCAATAAGATCCGCTATTTTACCGACGGCACCCATACCCGCATCGTAGTCGAGATGGACGCGGCGGTCTCGTTCGAGGACGCCGCACTCCCCCCGGACGCGGCCGGCGGGAAGCCGCCCCGCATCTACATCGACCTGATCGGGGCGCGCCTGGCTTCAGGGCTCTACTCCCCCCTCACGGTCAAGGACGGCCTCGTTTCACGAATCCGCTGGTCCACGACGAAAGACGGGGTTGTGCGGGTGGTGCTCGATCTCGAAAAGAAGGCGGAGTACAAGATATTCTGCCTGGCCGGCCCCCACCGCCTCGTCATCGACGTGCTGCGAAACTGAGCTTCCGCATATTCAGACACCTAAAAACCGCAAGTGCTTCTCTTCCCCGAAGAACGGATGGATATCTGCCTTCCTGTCCGGCTCCATTTCCTCGACCGCCCGCGACGGCCGGCGATCGATTCCCCTCGTTCGATAGGATCGACTCACGAAAAAAGCCGCGCCGATCCGATGATCGATACGCGGCTCTCTGTGTCGATTGCATTCAGGCGCCGGCGGGCGAATGCGTCCCGGATTCGGGGCGCCTCACTCCGCCTAAGGGCATACCCACGGCCGTGTGGCCGGCCGTCTTGCGCCTCGGCCAACAACCCGAGGTGTCGCCTGCGACCGGTGACCCCGTTGGTCAATCAGGGGAGTGGTAACGCCCCGTTATCGGCTCCAGACTTATTAGGCAGAGAGGACATTCTGGAAGACCTTGACGGCCTTTACCGCGTCTTCCCCGTAGGCGTCAACGCCCATCTCCTTGGCAAGCTTCTCGGAGGTGCATGCCCCGCCGATGACGATTTTCACTTTATCCCGAAGTCCCGCTTCCGTCAGTGCGTCGACCGTGTCCTTGATGCTTCCGATCATGGTGGTCAGGAGGATCGAGAGGCCGAGGGCCGGGGCCTTGCTGTCCCTGACCGCCGCCACGATCTTGTCCTCGGGAACGTCCACACCCAGATCGACGATGGTATAGTCCGAGGCCGACAGCATCATCCCCACGATGTTCTTTCCGATATCGTGGATATCGCCCTTGACCGTTGCCAGTACCACGGTGCCCTTCTTACCCGCGTCCTTCTTATCTATCTTTTCATTGAGAACGGCCATCCCCTCCTTCATCACCTCGCCGGCCAGTATCAGGTCGGCCAGGAAGTATTCGCCGCTCTCGAAGCGCTCGCCAACCACCGTCATCCCTCCTCCCATCCCTTCCTTGATGATGATCCACGGATCGACGCCCTCGTCGAGGGACTTCTTGATCAGACCCTGGATATTATCGAGATCCAGATCCACGATCGCCTCTTTTACCATCCGTACGGATTCCTTCATGGTCTTTGCACTCCTTCTTGGAATTACGGGATAATAGTACCTTTTCTATACTGGGTAAGATAGCTCTTGCTGTAAGGGTCTTTGCCGAGGAGCATTTCCGTGACGGCGACCGCCGTCGTGAGCCTCTTATCGAGAGGATCGATGATGGCCGCGTCCAGCCCCGCGCCCGCCGCGAGCGTCAGGAATGTCCGATTGATAAGGAAACGCTCGGGCATGCCGTAGGAGATGTTGGAGAGCCCGCAGATTATGTGGACGCCCTGGATGTCGGCCCTGATGCGGCCGATCGTCTCAAGCACCATCAAGGCCTTGGTATGATCGGCGCTGATGGTCTGGACGAGCGGATCGAGGAAAATATGCTCGCGCGCTATCCCGAGTCCTTCCAGCGTCTTGACCATCCGCACGGCGTTGTCGTAGGCCTGATCGGCGCTCTTGGGAAGCCCCGTATCGTCCATGCAGAGCGCGACGATATCGGCCTCCCGCTCCGTCAGAGCGGGCCGCATCTCGTCAAGTTTCTTTGTTTCCAGTGATACCGAGTTGATCATCGGCGTCTTGGCAAGCTTGTGGATATTCTTGAGGATCACCGAGCTGCTGGAGCTGTCCAGGGAGATGCGGGTATCCACCGCCCCCTGGACAAGGTCGATCATCCAGGTCATATCGGTTTCTTCTCGATCCGGGTGGGCGCCGGCGTTCACGTCGATGATATCGGCCCCCGCCGCAGCCTGCTCGGTCGCCTCCTTGATGATAAGGAGCTTCGTCTTTCTTTTCAATGGCCTCCCGCACCGACTTGCGGGCGGCATTGAGCCTTTCAGCAACGATGATCATCTGTAATCCTTCCCAGGAATGAATCGGGACACTACGATGGATGAAGCTACCACAGGCCCCCTATATTGTCAAGGCAAATGGAAAAACAAGGCCCGGCGGCAGGTTCCCCGCAGCGATTCCCGGCACGTTACGGGCCCATGACCCTGTGCAGCGCCGCCAGCGTTGGAGGAATCATCGCAAACTCGCCCGATCGGTTTTTTTCGAGCGCTTCCGCGGGCGCTATCCAGAGCGATCGCTCGACCTCAGGGCTTTGTACCCCCGCCTCCTGTCCATCGGGCAGCTCCGCCAGAAAAAAGACCGTATGAAAACGTATGGGGGAGAACGCCGGCGTGGTAAAGCGCTGCAGGAACTTGAGCCGATGACCCGCGAAGAAGAGGTCGCGGGCAACCACTTCATCGAGAAACGAGGCGCCGTTGTGGCCGATCAGCTCGGCCAGCTCCCGAGCAAGCGGCCCGGTCACGACCCTTTCGGCCTCATCACACAATAGCAGCACCCCCGACTCCTCGAAGAGCTCCCGGACGGCCGCCGTATAGAATCCGAGAGGGTCGGGCCCATCCTGCCCCATTGTTTCGAGGTCATCCGGGTCCACGCCGACAACCCTGCCCGTCGCCCGGGCGGTCAGGTCGGCGGCGTCTACACTGCCGCCGGGAAAGACATAGTATCCCCCCAGAAAGGCCATGGATTTAGGCCTCTGGGTGAGAAAGACCTCCCGTCCGGCTCGGCCTCCCCGCACGAGAAGGACCGTGGCAGCGGGTTTGGGCGCTACCGGTGGGCCAAGAGCCATTGGTACTCCTTAACGTGGTCGATAAATTCTCCGATGATCTCGTGGCTCTGCGTCTGGATTGAGCCCGAAAGGAGGATATACCGGATCTCGGCGTCGCTCCTGACACCCAGGAGGTCCATTAACCGGCCGCCTTCCCAGCCGATCCCCTCGTTGGCGAGCAGGCGCGTGAGGTGTTCGAAACGGATCGTTACCTCGTTATGGGAAAAGAGGATGACCTTTTTCGGCCAGAAGTCCGTCCGGGAATCCCTGAGGAGATCGGCCATGGTCCCCGGGAGCGACCAGTCGGATGAGTGCTCGACCATAAACAGGCGATCACTCTTTTCCATGGCCATCCTGACGAATCGGACCGCGCCCGTGTTGAGGTTGATAGCGTCGGGGGCGTCGGCCGGGTCTATACCGAGCGCCAACAGGAAGTCCCGCGCCTCTTTGAGATAGGCTTTCTGCTGCGTATTGTTTTTTTGGAAGGAGGCCGGCCGCCCCATGTAATCGATCAGCAGGCCCCGGGGGATATCGACCAATGCCGGAAAGTCGGCCATGTTTTCGTTCGATATAATCAGGTCAAACTGATCGGACCGGGCAAGGTATTCGAATACGTCGGCCTGGATGACCGTGGCCCGATCCCCGAAGGGCGACAGCGCCTCGCGCTGGCGCGCGCTGAAGATCGGGCTGATGTCCACCAGCGTCATGGCGACGCCGCCAAACCGGCGAGAGGATTCTCACGGCCAGGCTGCCGTACCCTCCCCCCACCTCCAGGACCCGAAAACCGTCCCGCATCATCCCGCGGCTTTCCAGGAGGTCACCGACCACGTCGCCGTAGGCCCGTCTGATTTCCAGCGCCTCCGCGTAGGGAGAAGCCGGGTCTCTCAGACTTTCGCTGACGGTCTGCTCCCACCCGAGGCTGGCCCGGTCGCTCAGATGGTAGGCACGCGTGTCGTTTTCCGAGACGGTCATCGGGTTTTCTTGAATACCTCGCCGAACGCCTCGATCGCAGCGTCAATATCGTCCGTTGAAACGTCCAGATGAGTGACGCACCTGACCTTCGTGGGACCGAAGGGAAACATCAGGACCCCGTGCTTGCCCATCTCGATGACGACGTCCACGGGAGACATCCGACCCGGGTCGACCTCGAAGATGACGATATTGGTGTCCACATCGTCGGGTGTGATGACAACGCCGGGCAGCCGGGAAAGCGCCGCGGCCAGCCGTTTCGCGTTGGCGTGGTCCTCTGCAAGCCGCTCGATATGATGATCGACGGCATAAAGCGCGGCGGCGGCCGCTATCCCTACCTGGCGCTGTCCCCCTCCCACCATCTTGCGATAGCGGTGGACCCGCTCGATCACGGCCCCGTCTCCGGCAATCATCGAGCCCATCGGCGCGCCCAGCCCCTTGGAGAAACAGATTGTCACGGTGTCGAAATATTTTGCGTATTGGCTGGCCTGGATTCCCGAGGCGACCGCGGCGTTGAGGAGCCGCGCGCCGTCCATGTGCATGGAGATCCCCCGCTCAAAGCAGAGCTCCCTGATCCGCTCGATCTCGGCCAGCGGGATGATGGCTCCTCCGGCGCGGTTGTGGGTGTTCTCGATCACGACCAGCGAACTCCTCGGCTGGTGGACATCCGGCGGCCGGATAGCCGCCTCCACCTGCTGACGGGTGATGAGCCCTCGCCTGCCCGGAATCGGTCTGAGCTGTACGCCCGACAGGACGGCCGAGCCGGCCGCTTCGTAGATGAAGACGTGGCTCTCGGCCTCCAGGATCACCTCTTCCCCCGGGTTGGTGAGCGCCTTGACGGAAAGGAGGTTTCCCATGGTGCCGGATGCCACCCAAAGGGCCCGCTCCTTGCCGAGGAGCGCGGCCACCCGTTCCTGGAGCCGGTTGACCGTTGGGTCCTCGTAGAAGACGTCGTCTCCCACCTCGGCCTCGAATATCGCCCGGCGCATCATTTCGGTTGGTTTGGTTATGGTATCGCTTCTCAGATCGATCATGGCTCGAGTTTTCATCCTCTGGTACGTTAAGGGATATCCTGCAGGGCGCGGGCGAGTTCCCGGAGAAACGACTCGCTGTCGGTGACGATCCCGAGGGCCTGGAAAGAACCCCGGTCGGAAAGCTTGGTCGCCACGGCCGGGTTGATGTCAACGGCCACCGTCCTGACGTACGCCGGCAGGAGATTTCCGGTAGCCACCGAATGCAGGGTCGATGCAATCATAATCGCCAGCCCTACCCCCCGCGACAGTCTCCTCATCTCGGCCTGGGCCTGCTGGGTATCGGTGATGACCTCCGGCAGCGGTCCGTCGTCCCGGATGGATCCCGCCAGGACAAACGGGACGTCCTTTTTTATCAGGGAATACATCACTCCCGAGGTCAGCACCCCCTGATCGATCGCGTTTCGGATCCCCCCCAGTCGGCGTATGGTATTGATGGCCCTGAGGTGATGCTCGTGGCCGCCGGCGGCCGAAACCCCCCGGTCGAGATAGAACCCCAGCGATGTCCCGTACAGGGCATATTCGATGTCGTGGACGGCCAGCGCGTTGCCCGAAAAAAGGACGTCTACGAACCCCCTGTCGATAATCCGGGAGAGGTACTTGCCCGCCCCCGTATGGATAACCGCGGGTCCCGCCACCACGAGGATCTTCTTACCGGCCTGCCTGGCGGCGACCATTTCCAGCCCGATCTTCTTGATCAGCTCCCCCTTCGGTTTTTCCGACGAGACCCCCGAGCCCATGAACTCAAAGATCTCGCGCTCCCGCGACCGTTCGAGAGGAACGACCCTGATCCCGTCGTGTCCGACGACGAGCTTATCTCCCTTCTTGACCTCCCCGATGGGAACGGTGCGCGCATCCCCCGCACCGAAATCGAGCAGGATGCCGCAATCCATCTCCGGGTTTGCAACCTCTTCCCACCGCCCCTCGAAAAACACGTGCGTGGTAAGGTTCGTCGTGGAGTAGAAGCCTTCGGGAAAGACCCCGTCCGACGGCGCTTCCTCCCATTTGGCCTCGCGGTCATGGGCGACCTGCGCCCCCAGACCCTGCACCGTATCGAGGATATCGGCAAGCGACGTGTCGGTGTCCGCAAAGACCCGTATCCGGGCATAGCTGGTCTCGGTCTTCTGTTTTCCCATGCGGAATTCTTCAACGTCGAAGTTTCCGCCCCGCTCCATGATCTCGGTGAGAACCCGGGGAAGGATCAAAGAGTCGATAATATGTCCGGACAGCTCGATGAGTTCTTCAGGCATTGGGCTTTTCCGTTGAGGTACTGTATATTTATATCAAAAAACGAGCCCGCGGGCAACTCCATATTGACACTAGTCTCTTAATTTGATAAGAATTAATTATCATTCCATCAAAGGGCGGACGGCTGTATGGGCATCACCTATAAGGACTCCGGCGTCGATATCGACAAGGGAAACCTCTTCGTCAAGATGATCAAACAGGAAGTCGAGTCGACCCGTACAAAGGGGGTCCTCGGAGGGATCGGCGGATTCGGCGGATTCTTTCGCCCGAATATCACCGGCATGAAGGAGCCGGTCCTCGTCTCGTCCACGGACGGCGTGGGGACCAAGGTCGCCATCGCCCAGATGATGGGGATCCACGACACGATCGGTATCGATCTGGTGGCCATGTCCGTCAACGACATCATCGTGACGGGGGCACTGCCCCTCTTCTTCCTGGACTACATCGCGACGGGAAAAATCGAAGAGAATGTCCTGGCCTCCGTCGTCTCCGGGATCGCCGCCGGGTGCCGGGAAGCGGGCTGCGCGCTGATCGGCGGGGAGACCGCCGAGATGCCCGGATTTTATCCCGAGGGCACGTACGACCTGGCCGGCTTTGCCGTGGGGATCGTCGACAAACGATCGATCATCGACGGAGGCGCAATTAAGAAGGGAGACGTTATCATCGGCATACCCTCGTCAGGGCTCCACAGCAACGGCTATTCCCTTGCCCGTAAGATCGTCTTCGATACCCTCGGACTCAAACCGACCGACGGCGTCGAGGGGCTGGAAAAGAGCATCGGGGAAGAGCTGCTGGCCCCGACCCGGATCTACGTCAAGGCCGTCAGGGCGCTCCTCGGCAAGGTTACGATAACTGCCATCGCGCATATAACCGGCGGAGGGCTCATCGATAACATCGACAGGCTCCTCCCCGAAGGCCTCTCGGCACGCCTTGACCGTCGGTCCTGGGAGGCCCCACCGATCTTTGCCTTCCTCCAACGGGCCGGGTCCGTCGACCCGACCGAAATGATGCGAACCTTCAACAACGGCATCGGACTTGCCGTCATCGTGCGTGAGCGAACCGCCGACCGAGCTCTGAAGATCCTCAGGATAATGGGCGAGAAGCCCGTCGTTATCGGCAACATCCAGAGGCGCGAAGAAGGCGAGCCCGCGGTCTCGTTCGTATCGTGACGCCGACAGGACACTGACTATGTTTACCATCGCCGTTTTCATCTCCGGCAGCGGGTCCAATCTTCAGTCAATTATCGACAGCATCGAGCAGCGCCGGGTCGACGCGAAGATAGCGCTCGTCCTCTCCAACGAGCCGGATGCCTACGGTCTGGTGCGCGCCTCAAAACACGGCATCCCCGGTGTCGTCGTCAATCACCGGGGCTACCCGAGCCGGCAGGAGTTCGAGGCGGCGATCCTGGGTGTCCTCGAGAAGAACCCCGTTGACCTCATTTGCCTGGCCGGCTTCATGCGCCTGCTCACTCCCGGGTTTCTTCGGCGATTCCCGCAGCGGGTCATCAACATCCACCCGGCGCTCCTTCCGTCGTTTCCCGGCACCCACGGACAGGCCGACGCCTTCGACTACGGGGTGAAGTTTACCGGATGCACGATCCACTTCGTCGACGAGGGGGTGGATACCGGTCCCATCATTATGCAGGCGGTGGTGCCCCTCCTGCCGGGCGACGACGTCGAGGCCCTCAAGGCACGGATTCTGGCCCAGGAACACCGGATATACCCTCAGGTTATCCAGTTCTTTGCCCAGGGAAGAGTCTCGGTCGTCGACAAGAAGGTCGTGATTGCGCGGGCCGGCACCCTGGAAGGTTTCGCCCGCACAAATCCGCCCCTCGAGATATTCGAATGATTTACCTGGTCAGCGCCTGTCTCATCGGAATCAACTGCCGCTATGACGGCGCCAATTCCTATTCCGAGACGATCGCCGCGTTCCTGAGCGACCGGCACTTCGTATCGGTATGCCCCGAGCTCCTCGGCGGCCTGGGGGTTCCACGTGCCGCATGCCGGTTTGAAGGGGGAGACGGGCGAGCTGTGTTCGCCGGCACGGCCCGGATCCTGGCCGAGTATGGAATTGACCTGACCGAATCGTTCATCCTGGGGGCGCGCGAGGCGTTTTCGATCGCCCGGCAGAAGGGGGTCAATGCGGCCATCCTCAAAGAGCGCAGCCCTTCGTGCGGCGTCCGCGAGGTGTACGTCGGCACGGACAGGGTCCCCGGAATGGGAGTTATGACGGCCCTGCTGGTCGGGGCGGGAATCCGGGTAATCTCCAACGAGGAGCCCATCGCCTGACATAACGACACGCATACCAGGTTTACCCGCGGCACCCCGCGTCACCGTCATGTTCCAGCATCCCCGTCCGCGTCCAATATCCGCGTGGATTTATCGATCTCTTTGTGATATCATTTCAGGACGCCGGGACTCCTCCGATACGGTCCGGATCGATGCGAAAGTTCGGCGGTATCAACGGTCTCATGGGGCTTCTATTAATTGCGTGTGATAAGGGGGAATCATTATGAAATCTAAGACTTTTACCATGAAGGGCAGAGACGGCGCCAAGGTATTTGTCTACTCCTGGCTTCCCGACTCGAAGAGTGTGGCGGCCGTCCAGATCTCCCACGGCATGGCCGAACACGCGGCCCGTTACGAGAGGTTCGCAGGGGCGCTGACGGAGGCGGGCTTTGCGGTCTATGCCCCCGACCAGCGGGGCCACGGCAAGACCGCGGGCTCCGTTGAGGCCGTCGGCTGGATCGCCGAAAAGGACGGGTGGGACCTGGTCGTGGACGACCTGCACCGGCTGACCGAGCACATCAAGAAGGAGCATCCGGGCATCCCCGTATTCCTCTTCGGACACAGCATGGGCTCGTTCATATCACGCAACTATATCGCCCGGTGGGGCAACGAGATCAAGGGGGTCGTCCTTTCCGGGACCGGCGGAAACCCCGGCCTCCTGGGTAAGGTCGGCCTTCTTGTGGCCCGATTGGAGAAGAAGATCAAGGGAGGCAAGGCCAAGAGCCCGCTCTTGACCTCGCTGTCCTTCGGCGCGTTCAACAAGCCCTTCAAGCCCAACCGTACGGACTTCGACTGGCTCTCCAGAGACAACGCGGAAGTGGACAAATACGTCGCCGACCCCTACTGCGGCGGCGTCTTTTCTACCGGCTTCTGGGTCGATTTCCTCAAGGGGCTTGGCTCCCTTTATCGGCCGGACTACCTCGGCAGGGTCCCCAAGAAGCTTCCCGTTTATCTTTTCTCCGGGGAAAAAGACCCGGTGGGCAACGACACGAAGGGGGTCAAGGAGGTCTATGATTCCCTGAAGAAGGCCGGCATGGCGGACGTGACGATGAAAATCTATCCCGACGGACGCCACGAGATGCTCAATGAGACCAACCGAACACAGGTCTATAAGGACGTGATCGACTGGTTGAAGAAGCACCTTTAGCGGCCGGCCTCCGGTCTTCCGGCTTTGAGACCTGTCCGGAGGCGGATTGCCGGGCTTGAGGCTATCCAATCCCCGATACGTGAGGAGGTAACCAATGGGCGATACAATACTTATCTACGGCAAGAGCGGCTGACCCTACACCGATAAGGCCAGGGCGGCCTTCGGAGATCGCGCGACATACTACGATGTCGATAGGGACCCGAAGCGGTTGAGCGAGATGCTCGTCCACTCCAAGGGTAAGCGGAATGTTCCGGTGATCGTGGAGGGGGAAAAGGTAACCGTCGGCTACGGCGGGTCCTGAGGTGTCTGACCGCGCGCCGGGTGCGCGCGATAGAATGGCAGATTCCCGTGTACGGCGAGGGTTTTTCGGGGCGGTTATAGAGTAGTTGTGAGCCCGGACATCCCCGACAATGGCGGCCCTGCTCACACGCAGAGCCGTGTCGGCCTCGCATCGCTGCCCCCTTGACGTATTGCCGCAATTCGGACTATGCTTGCCGTATCGCATCTGTCCGGGAACGACGCTTCAGGCAAGAAATAAGGTGCTGAACCGACAGATGACGGCGGGTGACTGAGTATGAAAAAGAGAGGTCTCATCCTTACGCCGGACGAGGAGAGTCTGCTGGGCGGAGAAGGCGGCGCCGTGATCCAGAAGATCCTCAGATCGGTGGTCCTGTATGGAGAGGCGTTCGGGGCAGAGAGACTGGTATCGATAGAGGGTGCTCCTCACTTTGCGATGTCATTTGGGGCATCGATCATCACCCCCTATTATGAGATACTTGACGAGATAATCGGCGACGGACTGAAGACGCTCAAGCCCTTTACCACCAATCCCAGGACCTACGACTTTGAGGCAATCCCCTACTCCTTCCTGGAAAAGCTCCTTTCGAAAGTCATCTACCGATCCCAGCCGCGGCTCGAAGGACAGCTGAGGAAGCTGGGCCTGGCAAACGGACAGGCCTTCTCCTGCGCCTGTTATCTGCCGGAAATCGGGAATATACCCGGGAAGGGGGAACTCCTTGCCTGGTCGGAATCCTCGGCGGTCGCATTCGCCAATTCGATGCTCGGCGCGCGGACGAACAGAAACTCCGCCGGAATAGACGTATTGATGAACATCATCGGGAAGGCCCCCCTGTACGGGCTTTTGACCGACGAAGGGCGGAAAGCAACCTGGCTCGTCGAACTTGCCACCGCTACACTCCCGAATCCCCAACTCCTGGGCTCGGCCGTCGGAATGCGGGTAATGGATGGAGTACCCTACGTCGTCGGGCTCGACGCCCGGATGGACAAGAAGAGCGGGGCCCAGGTCCGGGATTACCTGAAGGATATGGGCGCCGCGTCGGCCTCAAACGGCGCCGTCGGGCTCTTTCACGTAGAAAACGTCACCCCGGAAGCGAAGGAGAGCGGTAGATCGCTGCTGAGCCGTGGCTACCGGACCTACGTCATCGATGATGACGAGATAGCGAGGGTCACGTCCTCATACCCGGTGCTCTGGAAAAAGGCTGACAGCACCCCCGTGAGGTGTCTCATCGGCTGCCCCCACCTCTCTTTCGAGCAGACGGTATGGTGGATTGAGAGGATACGAGAAAAGCTGGGCAAAAAAGGAAGGCGTCGCGCCGCCGTCGAGACGATACTGAATGCACCTCCGGCCGTGGTGGAAAAGATAGGACGGGATATCCCCCTGGTAACAGGACTCAGGGAAAACAGGGTCTTCCTTTCCTCCATCTGCCCGGTGGCATTTATGAGCAATCCCCTGTCTGCCCGAAAACCGACCATCACCAACTCCAACAAGCTGCGAACCTATACAACAGCCCGGTTTCTTGACGATGGGGCCGTGCTTGACATGATATCGGGATAGGGAAAGAGGGGGACCATCGATATGAGCAAGACATTCAAAGGCAGGCCGCTGCTGCCCGGGACGGTAACCGGCGACGCCGTTGTCACGAGGGAAGGTTTTAATACCCTCGCGTCCTATATGAAGGGTGCTATCATGCGCTCCAAGCGGGCGATCTGCTCCGATCAGAATAACCGCGACCTCTACAAGAAGGACCTCACCGATAAGGTGATCTGCCTGCCCCAGACCATCGGGTCGACCATGGGAGGTCTGACTATCATGACCGCCGCGCGGCTCAATCTCGCACCGCGCGCCTTTCTCTTTTCGGAAGCGATCGACTCGCTTGCCTGGGCCGGTGTGGTGCTGACCGATGTATGGGGAAAAAAGCGGATCGTCACCATCGATGGACTCGGGGAAGATTTTCTTGGCTACGTGCAGTCCGGGATGTCGGTTGAGATCCATGAAGACGGAACGGTCGTGGTGGGTTGAGGGTTTCTCCTTCACGAGGGCAGTCTGAGAGAGCGGCTTTCTCTGAAACCCGGTGGCGAGTCATGACGGGCTCAGCGGATCACTCCGAGGCCTCGAAGGCATTGGGGATGATCCGGATGCGGGGCAGCATCCCCGAGAGATCGACCGTCACCACGTCAAAGCGGCACGCCGCATCATCGTCCCCGCCCCTGGTTGTCAGGTACATGAGCGCCATCTTCGAGATCTGCCGGCGCTTTCTTTCGTCAACGGCCTCCTCCGGCGGGCCGTACTCCTTGGACCGTTTCGTCTTGACCTCCACGAACACGAGATCCTGCCCGTCCCTGGCCACGATATCGATTTCACCGTACCGGGTGCGGAAGTTTGTCTCGACGATCCGGTAGCCGGAAAGGACAAGCCGCCATCGGGCGATCCGCTCTCCGAGCCTCCCCTCTTTATCCCGCTTCATCGATCGTCTCCCTGACCCCTGAAAAGGTCCTGCGATGGATGAGACAGGGACCGTATCGCTTGAGCGCCGCCAGATGCTCGGCCGTCCCGTATCCCTTGTTACGGGCGAAATTATAGCGCGGGTAGGTGCCGTGATATCCCGCCATCATCCGATCCCGCGTGACCTTTGCCACAATGGACGCGGCCGCGATATGGGCCGATCGTCTGTCACCTCCCACCAGCGCCATACACGGGATATCACCGCCCAGCCCGTGCCTCCCGTCCACCAGGACGAGGTCGCAGGCCGACCCGAGACCCCGCACCGACCGCTCCATGGCCAGGAGCGAGGCCTGGAAGATATTGATCCGATCTATCGTGTCATGATCGACCGCCGTGACTTCCCATGCGACCGCGTTTGCAGTGATCAAATCGTAGAAGATATCCCGCTTCTGCGGCGTCAGCTCTTTCGAGTCCCTGATGCCCGCAAGTCTGAGCCCCCTGGGCAATACCACCGCGGCGGCGACAACCGGCCCGGCGAGCGGCCCCCGACCGGCCTCGTCCACCCCGCAGAGGGAATTGACCCCCGCGGCATAGAACTGGTCGTCAAATTGAAACAGCATAAACTACTTTATCTGAAAAGATTGGTCGGCACCCTTGAGGGCCGCCTGCTTTGAGGTGAGGAGGACGACCTGCGTCTTTGCGGAGAGCTCCTTGAGCATCGTGAGCACGGTCGAGAGCCTTTTGTCGTCAAACAGGAGAAATGGATCGTCGAAGATGATCGGCAGCGCCTTCTTGGCGATGACCGAGTCGATGAGCGCGAACTTGAGGGAAAAGTACATGCTGTCTTTTGCGGCCGGCGACATGCTCTCCAGCCCGACACGCATAAGGTTATCCCCCCGCAGAAACTTGATGACGCCGTCCTTGCTGATGCTCGAGCGCGCGTAGTTGTTGTTCGAGAGAGTCTGGATATATTTGTCGAAGTTTTTCTGGAGCTCGCTCAACGGCTCCATGCGTCCCTTCTGCACCAGCTCCGTCGCGACCGCGATCAGGCGCGAGAAGTGATCCTCCGGGAAGCGGGAGGGTTTTCGATCCTGCCCGAATGCCTTGGCCGCGCCCGCCTTGCCTTCTTCGAAAGGAGCTATCTGGATCCCCTTCTTCTTGAGGACCGCCTCGATCCGCTTGATCTCGTCCTTCATCTCCTGATGCGTGTAGCCGAGCGCCCCCAGGGACTCGAGCTGGGACTCAAGCTCCTCGACCTTCTTCTTGGCGGCGGCCTCGTCGTTGGTAAGGGCCGCGACGTTGTGTTCTTTCACGAGCTGCTGACGCCGCTGTTCCAACGCCTTCTTCTTTGCCTCCATCTGTTGGACGCCGGCAAGCTTTGCCTTGAGGTCTTCGATACTGCCGGTGCCGAGCGTGCGCATGACGTCCCTGAAGTCTTTCGTCTCCGACTCGAATTTGCCCTGTATCTGGCGGATATCGGTGTCCGCCTCGCTCATCGTCGACCTGAGGCTCTGGATGTGGTTCTGCGCGTTGATGAACTGCCAGACCCCCCAGGCGGCCAGCCCCAGGCCGATAAGGATCCCGAAATTGACCAAGGTGAATACGAGATTTATGATCTTCTCATAGTCGTCCGGCAGAAAACCGGCAATCGTAGGCCTCAGAAACGTCACCATGATACACCCGAGGGCGATCCCCACACCGGGCAGGAGGTACTTATTGTCTTTCAGGCTCGGAACGGCGGAATTGGAGAGCTCGGCCTCGGCCTGTCCCCTTCTGCTCTTGATCTCGTTGATATGACCATCCCTCCTCCGCTCCGATTCGATGTAGCGATCCGTACGGCTCTTGATGCCGGCGATATCTCCGAGTGCCTTGGATCGGTCGAAAAAGGCGTTGATCTCGGCGAGCTTGGCCTCTATCTCGCGAACCTCTTTCAGTTTCGACTGGATCTCGTAGACTCTCGTGTTGAACTCATCCAGATCAACCTGGGTCTGGTCGATCTCTTTGCCCCGCGCGATCTCCTGCTTGAGCGTATCGAGTCGCTCCTTGAGAGAGTCGGGGTCTTCGTCATCCCCTTCGCCGGAACCGGCCGACGCGGATGCCGCCGGCGACGCCGAGGGGTTGGGACGGGGGACAAGGCCGACGACGCCGAAGGGATTGGTAGAAGGCAGATGAACAAAATCGGAATAGAAGACGCTGGAGTAGATCTCCTCGTCGAAGAGACCGAGCTTCTCGAACAGGAATTCTCCGATCTCCTTCTCGTCCTTGGTGACCAGGGCAAAGGTCTTCTTGTCCGGCATGTATCTGGCGAGATTGGAGAGCTTCTGGGAGAAATCCCGCGTGAGGCGATATACGTCGTTGCCTTCCTTGACGGTGACGTAGGCGCGGGAGGTCCCGGTGAGCTGCCAGTTTATAAAGTCCTGCGCCCGACTGTATACTTCAGGGAAAAAGACAGCCATAACTGCGTGGGCAAAGGTGGTCTTGCCGGTCTCGTTCAGTCCGAAGACCACCGTGTACCCTTTATGGAAGGAAAACCTGGTGGGTTGAGCAAACCGACCCACTCCCACGATCACCAGGTCCAACAGAATCATGGGGATGACCTCTTTTTCCCGATGGGTGTGCTAGAAGTTCCTCTGTTCCTTGACCCTGGCGGCTTTGCCTTTCCTTTTTCTCAGGTAGTAGAGTTTAGCCCTTCGCACTTTCCCCTTTGTCATCACATCGACCTTTTCGATGACCGGAGAATGAAGGGGGAATATACGCTCCACCCCCACCGCGTAGGAGATCTTCCTGACGGTGAACGACGCGCGGGTGAGGCCTCCGGTCTTCTTGATGACCGTTCCCTCGAATACCTGAATCCGCTCTTTTTCACCTTCCTTGATCTTCACGTGAACCTTTACGGTATCCCCCACGTCGAAGCGCGGAATGTCCATCCGCATCTGTTCCTTTTCAATCGCTTCCAGTTTATTCATGACATACTCCTCTCATCCGTTCTTCCTCTGAGTCTATCCAGCACGACGGCCGCCGCCGATCGCACCGAAAGGTGCTGATAGTCGCCGGGACCCCGTATCGGTTCCACCATATAGGTGCATACATCCTTGACTTGCTCGGTCATCCCCCACCCCGTTCCGAAGAGCAGCAGGTAGGGCGTGTGATCCTCCTGGATCATGGTCCTGAGCGCGTGATATCCCACCGTCTTTCCTCCACCCCGGGCCGACGTCCCCACGACGGTTGGCTCTCTGCCGGTTGCCTCGACGATGGAGTGTATCGCGTCGTCGAGGCTATCGGCGACCGATACCGTTGCCAGGGCCCGGCCTCGGTCGGGATTATACGTCATCCCGTATCCGGCGATCCAATGATCTACGATGCGTTCGACCAGCCGCTTCTGAGACGGCATCGGGTTGATGATAAAGAAGCGTGAAACCCCGTACGTCTCCGCCGCCCTCGCGATATCATGGATATCGAGATTTGTGACGGCCGTCGCGACCACGTCCCCACGTTTATTGGTCACCGGATAGTGTACCAGCCCGACGAACAGATCACCCACAACGGCCCTCGCCCAGCTCGCCCCTCTTCCTTTTATATCTCCCCGACCAGGGCCATGCGTCATGAACGCTCCGACGGCCGCACAGCCTTTGCCCCCCCGGGCTTTTTCTTCTTGCCGGCGGCCTTCCCGGGGCGTCCGGCGACCTTGTCCCGCGGCCGGGTGACGATCTCGGGATCGACGAGATCCGGCCTGCGCTCCATCGTCCTGGAGATCGACTGGCTCGCCCTCCATTCATCGATCTTTCCGTGATCTCCCGAAACCAGCACCGGGGGAACGGGCATACCCAGGTATTCGCGGGGCCGCGTATACTGGGGATGTTTCAGGGAATTCCCGGAGAAGGTATCCCCCGAGATCGATTCCTGATTCCCCACTACCCCCGGTATCAGGCGCGCGAGGGCTTCTATAATGACGAGGGCCGCCGCTTCCCCGCCGGACAGGACATAATCGCCGATGGACAATTCCTCGTCCACGAGGCGTTCGGATACCCGTTCGTCTACTCCTTCGTATCGTCCGCAGATAAAGGCAAGCCGTCTGTATCGGGCAAGCTTTCCCGCCTTATCCTGACTGAACCGTTCCCCTTGCGGAGTCAGGAGGATGATTCGCGGCCGGTATCCCCCCCCCTGTCGAATGTGTCTCACCGCCCGGAAGATCGGCTCCGGCTTCATCACCATCCCGGCGCCGCCCCCGAAGGGATAGTCGTCCACCTGGTTGTGTCGGTTCGCCGAGAAGCGTCTGATGTCCACCAGGCGGATCGAGATCAGACCGCCGTCTATCGCCTTCTTTATAATCCCGATCCGAAAGGGGGATTCAAAGTAATCGGGGAAGATGGTCAATATGTCAATGAGTATCATTAAATACCGGCCCGGACAACGGCTCGATGACCATCTTGCGTTCCGGGACATTTATCTCGATAACCGCGTCGAAGGTGCCCGGAATCAGGATCTCTTCTCCCTTCTTTCCCTCGACGACGAAAACATCATTGGCACCGGTCGGAAAAATTGACTTTATGATTCCGTAGTAGGCGCCCGCCGAGTCATATACTCCCATCCCCAGGAGATCGTGCCAGTAAAACTCGTCTTCCTCCGCGTCCGGCAACTCTTCCCTGCCCACGACCACCCGGCTGCCCACCAACTCCTCGGCCTGCTCCCTGGTATGGATCCCCTCGATCTTCAGGGTAACCGATCCGCCCATAGGGCTCGCGTCCTGGACCGTGATCTCCGAGCGCTTGCCGTCGGCCGAAACCAGGAAGAGTCGCGTGGATCTGGTGAAGCTCTCCGGGGAATCGGCAAAGCTTTTTACCTTGACGGCACCGTTGAGCCCGTGGGGCTTCACGACTTCCCCGAGGATTATCTCCTTCATCCCTATTCGAGAATTTCGAGAACCGCCCTTTTGTTGATCTTCGTCGAAGCCGCCGAGAGGATGGTCCTCATGGCCCGTGCGGTTCTTCCCTGCTTTCCGATCACCTTGCCGAGGTCTTCCTTGGCGACCTTGAGTTCGATGACCGATGTCTGTTCACCTTCAACCTCTGTAACCTCAACCTTGTCCGGGTTGTCGACGAGGGCCTGAGCAATGTACTTAATAAGCTCTTTCATCGCCATCATAGCTATCACCTCCAGTGTCAGCCTCACAACGGTAATACACGATGATTATTCGGGTTTTGCTCCGTTTGCCGTGATCCCTTCTCTTTTGAGGATATTTCTTACGGTACCGGTGACTTGCGCTCCACGGGTGAGCCACTCTCGGATCTTGTCCTCCTTAACGGTGACGGTGGCGGGCTCCGTCAGCGGGTTGTACGTCCCGACAATCTCCAGAAAACGACCTTCTCTCGGTGCTTCACTGTTAGCGACAACGATTCGATAAAACGGTTTCTTCTTTGCTCCGGTTCGCTGCAATCTGATCTTCACAGGCATGTTCGATTCTCACCCCCTTACATGGGAAAGGGAGGCATCCCCCTTCCGAATTGCTTCAAACCGCCTTTCGACAGTTTTTTTAACATTTTCTTGGCGGCGCCGTACTTCTTCAACAGCTTGTTAACGTCCTCGACCCTCGTGCCGCTTCCGGCAGCTATCCTCTTTCTCCTGCTTCCGTTGATGATGGTATGGTTATACCGCTCTTTTATGGTCATCGAGTTTATGATCGCCTCGATCTTCTTAAGCTCGTTTTCGGCCTCCCGGTAGTCGACTTTTGAAGAAAGACCCTTCATCCCCGGCACCATGCCGAGGATCGACTCGATTGAACCCATTTTCTTGACGCTCCTGATCTGGTCCAGGAAATCGTCCAGGGTGAACCCACCCTTCTTGATCTTCTTTTCGAGCTCTTTCGCCTTTCTTCTCGTCGACCGCGCCCTGGGCCTTCTCGACGAGGCCGACGATATCCCCCATTCCGAGGATCCGTGTCGCCATTCGCTGCGGATCGAAGGCGACGAGGTCTTCCAGCTTCTCGCCGGTCCCGGCGAATTTGATCGGCGTGCCGGCCACCGCCTTAATGGAGAGGGCCGCGCCGCCGCGTGTATCGCCGTCGAGCTTGGTCAGGATCACCCCGGTAAGGCCGAGGGCCTCATGGAATTTCGCCGCCACGGTAACGGCGTCCTGCCCGGACATGGAGTCCGCAACCAGAAGCACCTCGCGGGGGGCGATGGCCCGCTTGAGCTCGGCGAGCTCCTGCATCAGTTCCGCATCGACGGCCAGCCGCCCCGCGGTATCGATGATGACGGTGTCGATCCCCTTCTTTGAGGCGTGCGAGACCCCGCCCGCGCATATGCGGCTCGGGCTGGACTCTTCGTCATCCGAAAACACCTCTATGCCGATCCGCTCCCCAATGGACAATAACTGGCGGCGCGCGGCCGGTCGCCGGGTATCGGCCGCGACCATGAGCGCGGTCCGGTTTTTCTTCGACAGGTGCAGCGCAAGCTTGCCGGCAGTCGTCGTCTTTCCCGACCCGACCAACCCCACCAGCATGATCACCGCGGGGCTGGGTCCCGAAAGGACAAGGCCCTGGCCCGTGGCGCCCAACAGATCCACCAGCTCATCATGGACGATCTTTATGAACTGCTGACCGGGGGTTACCCGGGCGGTCACCTCCGTCCCGAGGGCCTTATCCCTGACCGACGCTGTAAAGGATTTGACGACCTTGAAGTTGACGTCGGCCTCCAGCAGGGTCATACGGATATCTTTAAGCGCCTCGGAGATATTCTGTTCCGAAAGCTGGGCGCGTCCCCGTACCTTGGAGAAGATCGCGTTAAACTTATCGGAAACGGCGTCAAACAAGAGGTATCCTCGTGAAAAACTGTATGAACACAATGCGCCTTTTTATTACATATCCTATTTTTTTACTTTTGTCAAGGATGTGTTTTATTGTACGCACGTCACATTAACCTTTGTTGGCGTCCGTCCCTTCTTCATGTGTAAAATCCAGTCTCCCCTCCATGCCGAATATATAAGACGCTATCAGGAGGAAATAGAAGGCCGGTATCATCGCGAAGAAGCGGCCGAACGGAATCGAAATAACCAGGAGCATCACGAACATAAACAGAATTCCGATGACCCATACGCCGAATGACCTGATGACGTAGGTAGTGGCCATCCTTTTTACGGCGATGAGCACGTCCTCGAATCGGAGGGCCTCCCGAAACGAGCCTTTGGCACGAACCATAAACAGGATGCCCATCGGCACGACAAATACCGACGAAAGGAAGAGGATCGAGCTCAATATGAGAAAGAGAAAGCCGATATTGACCGCTATGACGTGAGGGATGACGAGGATAAAAAAGAGCCCGAGCGAAAACGGCACGAGGGATACCAGACTGTAGATACAAAAGATCCCGAGGCTTTTGATCCCCAGTATGAGAAGGCCGATAAAGTCTTCCCATCGGGGGATTTCCGTGGACTCTTCCATGACGCCCTGGATGCTCTTGACGGCATATCCCGTGACGACGAGGCCGCCCAACAGCGGGACCAGGCTCACCGCGCAACCCAAAAGAAACCGCTTCGGGTACCTCTCACCGACGAAGGGATATTTAAACGCGCTGATAATTTCTGACCACATAGTCGCTCAAATATGAAAGAGGTCGGACTTTGCCACTCCAGAAACCGACCTCTCCGTCACAAGGATTATTGCGTATCTCGTTCTTTTATGCGCTCCCTCACAACCCGTTTCGGCTCCATATCCCTCTCCCACTTCGCGCGACCGTCGATCGCGTCGTTGCCCTCCCCCGCCCGATTAAGCTCAAGACGCAAAATTCTTTTGACAATACCGTTGTGCCGGACAATTGTCAAGGTAAAAGAATCGCCGGGATTACACCCTCAAAGGGTGTAGAGTTTTCTTTCAGAGATAAGGTGGACCCAGTTTTGCGTGAGTATCTGGAGCGCCTCGTCGATCTTATCCACCCCCAGGATCAGGATTGCGTTGTGCTTGATATGCCCGATATAGGGGTAGAGGTAGTGGACGTTGATCTGGGAGTCCCTGAGGGGCCTGAGCACTGCGTTGAGTCCCCCGGGATGATCCGGGGTTTCAACTGCCAGGACGTCCCGCTGCCGGATATTATACCCCTTGCTCTCGAGGACCAGCACCGCCTTGGCAGGATCGTCCACGATCATCCTGACGGTAGTCAGGTCCGATGTGTCGGCCACCGTAATGGCTCTGATGTTGATACCCTCCGCACCGAGGACGTCCGAAAGGCCCGAGAGCTTGCCCGGGATGTTTTCCAGAACCACCGAAATCTGTTTGATCCGCATATTCTTCGTCATTGATTGGCCCACCCGCTACACGATATTATAACCCTTTTTCAGGGCGTCGGCGTTCATGTCGATGACCTTTTTCTTCCCTTCGAAGATCTCCCCGAGGCTGGCGACCAGGTTGTCAAGGGTGACCAGACCGGTCGTCCGCACAAAGGCCCCGAGCATCACCATATTGGCGGTCCTCATATCTCCCAGCTCTTCGGCGACCCTGCCCGCGTCTATATTGACGATCTGGATATCAGTGCGGACCGGCACCTCGTCGATCATCGTCGTATTGATAAAGAGGACACCTCCCGACTGAAGCTTGTTCTGGAACGCATGGAGAGACGGCCTGTTCATCACCACGGCGTAATCCGGCGAGGATGCGATGGGAGAGGCGATCTCCTCGTCGGATATCGCCACCGTGCAGTTGGCGGTTCCTCCCCGGACCTCCGCCCCGTACGAAGGGAGGTAGGTCACTTCCTTGTCCTCCCACATGGCGGCCACGGCAAACGAGTATCCCATCATGAGGACGCCCTGGCCGCCGAAACCGGAGAAGACCGTCTTAATCAGCATTGGCGGCCTCCTTCCTGTGCGAGGGCTTGGTAGCATCCTTTATGACCCCGAGGGGATACTCCTTCGTCATCACCTCGTCGATCCACTTGCAGGAGGCCAGGGGAGTCATTCTCCAGTTGGTGGGACAGGGAGAAAGAACCTCCACGAGAGAGAAGCCGAGACCTTCCTGCTGGACGGTGAAGGCCTTCTTGATGGCCTTCTTCGTCGCCCGTATACCGGCCACCGAGTTCACCGCCGTCCGCTCGATGTATACCGCACCGGGAAGCACCGCCAGCATCTCGCTGATCTTGAGGGGCGACCCGTCCCGTATTGCGTCCCTCCCGAAGGGCGAGGTGGTGGTCTTCTGTCCGATGATCGTGGTGGGAGCCATCTGCCCGCCGGTCATCCCGTAGACGGCATTGTTCATGAATATGGTGCTGATTCGCTCACCCCGGTTTGCCGCATGGACCGTCTCGGCGGTGCCGATGGCCGCCAGATCGCCGTCGCCCTGATAGGTGAAGACGAGCCGGTCGGGCAGCACCCGCTTGATCCCCGTCGCCACAGCTCCCGCCCTCCCATGGGCGGATTCGGTCGTATCCACGTCGAGGTAGTTATAGGTCAGGACCGCGCACCCCGCCGGCGGGACGCATATCGTAATATCGGCGACGTTCATCTGTTCGATGATCTCGGCGATGAGCCTGGTCACGATGCTGTGCCCGCAGCCGGGACAGTAGTGCATGGCGGCCGGTTTCAAATATTTCGGGCGGGCATAGACCTTCTTCATCAGATCAACCCCTTCTGATAATACTGGCGGGTGATAATTCGCTGAACCTCAACGGGTGTCGGGACGACGCCGCCGGGACGGCCGTAGAAATAGATCTCCGATTCGCCGTTGAGGGCGAGCTTCACGTCCTCCACCATCTGGCCCGCGCTCATCTCGAATACGAAGAAGAGGGAGACCGATGCCGCCCGTCGATAGATCACCTCGCAGGGAAACGGCCACAGCGTAATCGGCCGGATCATTCCCACGCGCATCCCGTCGTTTCTGGCCCTCTTTACCGCCCCCTTGGCGATTCTGGCCGCCGTCCCGTAAGCGATCACCGCCACCTTGGCGTCGTCCATCATAAACTCTTCGTACTTAATTTCATTCTTCTCGATGTTGTGATACTTACGCGACAGTTTCCAGTTGAACTCCTCCATCTCGTGAGGATTGAGGATGAGGGATTTAATGATCCGCGAGGGCCTTCCCTTGGCGCCGGTGAGGATGTAGTCCTTTGGGGGGGTCTCCCGTGGTTTGTAGTTGTCGTAGGAGACCGGCTCCATCATCTGGCCGAGCATCCCGTCGGCCAGGATCATGACGGGGTTACGGTATATATCGGCTACGTCAAACGCCTCCATCGTCAGGTCGGCCACTTCCTGGCACGAAGCGGGGGCGTAGACCACCGTGCGGTAGTCGCCGTGTCCGCCACCCCGGGTGGCCTGGAAATAATCCGACTGGGCCGGCGAGATGTTGCCCAGTCCGGGCCCTCCCCTGGCCATGTTCACGATGACGCAGGGAAGCTCACATCCGGCGAGAAACGAGATTCCTTCCTGCTTGAGGCTGATGCCGGGGCTGGACGAAGACGTCATTACCCGGGCGCCGGCCACGGACGCGCCCAGCGCCATGTTGATGGCCGAGATCTCGCTTTCGGACTGAATGAATACGCCGCCGGCCTCCACGAGACGCCGGGACATATACTCCGGGAGCTGGTTTTGAGGGGTGATCGGATAGCCGAAATAGCACTTACATCCGGCCCTTATCGCGGCCTCTCCGACGACGGCGTTGCCCCGCATCAGTTTTTTGTCTTTATTTCTCGTCACGATAGACCTCGATTGCGGCCTCGGGGCAGGAGATCGCGCAGAGGGTGCAGGCGGTGCACCCCTTGTCCTGGGACGGTTCGCTGCTGACGGTTCTGTCCCCTGACGGTTCGCCCCCAGACGGGTCGCCCCCGGACGGGTCGCCCCCGGACTGGCGGAATTCGGCCGGGTAGTAGCCCTTCGCATTGAGCCGGTCCGCGGCTGAGATAAGATCGTTGGGGCAGGCCTCCACGCAGTAGAGACACCCCTTGCATACCTCGATGTCGATAGTAATCTTTCCTTTCACGGCGTGTCCAAAAATTGTGTAATTAAACATTTTAAATGATTTCAAATAATTATGTCAAGTATTTTCTCCTTTTTTATGAGCTTTTGATGTAGATCCCTTCGAATCCGCGGCCCTGTCCCGTCCGCTGCCTCATGGCGGCCGGAGGCAGGACGATTGAGCGCGGTATGAATGGCCGAGGCGTCGGAATCCCGCCTCTCTTCTTGCTTTTCCCCTCTTTTCGTACTATGATTTATTTATTCACCTGCTGAGGGACAGACTGTCATGGCTAAAAAGTTCACTACCGAGCTCAATCCGATCTTCTATCCGGAAAGCGTGGCAATCGTCGGGGCCAGCAACCATTTCAATAAGTGGGGCTCCTTCGTGATGTCCCATATGCTGTCGGGAGGCTACCAGGGAAAGGTCTTCCCGATCAACCCGAAGGAAAAAGAGATATACGGAAGAAAGGTCTATACCAAACTCGCCGCCATCCCCGACAAGGTGGACCTGGCCGTTATCACGACGCCTGTCGCCACAGTCCTCGATGTCGTCAGGGAGTGTATACAAAAGGGGGTCGGCGGCCTCGTGGTCATCACTTCCGGCTTTTCCGAGACCGGGCAGGAGGGAAAACAGATCGAGCGCGATCTCGTGGATCTGGTGACGTCGGCCAGGATCCCCATGGTTGGGCCAAATACCATGGGCGTGATGTGCACTCAGAAGAAGCTCTTTGCCCTCGGCGCCCCCCTCTACCCGCGCCGGGGGGATATCTCGTTCATCTCCCAGAGCGGTAACCTCGGAAACCAGATGCTCGAGTGGGCCGAGGAGCACAGCATCGGGATGAGCAAGTTCGTCGGGTCCGGCAACGAGAGCGTTATCAGGAAGGATCATTACCTGGAGTACTTCGCGGAAGACCCGGATACCCAGGTCATCCTCGTCTACCTCGAAGGCATCGCCGACGGCCACCGGTTCCTCGACGTTGCCGAACAGACCTCGGTAAAGAAGCCGATCATTGCCCTCAAGGGCGGGCGCACCGAGGCCGGCGGCGAGGCGGCCCGCTCCCACACCGGATCGATGGCCGGAAACAGCGCCATCTTCACCTCCGCGTTCAAACAAACCGGGATCATCGAGGCGCGCAACCCCACCGACATGCTCGACTATTCCATGGCGCTGGCCAACCTCCCCCTGCCCCGGGGCAGCAGGGTGGGCGTGATCACCTTCGGGGGCGGATGGGGCGTCGTCACCTGCGATGCGATCGTGGAGCAGGGAATGACGGTGGCGACCCTCGGCCAGGACGTTATCGAGAAGCTCGATAAGGTCCTGCCTGCCTTCTGGAGCCGGCGTAACCCGGTTGACCTCGTCGGCCAGATCAACCCGGAGGCGTTCCTGGAGTCGGTGCGGCTCGTGACCTCGTCGCCGGACGTCGACGCGGTCATCTGCCTGGGTATAGTCGGCGTGTCAACGATGGGGATTCGTTCCTTTACCGCTTCGGCGACCGCCGCCAACCTCGATAATATCGAGTATGCCGTCCGCAAGGCGCGGGACAAGCTCTTCACCATCGAACGGGGCTTCCTGAACGAGGTCAACGACATCATGAACGAGACCAACAAACCGGTTATCAACGTCTCGCTCTATGCCGGCGGAACCCGGGAGCGCTTTCAGTCCAGGACCGGCTTCTCCGAGGTGGTCTACACCACTCCGGAAAAGGCGGTTGAATCGCTCGTGGCGATGTACAACTACTACCTGTACCTCAAGGGGCATCGGGTCGTAGAATAAGCGCCTGGCAGCGCGCGCATTGCGGCCGGAGCCGCAAGGGGGATCGATGAAGGACCATTCCCCTTGCCCGCATACGGACCCGGGCGCCGATGAAGGGGAACGGTCTCCTTTCGCGAGGCCGCTCCCCAAAAAGAAAAGGAAGAGCATCCTCTTCCTCTTTACGGTTCGATTTGGTGGAGATGATGGGACTCGAACCCACGACCTCAGCGTTGCGAACGCCGCGCTCTCCCAGCTGAGCTACATCCCCACTGTTTTCCCTATGTAACACCTCCCCATGGTTTTGTCAATAGTTAGTTTCGTCGCGCTCAGGCATACCCTCACCTTCCCGACCCACGGGACCCCTGTGCCGATAGAAAGACCGATCGCGGCAGAGCCCTTTGCGGTCACGAGCCGGGCCTTTCTGTCCGATGACTCCTTGCCTGTCCGGCGCCCGCCGTCGATTGGAGAATCGGAATTAAATATCCCCGAAATAACTAAATATCTCTAAAATATATTGACCATTAATAGAGAAACGTGATATATACAACTTAATATATTATTTCCCAACCCTATTTCCCGAGAGTGAGAAGATGCTGAAACTGATTCTCATGGGCCTCCTCATGAAGGAAGACAACCACGGGTATAATCTGCGCAAGATGATCGAGAAAGACCTCTCCAACCTGATCAACGTCGACAACACCTCCATCTATTACACCCTTAACAAGATGGAAAAAGAAGGCCTCGTGACCTTTAAGATCGTCTCGGACACGAAACGCCCGCAGAAAAACCTCTATTCCCTCACCGACAAAGGCAGAAAGGAATTCAGGGAGCTCCTCCTTTCCAACATGAGCAATAACAAGCGCCCCCTTCTCAATATCGATATCTCCCTCTACTTCATCGATATGCTTGACCGGGACGAGGCCGTGGAAAAGCTTGCCGATCGATCCCGCGAATTGAGGAAGCTGATCTTCTTCCTGAAAGCCCAGGAGAGATCCGCCGAAAACAGGGAGCCGAGGGGAAAGGAATCCATCATCATCTCGCACAACATTAAGCTTGCCGAAACCGAGCTCCAATTCCTCAAGGACGTGGCCGAGACACTCAAAGAGACTTAATCCGTCACCCACGTCTGAAGACCGAGCCCGTCCCCACCGCCCCCTGAATTCGGCCAATTCGCCAGTACCGCCCCGGGACAGATCCATGGCCGCAGGCAACCCGCTTTGTCCGTTTCCGCCGGGTCATCCTTCCCGTCGCCCGTCTCATTGCCGGTGAACGGTCACCCCGCAGGCAGTCACCCGCCAAGCCGGATGAGCCGATCGTGTCTGCTCCCCCCATCCGGAGCCGGTCGAATAGAGGCAACCGTCGCCTCCTGCTCCTGCTCCGGGTAACATCGAGAGACCGGACGACGTCCCGGGCACGAGACACCCCGACGCATCTTTCCACGTCCCCTGACCGGCAGGCGGATGGGGCGGCGTGAGACGCTTCGAAGTTTCGAATCGCCGCCAAAAAACGAAATTTATGAATTTTTTTGTTGTATTTTTTTTCAAGATAAGTTAAATAGTTAATTTTAAGTAGAGCACCTCTTTGAGGAGGATACCCATATGAACATCAGAGAAGAACTCAAGAAGACGGCCGAAAGGCTCCCGAAAAAGAACGCGATCATCTATGGGGCGCGGAAGATCACCTTCCTCGAGCTTAAAGAGCGCGCCTTCAAGATCGCTTCCGCACTCCAAAAAGCGGGCCTCACGAAGGGAGACAAGGTCCTTACCTACCTGCCCAACATCCCCGAATTCGTGGAGATATACCTGGGCGCCCTCTCGGCCGGCGTCATCTGCGTCCCCATCGATTTCCGCATCATCGGTGACGAGCTCAAACATATCATCTCAGATTCGGATGCGTCCGTCATCTTTACCACAGTCGACATGGCAAAGCCGATCAAGGCGGCCGGAGAGCTGCCGAAAACGGTCAGGAAACTGGTTATCATCGGAGAGGGTGATAAATCGCCGGACACCGACTACGCCGATTTCACGGCCGGGGGTAACGCGGATGAGCCGGCTATCCCCATTTCCGATGAGGACGAGGCCCTTTTTCTCTATACCTCCGGGAGCACCGGGAGACCCAAGGGGGTCATTCTCCAGTATCGGCACCTGGACCTCTTCCCCCGGTCCCTTAACGCAATTATCCCCGAGTACTGCACCACTGACACCGTTATGGCCTGTATCCTGCCGATGAGCCACATCACGGGGCCGATTCTCGTCAACACGCAGCTCAAGTACGGCAACGCCCTGGTCATCTTTGAGAGCTGGCGCCCCGATAACGTCTGGAAGAGTGTCGAGCGGGAGAAAGTCAACCTCTTCAACAGCGTCCCTCCGATCAGCCAGATGCTCCTGGCCGACCCGAAGCTCGAGAAATATGACCTCTCTTCCCTCAAGTATATCTCGATGATGGGCATGAGCGTCCCGAAAGCCCTCATGGAAGAATATCGGAGACGGCTGCCCCACCTTAAGGTCATCCAGGGTTACGGATTGACCGAGACGTCACCGTTGCTGACACTGGTCCCCCTCAAATACGCCGACGAAAAGCTGGGCTCGGTCGGAAAGGCCGTCCCGGGCGTTGAGCTCAAGATCGTTGACGAAAAAGGAGCCCCCGTCGCGCCGGACAGCCCCGGAGAGATTGTGGCGCGGGGGCCCCAGATCATGAAGGGTTATTATAAGCTTCCTGATGAAACCGCAAAGGTCATCAAAGGCGGCTGGTTCTGGACCGGAGACCTGGGAAGGATCGACTCGGACGGCTTCATCTATCACCTCGGCCGGTCCAAGGACATCATCATCACCGGCGGTATCAATGTCTTTCCGGCCGAAGTCGAAAACGTCCTGGTGGCCCATCAGTCCATCATGGACGCTGCCGTGGTGGGCATCCCCGATCCGAAGCGGGGCGAGGTCCTCTCGGCCTTCGTCGTCAAACGGCCGGGCTCCGAGGTTACCGAGAGCGATATCGTAAAGTATTGCCGGGAGAAGATGGCCGACTACAAGGTTCCCAAGATGGTTCGTTTCATCGACGCCCTTCCTATGGTGGGGCCGGGAAAAGTCAATAAGAAGGCCCTCATCGAGTCGGCCGTTTAGATGGCAAAGTCTTATCACTTCAGAAAGCTCAGGCGCTTCGGCTCGGCGATCGCGTCGGTTCCCGCGCGGCCCCTCTTTTACCTGATCATGCGGATGCCCGATCCTGTCGCCCACGCCGCGGCGGAGATCCTCGGCCGCTTCTTCTGGATCGTCGGCGTTCCCTGGCGGCGGCTCTCCATGAAAAACCTCCGCATCGTCTATAAGGACACGCTCCCCGAGAGAGAATTGAAGGCGATCGCCAAAGAGAGCATGATTAACGTCATCCGCATGATGGTAGAGATGACGGTTTTCTGCCGCCCCCCGTATACAAAGGTCAGAAAGACCCGGATCCAGGGAGAAGACTATCTAAAAGAGATCTTGAAACAGGGCAGACCCGTCCTTATGCTCGGCAGCCACGTGGGCAATTTCCTCGTCCTGATTATGGCCCTCACGCTGCGCGGCTACCCGATCCACTACGTGTTCAAGCAGCCCGAAGCCAAGAACTTCCAGGACTTCATCATAGAGTTGAACCGGGACATGGGCCTCAACCCCGTACCCCTCAAACCACGCAGCGAGGCGATCAAGCGCTCGATCGGCGCCCTGAGGAAGAAGGAAATTCTCTGGATCGCGCTGGATCAAAACACGCGGGAGGGCGACGTGGGGGTGGAGTTCTTCGGCGTCAAGGCCGCCACCGCCAGGGGGCCGGCCGTGCTGGCGCTGCGGACCGGCGCCGTCGTCGTGCCCGTCTACGTCAGGAGAGACGGATGGCTCAGGCACACCATCATCATCAAGGAACCGATCGAGCTCGAATATACCGGCGACAAAGAACAGGACGTTGACAGGAACCTCAAACGCTTCAGTGCCGTCATCGAGAAGGAGGTCCTCGAAAACCCCACCGAATGGTGGTGGCTCCACGAACGATGGAAACGGGCCCACCGCTACGTTCAGAACACGGACGAAACGCCCGGCGCCGCATGAGGGCGTCGGACGGGCGGCAAGTGGGTGACGTTCCGCCCGGCCTCAACGATGCGACCCGGCCGTTGTGCCGGTTTGGCTGGGCGCGGTAAGGCCCGGCCCGCCGCCTCTCAGATAGCGGAAACAAAAGGACTTCTATGATCGGGATTTCCTCCCGAGTTCTTTTTCTGTTGACAAAACGGCGAAACGACCATATCATAACAAAATTACTTTTGCGGTCCCATCGTCTAGTGGTCTAGGATACTGGCCTCTCACGCCGGAGACACGGGTTCGAAACCCGTTGGGACTACCAATAATAAAACCGCCGAAAGGCGGTTTTCTTCGTTGGGCATCGGGGCGGATCGTTTCCGTGTGGGACGCCCTATCCCGCCCTATTTCACGTATCCTATCCAGGCCGTCAGGTACCGCTCCCGTACTCCAGCAGTCCCGTGTGCATGATCATCTTCCATCCTTCGGCCGTTTTTGTGTAGCCCTTACAGGCCCGCCCCTTCCAGTGGAACGCCTCTCCCGTTACCTTATGGCTCCACAGGGTATCGACGTCCACCACGGCAAACGCCCCGTCGCCCTCTTGAGAGACCGCGATGCGGACGGTCCTTCGCCGGTTGTGCACAAGGTCATGCGTGTCAAACAGCCTCCGCCATCCATCGCGCCACCTGGCGCGGTCATACCTTCCCTGCACGAATAGCCAGCTCATCGGGTCATGGGTCCGATTGTCCGGCGGCCAGGGCCAGATCATGTCGGGGTGGAAGAGCGAAACAAGCGTTTCGGCGTCCTTCGTGTTCCACGCCTCCGTTTCCCGGTCCACCAGTTCCTGGATCTCCCCGACGAGGTCTCTTCCGAGGGTAGCGTCCATGAGTAAGATTCCTCGCTTGCGATTCGGACTTCCGGGGGAGCACTATGTACCCAGAAGCCCATCCCGTACATCATCCACGCTCCGCGATGCCTCGTACCACCTCTCGAAGAACCGATCCATGATAAAGAGGTAAAAGAGCGAGTCCGGCCGCACGATCTCGTAGACCTCCGTCACTTCCCGCTTCAGCGTGCCGGCGTAATCCAGTATCCCGGCGTATCGGAACATCTCCACGTGCCTCCCCTCACCTCCCTGTTCGACGCCGAAGATGAGGTATATTTCCGTGCCGTCGTAGGCGAATACCGTGCCGAATTCGGGGTTAAGATCGGCGCGTTGGACGCGCCTGTCAAAGAAATAGAACCGGTCCCGGCTGCCCCTGATATACTCGCGCAGCGCATCTTCGGACAGGGCCTCGCCAAGGTTGTAGATATCGGTGCTCTCGGAGATAAATCCTTCGTCCACGAGATCTCCGTCGTCTCCAAAGACCCCTGCCCCGGTACCTGTTCCGCGTGCCCCGGTCTCGTCCCCGGTGAGATCGGCATGCCCGGGCCGAGGAACCTCAAGGGCCGGCTTGAGGAAGCGGTCTCCCTCTTCATCCAGCGGCTGGATAATCGACAGTGTATTGCCGACGATCACTTCGAACGGATAGATCAGATTCGGGTTGTGAGTTTCCATCCTCCTCTTCTCGAGGTAGCGCTCGATACGCTTCTTAATGTTCTTGTTTCTCTGGGCCCCCCGGGACGCCTCGTTGATCTTGTCGGCGATGCTCACCTTGATATCGCCCCACAGGTCGTCATAGAGCGTGATCACTTCCGAAATTCCGCCGTAGGATATATAGAGGCCCGTATTGACGCCGAGGTCCGATATCTCCCCAATCCGCTCGTAATAGGTCTGGGTTATTTCCCGCTCCTTGGTCTGAACCTGAGAGAGCATTCCCTTGAGACGGTCGATCTGATTGAGCTCGTCCTGGCAGATCTCCGTATAGAATTCCTTTGAGCGCTTTACGAGGTCCTGTTTTTCGACTTCCTCAACCAGCTCGTCCTTGGCCGCCTTGATAACCGAGAGTTGCTCTCTGAGCTCGGCCTCCCGCGCCAACTGTTTATCCCGATCGGCACTCCTTCCCGCGTCCCTGATCTTTTGCGAGACAACGGCAATCGCGTCGATACTCCCCTGAATCGTCTCATCAAAGAGCTTCATCTGGGCATCGAGCATCGCCTCGGGGGATATTGATCGCTTGGATTCGACTATCCGATCGAGCTGCTTGATCGTATTGACGATGCGCTTCTTCTCTTTCGTGGCCTTGACAAGATCGTTCCTGTAGTCCGCCAGGAGGCTCTCCCGCAGGAGCTTCTCGTCGAAATCGGGGTTGTTCCTGAGCAGCTTCTTCTTGTACTCGGAGGTAATGAGCTGGATCTCCTTGGCCAGCTCCACGAGCGCCACCACATTGCCCGAGAACGAAATCGCGTCACCAAGGAGATTATTGAGCTCTATGCCGAGGGATGGCTCCCTGCCGATCTTGAGGTGGTACCCCTTGGCGGAGCTCATGATCGGCAGGAAGAACTCGTTCTTGAGAAAGTCGGCCATCACGTGGCTTCCCGATCGTTTCGTCCGCTTGGTGAATCCCTTTAAATCGACGAAGAGGTGCCCTTCCTTCATCTCCTCGGTCTTGACGAGAAATATCTTGTGATCGCCGGATAAACGGTAGAGCCTCCCGTTGTCGTACTCCCTGATCAATTCTTTGAGGGGGAGCTGCCGCTTCCTGTTCTCGAGCAGCCGTTTGGTCGCGGTGAAGTAGGAGTCGTACCCTGTATCCATGCGGTAGACGATGTACCGCTTGATGATCTCGGAGATCTGAAAGACAAGGGTTTCCTTGCCGACGGAAAAGAGGCGGATCAGCCCCCACCTGCGGTGGGTCTTGAAATTCGTGATGATCTTTCTGATCTTGTTGACACGCGCCTCATCCCGACGGTACCGGTCTATCAGGTCCGAAAGGCCCGTCTCTACCTGTGACGCTATCTTTGAATCTTCCCAGATGGCCCGCAGCAGCTTATCATCCTGGGCGATCTCGGAAAAGAGGATATGGATCCCCTCCTTCTGGTTGTCGTACGTGATCAGATAGTCGAGGATGTCATCGCGAAAAGCACCGAGATTATGGAACTCGATAATGAGCTCGGTCAGCTTCTTATCCTTCAGGATCAGAGCGACCATCCCTGCGGTCAGATCGACGATCGTGTGCGCCTTGCGGGCCGCCGGATTGTATACGTCTTCCAGGCTCGCCGTTATCTTGGGCGTCAGGTTGTAAGGATTGAGGTCGTTGCCGAGGATTGCACTTTTTATGTTCAGGATGAAGTAGGGGGTTGTCGTGGAGAGGAGGAGATATTCCATCTCGCTGAAGTCGTAGGAGAGCTGTTTCCCCTTGAACGTGGTGAGGATCTCCGTGATGACCGTGCGTACTATGCTGGAATAAAGGATGCTGATCGATCGTTCAAGCTTCTCGTATGAGACTCCCCGGATCTTCACACCCTTGATGATCTCTTTTTTTTCTCCGAGGATGGCCGAGACCGCCAGATGAACGAGGAAAGAGGTCCTCTCCGATCCGCCGAGATGCATCTCCTCCTCGATTGCCTTCTTGTAGATGCGAAAGAGCTCCGATATGAGCCGTCGCCCGTGCAGCGCCGAGGTAAACCAGCTGGCGATGAGCCCCGCGTCGATCAGGGGGTCGGAATAGAGGGCCGAAACGGCAATCTCGGTCTCGAGCCGGTTCTTGAACTCGCCAAGCACTCGATACCCCTTCGGCAGCAGACGAACCCGCTCATCCAGGACCGAGATCATGACGGAGCCGTGGCTGTCGTAGACCATCGACGGCTCGAGGCGGCCCTTCATGAGCGAAGCCAGTTCCCGGGTCGCCTCCTCGAAGATCTCCTCGGTTCCCCCCCCGAAGATGAAGGGGATCCTCATGTCATAGTCCGACTCGCCCAGACAGTAACGGACCGAATCGCGTTTCAAGCTCCAGAGATCCTTTCCCTTGAGCCCCTTTCGGCGAACATGGGCAAGGACACCCTCAAAGAGGGCCGTCCTTTTATCGAAGAACTGATCTCTGAAGTTTGAGTCCATGGATCGGTTGATGCCTCTTACAGGCCGCGAAGATGCTCCGGCCGAAGGAGATCCGTCCTGTTTTGAGAAAGGACATGTTCGATAATCGATAGGGCGTCCTGTTTCTCATCCGGCAACGTTATCCTCAGCGGGAGATAGTTTGAGGCGTGGTTTGAGGTGAATAGACAATCGGTGACTTCGGTATGGGCCAGCATCACGCCCAGTTCCTCCAGGAGGCCCCATGTATCGGGAAGCACGAAATCGCCCCTCTCATGTCGTTCGGCCAGGGGCGTTCCCGGCACGATCATGACGGTAAGGGCCCCGATATAGTCCGGGTCCATCCTCGAAAGGATCTCCCCGGTCCGCTCGGCGTGAAGCAGGCTCCCGTGGGCGCCCGCGATCCCGACGAGCACCGTGACCGACAGCAGAATCCCGGCTTCCTTCACCCGGTGGGCTGCTTCGACCATTGCGTCGACTCCTGCTCCTTTCTGAATCTCAGCCAGCACTCCGCGGGTCGCCGCTCTCCAGCCCGAGGTATACGATACCGAGGCGGTGCTGCCTCAGCTCTCTGAGCTCTTCGGGGCTTTTCTTGAGGATACTCTTGGCGTTACCGTAGACGCCGATCCTCTCGATATCGGGAAATGCCGCGTTAATCTCCTCCATGATCGGTATCAGCATACGCTGGGGGACGATAAGGGCGTCGCCGTCGGCCAAGGAAGACGCGTCTGACGCCGCGGTAGCGGCGCGCGCTCGGCCAGGTCCTCGCGGATATCCTCGAGGCTTCTGATTCTGAAACGTTTTCCCTTATAGGTGGGACAAAAGGTGCATCGATTATGGGAGCATCCGAGAGTCACCTGGAGGATGAGGCTTCCCGCTTCGCTGGGCGGACGTATAACAATACCTTCGTATCTCATCTCGATGCTAGACAAGCCGCGCGTAATCGCGACGGCTGC
Organism: uncultured delta proteobacterium; assembly: GCA_963809875.1. Classification (GTDB taxonomy): domain Bacteria; phylum Desulfobacterota; class Zymogenia; order Zymogenales; family Zymogenaceae; genus JAFGAS01. The sequence goes on along the minus strand of CAWELC010000008.1, from coordinate 116,375 downwards.
CTACGGTCGATTGGTGTGGGTATAATTTAAGAATGCAGACATCGATCCTACCGCGGCGGGGCGTCCGTGTCGGCCTATTTCTTCTTCTTTGCTTGTCGCCGGGGCCTTTTTCTCTTCCTGCGGGCACGGCGGGCGGGTCCGGCTATCCGGCGGCAGCGCTCCGTCACGGCATGCGGCAAGCTCCGCCTTGAGCTTCGTGTTTTCCTTCTGGAGCTTCCGGTATCCTGATGCGAGCGACGTCCGCTCGATGACCTCCAAGAGCGACATCACGATGATCGTAATCAGTATGACAATGTAGAAGAAGGCAAAGAGCGGAAGCTCGATACGACTGATAGGTCACCCCGCCGTACGAAAGAAAAATCAGTGAAGTCGGCGCCTGGTTGTAATGGGCAAAGATCACCAGGAGAAAGAGGACGATCGCAAAGAAGATGATTTTAATATACTTCATGGTGACTCCTCACGCTATTTAGCATCTGGTAGGCGTCCAGCAGCTTGTCGTAGGTCGACTGAATATGCTCGGAGATAACCTTTACCTCTCCGATAACCGGCATGAAATTAGTGTCGCCGTCCCATCGGGGAACGACGTGCACGTGCAGGTGATCCTCCACGCCGGCGCCCGCCGTCTTGCCGAGATTGAGCCCGATATTGAACCCGTGGGGCTTCATGACCTTATGGAAGACGCTCGAAAAGGTCTGGACGAAGGAGAATATCTCGAGCGATTTCATCGTCCGTCAGGCTCCCGAAATCCCGCCGTATGCCGGATCGGCGCCACCATGAGATGACCGTTATTATAGGGAAATTTGTTCATGATCACAAAAGAGTGCCGCCCCCGCGTCAGGATCAGGTTGCGGCGATCATCGGTCACTGCAAGTCGGTTGCAGAAGATACAACCCTTCTTCCTTTTCGCCCGCGATATATTCGATCCTCCACGGCGCCCAGAGGGTATCCCGCTTGTCGCTGTCGCTCAAATCTCCTGAGTCTCCCCGGCTATGCCGTTTTTCGTTATGTTCAGAAAGCCGACCGTATTTTTCTCGGCAAAGCGCCTGTCAGTCGGTGATCCGGGATTGAAGAGGAGCACACCCTGCTCGGTCGACATATAGGTCGCGTGGCTGTGGCCAAACACGATGCAGTCGACCGAATCGGCCCGAAATTCCTCCCGCACCCGCTGCGGCAAGTCCCGCGGGAGAACCCCACCCGTGGGTGATCCCGATCCGCTTTCCCCCCAGCTCTTCAATCCTCTTGCGGGGCAGCATATCCGTCAGCGGGCCCCGATCCATATTTCCCAGGACGGCGATGAGCCGCCACGAAGATAGAAACTCGAAGACGCTCTCGTCGACCAGGTCCCCCGCATGGATGATTGTATCCACGTCATGAAAGCACCGCCGCATCAGCCGGGCAAATCGATCGTCAACGGATAAGAGATGCGTGTCGGAAATGACGCCGATTTTCACGTAAAGACTCCGATATCACACTATAGAATAAAGAGTCAAATAAATCAACAGTAAATACTATTTGCGCCCAAAAACCCCCGGTGGTACAATCGGGCATGGCCAATGACAGCGAAAGCGGAAAGCCATCCAGGGTCTCGGACATCCTGACCGCCATCCTCACGGACAGGGGATGGGGGGGCGCACTCAAAGAGCATAAGGTCTTTGCCGTGTGGGATGAGACGGTGGGCTCAAAAATCTCCGATAACACCCGCCCCGTCAGGATCAACCGGGGCGTGCTGGTGGTGGCCGTCTCAAACCCGGTATGGACCCAGGAGCTCTCGCTGATGAAGGATACCATTATTCAACGGCTCAACGACCGCCTGGGAGAAGTGATCATCCGGGACATCCGCTTCATACAGGGAAAGATACGAGACAATTGACGAGAGCGGCGGCCGACGTCGAACCGTCGGGGTCGGTCGGTTGGCCAATCGAGGGGGCGTTTTCCTGATACGGCGCCCCGGCGGATGCGTCGCCGCGCAGATCTCAGGGTCTGCGAGGGTGGTCGGGGGAAAGTGCGTCAGGAGGACTGGGGGCCCTGGCTCACCCTGGTCACCTCATCTATCCATCGGACATAATCTTCCAGGGCGTGGGTGATCGGAAGCGAGATGATTTCGGGAATCTTGTAGCTGTGAAGGCTTTGGATGGCTTGTTTGACCTGTTCGAAGAGCTCTCCTCTGGTCTTGATGATCATCAGGTATTCCTCGCTGTCCTCGACCTTGCCTTCCCAGATGTAGATAGACCGCATGTTCGGGATGATACTGACGCAGGCCGCCAGCTTCCTCTCCACCAGATCCTTTGCGATCTTCTCGGCCTCGTTTTGACTGCTTGCCGACACCAGCACCACCGTAGAACCAGTCATAGCGCCTCCTCCTGGATCGTGGTCGTTCATGAAGGACCCACCCGGCGATGTCTTTCGATTCCGTCAATTTTTTCAGACCAGGATCGCATCTCGTCGAGGGCCCTGTTGGCGATATACCGCTTTCTATCTTTCTTCCGCACCCCCCCGGGGGGTTCGGTGAAGAGCCCGAAATTAATGTTCATCGGCTGAAACTCAGCGGCCCTGGCCTCGGTAATATAGGCGATGAGACCGCCGATGGCGCTGTTTCGAGGGGGAACGAGGGGCCCCTCTCCGAGCGCGACAAGGGCCGCGTTGAGCCCCGCCACGATCCCCATAGCCGCCGATTCTACGTACCCTTCAACCCCCACCAACTGTCCCGTGATAAAGACGCTCGGCTTCATCCTTACCTCGAGAGTCGGAAAGATGATCCGTGGGGCGTTGATGAAGGTATTCCGGTGGATGCTCCCGTACCGGGCAAATTGCGCGTTTTCAAGCCCGGGGATCATCCGAAAGATACGCTCCTGGTCTTTTTGCTTGAGCCGTGTCTGGAACCCGACCATGTTGAAGAGGGTGCCCTCCCGGTTCTCATGCCTGAGCTGGACCACCGCAAAAGGCCGCTGTCCCGTCTTTGGGTCGACCAGCCCCACCGGCTTCATCGGGCCGAAGGCGAGCGTGTCGTCTCCCCGCCTTACCATCACCTCGATCGGGAGGCAGCCTTCGAATATCCTGACATCTTCAAAAGAACGGGGAAGGACCTCGTCGGCCCGCTTGACCTCCCGAATGAAGTGGTAATACCCCTCCTCGGTCAAGGGCAGATTGATATAGTCGTCTCCCCCCTTGTCGTAGCGCGAGCCCATGAATGCCGCCTGCATATCGATGCTCTCTGACGTAACGATGGGAGATATGGCGTCGTAAAAAAAGAGGTTTTCCTTGCCGGTTATATGCAGCAGCTCTCCGGCCAGGGCGTCCGACGTGAGGGGGCCGGTGGCCAGCACCGCGGGGACGCCGGCGGTCAGGCCCGTGACCTCCTGCCTGATTACTTCGACTTGGGGATGGCCGGTTATCCGCTCCGAGATAACGGCCGAAAAGCGCTCCCGATCAACCGCCAGAGCCGATCCCGCCGGGACCCGGGTCTCATGGGCCACGTCGATCACGATGGAACCGAGCATCTCCATCTCCCGCTTCAGGATACCCGAGGCATTCTCCGTCGTTTCGGACCTGAGCGAGTTGCTGCACACGAGTTCGGCCATGTCCTCGTTCTTGTGGGCCGGCGAAAATTTCACGGGCTTCATCTCGAAGAGGGTGACGTGCACCCCCATATTCGCCGCCCTCCAGGCGGCCTCACAACCGGCCAGCCCGGCGCCGATAACGGTGATGGAGGGTCGTTTCATGAGGCGCCCGGCTCCTTTTTTACATCGATACGCTCTGAAAAACCGCATCCCTCTGCGGGGCAGACGAGCATCGCTTCCTCCCCTTTCTTCTCCTTGAGCGTCATGAAGGGCGACCCGCACTTGGGGCACGGCTTGGGAAACGGTTTATTTGGGATGATGTACTTGCAGTCGGGATACCGTGAGCAGCCGTAAAAGACCCTCCCTTTCGTCCTCCCCTTGCCGCTCCTGCGCTCGATAAGGGTACCCGCGCCGCACTCAGGGCAGGTCACGCCGGTGTCGACCGCCTTCTTGAGGGACTTGATGTTCTTACATTCCGGATATCCCGAGCACCCCAGGAACGGCCCGTACCTGCCCCGCTTGACCTGCATGGGCTTGCCGCACTTTTCGCAGATCTCTTCTGTCGCCGGGGCCAGTTCCTGGTCCGCCTCCAGCGGCGCCACATAACGACACTCGGGGTACCCGCTGCACGCATAGAACTTGCCGTACCGTCCCAGCTTGATGACGACCTGCTTTCCGCAGAGGGGACAGATTTTGTCCGTGGGCTGTGTGGTGATATCGCTCTTCTTTATCTCCTTATCCTTTCGGATAATCAGGTCGTTGAAGGGCTCCCAGAAGCTCTTGATCATCGGCCGCCATTCGATCTTGCCCACGGCGATGTTGTCAAGATCCTCCTCCATGTGGGCGGTGAACCCGTAATCGACATATTGGTTGAAATGGGTCACCAACAGGTCGTTTACCGTCATGCCGATATCCTCGGGATAAAAGCGTCTCTCCTTGAGCGTGACGTACTGGCGCGTCTTGAGGGTGTTGATGATGCCGGCGTAGGTCGACGGCCTGCCGATCCCGTATTCCTCCAGCGCCTTGATGAGGCTGGCCTCCGAGAAGCGGGGCGGCGGCGTGGTGAAATGCTGCTCGGGCGCGATGCCGATCGGTGTGAGCGGATCACCGGACGCCAGGAGCGGGAGCTTGTTCTCGTGGTCCTCGGCTTCGTCGTCAGTCCCCTCAAGATAGACCTTCGAGAACCCGGGGAACTTCACCGTATAGCCGGTCGCGCGCAGCGTATAGCCGTTGTCGCTGACGATATCCACCGAGACCGAGTCGAGGACCTGTTCGGTCATCTGGGAGGCGATCGTCCGTTTCCAGATGAGCTCGTAGAGCCTCAACTCGTCCTTGGTCAGAAACTTCTTGACCGAGTCCGGGGTCCGGGCCAGGGACGTGGGCCGGATCGCCTCGTGTGCCTCCTGGGCCCCTTTGGCCTTCGCCCGGTAGAAACGCGGCTTCTCGAGAGCATAGGGCTGGCCGTAGAGCTTGGTGATGACCTGGCGGGCCTCGGCCAGGGCCGAAGCGGCGACCTGTACGCTGTCGGTCCTCATATAGGTGATCAGGCCGACCAGGCCGTCGCCGATCTCCTTGCCCTCGTAGAGCTTCTGCGCCACGTCCATTGTCTTCTTGGCGAAAAACCCGAGCTTTCGGGACGCCTCCTGCTGGAGGGTGCTGGTGATGAAGGGTGGCGGGGGCGTCCGCCGGACATCTTTCCGGCGAACCTCGCCGACCTCAAACTGCGCCCGATCCAGGTCGTCGATGACGGCAAGCGCCGTCGCTTCGTCCGTTATGTCGAACTTGTCGTATTTCTTACCGTTTCTTGACGTCAGGGTCGCCGTGAAAGGCTCGTAGACGCCTTCCTTGGTGAATATCCCCTCGATGGTCCAGAACTCCCGGGGGACAAAGGCCAGTATCTCCCGCTCTCGCTCGCAGATTATCCTCAGGGCGACCGACTGGACCCTCCCGGCCGAGAGGCGGTAGCGTATCTTTTTCCAGAGCAGAGGAGAAAGGTTGAAGCCTACCAGGTAATCGAGGATGACCCGCGCCTGCTGGGCGTCGACGAGGTTTCTGGAAATCCCGCGCGGATGCGCGAATGCCTCCTGGATGGCGTCCTTGGTCACCTCGGAGAAGACGACCCGGTGCACCTCGATCCCCTTTGTATCCCCGTTGTCGATACCCAGGACGTTGGCAAGATGCCAGGCTATGGCCTCGCCCTCCCGGTCAAGGTCGGTGGCCAGAAAGACCTTGTCCACCCCCTTCATCTCCGCCTTGATGCGGTCGATGTATTTCTTCTTTTCATCGAGCACCTCGTAGACGGGAGTGAAGTCGTGATCGACGTCGACCGAGCCGTCCTTGCTGGGCAGCGCGCGGACGTGACCGTATGACGCGACTACCTTGAAGCCGTCCCCGAGATACTTCTCGATGGTTTTGGCTTTCGCGGGCGACTCGACGATGACCAGTGATTTTGCCATGACCGGTTATACTAGATAGTGTTAAGTATGAAGTTATTCCCCGAGATCTGCTTGACCAGCCCTTTCAGCTCAAGGTCCAGCATAATCGTCAGGACATCTTCGCTCTTGAACCCGCTCTCCTCGATGATCGCCTCGACGGAAACAGGACCGTTCTCGACGCACCGAAGGAGCGTCCGCTCCGTGTCGGAAAGGCCTCCGGCCCGCGCCGCGAGCTCCTCGGCGCTCGCGCGCCGGTGCGCCTGTGCGTCCTCAAGGGCAAATCCCAGCTCCTCGATGATGTCTTCGGCGCTCTCGACGAGCTTTGCCCCTTCGCGAATCAGACTGTGCGTACCCCGGGAGCGCATCGAGGTTATGTTTCCCGGAACCGCGAATACCTCCCGGTTCTGGTCGAGCGCGAGCTTCGCGGTAATGAGGGCGCCGCTGTTGGGAGACGCCTCCACGATCACCACGCCCAGAGAGATCCCGCTGATGACCCGATTTCTCCGGGGAAAGTTCGTCGTCTCCGGACCCGTCCCAAAGGGAAATTCGCTGATGACCGCCCCGTTCTCGACGATCTCATGGAAAAGCGCGCGGTTCTCGGCCGGATATATCACGTCTATCCCCGATCCGAGGACGGCGATCGTCCTGCCCTTTTCTCTCAGCGCGCCGACATGGGCCGCCGAGTCAATCCCCCGGGCCATGCCGCTGACCACGGTAATCCCTCTGGCCGCCAGGCCCCGGGAGATGGATTCGGCCGATATCAGCCCGTAACGGCTTGAATTCCGCGAGCCCACCACCGCGACCGCTCGTTCGTCGCGCTCGGTCAGAGAGCCTTTCATATAGAGGATCGGGGGTGCATCGTAGATCTCTTTGAGCCTTTTCGGGTAGAGCACGTCCTCCAGGCCGATGATCGCAACCGCATCACGATCCGCCCGGTCTACTTCTTCCTCGACCTGCCCCCATCCCCCGAACGACGCGATTGCCGATGCCCTCGAGTCCCCGAGCCCCTCGATGCCCGAAAGCTGGCGCTTTGTCGCCTTAAAGACCGCCTCGGCGCCCCCAAAACGGGCAATCAGCTTCTTATAGGTTACGCTCCCTATCCCGCTGATGGAAGCCAGAGCTATGGAGTAGTGGCGCACGTCCATTGGGAAAAGAAGTATATAGCTTTTGTCAATGAAGTCAAGATGAAAAACGGCGTCGGGCTCCCCCGACGCCGCGCCAAATCCCGGTGGTCGCCAGCCTACTCTACCTGCAGCCGCACCAAGTCGCCCACCTGTATCTCGGTGTTCGATTTATTGACCACCGCTGTGGAAGTATATTCGTCGGCGTTGAGCACCACGATCTGGCCGATGACGTCCGGGGGATAGACCGTATCTTCGTTCGCCCTACCCTCGTTGGACGTATCCCTTTCGAGCATCTCCTGGTACTCCTCGGCGAGTCAGCTCTTCCTCGTCGTACTGATCCCGATCCGAAGGATATCAAAGACGTTGCCCGTCCTGACCCCGTCGGCGTACCCCCGGTCGATATAGACGATATCGTTTTCGGCTTATCATCGGCTCTTCCAGGAAATACTTTTCCGACGAGAGGGTATAGACGATATAGCCGACGACGGGATCGACTGCCCTTGTGCACCCGGATCGTCTTGACGGACGGCTCAAACGGCCTAACGCGGTCGTCTATCCTAATGACATCGGTCGCGTTGGAGACCACCGCGGCGGCGGTCTTGTTGCCGATGGACGTCACCTCAAGCTCGCCGACGATGGTGATCGCATACCCCACCGTACGATGGGTGATCGGGTGTTTGACTCTTCCGAGCCACCCTGAAGATGGTAAAATCGATCCCCCCGCTTCATCGTCACCAGCCGCTTCTTGGGAAGCTTGACGAAGACGATGTTATCGTCGGTCAGCAGCCGCTTAGTCCTCCCGGGTGTGATCGATAGCTGCCCGAGTCCTCCAGCTCCTTCTCGGTGATGAACCCCGCGTTGAGCACCTTGGGGATATAGTAGACATCGGAGGGCTTCCATGACGAACTTCTCGTCCGTGCCCACGGTGGGGCCAAGGGCGACCGGCGGGAGATCTGCGGGTACGTGACTATCTCCTCCGGCATCATGCGAATAGTCGGCCCTAGCCTCCTCGCGCTTCGTCTCGGGGACGTTGGTCTCCCCGAGGATCAGCTGTTGGCCCGGTCTGAGACATTGGGGTCTTTGATCTGGGGGTTGAGCTCCCAGATAATCGGCCACTATTTCGGATCCTGATAGGTCTCTCCCGATATGTCCCAGAGCGTATCCCCTTCCTTGATAATATAGACCCGGGTGTCGGGGCTGGTGGCGGGCGGGGCTTCCTGGGCCGAAAGCGAGCGTCGCCGACCAGGCAGGATTGCCATGAGACCTAAGATAAACGCTGTCTTTTTCATAACGATTTTCCACGTATGTGTTTTCAATTATTTCATCTTCTCCCGCGCGAGATCGGCGGCCGGGCTGTCGGGAAACGTCGCCGATCGAGCCTGGCATACGTTTCCTGTGCGTGAGCCGCATCTCCAATCTTATCGTAACAGTAGCCTATCTTCAACAGGGCATCGGGCGCCTTATCCTTATCCGGAAAACGCTCCGTGACGCCCCTGAACTGGTCAAGCGCCTTTTGATAGTCGCTCATGAGGTAATAACACTCCCCGATCCAGTAGGTGGCGTTGTCGGTAAGCTCGTCGTTCGGGTAAGTCCTTCACGAATTCGACAAAGAGCGGAAGGGCGGTCTCGGCCTTTCGGTCCATTATCTTCCGAAAGTGCCCGGTCGTAGAGTGCCTGGGACGTCCTTCTTGCCGGCGTCAACCGGAGTGGCCGCAACAGCATCCGCCGGAACGCCCGGGACATTCGAGGGCGTTTCGACCGCCGAAGGAGCGGCGCCGCGTCACCCGGGGGTATGGCGGCCGTCTTCGGGGTCGCTGTATCGGTCGGGGGGGTTACGCCGGGAGCCGTGGCGCCCCGGTCTCGCCTGCCGTCGCGGGCTCTTCAGCGATCACTTCCTCTTGGACCGGTTTTCGTTCACTCCCCGACAGATATGTTTCGAGCGCCTTCTCGTTTCTTGCCGTGCGCTCGTTGAGCTCGGTGACCTCCCTGGTCAGGTCGGCGACCTTCTTCTCGAGATCGACAATGCTCCGCTCCATCTCACTGGCTGTGACGGTAGTCTCCCGACCCCATGTTTCCGGTGGTCATCTCGCAGCCGGAGACACCGGCGGCCAACGACAGAAACCAGACCGCGAGAACAACGCGGAGCTTTTTTCTCCGTCCTGTCATCCCCTCGATTCCCGGAGGCCCAGAAACAGCAACTCCGTACGCCGGAGATTACGCGCGCACCATGCGCCGCGGCTACGACTTATTACATAACCGATTTTATTACCTTTGTCAAGTATTTAGGGGATATGTTTTCACTTTGTACTTTCGTCCTTGATGTGGTATAAAATAGATATCGGCCAATGATTACGGGTTTCGCGGAACATCTTCGATGCCGTGCCTGTCATATGCACAAGGAGGAATAAATACCATGAAAAGAACGAAACAGTATACTGATATTCCTGGCGGTCATCCTGAGCCTTGCGGCTCGCGCTTTCCTGCAGCAGTAAGAAAGAGTCGGCTCTGGAAGGCTATACGGACGGTGAGATGTCCGAAAGAGCCTCGTCGGAGGAGCCCGCCATGACGGAGGCGCCCTCCCCGCCCACGGTCGCCCCGCCGCCTCCGGCCACGGATACGACCGGGGCACCGGCCCCGGTTGCCGGCGCCGACGACCAAGAAACGCAAGATCATCAAGACCGCCGAGATCACCATCGAGGTGAAGGACTTCAAGGATTCCCTCAAGAAGGTCAGGGAGATGATGAAGGAGGTGGCCCCCAGCGAACAGGACGGCTTCATCGCCGATTCCTCGTCGTCGAAATCGGAATCGGGGGCCATGTCGGGCACCGTCATCATCCGCATCAGCCCGAATAAATTCGACCTCCTTGTCGAAAAGCTCATGGCGATCGGCGACGTGCAGTACCAGCGGATCTCCGGCGAAGACGTCACCAAGGAATACTACGACCTGCAGGCCGGCTTGCCAGCAAGCAGGAGATGGAAAAACGGCTCATCCAGCTCCTGGCCACCCGGACCAACAGCGTGTCCGACCTTCTGGAGGTGGAGCGGGAGCTCGGCAGGGTCAGGGAGGAGATCGAGAGCATCCAGGGGACGATCAGATACTACGACGACCTGGTGGGGATGTCCACCGTCAACCTGACGATCCAGGAGCCGGAGTCGGTCGTCTCGGGCGCCGGCGGATTCTGGGGACCGATCAAGGAGGCCATCCAGAAGTTCTTTTGAGGTCTTCGGGAAGTCCATCGCCGCCCTGATCATCTTTATCATGGGCGCCCTCCCCTGGGCCATCGTCGCGTTTATCGTCTTCCTCATCGTTCGAAAGATCGTAAGAAAACGGCGCGCCGCCAAAGTGCAGGCCGCGTCCGCCAAGACCAAGGAAAAGTAGCGTCTGACCGATCGAATCATACGGGGGGAGAGGGATTCCCCTTCCCCCTATTTTGCTCTCCATTCATATGCATGAGATTCCCCTTCATAGCATCATACCCCGTTACGAACGGCTGAAGTCGAACGTTGGACGCGGCCCGGCCCGGGTCTATCTGGTCGGCGGCGCTGTCCGGGATTTCCTGCTGGGCAGGCCCTCGTACGATTTTGACTTCATCGTCTTTGGCGACCCCGAGGGTTTCGCCCGCGCCTTTTCGGCAAAGGCGCGGGGGCAGGCTGGTGGTGCTGGACGACCGTGAGTTCATCTACCGCGTCGTTTCGCGGGGGGATCGAGTACGACTTCTCGGCGCCAAAGGGACCCGATCTCGCCGTCGGACCTCTCGATGCGGGACTTCACGATCAACGCGATGGCAGCCGACGCATCCGTCTCGCCGTCTGCCGTCATCGTCTCTTCCGGGCGCCGAGGACGACCTTGCCGCGGAAGATAGTCCGCGCAGCGTCCGACCGGGCGTTTACCGATGATCCGCTGCGGCTGCTGCGCGCCTTTCGTCTTTCGGCGGTCCTCGGCTTTTCCATCGACGGGCCGACGATGCGATCGAATCGCCGAAGCAGCGCGACCTGATCGCGGGGATGCGCCCGCGAACGGATCAGGGACGAATGGGCGAGGCTCCTCTCTTCGCCGCGCTCCTTCGGATCGGTCGAGGCCATGGACGCGACGGGGCTCCTGGAGGCGATCTTTCCCGAGATCGGCGCCATGAAGGGCGTCGACCAGAACCGCTGGCACAGTCGCGACGTCTGGGGGCACTGTCTGGCCGCCATGCACGAGATTGAGACGATTATCGAAGATCCCGAGCGCTTCTTTCCCCGGACAGGGGCACCGAGTTGTCCGACTACTCTCACCGAGCCGCTTGGGGGGGGCTGGACCCGGGGATCGCTGGCCAAGCTCGTGGCGCTCGTCCATGACGTCGGCAAACCCGAGACCCGGATCGTTGGACGACGGACGACCAGGCCTCCTTTCACGGACACGAAAACGTCGGCGCCGAGATCTTTATCGCACTGGGGCGCCGCATCCTCCTTGGCAAGAAGGCCGCCCGCTTCGGGAGGCTCCTCATCAAGAACCACATGCGGCTGTTGTCGCTGGCCGTCTCGCCGACCGTAACCAAACGGGCGGTCGCACGGCTCTACCGCGACACGGGCGATGCCCTGCCGGCGCTGCTTGTTCTCGGCCTTGCCGACACGAGGGCCGGCAAGACCGACGCGGCCCGGGAGAGCGAGAGCATCCGGGTGATCGATGAGGTGTTGTCGATCGTCGACGAGATACGAAGTGCCGTTGTGCCCCTGCTCACCGGGACGGAGATAATGCGGCTGTGCGGAATCCCCGAGGGAAAGCTGGTGGGCAGGCTCAAGTCGGAGCTGTCGGACGCACAGGCGGAGGGAACGGTTACGACCAGGCACGAGGCCCGGGCCTTTGTGCTGGAAAGGAGGAAATAGATGCAAAGGCTTTCCGACGCTGCACGGAAGATAAAACTCGCGCTGGGGATCATATTGATCGCCTCTTTTTTCTCCCGTGGGTTGCCCAGACGCCGAGCTGTCTTGATAAATCAGTCATTATCCAGGACAACATCTCCGGCTACACTCTGGCCGCCAACGGGATCGCGCCCGAGGTCCTCCTGGCGCCGGCCTTCGGCGCCGTGGTCGCGGCCCTCGCCCTTATTCTCCGGGGCACGAGAGTGCCTCTGGCCCGCAGCCTGGTGTCGGTCGTCGAGATCCCCTCGGCCGTCTTTCTGATTTTCTATATCGACCTGGCCGTGAGGCTCTTTGCTCCCTTTGTCGTCCGATACGGATATATCGTCGCCGCCGTGATCTTCTGGGCGATCCCCGTGGTCTCTCTCTCGGAGGTCGGCATTCATTTTCCGCTGTTGACCAGGAGCGGCAAGTTCATCGTTGCCGCCGTGGCGGCCGCGATCGCGGCGCTCCTGCTCATCGATTACCTGTCCCGCCTGCTCGGATAGCGGGTCCCGCAAAAAAATAAAGGGGTCTTTTCGGACCCCTTTACACTCTACCGATATACCGATAGTTCGCCTCTCGGATCGAGGCGCCCTATGGTTCACTCATGCGCGTCGTTGGAGACGGCGCCCATACGGGTTCTATTGCTCTTCTTCCTTGAGATCGACCGCACAGGTATCCATGTGCTGCCTGCGCTCATCACTGGAGCCGAAGAATTTCCTAAGCCTGCCCAGGACTCCCCTGTCTTCCATCTCGGCCTTGATGCTCTCTTCGTATCCAAGGACGGAGTAGTAGGTCGCCCGGTCAAAGTAGAGGATGGCCCTGTTGTTGAGCTCCTGGAGCTGAAACAGCTGGAAAGCCGTGCCGAAAAAGCCCTCATTTGTGACGACCTCGATGATCACCTTCTTCAAGAGGGACATCGCGTTTATGATATCGTGCATGGCGTAGTTGTCTTTGAATACCTCCCGCCCCAGTTGGGTGAAATCGAGGCAGATGCGGTATTTTGAGACGTCTTTTGTGAGGACCTCGTCGAATCCGTCCATGACCTCGCCCATCATCCGTTTCCACTTTGAGTCATCGATACCCTCGATGATCCTCAGGGTCCGGGTCTTTTTAAAGTCCTCCAGCCAGAGATCGACGATCTCGTCTTTCTTGTTCCTCAGAATTGCGACAAATTTTTCATTAATCATGTTCAGCCACCTTTCGCTTCAGAAACCGAATAAGTCTATTGGCCTTTTATCGTAAAAGGCTATTGAGTGTGATTGTTCCGTATGAGTCTCGACGAATGTTCACTCGTCTTTCCGGGGATACTACCATACTAATCGGCACACGACAACCGATAAATCCACAAGGTGCGCCGCTAAATAATGCGCACGGTATCATCGCGGACCTCCCGGGGCAGAGATCGATCATCCTGGGCGTAGCCCAGGGCGATCAGCGCCACCGCGCGATATCCCCGGGGGGCGCCGAGGAGCCCCATGAGACGTCCTTCGTCGAAATCGAAGCTCAGCGCGGATGACACCCCCAGCTCCCGCGCGGCCAGGATAACGTGGGTGAGCGCGATGGGAACGTCGATCATGAAAAAGGGCTGTTCCTTGCCCCTCCTGCCCACGATCCACGGTTCGGCGCAGGCGGCGATTATCGTCCGGGCGCCGCTAAAAACGGCCCTGCCCCCGAGAGCCGCGGCCTGCCGAAGGAGGGCATCGTCCCTGATGACAAAGAAGCGCCAGATCTGGCTGTTGTTGGCCGAAGGCGCCAGCCGAGCGGCCTCGAGAATCGACATGATCGTACCCTGGTCGACCGGCCTGTCGTCGAATCGGACGGGCTCATTGATGCCCGAGATCAGGTCGGGTATGATCATTACTTTTTCACCACCGAGACGATCTTATCCAGTGCGACCCTTCGTTTCGACACCAGGTTTCTGGCCATATAGTCCCACGAAGCCGCGCCGATCTTTTCCGGAGGACGGCCCAGGGGGCTGACCGCGACGACCCTGGTCTCGGCGTCCAGGCCGAGCACCTGCTTTACCCGCTCCTCGCCGAAACCTCCCAGCCAGCAGGTGCCCAAACCCAGCTCCGCTGCCGCAAGGACCACCAGCTCCATGACCATCGCCGTCTCGGCCAGATAGAGGTGCTTGTCCCCCAGCAGGGCCGCCCTGTCGGGCCGGCCGCAGGCAACAATAAAGCCCGGGCGCCTTAGTGGTGAGGACCCAGGGGTTGATCTTTCCGAGCCACCCCGAGAATATCGCCCGGGAAAGCCTGCGCCTGATCTCGGGATCGAAGACAAAAAGAAAAAAGGGGCTCCGCACGCCGAGAGCTCTCCCCCCTTCCCTGGCCACGCCGGCCAGCAGCTCGATCTCGTCCGGCTTGAGGACGGAATCGGCGTATTTCCTGACGCTTCTCCTGATCTTGATGATCTCCATCACGTTGGCGGGTTTTTTGTCCGGCCCGTCCATATCCACTCAAACCTCCCCCGAGTACCATCGTTGCGAGCTGCGCTCCGTGCACCCGGACAGGAGCCGCTCGAGGATTTCGAGGTTCATCACGTCATCGCGATTGTACCTCAACAGGAGCTCCAGCGCGTCCCCGTCTCCCTTTCTCACGTATCGCTCCCAGAGGACCGGTGCATCCCGGCCGGTGATCCCCTCGGTCTGTCTGGGGATACCCAGCTGGTTTTCCACACCTTTGAGCCCGCCGTAAAACCCCTGCCGCCAGCACTCGTACATGAGGTCCCGGGACGCATATCGGGATCTCAGGTCAACTCCAACCATGCTCTTGATGACCGGCAGATCGAACCGATTGCCGTTGTACGTGACGATGGCGCTGGCCGACGACAGGGCGTCCGTGAGGCTGCCCGGCGTGATTTCGTCGCCCACCAGCTGGATGATCTCGAAATCCGGAAGATAGATCCCGATGACGGTAATTCTCCCGGTGAAAGAGGTCTCGATATCGAGGTATGCGCAGTCGGACATCGGTTTCCTTATCGTGGAGCGGGAATGGATACAGCCGCGGCGGACGGGCCGCCGCCCCTCATCGGATTTTCCATGATAGGGCAAACGGCCGAAAAAATCAAGGATAATCGGGTTGACAGAGCGAACTCTTTTCCGATATAATCGGGGCCCAACAAGGAGACCGTAATGAGAGGAAGGCTCTTTTTCGCATCCACCGTCACCATCGGGATACTGGTGGGATTCGTTTTCTTTATCGTGCTGTTGGCCTCCTTTGCCGCCGGGATCATCAGCGGCGCGGCCATGATCATCCTCACGATCGTCATCAGCATCATATCGTGGCTCGTGAGCCCCTGGTTTACCGACCTCATCCACAAGTGGGTCTATAAATTCCGCGTTATGGAGTTTGACGAGCTGGCCAAGCGCAGTCCCAAAACGGCGCGGCTCCTCACGGAGGCCTGCGGTCGTCACAAGATCAAGATTCCCATGCTCAGGATCCTGAACGACATGAACCCCACCGCCTACTGCTACGGCTCGTTGCCCTCCAATTCGCGCATCGTCGTCTCCGAGGGTCTCTTTCACTACCTCACCGATGATGAGGTGGCGGCCGTTTACGCGCCACGAGCTGGGTCATATTGTCAACCTCGACTTCATCGTGATGACGGTGGCCAATACACTGCTCATGATCCTCTACGAGATCTACGTGATATTCACCAGGATCAGGACTCGCGGCAGGAACAATCCCCTTCCCCTCATCGGCCTCGTCTCGCTCGTCTTCTGGTGGATCGGCACCTATCTCGTGCTCTATCTTTCTCGGACCCGGGAATACATGGCCGATCACTTCTCGGGCGTCGAGACGAAAAATCCCAACGCTCTGGCCACGGCCCTGGTCAGGATCGGCTACGGGATCGCCGCCGAGCCCGATACCCCCCTTTCCTCGCGGCTCATGGGAAGCGTTCGCTCCCTGAACATCGTTGACTCTAAGGGGGTCGATACGGTGGCCGCGGCCGTGAGGCTTTCGGCCGAAGAGAAAAAGGAAACCGGCGGCCCCGTTCCGGCGTTTGACGCCAGGCGGGTCTCACGGATCTTCCTCTTTGACATCTTCAACCCCTGGGCGTCCATCGTCCAGCTCGGCTCCACCCACCCGCTGACCGGAAAGCGGATAAAGGCCCTGATGGAACTGGCCGCCGAGACCAATCAGGCCCAGGTCTTCAATTTTAAGGAGATTGCCATCGACGGGGCCGGATTGGACAGGACACGGCTCTACGGCAAGTTCTTCTTTGAGCTGCTTATCTATTTCGCCCCGGTTATCGGGATAGTCGCGGGGCTCGCGCTGGCGCTTTTCGACCGGAGGCTCATCGGCGTTGCACTGCTCACTTTCGGGCTCGGCCTGCTGATCAAGGGCATCTATCGGTTCCCATCGGCCAAGAATCCCGATGAGACGACAGTCCTCGAACTGATGAGCGATCCGTACGCAAGCCCCCTGAGAGGGCGGCCGGTTATCGTCTCAGGAACGGTGATCGGCAAGGCCGCGGCCGGAAGTCTCTTCGGCGAGGACATGGTCATTCATGACCCGTCGGGCGGGCTCATTACCCTCAACTACGAGTCGGCCATACCGCTGTTCGGCAACCTCTTTTTCGGCTACAAAAGGGTGCGGGATATGATCAACCAGCCGGTGGCCGCCGTCGGCTGGTTCAGACGGAAGGTCTCTCAGGTGATTGACTTGAAGACGATCAGGACGTCCGACCGGCCGTTCCGCAGCTACACCCGTTTCTGGGCGCTCTTTCTGGCCGTCATTGTCACCGGGATAGGGATTGCCGCTACCGTGATGTCGCTGGCTGCGATGACGGCGCCGCTCGGGCCGGGCGGGCAGGGAGCGAACTGAAAAATGAACCTCCCCAAGGTTATTCTGCCGCCCGCTATCTCTCTGTTCGTGCTGGTCATCGTCATATACGGGTTGGGCAGCTGCATGGCCGCCGTTCCCGAAGCCTACCGCGTTCGGGGTCCGTGGGTCGTCGAGACGACGCCGGAGCGGGTGATAGCCGTAACCGACACCGAGTCGGGCGCCCCGGTGACGATATCCCTCTTTTCGTGGGGGGCCCGCTTTTCCCAGGATGACCTGATTCTCGGAACGCTCAAGTATGAGCGAGTCAACTACGCCCTCAGAGACTCCCACAACGTCCTGATCTGGAACATGACCTCCCACGACACCTACGTTGCCGTCACCGATCGACATAACAATGAGCTATTCAGGATAGTGCGTTACGCGGAGCGTATCGAGTTCGTCGACGCGCGGGGGAATCTCTCCTCGTCCATTCTCATCTCCGGCGACTCCGCGTCCCTCTACTCGGCCGACGGAGATCTCCTGGCCACGACAATAACGACACCGGACGGAACGGAGCTGCATACTCCCGAAGGAATGACTCTGTTCGTCTCGGACCGCGCCGTATCCCCGGCGGGACTCGTCGCCGCGGGCCTTCCCTCTCTCGGCCGCCTGGAGCGGACCGCGCTGATGATCATGGTGAAATAGCCGGCCGGCGCCCCCGGACGATCACTCTCTCTGTCTCCTTTCCCAATTCCCGCTAACTGCCCGCGACAAGACGGAAACAACCGGCAAACCCGTGATCGGGATACGATTACCCCCCGCCGCCTCCGCAGGGATTCGGATTCTGGATCACCATGAGCCGCTCTACGAGCCCGGTGTCGGCAATCCTCTTGAATCCGTATCGTTCATAGAGCCCGTGGGCGTCCCGGGTCCCGAGTGATATCATGCGAAGGCCCGCCAGCTCCGGATGTCCGAGAACGGTCCCGACCAGCCACTTGCCGAGTCCCTTGCCCCGGTGAGACTCGAGAATGAAGACGTCACCCAGATAGGCAAAGGTGGCCGAATCCGTAATGACCCTCGCAAAACCGACCTGAACTTCGCGATGAAAAACACCGAAGCAGATGGAATGATCAAGGGACCTTTTGACGACCTCCAGCGGAATGCCCCGCGCCCAGTAGGAGTGGTTGGCGAGGAAATCGTGGATGAGTCCCAGGTCGAGCCTCTTCCTGTCGCTGCTTATCTCGTATTCATCGCGTGAAACGGTTATTGTTTTCATGTGGTTTTCGTGTGGCTTTCATATTGCCTTCATGTGGCGCACGACATGGCTGCCCTGCAAGCGGATCGGGCCCCTCGTCAGGGTCTACGGATACCTGACTCGCCGAACGATGCGGCCCGCTAGCCCAGGATGAAGGTATGGAGAACCGCCACGGCCAGGATGATGATGAAGACGATCGCCACCACGGCGGATGTGCCGGTGACCAACGGGTACGGGCCCGTTTTCGACCGCAGGGTTGAGAGGATTGGGGCGCGATTGAAGCCGATGTGGATCAGGGCGGAGATCAGAAAGACGAGGGCCGACACATTGTGAATCGTCATCGCGACGTGCTGCGCGCCCTCGGTCCCATCATCCGTAGCGAAGTGCAGCGCGATGCCCGACGGAACCAGCACGACGAACGAAAAGAGCATGAAGAGAGACGAAATCGTCCGCAAACCTCTACGCGCCATGTGCCACCTCTTTTGAGCTCCGTGCGGCTCATCGGGCAAAGTCGGAAAAACAGTCAAGCCTTCGCACCGCGTCAGGCCTGCTTTAGGATCGCACCGGTAGAGGCGGACGTCACCGCCCGGGCGTATCTGGCCAGATAGCCGGTCGTGATCTTCGGCTTGTGGGGCGTCCAGTTTTTCCGCCTCTTGACCAGCTCATCGTCGGATACCTTGAGGGTGAGGCTCCCTTTGTGAATGTCGATCTCGATGGAATCACCGTCCTTCACCAGCGCAATGACACCGCCCTCGGCAGCCTCCGGCGAGACGTGGCCTATGGCCGCTCCACGGGTGCCCCCCGAGAACCTTCCGTCGGTGATAAGGGCCACATCCCGATCCAGGCCCATTCCCGCGATGACGGAGGTGGGGGTGAGCATTTCCCGCATCCCCGGCCCGCCCTTCGGCCCTTCGTAGCGAACTACGACGACGTCCCCCTTTACTATCCGGCCGGCAAGGATCGCGGAGACCGCGGCCTCTTCGGAATCGAAGACCCGGGCGGGGCCCGTGTTCTTCATCATGTGCTCATCGACGGCGGTCTGCTTGACCACCGCACCGTCGGGCGCCAGATTTCCCCGCAGGATGGCGATGCCCCCCTCCTTGTGGTACGGGTTGTTGATCGTCCTGATGACGTTCGTGTCGAAGACGTCGGCGCCAACCAGGTTGTGGGAGAGAGGCACAAGGTTGACCGTCATCACCGAGGTGTCTACCAGACCCGCGCCGCCGAGTATCGCCATGATCGCCTGGACCCCGCCCGCCCGGTAGAGATCCTGGAGATGGTGAGGGCCGGCGGGGGAGAGATTGACCAGGTGGGGGGTCTTCTTGCTGATCTCCTCAAACAGGTCCAGCGACAGATCAATCCCCGCCTCCGATGCGATGGCCGGAAGGTGGAGCACCGTATTGGTGGAACACCCCAGGGCCATATCCACGGTGATGGCGTTTCTCAACGCGGCGAGCGTCACGATGTCCCGCGGCAGGATTTTCTTTTCGATGAGCTTCATAATCGTCTGCCCGGCCTTTTTGGCCAGGCGCACCCGGGCCGCGTCCACCGCGGGGATCGTGCCGTTGCCGGGCAGGCCGAGGCCCAGAGCTTCCGTCAGGCAGTTCATAGAGTTGGCGGTGAACATCCCGGCGCAGGATCCGCAACCGGGGCACGCGGCATCCTCGATCTTAACCAGCTCATCCTCGCTCATCTCGCCCACGGCGACCTTCCCCACTCCCTCGAATACGGTGATCAGGTCGATTTCCCTGCCGCAATAGACACCGGCCATCATCGGCCCGCCACTGACGATGATGGTTGGAATGTTCAGGCGCAGCGCCGCCATCAGCATCGCCGGCACTGTCTTGTCGCAATTGGGGATCATCACCAGCCCGTCGAAGGGGTGGGCCATCGCCATGACCTCGACTGAATCGGCAATCAGCTCGCGGCTGGCCAACGAGTATTTCATCCCTTCGTGGTTCATCGCAATTCCGTCACAGATCCCGATGGTCGAAAACTCGATGGGGGTTCCGCCCATGATTCTGACGCCCGCCTTTACCGCCTCGGCCAGGGTATTGAGATGGATGTGTCCGGGTACGATCTCGTTTCGCGTGTTGACGATACCTACCATGGGACGAGCTATCTCGCTGTCGGTGTATCCCATGGCTTTGAAGAGGGCGCGATGTGGCGCCTTTTCGAGGCCCCGTTTCATCCTGTCGCTTCTCATACAAACCTCCAGAATTTGCTGGATTATACCAGCGAATCTTTCATTTTGTAAAGAAGTATTATGTGCGATATACTGATGACTTAGCGCCCTTGCCCGGATGAGCAAGTCTCTATGTTCGGACTCGCGTGTGGAATGCCCCGGGGAAATCTCTCAATCGGCCCCTTACCGAGGTGCTCCGATGGGTAACACCCTTATAGAAGCGATGGCCCACTTCGTCGTCCAGCTGGCCGTCGTATTCATCGCCGCCAAGTTTGCCGGAGAAATCACCGAGAAGGTATTCCGGGCTCCTCGGGTCCTGGGTGAATTGACGGCCGGCATTATTATCGGGCCGTTCGCCCTTGGCGGAGTTGTTAAGCTGCCCGTCTTCGGGTATATCTTCCCCGTTCCCGAAGCGGGCTCAATGGCATGTATGGGCGTTCCCTGCGACCTTTTTGCACTGGCCCAAATCTCATCACTCATCCTCCTCTTCTACGCGGGTCTCGAAACGGACCTCTCACAGTTTCTGAAATACACCAAACACGCCATCGTCGTTGCGCTCGGGGGCATGATACTCCCCTTCTTCGCCGGGGCGTGGCTCTCTACGGCTATGGGATACGGCGCCTCGATCTTCGATACGGTTCCGCTCTTTGTGGGCACCATTACGACCGCCACGTCCGTCGGGATTACCGTGCGAATCCTGACGGTTATGGGAAAACTCGACACCCCCGACGGAGTCACAATTCTCGGGGCCGCTGTGGCCGACGATATCGGGGGCATCTTTGTTCTGGCGGTGGTGCTGAGCTTTGTCGGAGTGGGGACGGTTTCAATCGGCCACCAAATCGCACTCCTCGGAATCAAGGCGTTCATGATTCTCGGCCTGCTGGTCGCCTTCGGCGTGGTCATCTCGCGCACGCTGCCCAGGATTCTTACCGTCTTCACCTCCCACGGCTCGGTTATCGTGATATCGCTCTCATTCTGTTTTCTGGCGGCGGCGGCGGCCGAGTACTTTGGGCTGGCGATGATCATCGGCGCATACATCACGGGGCTGTCGCTTTCAACGTCTGAAGTCTCCGAAAAGATCAGGGAAGACCTGGACCCGATTTATCACACCTTCGTCCCGGTTTTCTTTGTGGTGATGGGCATGTTGGTCGATGTGCCGGCCGTCCTGCCCGTTCTTCCATTTGGACTTCTGCTTACCGCAGTCGCCATTTTCGGAAAATTCCTCGGCTGCGGAGTCCCCGCGCTCGGCCTCGGTTTCACGCTTCGCCAATCTCTGCGCATTGGAGTTGGGATGATCCCGCGGGGTGAGGTTGCCCTTATCGTCGCCGGCGTTGGGCTCTCGGCGGGGATCATCAACCAGGACATTTTCGGCGTGGTTATCCTCATGACCATTATAACCAGCATAGTGGGACCTTTCCTTCTGTTCATGACGTACCCCCGCCCCTCACGGACGGCCGAGCAGGAACGAGAGACCCGGACGTTCGCGGCATATGAGTGGGGAGACCTTCTGCTCGGAACAAAACACTCGTACTCAAGGACGTTACCCACTGAGATTGCCCATCGATGGCTGGGACTCTTCACGGGCCTTCTCCTGGACAACGGTTTTGATCCAAAACGCAGCCTGACTCTCGCCGGACACGGCATCTCGACGTACAAGAGCGCAAAGGACGCGATCATTAACATATCCGTGGCCGGTTCCGTCAAGAAAGGAGCGAAAACTATCAAGCTTACCTCCAATTCCGACGACCTGGACCCCCTCGTCAAACAAGCCGATGACCTCTATAATAAATCCGGGCAGCTGACCTTCGTCGAACCGCGGTCGGAGTGAACCGCCGATCGGACCGGTGGATTCGGAATTCATTGTCCTTGACTTTTGGGGCGGCCCATGTTAGCGTTCGAGGTTAGTGTCGTTATACCTATTATCCCGAAAATGAATCACCCGGCTACGCGGCGAAGTATGGACGAAAACCAGAAGAAGAGCGGCATCAGAGAAAAGATCCTTACCCTGATCATGATGCTCCTGGGCAACCACCTCAACTACTACACGTCCTACCTCGGCGAACCGAAGAACACACTCATCAGCCTGATCTTCAGCTACTTCGTCCCCCGGGTCTCCATCCCCAAGGAAGATAAAAAGACGATCCGGGAGCTGGCGAGAAAGGGCACGGTCATCTACGCCCAGAAGAACCGGTCTTCCCTTGACTTCCTCTTCTTCCAGCACCGCTACTATATCGAAGGGCTCCCCTACCCGGTGTTCGGTAATTTCATCAACATGATCTGGTGGCAGCCCCTGAAGTCCGTTGCCCGCATCCTCTTGTCCAGGCTCTACTGCTTTATCGAGGGGATCGAGTCGCCCAACCCGTACCGCACCGACTACGTGAGGAGGATGAGCCAGGACGGGCACAGCTCGATACTCTTCCTGCGCAACCCAACCGGCCTGCTCAAGCGGTTCGCGATAAAGGAGACCGATGATCCGGTCGTCTACCTGCTTCGCGCACAGAAGGTAATGAAGCGCACGATCTATATCATCCCCCATATCATCATCTACCACAAGCGGCCGGACACCGCAGGTAAGGGGGTCTTTGACGTGCTCTTCGGCCCCAAGGACGTGCCGGGGCTCCTGCGAAGGATCGTTGTCTTCCTGACAAACTACCGCCGCGCGTTCGTCAAGATCGGCGACCCGATCAGCCTGAAGGAGTTCCTCGCCCAGAAGAAGAACGAGGTTGACGGAGAGATATCATATGATCTGCGCCGAACGCTGCTGGACAATATCGAGCGCGAAGAGCGCCTGATCAAGGGACCGATACTCAAGAGCCGTCTCGAGCTCATGGAGATGGTGCTCTGGGACGATGACTTCCAGGAGCGAATCCAGAACCTCTCGGAGGTGACACGGGAACCGATACAGAGCCTCAGAAAAAGGGCGGTCTCGCAGCTTGACGAGATCGCCGCCGACTATAACATCACGTATATCCAGATGTTTGACATGGTCGTTACCTGGATGTGGAACAATATCTTCAACGGGTTTGACATAGACGAGGCGGGACTCAACAAGGTCAGGGAGGCGGGCAAAAAGTCTTCCCTGGTTATCGTTCCCTGCCACAAGAGCCATGTCGATTACCTCGTGCTCTCGCAAGTCTTCTTCCACAACAACCTGACCCCTCCCCATATCGCCGCGGGGGTCAACCTCTCGTTTTTCCCGCTGGGACATATCTTCAGGAAGTCCGGGGCCTTTTTCCTGAAACGGACTTTTCGGGGAGATCCCCTCTATCCGATCGTTTTTTCCACCTACGTGAAGACGATCCTGTCGGAGGGGTTCAGTATCGAGTTCTTCATCGAGGGGGGGCGTTCGCGGACCGGAAAGCTCGTCATGCCCAAGCTGGGACTTCTCTCGATCATTATCGACGCCTACCTCAGTCGGGGCCGTCGAGGATATCTCGTTTGTCCCGATATTCATCGGATATGATCGGATCGTCGAGGAGTCGGCCTACATCAGCGAAATGGGCGGCGCCGTGAAGAAACGGGAATCCCTCTGGTCGCTGCTCAAGAGCAGGAGCGTTCTGAAGAAACGGTACGGACGGGTATACGTCACTTTCAATGAGCCGATATCGATCAAGGGGTTTATCGAGGCCGCCGGATTTAAACGTGAAACGATCACCAAGGCTCAGCTCAGGCAGCTCCAGTACGACCTTGCCTACCGGATCGTCTACTCGATCAACCAGGTCAGCGTCGTGTCGACCGTCAACCTGGTCTCTGCCGCGTTTCTGGCCAGTCCCCAGGGCGCCGTTACCGCAGAAGAATTGACGCACATCTCTCGTATCTTCATCGACTGGCTTGCCCACTCTCGCATACACTTCTCCAAGACGCTCGATAAGCCGACCGCGGCCTTCACCGAGGCCGTCAACTCGCTGGAGACCGAAGACCTCATCCAGGAGATCAAGGGCGAGCCCGACGAGCCCGATTTCGAGAAGGTCTTCTTCGTTCCGGAAGAAAAGCGGCTCACCCTCGAGTTCTATAAGAACAACATCCTTCATTTTTTCATCCCCGCCTCGTTTGTCGCGACATCGATCCTTTCCGGAGGGGGCCAGGGCACGACAAGCAAACAGATCATCACGGATTACACCTACTTGCGCAAGCTCTTCAAATACGAATTCATCTACGACCTCGAATTCTCCGACGAACAGCGGGTCCGGCAGGTAGTGGACTTCTTCAAAGACCACGGATACGTTCTGGAGAACAACGGGATGATCGAGGCTGATAAGGACGGGGGGGACGCCCTCCTGTTGTTCGCCGAGCTGATACGCAATTTCATCGAATCCTACCTGGTGACCTCAGAGGCGCTGCCAAACTACATTACGAGGGGCCCCAAGAGCGAGCGGGACCTGATAAAGCGAATAAACGTCACGGGGCAGCGGATGCTCAAGAAGAAGGAGATCACCCGCGTCGAGGCCCTCTCGCGGATCAACTTCGAGAACGCGATCGAGCTCCTCACCCACGAAAACGTCCTGTCGGCGTTCGCCCAAGATGACGGAAAGCGTCCCGTCAAATACTACACCCCGGGTCCGGTCGCTAACGATTTCCCGGACAACATTAAGCGCTACCTTACCCGAACAGGGGGTTGAAATGATACGGTATCTTTCCCGGTTATTGTATCTTGTCCCGATCCTTTTTGTCTTCGGGTGCGCCACCACGATCACCGGTCCTGGCGCTCCGGGAACCTCCGGCACGTCTCCGAAGGCGGCAAAGGTCGTCGAAACCCTTGAGGGAACGGCGTCCTGGTACGGCCCCGGATTCCACGGCAAGAAGACGGCCAGCGGCGAGATCTTTGATATGACCGACCTTACCGCCGCTCACAAAGATCTGCCGATGGGAACGACGTGTATCGTCACCAACCTGGCCAATAAAAAGTCGGTGACCGTCAGGATCAATGACCGGGGACCGTTCGTCAAGGATCGGGTTATCGACCTGTCGTACGCCGCTGCAAAGGTAGTGGGCATGATCGAGACCGGCACTGCCCCCGTCAGGGTGGAGGTTCTGGCCGGAGGGGAGGAGATCACCCCCGAGCCTGTCGCGGCACCTGCCGCAGTCGAGACGCCCATAGAGACCGAGACGATCGCCTCGGCCCCGGTGACGCCCGGGACGGCCGCATCCCCGCCGGCGGACACCGGCGTCATGTATACTATCCAGGTCGGCTCCTTTTCCGCCAAGGCCAACGCCGATACGCTCCTCAAGGCCCTTTCGACCTCCTACAGCGACGTCTACATCGAGGAGTTTTCCACCACCGAATCCACCTACTGGCGAGTGCGGGTTGGAAAGTTCCCGACCCGGGAGGACGCCGAGCGCAAAGCCGCCGATCTGATCGGCTCGGGATACTCGGTCTTCATTACCCCAAAATAGACACGCAGAGAAAAGACCCGGGGGTCGCGGCAGGAACCGCTGGTGCCGTCGCCCTGCGGCCGGGCTGGCGGGATCGGCCGTTCCGTGGTATAATTAAGTTTATATCGCAGGAAGGAATGGACGATGGACCCGACCCTCAAAAAGCCCTCCGGACACTCACGTACGGCCTCTATATCGTTACCGTATCGGTCGGCGCGCAGAGGAACGCGATGCCCGCGTCCTGGGTCTCTCAGGTCTCCTACGATCCTCCCCGAATCATGGTTGCGGTCAAGAAGACGCGGCGCACCCACCGGATGCTGACCGAGGCCGGGGCCTTCGGGCTCATGGTGGTCCAGAAGGGACGGGAGAGCGAGTTTGCCGCCTTTAAGGGAGATGATCCCGAGAAGAAGTTCAACGGGAAGAGCCGTCGCCGTGGCCGACAGCGGCGCGCCTGCTCCTGACCGGACTACCTGGCACTCTTCGAGCTTGAAGCTTGTCGACACGGTCGACGCCGGAGACCACACCCTTTTCATCGGCGAGGTCTTGTCGGCCGGCCTGTCGGCGCCGGGCGTTCCCGCCACCACGCTTGACTACGGCAAGACCTACATCGGAGACTATTGATCGGGAAGATGCGACATGAGCGTCAATAAACGAGAAGGCGGCGACTCCTGAAAAGCCCTCGAAGGAAGAGATCGCCGAGGAGCAAAAGAAGATCAACCGGCTGCGCCTGTTGGCCGACCTGACGATGAGCGTCATCATGCAGTCCGACATGCCGCTGACCGAGGCCCAGGAGATGGTCGAGGGCCTCAAGAAGCAGCGCCGTCTTCGGCTTTTCCCCGGCAAGGAGGAGACCTTCGAGCTGATCTACCGCCCGCGGTTCAACCGGGTCATCATGGAGAAATACCGGCTCCACTGAGTAGCACCCCAAAAAGCTGACGCTTCTTGGGGGCCCCGCCATGATGAGCGAGGCAACCGGCTACGGCAAATTCTTTCGGATTAAGTGAACAATGAGCGCCCCGTAGTCGTCGGTGTGGTACTCGCAGCCCGTCGCGTGAGTATATTGGGGAGAATAGTCGAAGCTTGCTTTATTACGACCTCAGCCTCATGCCACAATCCCTTGTCCGGGATGTGATGACTTGCCGCCCTGCTATTTTACCCGCGTCTTCAGCCAGTCGAAGATATCCGCGGCAACTCGCTTCCCACCCCTGCTCTATCATGAGATTGTGCCCCATGTCCGGGTAGATTTTGAAATCCGCCCCGTAAACCTTTGCTGTCCTGCGCTCATTCCGCTCCGGGAAGAAGTAGTCGTGCCCGGAGGCCAGAAGCAGCATCGGCGACGTGACCCGCCACGGCCTCAACCATACCGTGGGGATTCCTCCCCCCATCAGCGCCAGTGACGACTCCTTTGATACCTTCTTAAAGCCGGCCTCGGAAACCGATTTCGGCGCGTTGAAGAGAAAGAGACGGCGGTACATCTTCTCCGAATCGTACGGTGAGCGGCCTCAGGGCAGAGAACTTGGCGAACATCATCGGGTACTGGAACGGCCATCTTGAGAAACGTCAGCCGGGGGAGGTTGCGGAACGTCATGGGGGCGACGAGGACCGCCGCCGGAGGCTTGGCGCGTCTCGAGGTATTTCATCGCGACAAACCCGCCCATACTGTGCGCGATAATGACGGGATTGCCGATCTCTTTTGCCGCGCGGTCGACCTCGTCCACGTAGTCCATCATGCTCGTTTTCCACAGGCCGGGCTCGCCGGAGCGCTCCCCATGCCCGGGAAGGTCCAGCGCCCAGCACGAAAACCCGCGCCCGGAAAAGTAATCCATGAAGCCCTTCCAGCACCAGGCGCCATGCCAGGCCCCGTGGACGAAGAGGAGTTTTGTTGCGAACTTTTTTTCTTTGGGTATCCGGGATATCATGGCTCTTTTCTCCCGATCGTGATGAAGGACGGACGATCAATGTTCAAAGGCATTGCCCGATCCACAAAGACTGCCGGCCGCCAATATGACGGGTCCCTTTACGAGGTCGTGCTTGTGTGGTGCACCACCGTTTCTATCGTTCAGACGAATTCAATGACCACAAAACGGCGAAAGAATCCCTAGCTTGCATCGGTCTTCTTCGAATGGGTATGTGCGATTTTATCCAGGACGCCGTTGATGAACGAGGGGCTCTCTTCACTGCCGTACCGTTTTGCGATCTCGACGGCTTCGTTGATGGTGACCCGGGGGGGAATGTCTTCGAGGTACAGGAGCTCGTAGACCGAGAATCGGAGGATATTGCGGTCGACCGTCGCCATGCGCGAGAGGCGCCAGTTTTCCGAGGCGCCGTCGATGAGGGCATCTATCTCGCTCCAGTGCATCATGACGCCGCAGGCGAGCTCTCTGAAGAACGATTTCCCCTCCTCCTCGGTCTTGAAGTTCTCCCAGAAGGACGTTATCTCTTCCTCAATGGCGGTTGGGTTGTAGTCCGGCGCTGCGCTCCCCTCGGCTGCCCGTGCCCCGGTACGGCGGATTGGGGGATTACCTCTCCCCTGCGGCGGGTTCATATCGGCCTGGTAGAGAAACTGGAGAACCAGCTCCCGCGCCTTTCGTCTCTTGCCCAATTCAGACCATCCTCCGACGTGTGAGTCTATTACGTTTGGCTCTTTCCAGCACACCCCACCGGTATCGGGCTTCGTGTCAAAGAGCGGCAGCGGTTACAGTTTTTTCATCTGATCCATGAGGTTGGCCATCTCGATGGCGGTGACGGCCGCATCGTAGCCCTTATTGCCGGATTTCGACCCGGCCCGCTCGATGGCCTGCTCGATAGTATCGGTGGTGATAATACCGTACGCGACCGGGATGGGGCTCTCCATCGAGATCTTGGCCACCCCCTTTGCCGATTCGGCGGCGATATACTCAAAGTGGGGCGTGGAGCCCCGGATCACCGCGCCGAGGCAGATGACGGCGCTGTAAGAACCGGAATCGACGAGCTTCTTTGCCATCGGGGGAATCTCAAAGGCGCCGGGAACCCGAAAGACGTGAATGTCGTTGTCTTTCCCCCCATGGCGGACGATGCCGTCGATGGCCCCGTCCAGGAGCTTGTCGCCGATGAAGCTGTTGAACCGGGATAGTACGATGGCAAATTTCAGGCCCTCAGCGGAGATCTTTCCTTCTACATTCCGCGGCATCTGCTGCCTCCTAAACCTTATTGAGGATATGCCCCATTTTATCGCGTTTTGTCTTCAGATACTCGATATTGCTTTCCTGGGGTTCGATCTCGATGGGCACCCGCTCGACGACCTCCAGATTGTACCCTTTGAGTCCGACGATCTTCTTGGGGTTGTTGGTCATGAGGCGGATCCTCTTGACACCGAGGTCCACCAGTATCTGTGCCCCGATACCGTAATCCCGTAAGTCGGCCTTGAAGCCGAGCTTCTCGTTGGCCTCCACGGTGTCATACCCCTTGTCCTGCAGCTCGTAGGCCCTGAGCTTGTTGGTGAGCCCGATCCCCCTGCCCTCCTGGTTCATATAGATGAGCACGCCCTTTTTTTCTTCGGTGATCATCCTCAGGGAGGCCTGAAGCTGATCGCCGCAGTCGCATCTCAATGAGCCGAGGACGTCGCCGGTGAGGCAGGCGCTGTGCACGCGTACCAGGACACTGTCAGTGGGCTTGATATCTCCCATCACCAGGGCAAGGTGCTCGTGACTCGTCGACGTCGGTCGTGTAGGCGATCGCCCTGAAGACGCCGCCGAACTTCGTGGGGATCGTCGTCTCGGCCACACGATGGACGAGGGATTCGATGCGCAGTCGATACTCGATGATGTCTTTGACCGTGGCGATCTTGACGTCATGCCGTTCGGAGAACTCCTCGAGCTCCGGCATCCGGGCCATCGTCCCGTCGTCGCTCATGATTTCGCAGATCACGCCGTACGGCCGGAGGCCCGCCAGGCGCGCCAGATCCACCGAACCCTCGGTCTGGCCGGTCCTGACCAGCACACCGCCGGGCCGCGCGATCAGCGGGAAGACGTGGCCGGGACGCGACAAGGTCGTCCGGCACGGCGTCGTCCCTGACCGCCGCCAGCACCGTGGTCGCCCGGTCGTGCGCCGATATGCCGGTCGTTACGCCGTGCCGCGCCTCGATCGAAACCGTAAAGGCCGTCCCGAACTTCGACGTATTGTCCCTGACCATCAGCGGCAGCGAAAGCGACATGGCCTTTTCTTCCGTCAGCGAAAGGCAGATGAGTCCCCTGCCGTATTTTGCCATGAAGTTAATCGCCTCCGGCGTTACCTTCTCGGCGGCCATGAAGAGATCACCCTCGTTTTCGCGGGATTCGTCGTCGGCCAGGATGACGATTTTACCTTGTTTGATGTCTTCCAGTATCTCGGGAATCGGTGAAGCCGGCATAGATAGTCTCCTACACGTATCCTTCCTGGGCGAGTTTTGACAGGGTAATCCCGTCCCTGCCCGGTGAATGCCGTCTGAGTCAGCAGCCGCTCGATATATCTGCCGATGATATCGGTCTCGATATTTACCTCTGCGCCCGCCTCTTTTGATGCGAGCGTCGTCTGCGTTTTCGGTATGCCCGATGATATTGACGGTAAAGCCCGCCCTGGTCAGCGAATTGACCGTCAGGCTGATGCCGTCCACCGCCACCGATCCCTTGTCGACAAGGTATTTCATAATCGCGGGCGTCGGTATCGATTTCGATAATCAGGCCGTCGGCATCACGGGTGACGCTGCCGGATTCTGCCGGTTCCCTCCACGTGTCCCTGGACCAGATGGCCGCCGAGACGGTCCGTAAGCCTGAGCGCGCGTTCCAGGTTTACCCGGGAGCCCTTGGCGGCGTCCTTCAGGGTCGACCGGGAGAGGGTCTCGGGGGTGGCCTCCACCGAAAAGGAGCTGCCCGAGATACCGACGACCGTCAGGCAGACGCCGTCGACCGAGACACTGTCGCCGACCCGGTATCGGAAAGATCCAGCGCCGTATCGATCGTCAGGATGTAGACGCTTCCCCTGCTTCCTGACGGAGTCCACCGTCCCGATCGACTCGATGATGCCGGTAAACAACGCTCTCGTGCTCCTCCTCACGCCCGACAGGTCTGATCCGCGCCGGCCCTCGATCCCTTCGCGGCCGATCATCCGCCCGAGCCGGCCGCCGGCCTTTCCCCTATCGATACGCCCTCGACGATGAAATCCTCGCCGAGCCGGCGAACCGTCATGTCCGACACCCTGACGGCATCGGCGATCCGTTCGGGTCCCCGGCCGACGGTCAGCCCCAGCCCGTCGCCCCCGGTGAGTATCTTCGGGGCGTATACGAGCACTATTTTATCGAATATAGCACGGGTAATGAAATATGTAAAGATGTTTGCCCCCCCTTCCACGAGGAGCCGCATGACGTCTGCGCCGGGCGATTTCGACGAGGAGGGCTTCGATGTCGAGCTTGCCGTCATCGGCGCGCGGGTCACGTAGACGATCTGGGCGCCCCGGGCCGCAAGTGCGTCGGCCCTCCGTCTATCGGCGTCCTGCGCCGCCCCGATAATGACCGCGCCCGTCCCCTCGGAAAGCATCCGGGCGCCCGGCGGCATCTCGAGATCGGGATCGACGATCACCCGGTGCGGATCTCGTCCCGCGGACCATCCGCACCGTCAGCAGCGGATCGTCCTTTTTCACCGTTCCGATGCCGACCAGCACCGCGTCCGATTTCGCCCGCATGCGATGGACGAAGCGCCGGGAGGGTTCAGACGATATCCACTGGGAATCTCCGGCGGCAGTGGCGATCTTGCCGTCAAGCGTCAGGGCCGCCTTCAGCGTAACGAACGGGATCTTTCCTGGTGACGAATTTTGTATAGGCCTCGTAGAATCGCTCGATTGTCCCGGCCATGCCCTCGAAGACTACCTCGATCCCGGCGTCCCTCAGTATTCCGGCGCCGCCCCCCCGCACGTCGGGATTGGGGTCTTTCATCCCGATGAAGACGCGCCTGACGCCCGAATCGATCAGGGCGTCGGTGCAGGGCGGGGTCCTGCCCGTGATGGCTGCACGGCTCCAGCGTCACGTAGAGGTCGGCCCCCCGCACGCCGACGGCGCGCGATCCAGGGCCTTCGACCTCCGCGTGCGGGGTTCCCGGTCCCTCGTGGACCCCCTCGCCGATGATCCGGCCGTCTTTGACGAACACCGCGCCCACCGGCGGGTTCGGGGAGGTCTTTCCCTCGTATCGCGCCGCCGCCGCCAGCGCCCTCTTCATGAAGCGGATATCCATCTATTTCTTGGTGCTCGTCCCGCCGGTCCAGGATATCCTTGAGCTCGGACATGAATTCGTTGATATCCTTGAAAGACCGGTAGACCGAGGCGAAACGGACGTAGGCCACGTCATCCAGGTCCCTCAGGTATCTCATCACCCTCTCGCCTATCTCGGTGCTCTTGACCTCCCGATCGGACGCCTCCGAGAAGCTCGCCTCGATCCTCGTCGACGACCTTTTCGACGGCCTGGACGCTGATCGGCCGTTTCTCGCAGGCCTTCTTGATGCCGAGCAGGATCTTGTTGCGGTCGAACGGCTCCCGTCTTCCGTCCTTCTTGACCACCATCGGCAGCACGTCCTCGACCCGCTCGTAGGTGGTGAAACGCCTTTCGCACTTGAGGCATTCCCGCCTGCGTCGGATGATGTCGCCGTCCTTGCCGAGGCGGGAGTCGATGACCTTATCGTCCATGAAACCGCAAAAGGGACACTTCATCTGGCTGCGTTACCACCTATTTGTCCTGAGCCAAGAAAAGGCTTAGCACCGGGGATTTCGCGCCGGGCCTGTCGGGAGAGGCCGCGGCCGTCATCGAGCCGCGGGAGTCGCCAGCGGCGACGAATCGCTCAACGGTAATCCCCGCCTCCTGAAGGAGTTCTCGAGAGAGCCGGTCGTCGTAACGTTCCCGGTAGACGACCCTCATAATTCCGGCGTTGATGATCATCTTGGTGCAGATGACGCAGGGAAAGGTTGCGGTATAGATGGTGGCGCCGTTGATACCAACGCCGTGATAGGCCGCCTGGATGATTGCGTTCTGTTCGGCATGGAGGCCGCGGCAGAGCTCGTGCTTCTCGCCGGAAGGGACGTTGAGCTGATCCCTGAGGCAGCCCACCTCGGTGCAGTGGGCCAGACCCCGCGGGCGCCCCGTTATAGCCCGTGGCCAGGATATTCTTATCTTTAACGATCACGGCCCCCACCTGTCTCCTGACGCAGGTGGATCGCTGGGCGACGAGATCGACGATCCCCATGAAATATTCGTCCCATCCGGGACGACGATGGTCCGTCTTATTGTCCGTTTGTTTCAAGGGGACGCGCTACCCCTCGAGTTTGTGGCGATAGATGGGAAAATCCTTGAGAAATTCTTTCACGGTGACTTCGCGTCTTCTCTATAGCTTTTTCATCGGTGACATTTGAAAGGACACCGGCGATGAGATCGGCAACGACCACTACGTCTTTTTCCTTCATTCCCCGGCGTCGTGACCGCAGGGGTGCCGAACCGAACCCCGCTGGTGATCCGGGGGGGCCGGGTGTCGTAGGGGATACCGTTTTTATTGGCGCATATGCCGGCCCGTTCGAGGGCGTCGGCGGCAACGTCGCCGGTAAGGCCGTTTTGGCCGACGTCGATGAGGAAGAGGTGATTATCGGTGCCGCCCGATACGATACGGAATCCCTTCTCCTTGAGGTGATCGGCCATCGCCTTTGCGTTCTTCACGATCTGACGCTGATACTGCTTGAAATCGTCGGTCAGGGCCTCCCTGAGGGCCACGGCCTTGGCCGCGATGACGTGCATGAGGGGGCCGCCCTGAGTGCCGGGGAATATCGTAGAATCGACCTTCTTGGCGTACTGCTCCTTGCACATGATAATCCCGCCGCGAGGGCCGCGCATGGTCTTGTGGGTCGTCACGGTCACGAAATCGCTCATCGGCACCGGGCTGTTGTGGACCCCGGCGACGACAAGCCCGCCGATATGGGCAATGTCGGCCATCAGCATAGCGCCGCATGATTTGGCTATCTCCCCGAACTTCGCGAAATCAATCTCCCGGGGATACGAGCTTGCCCCGCAGATGATGAGGCGGGGTTTGTGCTGCCTGGCCAGACCCATGACTTCGTCGTAGTCGATCCGCTCGGTTTCTTTGTTCACATTATAGAAGACGATATTGAAGAGCCGGCCCGAGATGTTGACGGGGTTGCCGTGAGAAAGATGGCCGCCATGGGAGAGGTTCATGGAAAGGATCGTGTCGCCGGGATTGAGCACTGAAAAGAGGACCGCTATATTGGCCTGGACACCGGAATGGGGCTGAACGTTGACGTGCTCGCACCCGAAGACCGCCTTGGTGCGGTCTATGGCCAACTGCTCGGCGACGTCGACGAATTCGCACCCGTTATAGTATCGTTTTCCCGGATAACCCTCCGCGTATTTATTGGTCAAGACGGAGCCGGCAGCCTGAAGCACGGCCTCGCTGACGAAAGTTTTCGGATGCTATGAGGACGATCGTATGTTCCTGACGATTAATCTCACCCTGTATGGCCCGTAAAGCTCCGGGTCCGCGTGAATCAGGCCTCTGTGATCTACGGTCATGTATGCGATTCCTTTTCGATTTCGTGCTATCTTGTTAACCCGTTTTTCGTGTCTGCCGGCTTCAAACGGCTCTCGAACGAATGCCCGAACGATTTCCTTGGCCAGTTCCGGCCCGGTGATCCTCCCTCCCAAGCGTAAGGACATTGGCGTTGTTGTGCCGACGCGCCATGCGGGCCGTAAAGATATCCCATGCCAGCGCCGCTCGGATTCCAGAGACCTTGTTGGCGGCAATACTCATCCCGATTCCCGTTCCACAGACGAGAATACCCAGATCGGCCGCCCCATCCCGAACCAGCTCCGCCACCTTTTGGGCGTAGTCGGGATAGTCAACCGGATCAGGAGAATTCGTGCCGATATCAATGACCTGAATGCCTTCGGCCACGAGCACCTCGTCCACCACCTTCTTCAGGTCCAGACCGCCGTGGTCCGAACCGACGGCTACCTTCATGTGCTCTCCGATTAGAGCTTATCATTAATATAGTTGATAGCGTCCTGAACCGTGACGATCTTCTCGGCGTCCTCGTCGGAGATCTCCACGTCAAACTCGTCCTCTATAGTCATGATCATCTCGACGATGTCCAGAGAGTCGGCGCCCAGATCGTCGATAAAGGAAGCCTCCATCTGTATCTCGTCCTTATCCAGTCCAAGCTGTTCCGCAATGATTTCAAGACCCTTTCCTCAACCGATGCCATTTTTTCCTCCTACCATTGTATAGGCTAACACACTCTCTAAACAGGATTTACATGAATAGACCGCCGTTCACTCCGATAACCTGGCCCGTAATATAGTCGGCCCACTCCGAAACCAAGGAAACTCACCGTATCGGCCACTTCCCGGCCGGTCCCCATCCTGCCCGCGGGAATCTGGGAGATGATGGCCTGTCCTCGCCTTTTCGGGGAGCGCCCGGCTCATCTCGGTGTCGATAAGTCCCGGCGATACGGCGTTGACCGTAATACCGCGCTCGGCAAACTCCCTGGCGACCGCCTTGGTAAACCCGATGATCCCCGCCTTGGATGCCGAGTAATTGACCTGCCCGGGATTTCCGTACTGCCCGGCGACCGACGCAATGTTGACGATCCGACCCCACTTCGCCTTGAACATCGGCCTGATGACCGCCTTGGTCATCAGGTACGTTCCCTTGAGGTTGGTGTCCAGCACCTCGTCCCAGTCGCTCTCCTTCATAAAGACGAAGAGGTTGTCGCGGGTCCGGCCGGCGTTATTGACCAGAATATCGATGCGACCCGCCGCTCCAGCACGCTCTTGACGGCGGCGTTGACGTCGTCCGGCCGACGTCACGTCACAGCCGAAGGAGGTCGGCCGCGCCCGCCCGCGTTCACGATCTCTTCCCGGACCTCCCGGGCGGCTTCTTCGTTCGTCCGATAGTTGACAAAGACGCGCGCCGCTTGGGCGGCCAGAGTTTACCGCGATCGCCCGTCCGATACCCCGGGAAGCCCCGGTGACGATCGCCACCTTTCCGTCAAGCACCTGCCGCTCCCCTCCCGACACACCGCGGACCCGTATCTTACTATCTAAAGCACAAGTTTCTCGATTTTGCAAGACTATTGATATTTTTTTTGCGCCTCCCTGAGTCGAGGCCATGTCTCCTACCGAGAGCAGTCCCACCGTAGCGTCTATCCGTTTGATCAGGCCCGACAGCACCGTGCCCGGCCCCACCTCGATGAAATCCGTGACCCCGTTGTCGATCATGTAGCGCACGCTCTGTTCCCAGAGCACCGGCAGCGACCAGCTGCTTGACCAGGAGGTCGGCAATCGCGCCCGCCCCGGGGTACGGCGCGGCCGTCACGTTGAGACGACCGGTATCACCGGCTCGGCAAACGATATCCGGAGCCAGCTCGCTTTTCAGCTTCTCGGCCGCCCCTTCATCAACGGGCAGTGTGAGGGGACGCTGACCTTGAGGATGATAACGGCCCGCGCACCCGGCCTCTTTCGCCCTTCCTGCGGCCCGCTCGACCGCGGTCCGGTGACCCGATATAACGATCTGACCCGGGCGCGTTAAAATTGGCCGCAGTGACGATCTCATCGGCGGTCGAAACCTCCGCTGAGGATTCGATCGAGCTTGTCACCGTCGAGTCCGATGACCGCCGCCATCGCGCCCTGCCCCTCGCCCGACCGCCTCCTGCATGAATCTGCCCCGCTTTGCGACGAGCTCGGCGGCCTGCCGCACCGGCAGCGCCTCGGCGGCCACCAGGGCCGAGTACTCGCCGAGGCTGTGGCCGGCGGCAAAGGCCGGCCGATTATTGCTCCCGACACCGGCCTCCCGCAGCGCCGCCAGGATCGCCGTCGACAGGACGAGGATCGCCGGCTGCGTATTCTCCGTCTTTGCCGAGCTCATCGGCCGGACCTTCCAGGATGAGCTTCCGAATATTCCTGTGGAGCTCGTCCTCGGCCTCCTCAAAGACGAGCCGCGCGGCCTTGAAGTCGGCGATGATGTCGGCGCCCATCCCCACGGACTGGGAACCCTGGCCGGGAAACACGAGCGCGAAACGGGACACCGGTTACCCCTGACGAGAGACTGTGCGACGCTGCCGGCGTCGCGGCGGAAAAATCGTTTCGGGCGCCGTTGAGGGCGCCCCGTTAACACGTCATTGATGATGATGGGGCCACGGGCCGGGCACATATCGCCGGACGTCTCCACGTCCTGCCGCGTCCCCTCCGTCGCCCCCCGGCCCGCCGACCGGCGCGAGAGCAGCCGCTACGGAACCGTGACCCGCTCGTTCAGGGCCCGGATGGTGCTCCGGCTCGGCCATGATATCCTCGATAATCTTCTCGGCCGATCTTCCGCTTGTCGATGAGCCCCGCGATCTGACCCGCCATCACGGAGCCCTCGTCCACCTGCCCCGTCGACCGCTCGAGCGAGCGCCCCTTCCCCGACCGGTAAATCTCCTCGGCCGACGGCTCCGCTGTTTTTCCATATCGAGGAGTCTCCGGGCGAGCCTGTTCCTGATGATCCTGACCGGATGACCCGTCGACCTCCCGGTCACCATCGTGTCTCGATCCCCGGCGCTGATGATGCGCTCTTTCCAGCGATCGTCGACGTCGCATTCGTCGGCCGTGCAAAAGACGGTCCCCATCTGGATCCCCTCGGCCCCGAGGGCAAGCGCCGACGCAGACCCCTTGCCGTCGGCGATTCCCCCGGCCGCAATCACCGGGATCGAGACCGCACGGCTTACCATCGCGATGAGCGCCATCGTCGTCAATTCGCCGACGTGGCCGCCGGACTCGTATCCCTCGGCGATGACGGCGGCCGCCCCCGCCCGTTCCATCCGCACGGCCAGGCTGACCGACGCGACGACCGGAATAACGGTAAGACCGGTGCCCTGGGCCTTCCTGATGATCGGGCCGGCGTTCCCCGCCCCGACGGTAAGTACCGGCACGCCTTCACGGATCACGACCGAAAGCTTCTCTTCGGCCTGCGGCACCGTCAGTATCAGGTTGACCCCGAAGGGACGGGACGTCAGCGTTCGCGTCGCGTCCTATTTCGTCTTTGAGCTCATCCGGGATCTCATAAGCCCGGCGCCGATGATTCCCAGCCCGCCGGCTTCACTGACGGCCGCCACAAGCGCCGCACGGGACACCCGCGCCATACCTCCCTGCAGGATCGGATACGGTAATGCCCAGCAGCGGCAGCAGCCTCGAGGTGATCACTATTCTTCCTCGGCCTTGATGACCTCCCGGTTCTTATAGTAACCGCAGTGGGGACATACCTGCGTGGGGGGCCTTGGCCTCTCCGCAGTTCGTACAAAGACTGCGTGCCGGGCTCTCGCAGCCCCTGATGGGCTCGACGTTTTCCCCTGCGTGCGCGTGATATTTTTCTTTTAGGAACAGCCATTGTTATTTCCTCTGTTGCTTAATGTGAGAGATTCTTTCAGCTTTTCAAACCGTATGTCGATCGATTCATCCCTGCAGCCGCAAATCCCGTCGTTGAGATTCTTGCCGCACCGGACGCACAGCCCCAGGCAGTCGTCATTGCAGAGCGGCTTGACGGGCAGATTGAGGGATATCTGCTCAACGATAACCTGTCCGATATCGAACATATCCCCGTGAAAGAAATTGAGCTCGAGGTCTTCTCTCTTGAGCTCTATGTCCTTTCCGGCGACCGCCTCATGGGTAAACACGCTCTTAAACCGGATGTCAAGCTTCTCTGTCAAAGAGCTCGGTGCAGCGGCTGCACGCCCGCCGCGCCTTCGTCAGAATGCGCCCGTTGACGATAAGGGTATCGTCGGTCCGCCGAGCCAAATCGTTCCCTCGAAGCCGTCGGGAAAGGTGAGCTCCATCTCCTGTATGACACCCAGCAGATCATCCTGCCAGCCGGTCCCGTCGATAACCGTATGGATCTCCAGACGAATCGCGGCCTCCGGCCATTCGGGAAATGCGCGTCGTCCGGGGATCTCGATGGATATTCCGCCCGAAGGGATTTCTCCGATCTTGAAAAGAAGAAAATCCATACCCCAGACTCCATACCCCCCATACTCCATATACGCTCTTATTTCAGCAGCATATTCAAGAGATTTGGATATATATAGCTAAACGCTTTTTCTTTGTCAAGGAAATTTAAATAATTCGATGCAGATGTGCCCGTTTTCGGACTCGTTTGGCGTGAAATTGGCTTGACAGGGACTCCTCTTTTTACTTATAATTACAAGATAATTCTCCGATCCGCTTCACCTACGGTCTAAGGCCCATGCCACTGCCCCCGTAAGCAACGGCGGCAGGCGCATGGCGCGCTACGGTGAGTGGACGATACGGTTCGGCGGGAAACGGCCGCGCCCTCCGTGTTTGAAAAGGAGAGTTGGATAGAAAGATTCGCCTTCGGCATCACGGAATGAATCCCGTCTTCCCGATGCCCCGCCGACCGACTCCCTCAATAACAATCGTATAAATCGACGCCTCGAGACAGCCCGTGAAAGGGCTCGCCGTCAGTCCTCCATCGGCCCCAATGTCCCGTTCGATTCAATCCGTACTCGAAAAACGAAGGAATAGAAATAGAGTATCCAGGAAGTCTTCGACGGCGAGACCGAGCCGGAACTCGGCTCGCGATCATTCCTTAGTCCCGGTAACGGATACGAGGAATCGACGTGTTTAAGCTTGAGACGCTCCGATACATAACCGAGGGACTAAAACAGGCCCTCATCCTGATCGTCACGTTCGACCCGCAGGTATACGAGATCGTGGGGCTCACCCTCTACTGTTCGCTGGCGGCCACCCTCATCGGGACGATCTTTGCTCTGCCGACCGGCTTTCTGATCGGCGCCTACGAATTCAGGGGAAAGAACAGCCTCGTTACGATCTTTTCCACCCTCATGGCGCTGCCGACGACCGTCGTGGGCCTCTTCGGATACGCGCTCCTTTCCAAGAAGCGGTCCGCTCGGCTTTCTCAGTCTCCTGTTTACGCCCGGGGCGATCATCATCGGCGAGACGGTGCTCTGCTTTCCGATCATCGTCGCCTTTGCCATATCCACCACGCAGGCGGATCAACCCCCTCGTCAGGCAAACCGCCCTCACCCTCGGCGCCTCGCCCTTTCCAGGCGTCCCTGGCGGTCTTCTTTGAGGGGAGGATCGGCTATCTGGTCTGCGTGGCCGCCGGATTTGCCCGGGTCATCGCGGAGGTGGGCGCGGCCATGATGCTGGGCGGCAACATCAAGGGACACACCCGGACGCTCACCACCGCCATCGCGCTGGAGACGGGCAAGGGGGAATTCTCCCTCGGGATGGCCCTCGGCATTATCCTGCTGGTCCTGGCGCTGGCCGTCAACATGCCCATACAGCGTCTCAAGCGCATCGGGGGCGCGTCATGAAGACCGACTACGCGATCCAGATCTACCGGGCTCACCAAGGTCTACGGCACGGGGACCGTCCTGGATATCGACAAGCGCTCATTTGTGCGCGGGAAAATCTACGGGCTCGTGGGGCCGAACGGATCGGGCAAGAGCACGCTCCTTTCGATCCTTGCCCACCTTACCCCCCCCACCGCCGGGACGATCCTCCTGTCCGGGGTCGATACCGCCCTGCTGCCCGCCCCCGGAGACCAGGAGGCGCATTACCCTGGTTCATCAGGAGCCGGTGATGTTTCACACGAGCGTGCGCAAGAACGTCGCGATGGGGCTGATCTACCGTGACGTGCCCAAACAGGAGCGGGAGACAGCGGGTCGCCGAGGCGCTTCGGGCGGTCGGCATGGAGCGCGTTTGCCAGAAGAAACGCGCGCAACCTCTCGGGCGGCGAGACCAAGCGGGTCGCCGTCGCCCGGGCGCTGGCGATCTCTCCCGATATCCTGCTGTTGGACGAGCCGACGGCCAACGTCGACGGTACCAACGCCGGCCGGATAGAGCAGATCATCAGGCAGATAAACGAAACCGCCGGCATGACCATTATCTTTTCCACCCATAACCTCAACCAGGCCTATCGCCTGTCCCACGAGGTCGTCACCCTCATGTACGGCAAGACCCAGGGCACGTCGCTCATGAATATCTTCTCGGGGGTCGTCCAGAAGGAAAACGGCGAGCCCGTCTTCGATACCGGCCGTGCGCGTATCAAGCTGCCGGTCATTCGACGGTAAGACGTCCGGCAGATATCGGTGGACCCCAACGACATTATCATATCACAGGCAACCCGTCTCCTCCAGCGCCCGGAACCATTTCTCGGGTCAGATCATCGAGATGATAAGGGACGGCCGCGCGGTTACGGTCACGGTGAGGGCCGACGAGGACTTCAGGGTCACCGTCACCGAGCGCTCCGTCAGGGAGATGGGCCTGTTTATCGGCGAGAATGTCTCCATCACATTTAAGGCGTCGTCGGTGACGATGTATAACCCGCAGGGACAGCGGTGAGAAAGGGATTCCTCCAGCTGACGGCGGCCGGCGAGTTTGAGGCGATCCTCTCCCGGTGCGGCCGAGAACGACCGGCACCGAGATCGATACCGACGGCCGATGCCTGCGGAAGGATGCCCGTCCGCCGATATCATCGCTCCGGGGGACCTCCCCGAGTTTCGCCGGTCCACCGTCGACGGTTTTGCGGTGATAAGCGCCGACACCCACGGGGCGTCCGAATCGATCCCGCTCTACCTCGACCTGGTCGGCGATATCCCCGTCGGCACCATGGCCGAGCGCCCCCTGAAATCGGGAGAGGCGACGCGGGTCGTGACGGGGGGGATGATCCCGGAGGGGTCGGACGCCGTGGTGATGGTCGAGCACGCCGATCTCGTCGACGAAAAGACGCTCGAGATCAGGCGCGCGGCCGCGCCGTCTCGAAAACCTGGCCCACGTCGGCGAGGACGTTACCCGGGGCAGCCGTCGTCGTCCCGGCGGCCCGTCCCCTCAGGCCCTTTGACATCGGGGCGCTGATGGGTCTGGGGATCTCGAGTATCGGGGTCTTCAAGAGGCCGGTCGGTCTCCGTCTTTTCGACCGGCGCCGAGGTAGTGGAGCCGGACCGAGACCCCCCCCCGGGCAAGGTCCGGGACATCAACAAATACGCCGTCGCCGCGGGAGTCCGCGCAGGCGGGGGCGGTCCCGATCCTCCTGCCGACGGTAACCGACGACCGCAGGCTCCTGACCGAAACGATCAGGCAGAGCGCGAGCAGAGCGCCGATATGGTGATCCTCTCCGGCGGCAGCTCCGTGGGAGGGATGGACTTTACGCTGGAGGCCATCAACGACAGCGGCAAGCCGGGGGTGCTCGTGCACGGGCTTGCCGTAAAGCCCGGAAAGCCGACCATCTTCGGGATGATCGGGGACGTGCCGGTCGTCGGGCTTCCGGGACATCCGGCGGGTGCGCTGGTGATCTTCACGGTCTTTATCGCCCCCCTCATCAGGAGGATCGGGGGAGAGCGGGAGAGCCGGCGCCTTTGCGCGGAGCATAGCGGCGCACGTCACCCGGAGCGTCGCCGGGCTCTCCCGGCAGGCACGTCTATGTCCCGGCGGCCCTTGAGTTCGGCGCACCGGACGGCCCCTCGCGGGCGGTCCCGATCCTCGGCAAGTCCGGGGCGGTATCGATCCTGACGAAAAGCGACGGGATCATCGTCATAGACCCGATGCGGGAAGGCATCGAAGCCGGGCGCGGTCGTCGAGGTATACCTCTACGAGACGTCATGAAACGAAACATCTATCTCGAAAAACGATCGCTCTCCGAGGCCCTGGACCTCTTTCTGGGCGCCTTTGACTTTGACACCCCGGCAGCGAGGAAACGGTCAGGAGCGCCGAATCGTGCGGCCGGATCACCGCCCGGCCCGTCTTCGCGCGCATATCGTCGCCCAACTTTCAACGCCGCCGCCATGGACGGGATCGCCGTCCGGGCTCGGGATACCGAAGGGGCGACCGAGGCCTCTCCCCGGCGGCTTGTCGACCGGCGACTGATTTCGTCCCCGTCAATACGGGAAACGAGCTGCCCGCCGGACCGGGACGCCGTCATCATGATCGAGGACGTCCATACCGATCGACGAGAAGACCGTGGAGATCATCAAGGCGGCCGTTCCCTACCAGCACGTCCGGCCGATGGGCGAGGACACGGTTGCCACGGAGCTCGTGCTGCCCTCGCATCACATCATCCGCCCCTACGATATCGGCGCGCTGCTCGGGGCGGGGCACACGACGGTCGCGGCCAGGAGGCTGCCGGGCGTCCTGCTTATCCCCACCGGCGACGAGCTGGTGCCCGACACCGAGACGGAGCTTCCCGAGGGGAAGGTCTATGAATCCAACAGCGCGGTCATCGCGGCGATGATCACCGCCGACGGCGGCACCGCCGTCCGTCACGCCATCG
Organism: uncultured delta proteobacterium; assembly: GCA_963809875.1. Classification (GTDB taxonomy): domain Bacteria; phylum Desulfobacterota; class Zymogenia; order Zymogenales; family Zymogenaceae; genus JAFGAS01. The sequence continues at coordinate 73,450 of CAWELC010000008.1, read as the reverse complement.
TCAAGGACGACTTACGATTCCATTCGGCGCGCGGTGGCCGAAAACGTCGATCGATTCGACCTGTCATTATCCTTGCCGGCTCGTCGGCGGGAACCAGGGACTACACGAGGTCCGATCATCGACGACCTCGGGAAGGTCTTCGTCCACGGCGATGGCTATCATGCCCGGAAAGCCGACCATCCTGGGCGCAGATCTCCGGCAAGCCGGTCGTGGGTCTGCCCGGTTATCCGGTCTCGGCGGTGATGACCTACCGCACGGTCGTCCGTCCCCTGATCGCCCGCATGCAGGGGCTGGCGGCGCCCACGGACGAAACGGCCACGGTCGTCGTGCTCAGGGATATCCCCAAGGCGATCGGCAACGACCTCTTCCTGCGGGTGCAGATTGCCGAGATCGACGGGAGGCTGGTGGCCTCCCCCCTGCCCCGGGGAGCGGGAAATATCACCACGATGGTCAAGGCCGACGGGATTATCACCGTCGACTCCCTTTCCGAGGGGCTGAAATCGGGAGATACGGCGCAGTGGCCGTCCTCCTCAAACCGAGACAGGATATCGTCAATACGGTCATGGCCGTGGGAAGCCACGACATCAGCCTGGACCTCCTGGCCGGCAGGCTCGCGGCCTCTACCCCGCGTTTCGCCTGGTCTCGGTCAACGTCGGAAGCCTCGGGGGGATCATGGCGCTCAAGAACGGCGAATGCCACCTGGCCGGCTCCCACCTCCTGGATCCCGGAGATCGGGGCTCTATAATAGACCGGCCGTCCGCCGCTATCTCAAGGGTGTCGGGGTGTCGCTGGTCACGCTGGCCCACCGGGAGCAGGGACTGATCGTCCCCAAGGGAAACCCCGCGCGGATTACGGGCATCGCCGATCTGACGCGAAAGGGGCTCGTCTTCGTCAACCGGCAGCGCGGGTCCGGGACCCGCATTCTCCTGGACTACCTCTTCGGCAGGATGGGCATCGCCCCCCACGATATCGACGGCTACGGCCGTGAGGAGTTTACCCACCTGTTGGTGGCGGCCGCCGTCAAAAGCGGCCGGGCCGACGCGGGTCTCGGCATCAGGGCCGCGGCCAGGGCGCTGGACCTTGATTTCATATCGGTCGAGCAGGAGCGGTACGACCTGATCATCCCGGCAAAATACCGGAACGACGAGAAGATTATCGCGCTGATCGGGACAATCTCGGACGAGCGATTCAAGGAGGATATGCGGTCGCTGGGCGGTTACGACACGAAGGAGACCGGGAGGGAAGAGATCATTGAAGCCTGAGAGACCACAAGAAAAGAAAATAGCAGGTGTGGCGGACCGTTTCGCGCGCACGATCGATTACCTCAGGATCTCGGTAACCGACCGGTGCAACCTCCGCTGCCGCTACTGCATGCCCGAGGAGGGAATACCCTCGATCTCCCACGACCTGATCATGAGCTACGAGGAGATTACCCTTCTGGTCCGGGCCGCCGCGTCCATCGGCTTTGCGAAAGTCCGCCTCACCGGAGGCGAGCCGCTGGTCAGGAAGGGACTGATCGGCCTCGTTGAGAGCATTCGTGCGATCGAAGGCATCACCGATCTCTCGCTCACCACCAACGGGGTCCTCCTGGCCGAGGAGGCCCCCCGCCTCAGAGAGGCCGGGATAGCCAGGATCAACATCAGCCTGGACACGCTGCGTCCCGATCGGTTTCTCGCGATCACCCGGCGCGACCTTTTCGGCCGGGTGACGGCCGGAATCGACGCGGCGCTTGACGCGGGTATGGACCCGGTAAAGATCAACGTCGTGGTCATCAGGGGCGTCAACGACGACGAGATACTCGATTTTGCCCTGCTCACGAAGGACAGACCTCTTTCCGTGCGTTTCATCGAGTTTATGCCGATCACGTGCCGAAAACGGATGGGAGCCCGGCCGGGTGGTCCCGACCGAAGAGGTATTGTCTCTGATACGAAAACGGTATACAATGGTAGAAACGACCGAAAGGAAGGGCAACGGCCCGTCGACGGACCTGAGGATCGACGGCTTTGCCGGGACCATCGGCTTCATCTCGCCGGTGTCCCGCCACTTTTGCGACCGGTGCAACCGGCTGCGCGTGACCTCCGACGGGAGGATCAGGGGGTGTCTCTTTTCCGACGACGAGTCATATATCCTGCCGATCCTGCGCCAGCGCCGGCCGGTCGGCGAGGTTGCCGATTTTCTGAAGGACGCCGTAGCAAAAAAACCCCGCGCCCACACGATTAACGACGGCCGCTTCAGAAACTGCCAGCGGGCGATGTCGGCGATTGGAGGATAGGAGGATGGGGCTTACTCATACCGACGAATCGGGAAAGGCCAGGATGGTGGACGTTTCCGAAAAAGAGATCACCACAAGAGAGGCCACGGCCCGCGGCCGGATCACGATGAAACCCGAGACGCTGGCGATGATCCGCGAAAACAGGATCAAGAAGGGGGACGTCCTTTCCACCGCGCGCATCGCCGCGATCATGGCGGCAAAGAGGACCCCCGATCTCATCCCCCTTTGCCACCCGATCCCGATCACCGACGTCTCGGTCGATCTCGTCTTGGATGAGCGGGGCGTCAGGCGTGGAAATCACGGTGACGGTGTCGGCCGTCTGGCGCACCGGTGTGGAGATGGAGGCAATCGTGGGGGTGATAGCTGCGGCCGCGACCATCTACGACATGATCAAGGCCGTCGATCGGGGAGCGGTCATCAGCGACGTTAGACTGTCCAGAAAGTCCGGCGGAAAGAGCGGGACCTACATCAGGGAGACATAATATGACCCAGTCCGGACGGATCATTTCCGTTAATGTATCAAAGGAAACCGGAACCAAAAAGACGCCGGTAGCCGGCGGGGAGCTGGTAAAGGAGCACGGCATCAGGGACGACGCCCACGCGGGCCCGTACCATCGGCAGATCAGCCTCCTGGCCCAGGAGAGTATCGAAACGATGCGGGCCAAGGGGGTCGATGTGGCGGCGGGCAGCTTTGCCGAAAATCTCACCACGGAAGGCATCGAGCTTGTGTCGCTTCCGGTCGGGACGATCCTGGTGACCGGCGGAGGGGCCACCCTGGAGGTGACCCAGATCGGCAAAGTCTGCCACGACCGGTGCGCGATCTACGCGGCCGTGGGAGACTGCGTCATGCCCCGGGAAGGGATTTTTGTCAGGGTGCTGGAGGGGGGGACCGTCAGCCCCGGCGATACGATCGCCGTGGCGCCTCGGAGCCCCGAACGATGACCGCGACCGAGGGTTCGATCATCAGGGCCGCCGTAATCACCCTGAGCGACCGCGGATCGCGGGGCGAGCGCGCCGACGAGAGCGGCCCGGTCATCGCCGAGCGCATCGGCCGGCTCGGGGGGCGGGTCGTCTCAACGGAGATCATACCGGACGAAGTCGATATCCTGAAGGAGCGCCTGATAACGATCTGCGACTCCGGGCAGGCGAATCTCATCCTTACCACCGGCGGAACGGGCCTCTCCCCCCGGGATATCACCCCTGAGGCGACCCTTGCCGTCGCCGACCGGATCGTCCCGGGATTCGCGGAGGCGATGCGCCAAAAGAGCCTCGAGAAGACGCCTCACGCGATGCTTTCGAGGGCCGCCTCGGTACTGCGCAAATCGACCCTCATCATCAACCTGCCGGGCAGCCCCCGGGCGGTTGCCGAGTGCCTCGATGTGATCTGCCCGGCGCTGGCGCATGCCGTCGCCAAGACGTGCGGGGATCCGAACGACTGCGCCCGTTAGACACGCGTCGCCTCAAACATTATTTGCCTTGACGAAACGCCCTTCCTGCCGTTACAATTAATCTTTTAACATGATTGATCTCCACATACATACGGATGCCTCGTCGGACGGCGTTCATACGCCCCGCGAGATCTTTGACATGGCCCGCGCCGCAGGGCTCAAGGCGATGGCCTTTGCAGATCACAACACTACAGCTCACGTTGACGAGGGCCTCCGGCTCTCCCGGGACTACTCCATCCCGTTTGTGCCGGCCCTCGAGCTCAACTCGAGCCATCGGGATCAGGACATCCACGTCCTGGGCTATTTCATCGACCACCGGTCGCCGGCCCTGGCGGGTTTTCTCTCCCGGTACGCCGACGAGTCGATCATCCAGACCCGGCGACGGGTCGAGCTGCTGGTGGCCGCGGGCTTTGTGCTGGACGCCGCCGACGTTTTGAACGCTTCGGGCGGCAGGCCGCCTACCGGCAGAAGCTTTCTTGAGGCCCTCCTGGGAAGGAGTGAAAACCGAACCGACGAGCGCCTCGCGCGCTATACCGTGGGGGACCGCTCGGCGTCTCCATCCCAGTTCTTCTACCAGGATTACCTGGCGGGGGGACGGCCTGCCTACGTCGGCCTCTCCGCGTCAACCACCGGGGCGGCGATCGCCGAGATACTGGGAGCGGGCGGCATCCCGATCCTTGCGCACCCCGGCGTTTACCCCCCCTCCATCGTCGAGGAGGTTATCGACATGGGGGTATGGGGACTCGAGGCCTATTCAGGCTATCACGACGCCGCAACGGCGGCGCGATTTGCGCTGCTCTGCCGCACGCGGGGACTTCTGGTAAGCGCGGGCAGCGACTTTCACGGAAAAGAGATCAAGCCGGATATCAGTCTGGGTGTCCGGATTGACAACGCATATGACATCTACACCGCCATGAATGAGGCACATCGGAAAAAACATGCTCAAGGAAATTCTTAAGAAGAAAAAGCGTCCCATCGTGGTCTCCGATTTTGACGGGACCATCAGCACCCGCGACATCAGCTACGAGATTCTCGAACGGTTTTCCACCGGCGGCTGGCAGGGGGTCGACGAGGCCTACGCCCGGGGAGAAATCGGCTCCCAGGAGGCCTTCCGGCTCATCGTCGACAAGATCAAGGTCACGAAATCGGAGCTCACCGACTACATAGGTCGCCTATCGCCGCCCATCGACCCCCACTTCGTCGAGTTCTATCGCTACCTGAAAGAGCGGGGGACCGACCTGGTTATCCTCTCGGACGGTTTCCTGTTCTACATCGAGTTACTTCTCGAAAGGGAGGGAATCACCGATATTCCCGTCTACGCCAACGATATCCGGCAGGACGAGCACGGCGCGCTCTTTCCCGTCTTTCCCTACCACAACGGGCAGTGCGATAAGTGCGGCAACTGCAAGTCCAATGTCATCAAGAAGCTCAGCCAGGATCACGACCATGTCATCTTCATCGGTGACGGCTCCTCGGACCTGTGCGCCTCGGAGCTTGCCGACACCCTCTTTGCCAAACGGCGACTCATGAAGCACGCGGCCGAAACGAGGCTCCCCTTCACCTACTTCCACGACTTTTCGGACGTTCAGGCCGAATTCGAGAAGGAAATCAAGGGGGTAATCTTCGACCTGGACGGCACCCTGGTCGATTCGCTCCAGGCCATCCGGACCGCCTTTATCCACACGATCGACACGCTCGACCTGGACGTGGACGTGGAAAAGAGTTTCGGCGAGATGATGAACTGGCCGCTCACCGTCGGGATGGAAAAGATATTTCCGGGGACCGACCTGAACGAGGCCGTAAAGGTCTTCAGAACGAAGTACTACTCCATCTACAAGGACATGACGCCCATCAAACCGGGCGTGCACGAAGTCCTCACCGGCCTGGCGGGCTCCGGCGTGAAGCTCACCGTGGCAACCAACAAGCTCGGCACTCTGGCGCGGGAGCTTCTGGAACATCTCGGAATCGACGGATTCTTCCAGGCCGTTATCGGCGTCGGGGACGTCGCCAACCCCAAGCCCGCCTCCGACATGGTTGATGCCGCAATCGACAAGATGGGAACGACCAGGGACGATACGATACTTGTCGGCGATTCTCAGGTGGATATAGAAACGGCACGAAGTTCTCGAATCGACGCCTACGTCGTCTCCGATTCCTTCGACCCGCCGGAGGAGCTGGTAAAGCGGAAGCCCCGAAAGATGTTTTACTCAACCGACGAGCTCGGAAAGGAGCTCGCTTCAAAGGGATAACGTCCGTGTCACAGGTGCGCAGCGCCAAATCATTCTGCATGGGCGCCGAGCGCGGCGAGAGAAAGCTCTACGCCATGGCCCTACCCGGACTGGTTCGCCTCTTCGAGGACGACCTCAAGAATCTCGTATTCCATGACGTTGGGGCGATCGTTACACTGACCCAGGACCCGCTCGTCCTTCCCGCTCCAGTACCGCCCCCTTTTCGCGCAGCTTCACCTGCCGGTGGAGAACTTCGAGCCTCCCACGATCGAACAGCTGGACGAATTCGTCCGTTTCGTCGACGACCAGTTCGATCGGGGCGTCAACGTCGCCGTTCACTGCCTCATGGGTATCGGTCGAACGGGAACGGCTATCGCCGCCTACCGGGTGAGCAAGGGCGAGAGACCCGAGGATGCGATCGAGGCGCTCAGGGAGATCAGGAACTTCATTGAGACCACGGAGCAGGAAGAAATGGTCTGGACCTATTATCGGCACGTGCAGTCAGAGGGGAAGAAGGAGTAGCACGGACATCGACGTCCCTCGGGAGCACCGGGGTGACACCGGTTCCTCGGTTGGCTATTTTGGGGAGCCTGAAATATGAAACGAAAGATCGTGTCCATGTGTGGCTCTATGCGTTTTAAGGACGATTTTGAAAAGGCCCTTATGGAGGAGAGCAAGAAGGGTAACATCGTGCTGTCGGTGAGTGGATTCGGCCATCAAGACCTTCTGAAATTGACCCAGGAAGAAAAGCAGGTATTCGATGCGCTTCATCTGGACAAGGTGCGCATGGCAGACGAGCTGCTGGTCATCGACACGGGCGGCTACATCGGGGAGAGCACGGCGCGAGAGATAGTCTATGCCCGCTCGATAGGAAAACCGGTGACCTTCTTCTTCGGTCTGGCCAAAGACAGGTCCGAAGACACGTCCTTCGGCATCCCCCCCCTTCTGCCCGCCGCGGGCATAGGAAAGGAAGGGGAAGGTTACTGGAAGCGGACGTGGCGTCGATTCAATGTCGATGGCTTCATGGAAGCAGGCCACACGAAATGGACGTCGTGGGGGTCCTTTATTACGTGGGTCAACAAAAACGGCCTGCCGGCATAGGCGAGAATACGATAGGTGGAGCCAACAGATCCCTCTGCAATGCTCTTTGCCGCCTTATCGCCTCAAAACATGGCACTGACTGGTCCCCCGGTTATCCGCCGCTTTCTTCTCCCTCGCATGAGAAGTTGGGCCGGTGTCAGATGGTCGGGCACACTGACCCGGGAGGGGACAATTGAATCGGATGCTCCACGGAAGAACGACCATGGACTTTAAAGACAAGAGAAAAGGGAAGATCATCTACGTCAGTCAGTGCATCCTGAACCAGAATCTTCGGTTTCCCGGCATCGCGGTGAGCGCCGGGGCGTGCACGGACGTGGTCGATCTGTTTCTGAGAAAAGGAATAGGGATCGAGCCGATACCCTGCCTGGAACGGCTCGGCTGGGGAGGCGTATCGAGAAAGGATTATTTCAGGTATCAGCCCCTGATATTGAGATTCGCCCGATCCCGCTTCTTCGGGCTCATCAAGCCCTTTATCGCTCTGTGGCTCTATCGATATCGCCTTCTCTGCGCCCGGGAAGCCCGAAAGATCGTGCGTCAGATTGCGGACTATATCCGGTCCGGATACTCGGTTGTCGGGATCGTTGCCGTCAACGACAGCCCGACGGACGGCGTGACCAAAACGATCGATCTGTCCCGGGCGCCCGTTACGCTGGCTTCGATGGGTATCGATCCACAGATCATGAACAACCCGAGACTCGACGATATGAAAGGAATCCTGGCGGAGCTCTGTCAGGACGGTGTGGGGATCTTCACCGCCCGGCTCACGCGCGAAATGGAAAGGAAGAGGATTACCGTCCCGATCGTCGGGTACGATCCGTGGGTCGAGCCAAAAGCGGAATCGGAAAGGATCGCGGCGGAGTTGAGCCTATAGTACCTATCACGGGCAACCGCAGGTATCCCTGTGCCGCCCTCAGTCGCGTTCGAATCCGTAGGGGTCGCATATATGCGACCCGCGCAGAAAGGACGGGCGGCATATATGCCGCCCCTACGGGTGCTAACATGACGCGACCTTACACATCGTAGGGGCACCACATGTGGTGCCCGCGAAAAACGGCCGTCTCGACTACTTCGCCGGCGTCGCCTGGTAGGTCGTCGCGTTTTTGGGGGTCCTGCCCTTGATGACCTCGTGGTAATATTTATAGGTCAGCGGCGTCCCCTCCTTGAGCACCTGGCAGTCGACCAGGTCCCCCACAAAGAGCGTGTGCGTCCCCGCGTCCATCGTCCCGATGACCCTGATCTCCATATAGGACAGGGCGTGCTCCGTGACGATGGGAACACCGGTGACACCGGTGATGAAAGAGACCTTCTCGAACTTATTAACGTCCCTTCCTGATTTGAACCCGAAGGTGCCGATAAACTGAAACGGGGTCTCCTGTTCGAGCACGGAGACGGCAAAGACGCCGCTCTTTTCTATGCACGCGTGGGTCAAATTCTCTTTATTAATGCAGGCCGCCAGCCTCGGCGGCTCCGCGGTGGCCTGAAAAAAGGTGTTGGCGATCTGACCGTTGGGCTTTCCATCCAGATGGGAGGTCACGACGTACACACCGTAGCTGAGTTGAAAGAGGGCCTTCATGTTCAATTGGGGCGTTCATTTTACCTTCTCTTTAAGTATATCGGATATCTTCTTACCGAGTGAAAAACAGAGTGCCAGGTCGTCTTCGGTCGGCACGTTTTTTACCTTGATCCCCTCATCAACCAGATCCACCTTCATCTCCGTCAGAAGCTGATTGAGATGCCCGACGGATTCGCCGCTCCAGCCGTAGGAGCCGAAGGCGGCCCCGATGAGGTTTCTTGGCTTGAGCCCCCTGGCGTAAACCAGGACGTCGGCCAGCGTCGGGAAGATATTGTTGTTGAGGGTGGGTGAGCCGACGACGAGCGCCCCGGCGTTGAGCAGCCCGGTGATCACGTCGCTGCGGTGGTGGACACCCATCGGCATCACCGTCGCCTCGGTCCCGCCCACCGTTAGCCCCTCCCCGACGGCCCTGGCCATGCGGGCGGTGCTTTGCCACATCGTATCGTAGACCACCACCGCGCTTGATTCGTCGGGGCCCCGGAGGCCCAGCGGGCATACCGTTCGATAGATCCAGGGGATCTTCGTTTTCCAGACGGGCCCGTGATCGGGCGCGACGAGCTTGATATCCCACCCCGTCGTCGGTACGCGCTCGAGGAGCTTCGTGACGAGGTTGGCGTAGGGCATGATGATGTTGGCGTAATACTTCCCGGCTTCGTAATCGAGGATGGATTGGTCGATCTCGTCATCGAACCGCTCGAAAGAGGCCAGATGCATCCCGAAGGCGTCCTGTGAAAAGAGGAGCGACCGTTCGGGGAGAAACGCGATCATCGAGTCGGGCCAGTGGAGCATCCGGGTCTCGGCAAAGATGAGATTCATGTTGCCGAGGGAGACGGTCTCCCCATCCTTAACCGCGATGACCTTGCCGGCGATCCGCTCGTGGAAGTGCTCGGTAAGCGTCTTTTGGCCCATGACCGATGAATAGACCTTTTCCGGTTTAACAATATCGATCACCTCGGGAAGGCAACCCGAATGGTCCATCTCCGAGTGGTTGGAGACGATGATCCTGATCTTCTTCGGGTCGATCACCGAGGCGATGCGCGACATCATCTCGTCCCTGAAGGGTGCCTTGACCGTGTCGATCAGCGTCACCTCGTCGGCAAGGACCAGGTACGCGTTGTACGTGGAGCCGCGATTGGTGGCGTACCCGTGGAAATCCCGAATAAGCCAGTCGATGGCCCCCACCCAGTAGACCTTGTCGCTAATCTTTACGGCCCTGAAATGGGTTTCCATATCCGGTATCCTACGTAGTCTTATGCAGCAGATTGGTGATGAAAGTAATGTGGCCCATCTCCTCTTTGATGATCGTGGAGATGTCCGACTTCCCGAGCTCCTCCGGCATCACCTCGCGGATTCCCAGGTAAAATACGATGGAATCCTTCTCTATCTGGATCGCGAAATTCAGGATATCTTTCAGAGCCTCTTTGCCCGTCAGTCTGTCGGAGGGATCGCTATTGATCGGAAAGACGTACCCTCCGGCGATGGCCTTCAGGTACTGCCCCGGCTGATCGTCGGTATAGATATCCTCCATTCCCGATTTCTTCGCGAGCTCCTGCCGCATTCCCTTGAAGATCTTCTCATGTCTGTCTTCCATAGCGGCAAGGTCCATCAGGACGCTTTTCGCCCTGCTCGCCTCAAAGAGGGCCGCGGCCTTTCGATAGAAGCGGGCGCCGTTTCTCTCGATCTGTTCGGCGATCTCGAAAACCTCGTCGATATTAAAGATGTCAGCGGTGTCAGCCATTAAACCTCCCGTCAAGAGTATGGTAGATTAAATTTTAATTATAGTAGGCCGCCCCGTGCTTGTCAACCTGAAATCCGGCCCGCAACAACGCCCGCATAAAAAGACGAGGGGACCAAAGCCCCCTCGTGCACTGCCCGTCACTCTTCCCGGAAAAGCTTACCAGTTTTCGCCGAGGATCTCCTGATAGGCCAGGGGATGGGCGCACGCCGGGCATGACTGTGGCGCCTCGGTTCCTGTCATGGACGTAGCCGCAGTTTCTGCAGCGCCAGGCGACCTTTTCGCCCCGCTTGAAAACCTGGCCTTTTTCGACATTGTCGGCAAGGCCGCGGTAGCGTTTCTCATGCTGTTTTTCAGCGACGCTTACCGCCGTCCAAACACGGGCGATCTCTTCGAAGCCTTCCTCTTTGGCGATCTTCGCGAACGCCGGGTACATCACCGTATGCTCGTGGTTCTCGCCCATGGCCGATGCCTTGAGGTTCTCAAGCGTGCCGCCGACGGTGCCGGCCGGAAATCCGGCGACGATCTCCACCTCGCCCCCCTTCAGGAAACTGAAGAAGCGCTTGGCGTGCTCCTTTTCCTGGTTTGCCGTCTCCTCAAAGATATCGGCTATCTGCATGAAGCCGTCCTTGCGGGCCTGACCGGCAAAATACGTGTAGCGATTTCTCGCCTGGGATTCTCCGGCAAATGAAGCCAGCAGGTTCTTTTCGGTTTCAGAGCCTCTGAGTTCCATAGATTTGTCTCCTTTCCTATTATTAAAACCTTGTTATCATCGTTGCACGTCAAGCAGGAAGCGCTCACTCGGACTTCCGGACCGAATCGCCTTAATTACGGCTATGGGCAACACGGCCCGGGACCCTTCCCTGCCTGCCCTCCGAATCGGAAGGGCAACCAAGAATCATATCGTATTCCCGTCCCCGGGCAACAAGGGGAAGAGCGCCCCGTCCGGGTCTGGCAGGTCCCTCCGGATCCCGAACCGCGTCAGGGCGAAGTCATATTTTACCGGGTCATCGGGCGAGATCTCGCGAAAACGTTCGGTGATCTCGAGGGCCGCCGCCAGTCCCGCGGACTTCTTTTCCGTAAATCCGAAGCCCCGGGCCATCCGGAAAAGGTGCGTATCGAGAGGGACTACCAGGGAGGCGGGCGAAACCCGGCTCCAACCCCCCGGGTCAACCCGGTCATTCCTCACCATCCACCTCAGAAAGAGGTTGAGCCGTTTCATCGAGCTCTTCTTTTCGTGATGGGGGATGAGGCTGTTGCATCCCCCTCCAAAAGGCCGGTTGAGCCCTTCCGCAAACCGGCACAGCGCGCCGGTCACGGTCGGATCGTTTCTCGAGATACCCGACGCGAAGGCCTCCTCCAGTGAGCCGTAGCTCCGGATGAGGTCACGCGTCCCCAGGAGCGTAAGGATGAGCTCATCGGCCGTCGTGAAGCGGTGCCTGAAGCCGCGAAACGTCGCGTTCAGGCACTCCCGGTCCGTATCCATCACGAAACGGGCGGGGTGGACTCCCATCACCGCCAGGAGTGAGGCGACACTCTTCAGGATCTGCGACACCCGCCCGTACGCGAGGGACGATGCGATGAGCCCGACGACCTCCCGATCCCGGACGTCGTCGTATCGGTGGAGGAACTCCACCGGGTCCGGGTGAACGAACTCCGGCCGGTTGAGGGTTTCGTAAAGCCTCTCGAAGACGAGCCGATATTCCGACGTACTCATCCCGCGTCGCACTTTTCTTTCGGGAATCGGCATAACGGAAGCTATCCTTGTCATCGCGTTTACCGGGACGGACGCTCACTCACTGATCCATACCCGGCCACGATCCGCGCCCCGCGGCGCAGGTTTACGGAGTGATCGTGCCCCGGCCGCCTATTGCCTATTGCCGACCGGCCGCAGCGCAGGCCATCCGGCAGGATCGCACCGTGTGCATCGGCTATTTACACGGTTCCCAGTAGCACCTCTTTGGCGAGACCACCTTCCCCTCCTTCTTGAGGGCGTCGATGATCCTGGAAACCTCCTTCTGGTCGATGCCGGTCGTATCGGCGATCTCACCCGGTTTCACGGGCTTGCCTGCCTTTCTCATGGCGTCCAGAATCGTTTCTTGTTTTTCGGCCACGGTCTTCCTCCTCGCGATAGGTGTCAGAAATTCGCGTGATCTTCGGTCACTATATCACCAGCCTCTGCGGGCTATTTCAGGCACTGCGGGCAAAGCCCGATCAGGTCGAGCCGGCAAGAGATGATACGGCAGCCGTCCACACTATCCGGGATGTCCGGGAGAGAGAGGGCTTGCCCGAGCTCGATATCCCTGACGGCCCCGCACGAAACGCATCTCAAGTGGGGGTGATCGTCGGTGGTGCCGTCGAATCGTTTCGTGGTCCCGGGGACCTCAATCTTCTGAATAAGGCCGGATTCCGAGAGAATCTCGAGATTCCGATAGATGGTTCCAAGGCTGATCTTCGGGAGCCTCTTCTTTACGATCCGATAGAGCTCATCGGCGGTGGGATGAGTCGTGACTTTTCTTAGTTCTTCGAGGATAATCTTTCTTTGGGTGGTCATCCGCACGATTTGCATATTCACGCAGTCACCGGGCTAATAATGATTACTATTAGTAATTATAGAGAATTTCCACCTTCCTGTCAATCCTTTTTTCGACTCGAGTGACCATTTCTCTCCACATATCTCCCGTTGGCCCGAGGAAAGGATCTCGCACGGGCCGACCTCACCGGACGGCACGCGCCGTCTTTAGTGCGTTTTTTTCCTTGACACGATTCCCGCATTATCATATATAATCGATAGTGACCGGACGGTCGGTCGGAACCTTCGGGACAGCGGCCTCGATTCAGCCATCGTCACCATCTCCCCGGGGGATCCGGCCCAAAAACGAACGTCCCGAGCCTTACCACACCGCCCTCAGCTCCCCGAAACGGTGTGAGGAGTTACAGGAATGCCCAAACCAACCTTCTCCATTATCAGCGAGGAAAAGCGAAGCCGGATATACGACGCCGCGGCGCTGGAATTTGCCCGGGAAGGATACGAAAAGGCCAATATCAAGAACATCGCCGATCGTGCCGGGGTATCCAAAGGATCCCTGTACGACTACTTTGAGAATAAGGAAGATCTCTACCTGGATGTATGCGCCCATGGCATCGCCCTATCCCGCGAGAACATCGATTCGATCATCAACGAAGAAAAGGACTTCTTCCACCAGATCAGCGATATCTTCAATCAGGGTCTCAGTTTTATCGTCAAATACCCCCTCTACGCTCAGCTCTACGTCAATATCTCGTCCAGCGGTATGGAGCAGTTCGCCGACAGGCTCACACTGGCCGTCGAAAAGCACACCGCCGACTACTACAAAGCGGCCATCCGGCGGGGAATCGACGAAGGCTTCATCCGGCCCGACCTCGACGTCGATATGGCCGCGTTTCTCATCAACAGCATGTATGTAATGATGATGATCTCCGTCGTCTCCCGTCACTACCGGATACGGCTGAGGGAGTATCTGAACCTCACCGACGATCAGGTCGAGCAGGGAATCAGGGCAAAGATCGGCCAGGTCATCAATATTATCCGTTTTTCAATGGAGAATCCCCACAGGGCAACGAGCTGAGGGGTCGTCGACGACCGGGCGGATATCGAGAATCGAAAAATGACCGAATGGTCGGTCATTACCCGTGCCTGAAATTGTAGCCAGAGAGGTTTTGCTCATGTATGATTTTTCGGGAAAAATCGCCCTCATCACCGGCGCCGGCAAAAAGAATGGGATCGGCTTCGGCATCGCCAAGCGGCTTGCCGCCGACGGTGCCCACGTCGTTATCTCGGACGTATGCCGGGACATCGGCGTCAAGGACTACACGAGGATAGGCTGCTGGGAAGACCTGGAGGCGCTGGCAAAGGAGATCGACGGTTCGGCCGTTCGTCTGGATGTCACGGACGTCGCGTCAGTCGAAAAGGCCGCCGCCCAGATCAAGGAAAAATTCTCCCATCTCGATTTCCTGGTCAATAACGCGGGCGCCGGTCCCTCCCCCAATCTCCTCCAGTACATGGACCTTGAGATGTGGAAAAAGACCATGGATATCAACCTGAACGGGACGCTGCTGGTCACACGCGCTATGCTCCCCCTGATGACCCGGCCGGGCGCGGCGATCGTCAATACCGCGTCCCGCGCGGGAAAACGGCCCCGCGCCTTTGGCGGCGCCTACTGCGTGGCGAAGGCGGCGGTAATCATGCTCACCAAGGTCTTCGCGATCGAGGCGGGGATGAGCGGCATCCGGGTAAACGCCATCTGCCCGGGCCAGATAGATACCGATCTCGAACGGTGGTCCTTCGAGCTGCAGGCCAAGGCGTTTCAAAAGAGTTTCGAAGAGGTTGTCGAGGAAGAGAAGCAGACGATTCCCCTCAAGCGTCTCGGCCTGCCTGAGGACGTGGCCGACATCGTGGCCTTCCTCCTCTCGGACGACGCCCGTTACATCACCGGCCAGGCCGTAAACGTGGACGGCGGCCAGCTCATGGAAATATAGGAGAAAACCCATGACTACCACACAGGAAAAGGTCCCGGACCACAAAGGAAAGCCCGCCGAGGACAAGGTCGTAACCGGGGGCGAGCTTGTCGTCAGGGCCCTCGAACAAAAGGGCGTAGAGTATATCTTTACGCTGAGCGGCGGACACATCGCCCCGATCTATCAGCACCTCCTCACGTCGGATATAAAGCTCTTCGACACGCGCCACGAACAGGCCGCCGTCTTCATGGCGGACGCCTACGCGCGGCTCACCGGCAAAGTCGGTGTAGCCCTCGTCACCGCGGGCCCAGGGTTCACCAACGCTTTGACCGGGGTGGCCAACGCCCGTATGGCGGGATCACCGGTGCTGCTCCTGTCGGGAAGGATCGGGCTGAGGATGGACGAGCGGCTCGACCTCCAGGAGATCGAGCAGAGAAACGTCGTGGCCCCCATCACCAAATGGGCCAAGACCGCTACCAACGTCAACCGTATTCCGGAGCTCGTGGACGTCGGCTTCAAGACGGCGCTGGCCGGGAGCCCCGGGCCCACGTTCCTCGAATTCCCGGTGGATGTCCTCACCGCAACCTGCAAGGAAAGCTCGGTCAAGTTCCTTGATTCCCCTATTCATCTCAGGTCCATGGGAGACCCCGCGGACGTCGAGGCCGCCGCCAGACTGATCGCCGGCGCAAAGCGCCCGGTCATCGTCGCGGGCAGCGGCGTCAGGTTCTCCGGCCTTCACGACAGCGTCACGGAGCTGGTGGAGCGGACCGGCATCCCGATCTTTACGCTTTCCATGGGCAAGGGAACCATGCCCGAAGACCATCCCCTCTGTTTCGGCTCGGCCCTTCTCATCAGGCCGGGAGCGGCCGGAGCGGCCATCACGTCGGCCGACGTAATCGTCCTTCTGGGGACCCGGATTAACCTCTTCACGATGTTCGGCGACGTCTTCCCCGCGGACGCCAAGGTTATCCACGTCAATATCGACCCGATCGAGATCGGCAGGAATCGGCGGGTGGACGCGGCAATCGTCGGTGACGCCGGGCTTATCGCCGGCCAGCTCAGAGATGCCCTGGCCGGCAGGATCAAGAAGGGGGCATTCGCCGGTTGGGTGGCCGAGCTCGGCAAGCAGCGCGATTTCTCTCTCGAGACCGTCAGGGAAAACCTGACCTCAGAGGCGGTGCCCATCCACCCGATGCGGCTCATGAAGGAAATCGACGAATTCATGGGCAGCGAGGGCACCGTCGTCGCCGACGGCGGCGACACCTCCATCTGGCTGGGCATGACCAGAAAGACCTATTGCCACGGCGACTATCTCGAGTCGGGCCTCTTCGGCTGCCTCGGGGTGGGGATCCCCTTCGCGCTGACCGCGAAGCTCCTGCGCCCGAAGGAGCGTGTACTGCTGGTCACCGGCGACGGCTCTCTGGGATTCAACTTCATGGAAATCAGCACCGCCATCCGTTTCAACCTTCCCATCGTCATCGTAGTCAGCAATGACCTCGGCTGGGGGATGATCCGGCACAGTCAGAGCCTGAAGTTCGGCCCCGGCGTCAACATCGCCACCGAGCTCGGTCTGGTCCCGTACCACAAAATGGTCGACGCGATGGGAGGCTACGGCCAGCTTGTCGAGAAGCCAGGGGACATCCGGGGGGCGCTGGAGCGCGCCTTTGCCTCGGGTAAGGTCTCGCTCATCAACGTCCTGACCGACCCGGACGTCATCAGCCCGGGGAGCTACGCCCTGGCCAACATCGCCGCCTCGGCATACTGATCGTTCACCGGAAGGAGTCTTTCATGCCCACTGACGCGAAGAGAACGCTGGCTGAATTCTACAAGAATAACAGTGAGATCATCTTTTTCTTCCTTGCGGTCATCGTCGCCCTGATCGTCTACTATTCCCCGCTGCCCGAGACGATCACCCTCGGGGAGAAGACCGCGACACTGACCCACCAGGGGCGGCTCACTATGACGCTGCTGGCCTTTGCCATTGTGATGTGGGTGACGGAGGCGGCCTCATTTGCCGTGACCTCTATCCTGGTGATGATACTCATGGCGCTGCTGGGAGCGACCGAGGGGATGGAGGTGAACACCGCCGCCGGCGTTGCCACCGTTCACGGGGCGGCCGACGGCCTGGTCGAGCTCATCAAGATCGGGTTCGGCAACAGCCTCGTCTTCTTCTTCCTGGGCGTGTTTCTCCTCACGGGGGCCTTCGTGAAATCGGGGTTGGGGGAGCGGATGACGCTTCTGATCCTCCGGGTGTTGGGAACGGGGACCCGGATGGTCGTGCTGGGCTTCCTGGTCATGGGGACGATTCTCTCCATGTGGGTAACCGATATGGCGGTCGCGGCCATGATGACCCCGCTGGGGGTCGCTCTCCTCAAGAGCTCGGACATCAAGCCCGGAAAGAGCAACTTCGGCCGCGCGCTCATGATCTCGTGCTGCTGGGGCGCCGTCTTCGGGGGCATCGGGACGCCGGCCGGGTGCGGCCCCAACCCCATCGCCATCCAGTATCTTAACAACCTGGCGGGTCTTCAGGTCTCGTTCCTGGACTGGATGAAGATCGGCGTGCCCGCCGCCCTGATCCTCATCCCTTTCGGGTGGCTCGTGCTTATCCTCATGTTCCCGCCCGAGATCAAGAAGCTGCCCATGGAGCAGCACGAGATCAAAAAGAGGCTGAAGGATAAGGGGAGTCTCTCGCGGCCCGAGGTCATCACGCTGGCCGTGTTCCTGTCGGTTATCGCCCTCTGGATGGCCACCGATTTCATCAAGGCAGCCAGCGGCGGGACCATTGTCCTTTCGATGGAGATGATCGCGATGATCGGGGGACTTGTCTTCTTCCTGCCGGGGATCGGTTTCATGACGTGGGAAGAGGCGGAGCCGCTGATGAACTGGGATTCGATCGTCCTGGTGCTGGCCTCGCTGGCGCTGGGTCTCATGATGTTTAATACCGGCGCGGCCCGCTGGCTCTCGTGGATCCTGCTGGGCCACATCACGGGATTTTCCCCCGTCGTCCAGATCGCGCTGGTGATTGCCGCCGTCATGTTCATGAAGCTCTTCCTGGCATCCAACACCGTCACCGGTATCATCGTCATCCCGCTCCTGATTACGCTGGCGGCCGACCTCGGGCTTGACGCGTGGTTTCTCGTGGCCCCCGCGGCCTTCACCGCGTCGCTCGGCATCATCCTGTTGACGCAGTCGCCCACCAACATCATCCCGTACACGTCGGGATATTTTTCCATAAAGGATTTCGCCCTGTCCGGGATCGTGATGACCGTGGTGATGATCGTCCTGCTCACCCTGGTCATCTCGGTGGTCGGGCCACTCCTGGGGGTGTATACCTTCTAGGGCGCGCGATATATTTTCTGTTTACTTTTTTCGTCCACGCTCTATAATTGAGCTCTGTTTAACCGGAAGCATGGAGGAATTATGCCTACCGTTATCCTGGTACTCTTCTTTATCCTCTATCCCGTGCTGGTGCTCTATCTCTGTAACAGATATCCTACCGTCGACAAGATCGGCGCCGTAATCCTCTGCTACGCCGCAGGGATTCTCATCGGCAACATCGGGCTGCTCCCCGAAGGCGGCGCCAAGACCGTCAATCTGGTCATGACCATCGCCATCCCCCTGTCCCTGCCGCTGCTGCTCTTCTCCATGGACATCAGGAAATGGCCGAGGCTCGCGGGCAAGACCCTCTTCTCGATGTTCCTGGCGACCCTTTCCATCGTAATCACCTCGTTCATTTCCTTCATGATCTTCAAGGACTCGCTGCCCGAAAGCTGGAAGATCGCGGGGATGCTCATGGGGGTCTACACCGGCGGCACGCCGAACCTCGCGGCCATCGGGACGGCCCTGAAGGTCAACCCGACCACCTTTATCATGGTAAATGCGGCCGACGTCGTCTTCAGCTCGCTCTATATTCTCTTTCTCGTTACCATCGCCCAGCGGGTTTTCCTGATGGTGCTGCCGCCGTTCAAGAAGACGGCCGTACCCGGGCAGGAGATCACGGGGGCGAGACTTTACCGACTACTCGGGAATCTTCAGCCGGGCCAAGCTGCCCCCGCTCCTGGCGGCGTTTCTCCTGTCCATCCTCATCTTTGCCGTAAGCGCCGGGGTCATGTACGGGCTGCCGGTCCTCCTCTCGCGGATATCGGGCAATTTTGATCCCGAAAAGTACAAGCTGTTCGAGATTGCGGTCATCGTCCTCCTGATCACGACCCTCGGGATCCTTGCCTCCCTCGTCCCGAAGATCAGAAACATCGACAAGACCTTCCAGCTGGGGATGTATATCATACTGGTCTTCTGCACCGCCGTCGGGTCGCTGGCGGATCTCGCCAAGCTCCTCACGACGGCGCCCGAGATCATGGTCTTCGTCGGCATCTGCGTCTTTGCGACCCTCTTCCTGCAGGTGCTCCTCTCGATCCCGTTCAAGATCGACGCCGACACGACCATCATCGTGTCGACCTCGGCCATCTGCTCACCGCCCTTCGTCCCCGTGGTGGCGGGCGCCCTCAAGAACAAGGAGATCATCTTTTCCGGCGTTACGACCGGGATCATCGGGTACGCCATCGGTAACTACCTGGGTATCACGCTGGCCTACCTCTACCACGCCTTTTTCCCGTAGAATATTTCACGCGTCCGAGTCCGCGCTCGGTCCCGGGATCTTTCGCGGATCGCTCTGGAAAAGATCGAGATATACAGAAGGCCGTTTCCTTCCAGGGAAACGGCCTTCGTGCGTACGCGATCTGTCCGGCAATGATCCGCGGTTACTTCTTCTGCTGGAAGCGCCCCGGGATCGAGGTCCCGCACCCGGGGCACGACGCCCCGACGAGTCTCACCTCCACCGCCGCCTCGGTCCGCCTATTTATCAGGAGCTCGCCGCAGGAGAGGCAAACGGTGTTCTCGTAGGGATGTCCCGACACATTGCCCAGGTAGGGGTACTTCAGTCCCTCCTCTTTGGCCATCCGATAGATATCCTCCAGGGCAGTAACGGAGGTCTGCGGGTACCCGGTCCACTGATAGGCAGGATTGAACCTCGTGATGTGCCACGGGGTATCGGCCCCCACGTCACGGATGATCCACCGAACGAGATCGGCCAGCTCACGGCGGTCGTCGTTGACGCCGGGTATGATGTTGGTGACCAGCTCGACGTGCATCCCCCAGCGGTGCCTGGCGCGCTTGACCGCCTCCAGTATCTCCCGATAGTCGACGATCCCGCCGATGAGCCGGTAGGTCTTTTCCGAGAATCCCTTGATATCGACCCTGAACGAGTCGAGCGACTGCCCGACGTAATCCAGCGTGTCGCTCGTGAGATAGCCGTTGGTGACCCAGTTCGTGGCCAGCCCCGCCTCTTTGGCCAGCGTCATGGCGCGCTGCGCGTATTCGACCCAGAGCGTCGGCTCGTTGTAGGTAAACGAGATGCCGTCCACCCGCTCCCGGTGGGAAATCTCGATGAGCACCTCCGGGGCGAGGTACTCGGTCTGCTGTTTCTTGCCCGTTCCCGCTATGCAGTAGGCCCCCTTGATATCGGGTGCCGCGTGGGAGATCTCCCAGTTCTGACAGCCCGGGCACGTGAAGTTGCACCCGACCGATCCCACCGACAGCCACATGGAGCCGGGCAGGAAATGAAACATCGGTTTGGCCTCGACCGGCGAGACCATGATGGAAGAAACACGCCCATAGGTCAGGGAAAAGATCTTCCCCCCCTTATTGAGCCGCGTCTTGCACCAGCCGAGGGCGCCTTCCGAGATGTTGCAGCGTCGCAGGCAGACACGGCACTGGGCCCGCCTGTTATCAAGTTTCGAATAGAGAGAGGCGTGATGCATGGCGTCGTTTATCTCGCGTGTAATTGTCCCTTTGAAATTCGGGACATGTATGGTAACCTGAAAACTGATGGTCCCGGATCGTTGATGATGCGATCTTACTACAAAACAGAAGGAAAGACAACGAATCATGAAGGAGAAGATACTCGTCACCCGAATGATTCCCCGGATCGGGCTTGACATCCTGAGCGAGAAGCACGACCTGATCATCAACCGGGAGGACCGGCCCATGACCGCAGACGAGATCATGGCGCGGGTCGGCGGCGTCGTCGGGATACTCTGCCTCCTGACGGACCGGGTCGACGCGTCCGTGATGGACGCCTGCCCGGGACTTCTGGGGATCGCCAACTACGCGGTGGGGTACGACAACATCGATATCTCGGCGGCGACGTCCCGCGGCATCCCGGTATCCAACACGCCCGGCGTCCTCACGGACGCCACCGCGGAGCTTGCCCTCGCCCTGATGGTGGGGTGCGCTCGAAGGATCCCCGAGGCGGAGCGCCTCGTCCGCTCGGGCGCCTGGCGCGGCTGGGGGCCGATGCAGTTTCTGGGCGCCGACATTAACGGCGCGACCCTCGGCATCGTCGGCATGGGAAAAATCGGCCGGGCCGTCGGATGGCGGGGACACGGCCTGGGCATGCGCATCGTCTGCCATGAAGATGGGCCCCTTGACGTGGGAGCGCTCGGCTTTCCTGCCCGGCGGGCGTCGCTTGCCGATCTTCTGTCCGTCTCGGACTTCGTGTCACTGCACGTACCGCTGACCGAAAAGACGCGACACCTCATCGGGCGGCCCGAGATCTTGCGCATGAAGCCGACGGCATTCCTCATTAACACGTCCCGGGGTCCGGTCGTGGACGAAGCGGCGCTGGCGCGCGCACTCCGGGAAGGGACGATCGCCGGGGCGGGGCTCGATGTTTACGAAGAGGAGCCGGCGATCAATCCGGAGCTGCTGGCCCTCGAGAACTGCATACTCCTTCCCCACATCGGCAGCGCGACGACCACGGCGCGAAACCGTATGGCCGAAACCTCCGCCAAGAATCTCGTTGCGATGATCGAGGGTGACGAGATCCCAAACCTCGTCAATCCCGATTATATAAACCATAGGCACAGGGAGTGATCCGATGCACTATCGCACCCTATCGAGCGGTTATATCCTGAAGCTTTCCATCGGCGAGCGGATGGAGCCGTCCCTCTTTGAATTCTCCCGGATCGAGGAGATCGACGCGGCGCATCTCTGGGGAATCGGGGCCGCCCGGGATATCGTCCTGGGCTCCTACGACCTCCAGGGCAAGACCTATCGCAAGGCGGAGCTGCCCGGCGTCTGGGAGATCGCGTCCCTGACCGGAACCCTGGCCCGGACCGACGAGGGCCCGATCCTCCACCTGCACGGGGTCTTTTCCGATGACGAGTGCCGGACGCGCGGCGGCCACGTCTTTTCCCTGGCCTGTGCCGCCACGGTCGAGATCTTCCTCATCGGCCTTTCACCCGGTCTCGTGAGGAGTTACGACGAGGCAACCGGTCTCAAGCTCCTCGACCTCTGATTTCCATATCGATTTTTCCGGTCGGCATATGACACATACGCAAAGTTTCTCGAGTCAGTCGCTCGAAAAAGTGAGGTCCCAAACCCCCTTTCTCTGGATCAACGACACTCTGGGTTCGGCTGCCGATATCCTCCCTGCCCTCCCGCTCTCGCGGGCCGATATCGAGGATGCCCAATCGCGGCTTGCCCGCTTTGCCCCGTTGATCGCCCGGCTCTTTCCCGAGACTGAAAAAGACGCGGGGATCATCGAGTCGGAGCTCGATACCCGCAGCGAGCCTGAAGCAGGAGATGGATCGACGTTTTGGTGTCGACATCCGGGGAGAGTTGTGGCTCAAGCCCGATCACGCCCTGCCCGTGGCGGGCTCCGTCAAGGCCCGGGGCGGCGTCTATGAAGTGCTCGTCTTCGCCGAGCGGCTTGCCGCCGGCGAAGGCCTGCTCACCGCCTCCGATTCCTACCTGAGGCTTGATTCGCCCGACGTGAGGCGCCTCTTCTCACGCTATACCATCGCCGTCGGCAGCACCGGAAACCTCGGGCTCTCCATCGGGATCATGGGGATCGCCCTCGGCTTTTCGGTAACCGTGCATATGTCAAAGGACGCCAAGCGAGTGGAAGAAAGAGCTGCTTCGTCAGAAGGGGGTCACCGTCGTCGAGCACGAGAGCGACTATACAGCGGCCGTGGACGCAGGGCGCGCCGCCGCCCGGGACGACCCCTTCACCTACTTCGTCGACGACGAGACCTCGGTCTCACCTTTTCCTCGGCTACTCCGTCGCGGCCCTCCGGCTTGCCGACCAGCTGGCGCGGCGCCGGATCGTCGTCGATGACCGCAGACCCCTTTTCGTGTATCTACCGTGCGGGGTGGGAGGCGCGCCCGGAGGGATCACATTCGGCCTCAAGCACGTCTTCGGAGACCACGTGCACTGCTTCTTCGCCGAGCCGACGAACTCCCCGTCGTTCCTGCTGGGGATGCTTTCGGGATTCGAGCGGCCCGTCTCGGTCTATGAAGTCGGCCTGTCCAACGACACCGAGGCCGACGGGCTGGCGGTCCCCGCACCCTCGCTATTTGCCGGGCGAATCGTCAGGAATCTTGTGTCGGGCTGCCTGACGACCCGGGATGACGATCTCTTCCGGTACGTCTACGCCCTTTCCAGGACCGAAGGGATCGCCATAGAGCCCTCGGCGGCCGCCGGCTTCTCCGGCCCGATCCTCCTCTTTTCGACGGATGAGGGATCTGCCTATCTTCAGGGACAACGGATCGACAACCGCATGAAGGACGCCGTCCACCTCCTCTGGACGACCGGGGGGCTTTTCGTCCCGAAGGAAGAGTTCGAAGCCGACAGGCTGCGGGGAGAGCGGATCTATACGGAAGCGACGCAGGGGTGATGAACGCCGAGTGA
Organism: uncultured delta proteobacterium; assembly: GCA_963809875.1. GTDB lineage: Bacteria > Desulfobacterota > Zymogenia > Zymogenales > Zymogenaceae > JAFGAS01. The sequence continues at coordinate 49,847 of CAWELC010000008.1, read as the reverse complement.
CGGCCGCACCGTCACGAGAGGAGGCGTCGCCGCCCCCTCCATCAACAAAATAAAAGGGGCCGGTCGGCCCCTTTTCTTATATATGCTGGTGGCGGTGCAGGGATTTGAACCCCGGACACTGCGGATATGAGCCGCATGCTCTAACCGACTGAGCTACACCGCCTTAGAAATTCAGCTCGTATATCAAGACCCCGCTTTTGGCCGGGATCAGGGCGGTCATCTCCATGGAATAGACCACCGCTACGACCAGCTCATCTATGCCGTCCGAGTCGATATCCCTTAACTGAAAGTCGGCGACATATCCCTCGATGAGACGCGAGCGCCAGTTTTCCGAGAGATTCACGCCGTCCCACTGGAGGTTATAGATCTCGCTCGTCTCGTAGAGCCGAAACTTGGGCAACAAATTCATGGTCTTGGAAATGTTCTTGGAGACGAGGACCTCCGGGACGCTATCGTGATTCAGGTCGGTAATGAAGACCCTTTCGGCGATATAGATGTCGCCCGCGGCGACATCGACCGCGCTACCCGATGATTTCTTGCCTTCCTTTTCGGACGTGTTGAAGTAGTTGATCGTACCACCCCAATATTCCTTGCTCGTCCACGTCACCTTTCCGTCCATCGTCTCGAGCTCGAGATGGTTCTCGGGCGTCACGCGCGCTATCTCGGGCTTCCCCGTCCCGGTACAGCTCGGCCGGCAACGTGATGCCGAATATCCCGGTCCCGCTGGGGAAGTCGACGGTCATCCCCTCGACATACTCTCCCTTCTTGATTTCGACCTTGTGTATGTTCCCGTAGAACACGCCGGTCCCATAGGTCGTACTGCTCGTACCGGGCATCCCCATCCTCTGGCAGAGGAGCACCGGTTCCTTTCCGGGAAGCCGGAACGCGCGGAAGAAGAGGGGAATGTTCTTGTCTATGCGCTCGAGCCTGTTCCTGGCGGTGTTATACTCCACGACGAGGGAAGAGAGCTTACCCTTGTCGACGTTGGTGATGAATATCTCGGCCCTTCCGTTCATGTTGAGGTCCATCACGTCCAGCGACAGGAAGTTGTTGACGGCCCGTCCGGCGAAGGTCGTGAACGGCTCGAATTCCTCCTTGCCCCGCTTGTAGACCCACACGTCGTTCTTGTCGATGACGACGCATTCGTTAACCCCGTCTCCGTCGATATCACCGACATCAACACCCTTTATCTCGATATCCCAGAAGGGGCTCTTGCGGAAATCGGACTTGCTCATCAGGTCGCGGGTGGCAAAGATAAAGTTAGGATTATCCACCTGCTCGCCCATGTAACCGGCCACGCCTTCCTTGGGGATATAGCCGAGGATCTTGAAGTTCATGTTCCGGGCGAACTCGTTTATTTTCGGAATCAGCGCGTCCAAACCGCTGCCCTGAGCGAAGATCGCGGTGGACTGCTCTTTCTTATTCACGTTGAACATCTTGGCATCCAGAGAAAACGCCTCCCCGAGCTTGGTGAGCGAGCCGAGGATCACGTAATCTGCGCCGAGCCGTTTGCCCGAGGGACTCAGCGTTGTCAACGGTCATCGAGGTCTCGTATTCTTTTCCGAGGGCCCGAACAACCGACGAGCGCTCCATAACGCCAACGCTCCCGTCGATGGAGAGACGGGAGGCGATCATATCGTAGATAGCGCCTTCAAGATAGTCGAGCTTTTCGGGGCTGTTGATCTTGAAGGGGATGATGGCGACTTTAATCTTATCCGCACCGAGGGCGGTCAATGGGAGAATCAGGCACAAAACAAAGACCAGGATAACTACTCGTCGAAAGACTTTCATTACACTCCCCACAGTTGTTTTACAATTTTCCTTTTTTATCATTCAATCTTTTCAAAGTCAAGGAAATTGTGGGAACCGCAAAGCGGCTTCGGGAGCGCCGCCGGCGCAAAATAGAAATCGGGTGCCTCGACACTCTCCGAAAATTCGGTGACGCGGTAGCGCGTGACGGCCGTCATGGCGCACCGTTCCTTACCTATCCCGGATACCCGTTTTGGGCGCGAAAGCCGCAGCGGTCATCGCGCAGAGCCCCGCATGGGCTTACAGACCGACCGGTAACGAGAACATTAGAATATTAAAGGGATGTAAATTTTGCTTGACACATTAGGATAATCTAATCTATAATTTACATACAATTTGTTGTTTTTTATGTTTCATTAAGGGAGGTAGAAAATGATCAAGAAGGGTCTCGTTTTCGCCCTCTTTCTGGTGATGGTCTTTTCTCTCACTGCATTCGCCGGCGAGGGGAGCGATACCATCGGGAACTGCAGGCTCCAGCCCGAGCTGCGGTACAACTATTTCGGGAACCACATCGTATCGGACGATATTAATCTCTTCGGCCTCATGAACGGGTCGAACTCCGACTGGTGGGTTACCGGGACACCGGGCCTATCTCCAGGTGACGTACGGCGCCGGCGACTACGTTGACATCTACGGGCTGGTCGGGGCCAGCATCTCCGATCGCGCCACCGGAGAAAACGAAAGTGATACGGTCCACATGGAGTCGAACCTCGGCACCAACCCCCTCTGGGGACTCGGGGTCAGGGCGACCTTCTTCAGGGCCGACAACGGCTTCTACGTCGGGGCCGGGCGCGTCCCTCATGTACAGCTACACCCACGATGACCGTTTCTTCGAGCGGAACGAAGTGCTCTTCCCGTTCCCCTTCAAGGCCGACAGCCTGCGGATAAAGGGTGACGTCCACATGGGGTGGCACATCGGCGATACGGGTCTGACCCCCTACTTCGGGGTCGAGTACAACTGGACCAAGGCCAACTTTGAATTGCATGGGATAACCCCCGCCGACACGACGCTCAATGTCGTGTTCCACGAGGAGTACCCGCTCGGGGTCTACGCCGGTATTGACTACCTGGTTAACGACAAACTCTACTTCAACCTCGAGGGCAACTTCATCCACCGCTTTGGCGGCAGCTTCAGCGTCGGCTACCGGTTTGACCTCTGCGGAAGGCCGGAGCCCGTGCCCCCGCCGCCGCCCGCTCCCGCGCCGGTGATCGAGCCCAAGCTCGAGCCGATGAGCCAGAACTAGGCGACGCCTGAATTCATTCTCGCCCGTAACTGTGGGGGGATAATCCAAAAGATTGTCCCCCCTTTCATTTCCGCGTAAACATTCCCTTGACATAACGACTTACCATGCCTATGATTTCCCCGGGCGATAGTCCGGGTCCCAACGTATTATTTTGTATTCGGAGGATATCATGATCAAGAGGACTCTTCTCCTGGCCGGCCTCCTTCTGATGGCCCTCTCGGTCGGCGCCTCTGCCGGCGAGGGGAGCGACACCGTCGGGGCGTGCAAGATGCTGCCGCAGCTGCGGTACTCTTTCTCAAACCCCCTCTGGGATAACCATCACTATACGGTCAACGGCCTCAACAGAGGGGATCTGGATAACGAGTTTGAAATATCCCAGTATGATCATCTCTATTATGTCCAGCTCAATCTCGGCGTCACCGACTACGTGGATGTCTACACGATGATCGGGACCCTCTCAAAGCGTTTGGAGGAGGACGCGAAGTATCCCATCGTCTGGGGCGCCGCCGATGAATTCAGGTGGGTAAACAATAACCCTCCCGGCTTTTTCTGGGGCGCCGGCATCAAAGGGACGTTTTACCGTTCCGACGCCGGCCTGTACATCGGGGCGGGGGCGAGCTTCACGGAGGCCCGCATCTCCAACGTCACCTATAAGCAGATCGAAGACGGCGTCCAGACTCTCGACAGCAAACGCAGCGGAGAGCGGGGGGCATGGCACGAGTATAACCTTTACGCCGATCTGCACGCGGGGTGGCACATCAAGGATACCGGGTTGACCCCCTATGTGGGGATGCAGTACCGATGGGGATGGGCCGAGATGAAATTCTACGCCGCAACACCTGGACAGTGGACCGAGTATTATCAGCCGGAAAATCCCTGGGGGGCCTACGTCGGAGTGGACTATTACCTCAATGACAGACTCTCCGTAAACGTACAGGGAAACCTCGTTAACCGGTGGGGCGTTGACGTCGGTGTCGGCTACCGGTTTGACCTCTGCGGAAAGCCCGAGCCGTTGCCCCCGGCACCCGCGCCCGCGCCGGTCATCGAGCCCAAGCTCGAGCCGATGAGCCAGAACTAGGCGACGATATCGTACTCATTTCGAAGCTCATGAGAGCGGGGTGATCCAACAGGATCACCCCGTTTTTTATGGACCGCGGAGAGACCGACGTCCGCCTTCTCCCCTCCCCCACATTTTATTGCCACGGTTTGCTTGACATAGAGGGCGTAGTTTCCTATAGTTCAATTACAAAGAGGAATTGGATAATTCAGCAATGTAGTTACGTACGATGCGGGAAATAGTATGCAGGGGTAACAACATGAAGGCTCAAAAGGTCGATCGAGACAGGATAAAAGGCGCATGGGAGGGAAGAATCTCGGGCTGCCAACTGGGTAAACCGGTTGAAATCATGTCCAACTTCCTCGGACTGGACGCTATGAGGACTTTCCTGAAGGACACGGGTGCTTTACCTCTGAGGGACTATATTCCATATACCGGAAATCCGCTCGTTGATATTATGGGTAAGCTCTCATGCAAGGAGTATATCACCCGCAGCGAGCCCGACGACGATATTAATTATACCGTGCTTGCTCTCATCATGCTTGAAAAATATGGGCCGGGCCTCACGACGCAGAACGTCGCATCATCATGGCTGGGCTATCTTCCGGCAGGTCGTACCTTCACGGCGGAAAAGGCTGCGTATAAGACCCTTCTTTCACTTACAGACGATGCTATCGCCTGTCTCGGGCTGCCGCCGGGTTTCGACGTTTCGGCATGCTCTATGAACGAATGGTCAGACTGGATTGGAGCCATGATACGGGCCGACATGTACGGCTGGGTCTGTCCGGGAAGGCCTGAGCTTGCTGCACGCCTGGCGCGTCAGGACGCGATGCTTTCGCACAGGGGTGACGGGATTGAAGGCGCGGCATTCATCGCCGCCCTCGGTGCGGTTATACCGGCCACCGGTTCAATCCTCGGTGCATTGAATCAGCCGTAAAAGAAATCCCTGGAAATAGTGGAGCATGTGAAGCGGTAGAATTCGGGATATCCATTGCCGGGAAAGACGATGCGGTGCTACTGCTTCACGATAAGTATAAGGATTACCCGGCAGTCCACGTCCTCAACAACCTCGCTCTTGTGGTCTGGGCAATTCTGACCTATGAAGACGACTTTTCAGCCGCCGTCGGCGAGACGGTTGCGGCGGGGCTTGATACCGACTGCAATGGTGCAACGGTAGGCGGTATCCTGGGACTGGCCGGCAAACCAATCCCGGAACACTGGACAAAGCCATGGAAAAACAGGGTGGCGGTTGACCTGGCGGGAGTCGGGGAGCTGGACCTTGATGAGCTTGTTGACCGGACGATCGCCGTCGCGGAAAAGATATATTCCTCTGAGTAATACGTGAATCGTCGTTGATCCACGACATTCACTATACCCGGTCGCGGCGCCCTGCCCTTTCAAAACAAATCATGGGGCGGCTGATAGGTACTATCACGCTCGACCCCATGACTGATGAGTCCTGTCTGAAATCCGACTCACTCCGAAGAGTGATGCCATCGCCGGCATTTTAGACAAGATTTTCTTTTCGTTGGTGGGCGGTACTGGATTTGAACCAGTGACTTCCACCGTGTGAGGATGGCACTCTACCGCTGAGTTAACCGCCCATATTTTTCTACGATACACAAGCCCATCTTTCTTGTCAAGACTTAAAATAGTCCGGCCCGATCCGCGCCTCCGGCTTGTCCCGCTAAGCGCCGAATCCGCGGGATCACCTTCTGCCCGACGCCGGCGTATCAGATCAGATACCCCCCGTCTGCGGTGAAGACGGAGCCGGTGCGTGTAGCCGGCAAGCTCCGAGGCCAGGAAGAGCGCCAGTCCCGCGATCTCGTAGGCCTCGCCGATCCGCTTGTATCGGGCAGTGCTCCAGGTAGATCTTGAGTATCTCCTCGTTCTTCCAGAGGAACTCGGAAAAATGCGTCCTGACCAGCCCCGGGGCGATACAGTTGACCCGTGATCTTCTTTGCCGCCCACTCGAGGGCCAGCACCTTCGTGAGCATGACGACGGCGGCCTTCGTGACGCTGTAGAGCCCCGTCCCGTAGGAAGGCCTGAAACCCTCCACCGAGGCGATGTTGATGATTGAGCCGCCGCCCGCCTTTTCCATATAGGGCATCGCCATGCGGGAGAGGAAGAGATATCCCTTGACGTTGACGTCCATCATCTTGGTAAACAGCGTCTCGTCGATGCTCTCGATCGGCCCGAAGACCGGATTGACGGCGGCGTTGTTGACCAGGATATCGACCGTCCCGAATCGGCTCGACGGTCGATTTCACGAGGTTCTCGAGGTCCTCGGTTTTGCCCGTGTGGGCCGCCACGGCAAGCGCCTGTCCCTCCCGCCGCCTCGATCTCGCCCTTTACGCGCTCGAGGTCGGCAAGCTTCCTGCTGGCCACGACGACGTTTGCCCCGAACTCCGCAAACGCCAGCGCGATCTCCCTGCCGATTCCACGGCTCCCGCCGGTGACGACGGCCGTTTTGCCATCGAGTTTCAGTTTGTCGATATACATCCGGCATCCCTCCTCATTCGTCTGCAATGTGCAGCACGCTCGTTTCGGACTCACGTCCGATCTCATATCGTGTCCATCCTGTTATCACTTTTTTCGCTCGGACGCAACTTTTTTAGCGCTATTTCCCGCCGCTGTGAGATACTATTCTCAATATCTAATTATATGATAGAGGTCGATGCCATGAGTAAGCAGAGCCACGCCGATATCCTCGTGATCGGTGCCGGCCCCGCCGGACTCGGGGTCGGGCTCGGGGCTCTTGCCCGGGGGGCGCGGGTCCTCGTCGTCGAGCGGCAGAAGAGCGTGGGAGACACCATCAAGGGGGAGACGATCCACTTCAACCCCGAGATGGAGGCTATCCTCTCAAAGGGCTTTTTTGACCGCAACACCATCGCCGTGACCAACCGCCGCCGATACTATTCGCCGACCGACTCCCGGTGGATCGACCGGGTCATCGACGACCCGAACCTCATCTTCGAGTGGCCCGCGTTCATGGCGGATATGACCGACGATCGCCAAGGCCAAGGGGCTTGATATCATGTTTTCGGCCGAGGTGACGGACCTGCATCGTAGAGGACGGCCGCGTCGCGGGCGCCCGCGTAGAAACAGGGGAAAAGATACGCGAGATACGTGCGCAGGCCGTCGTGGGGGCCGACGGAACCGAGGGGATTACGTCCCGAGAGCTCGCGATCGAAAGGGAAGGATCGACTGTCCCGATCCTGAAGCTGCGCGTGGAAAACATGCACTATCCCGATATTCGCCTGGAGTACTTTACGCATATCCATGAGGGCGACCCGCCTTCGGCGGGCTATATCTTTCCGTCGGGCAACGGCAAGGCTGACGTCGGGCTTATGATCTTCAAGCCGAACACCCCCCGGGGTATCCCGATCCCCGACGCCGCGACGATCGACGATTACTTCAAAAGTTTCATAGACGAAGCACCCGGTCTTCCGTGAGCGTATGACAGGGCACGAAAGAGACATATCGCCTCTTCACGATCATCCCCATGGGGGGCTTCATCGACCGGTTCGTGGCGGCTCCGGGCATCGTCATGGTGGGGGATTCGGCGGGCCAGGTGGAGGCCAAGGGGGGCAGCGGCATCGCCTCGTCGTTTCTCATCGGGCACCACGTCGGCACAATCCTCGGCCGTGACGCCGGAAAGGGGATGTCATGGACAAAACATGACATACGCCGGATGGAGGCCGAGATCAAGACCCACCCCATTTACGCCAAGGTGGCCTCCTATTATCGCTACATCCGGCCGATCCGCTCGCTGATGTTCATGATCCACAGCGCCGAGACGGCCGACCGGCGGTTCGGCCTGATATCGAAGGCGCTGCGGTAGATAAGGCCTTTATCGGACCTGGTCGGGTACCAGGCCGAAAATCCATGACCCGAAAAAGGGAGGGATGACTATCCTTCCCTTTCTTGTTTTCGTGTTCTTTTTCCCGTCCCAGCCCCGCAGTGTACGAAGTTTTTTCGATTACCCCGTCAGCCTCCATTTCGATAAAAGATACGTAGGAAAGTATTTGAATGAAAAAGGTTTATATGGTAACATGAAGTATCTGTTATTATTGCAGTTTTTAATCAAATACTATAAGATTTGAAAAACTTTATGAGGGTTTTAGTATGAACTCCAAGCGGCTTCTCGGCATTATGATCGTCCTTTCGACTCTGGCGGTTGCCTTTCCCGTTTCGGGATACGCCGCCGACGACGCGGGAGACCTTTCGGTCTATTTCCGCCCGGCTGTCAGGTTCGGCACGGACGATCGGGTGCTGTTCATCATGGACTTCCTCGTCCCCGTCCACCGAGGCGATAGCGACATCGTCTTCATCAACACGAAGTTCACGCCGGATACCGACGAGGCGTGGGAGACCAACCTCGGCGTCGGCTACCGCAGGATGCTTTCCGACAGGCTCATCCTGGGCGGTAATCTATTCTACGACCACCGCAGGACCGCCTACGGTTCCCACTTCGACCAGTTCGGCCTAGGGCTCGAGGCGATGGCGGAGTTAAACGGCCTGGGCCTGGCGACGCGAATCAACTACTACCAGCCCTTGAATAAGGCGAAGCTCGGCGAGGACTTCGGCTACGTCTTCTACGGCAACGGCATCTACACCGCCGGCATTGAGGAGCCGATGACCGGCTTTGACTACGAGGCGGGCGTCCGCATCCCGTGGGTCTCGGACTACGTGGAGACCTGGGCCTACGCGGGCGGCTACCACTTCTTTGGCAGCCACGTGCCGGACGTCAACGGCTTTTCGGCCCGCATCGAGGCCATACCCACCGATTTCGTCCGGCTGACCTTCGAGTACCGCAACGACAACGTGAACCTCTCCGAATATTACGGCGAGGTTGCGCTGCGAGATCCCCTTTTCCATCACCAACCTCGTGGCGGGCAAGAACGCGTTCGAGGGGATAGGCGACGTCTTTACCGGCAACCGCAGCCTGAAAGAGCGGATGGTCGAGCCGGTCCACCGCGACGTGGATATCGTCGTGGGGAAAGACTATCTCTCCGGCCCCGAGGCCGCCTCGGGCGAGGGCGACCTTGCCGCGGGCGTGATCTTCGTCTCGGACGTCGGCACTGACTCGGGCACCGGGACCTTCGAGAATCCCTATAACACCCTGGCCAAGGCCGAGGCCGATCCCCTGCTGGGCAGCTCCATCCACACGATCCACGTGATGCGCGGCAACCGGACGGGCCTTATCGGCAACGATTTCGATACGAATTCGGTCGGCGTCACTATCTGGGGCGCGGGTGCTACCAACCCCAAATACCCCTACGTAGCGAATCTTATCCCGGGCTGGCCGCTGGTCACATCGACGCTGACGATGAACGCGCCCAACATGACGGTGATGGGGCTTTATTTCAAAAACAGCAGCGGTGGCGCTATCGCGATCGCCGGCGGCGCCGCGGGGGGGGGCCTTCTCATCACGAAGAACCTGATCGAGTCCACGGGCACGTCGGGTATCGACGGCGATTTAACGGGAAATCTCGGGACGCCTGCATGCCCCGCGGTCATCTCGGAGAACATCATATCGGTGGTCAACGCGGGGACCGGTGACGCGTATGGAATCCGTCTGTGGTCTGATGGCGTCTTCACCGGCTCCATCACGCGAAACATGATCAATACTGTCCGCAACGGCTCATCATCGGCGTATGGAATGAACGTACTTGGATTTGCGGGATTTAACGGGTCGATCACCGATAATACGGTATCGAACATTATCTCTTCGGGTGGGACGGCCGCAGGAATTGCAGCCGGAACTCTTTCCGGCACGGCCGGCGGCACGATTGCCGGCAACACCATCACCGGGGTATTTAACTCGTCCTGGTGGGCAGTGGGGATACTTGCTTCGGGCGGAATCGTTACCACGTCGATCGTCGGTAATGCCATGGAGGTCGGCGGCAATTCGCCGATGGGCATATTTGCGATCGGCACCGCGGTCGGAACGGCGTCGACGCCCATGGTCGTTACCGGGAACACCGGAACGATCAGCGTCTCCGGCGCGGGGACCCATAATGGGCCCTATATGATGTGGTTGAATTTGTCCGATACGGCCAACAGCAACCTCCACCTCGGCTTCGACACGGGCGGCAGCGGCATGGGCGATAACGCCTTCACGTCGGCCACCGGTGTCTGGAGCGGCAACTTCCCCGCCGCGGGCGGCCCGATCCGTGCAGACGGCGGGAGCTACGTCCATTACGTCCCGTAGGGGGTAACACCGCTAATCCGCGTGACCTGAACTGGGGGGGGCAGATGCCCCCCCGTTTTTTTATATCCCGCCCTGTATAGCCCGCGTGAGCCGCGTTGTCCGTCTGATCGTAGGAGTGAGGAAATGTTCGGGGGAAACCTGCATGCAGGTTTCCCCCGGGTCGTTCGAGCGGATTGCTAGAAGGCTTTCTTCAGGATATCCAGCGCCACCTCGTAGGTGATCTCCTCGGGGTTAATCGTGCAGGACCCATCGTTGATGGCTGCCTTCGCGATTGCGGGAAGCTGCTCCTTGGTCACCCCCGCCTCCGAGAGCTTCGTGGGCAGACCGCAGGCGTCCTTGAGCTGCTTTCCCAGTTTCCTGACGGCGGCCACGGCGTTTTCGGCGTCCTTCTTCGGTTTTCCCGTCGCCGGCGTCCCCATGAAGGGCGCAAGCTCACCGATGATGGGGGCAACCTTTTTAAAGTTGTTTTCCATCCCGTAAGGGAGCAGGATGCTGTTGGCCACACCGTGGGGAACCCGCGCGACCCCGCCCGTGGCGTGGGCCAGGCCGTGCACGACGCCGACCAGCGAGTTCGAGAAGGCGATGCCGGCCAGCGTCGCGGCGTTGAGCATCGACAGCCGCGCCTCTTTGTTCTTCGGCTCCTTGACCGTGGTGAGCAGGTCCGCGAAGATGAGCCGGATGGCCGCAATGGCAAATCCGTCCGAAACGGGGTTCTTTGCCAGGCAGTAGTAGGCCTCGGCCGCGTGCGTTAGCGCGTCCATGCCCGTGGCCGCCGTGATCTTGGGGGGCATGGTCATCGTCATCCGCGGGTCGAGGATGGCGGCCTTCGGGAAGAGCTTGCTGGAGGTAAAGGCCATTTTCGTGTGTGACGCCTCGTCGTAGATGACCGCGGCGCTGGTTACCTCCGACCCCGTGCCGGCGGTCGTCGGGATGACTATAAACGGCCTCATGTCCTTTTCGAGCCGGTCCACCCCCTGGAACTTCATCAGGTCGCCGGTCCCTTCCACCACGATCATGTTGGCGCACTTGGCCGTGTCGATGACGGACCCGCCGCCCACGGCGATAAACGAGTCGCACTTCTTGTCCTTGAAGAGCTTGGCGACCCTGTTGACGACGCCGCTCCCGGAGTCGGGCGGGGTTTCATCGAAAACGATCCCGGGCTCGATGTCCGATTCGGAAAACGCTTCCTTGACGAGTTTGAGAAGCCCGGCCCCCACGACGCCCTGGTCGGTGACGATCAGGGGGCGCTTGGCGCCGAGCAGCGTCAGCTCGTAGGGAAGATTGGAAAGCGCCTTGAGGCCGCTCAGGATTTTGACGGGGCAGATGAATTCATAATATTGTGGCAACATGGCATATATCTCCTATCGGTGTGTTACGGTTGTAAAAGATGCTCGCTTTCTCGGTCGGGCGCGATCATTTCGCCGCGTTGAGCACCATGTCGATACCCATGGTGAGGTAGACCTGGAGCTTGAGAAGCTTCTCCCTGAAGGTCAGCTTCGGCGGCTCCTTGAACACCTTCCCGAAGACGATGCCGGGAAGGAGATACGCCTGGACGATCCCCATCGCGCGATTTGCCTTGATCCCATCGACGACGCTGCCGTGCAGCAGTGCCCGGTGCTGGATGAAGGCGGTATGGGAGCCCATCTGCGCGGTAAACGGGATAAAGGCGCTGTCCATGTTCTTGAAGAGGATCTTCACGTCGGGATTCCGGTATCCCCTGCCGAGGTAGCGGATCGTGCCGTTTTCCTCTTTCAGCGAGATGGAAGGTCCCTTGGGAAGCACCCCTATCGAGATGACGATCCCCTTCTTCCAGCCCTTGAGCTCTTCCTTGAGCTTGTCGCTGCGTTTTGAAACCCGCTCGAAGGTACCCCCGAGGGCCAGCAGCGCAATCCCGACCACCGCTTTCTTGAGTCGATACGCCAGTGTCGGCCTGACGCCGCTCGATCGTTGCTTCATATCAGTCCCCCAAAAGAATTAAATATCTCGTTGTCCGGCAGCGGGTGATGCGTCTCGATCGTAAACGGGAAGAAAGGACGAGACCGCCCCGTCCCTCCGCCCGCTACCCGTCGATCTCCGGATATCGCTCTAACCTGCCCGGCGATCGTGCGTCGCAACGGTTATTGACAGGGCCATCACGAGCTTAATGAGTGTCACTCACCCGCCAGGCATTATATACACCGGCACCGGGAATATCAATACTAAAAGTGCCGATCGTGCCGGTTTTTACCTCGATCACGATTCCGCACTCAACTCCCCACGGGCACGCGAAACACAAAAAAACCTTGACACGTATGATCATTTCAGCTATCTTCAAGCTCAACTTTAAACTTTAAGCTTTTACCCATGCCTGTCAAAATCAGCGAACTGGAACGTATCACCGGTATCCCGCAGTCCACCATTCGGTATTACGTCAAGGAGGGTCTCCTCCCCCGTCCCACCAAAGTCAACAAGTCGATGGCCTATTACGACGAATCGTGTATCGAGCGTATCGCGCTTATCAGAGAGCTTCAGGAAAAGCGGTACTATCCGCTCTCCGTCATAAAGAACATCATGTCCCGGATGGATAACGGGATATCCCTGCCTTCTCTCCTTTCGCTGGAAGACGCCATATTCCGCCCGCGGACTGAGGGCCAGCAGCGTCTCCTCAGCAGAGAGGAGTTTGTGGCCGCCACGGGGATCGACCCCGCGCTCCTGGACGCCGCAGAAAGAAACAGGGTCATCATTCCCTACAACAGCGGGAGCAACAAACCATACAATCAGGAAGATGTATCCTTTGCGAAAAATATCATTAAGGGAACAAACGAGCTGGGCATAGACATCCGTGACGTTACCTTTTACGTCGAATATGGTGAGAAGATCGTCGAAGAGGAGCTCAAGCTTCGAAAGAAGATCGTCGCCGGCAAAAGCAAGAACGACAACATAAAGATAACCGTCACCCTGTCGGAACAGGCCGACGAGCTCAGGGGCTACATCCTGCGCCGGCTCTTTCAAACCAGGGTGAAGGAGATGATGGAGAAACTCCCGAAGAAATAGTGACATCCGAATAGTGACTGGAGGTTTGCGATGAGAAGAAACCGCTATCCGTCCCTCGTGTTGGCTCTTCTATCTCTACTGGTTTTGCTCTTCTCGTCGGCGGGATGCGGCGAGCGAATACCCCCGAAATCCGACGCCGAATACGACGTGATCATCATCGGCGGGGGTATGGGGGGACTGTCCGCCGGAGCCCACCTGGCCAGCAAAGGGCTCAAGGTCCTGCTGCTGGAGCAGCACCACAAGGTCGGCGGCTGCACCAGCGACTTCAAGCGAGGCGACTTTACCTTCGAGGTGGCGCTGCACGTCATGGCGGGAGGCTCCAAGGAACGAAACGGCGGCATCTATCAGCTCATGAAGGCCTGCGGCGTCGATGAGAAAGTCACCGTATACGAGCTTCCCGAGATGTACCGCTCGATCTACCCGGAGGTCGATTTCACGGTCCCGGCCGAATCCTGGGAGGCATACACGGCGGCCTTCAAGGAACGGTGGCCCGAAGAGTCGGCGGGAATAGACAAGTTCGAGGGCCTCTGCCGGCAGGTGATGGCCGACATCATGTCAATCAAGGACCTGTTCCGGGAGACCGGATTCAGGGCGCTGCTCACCAAGGTCCAGATCCCCTTTAAAGAAAAGACCCTCATGGAATGGAAGGATAAGACCCTCCAGGATACCATGGACGAGTGCTTCACCGACCGAGAGCTCAAGGCCGTCATGTCCCAGCTCTGGATGTACTACAGCGGCCCCGCCGACGACCAGACCTCCCTCATGAATTTCGCGGCGACCGATATGTTCCTTTCCGATGGTGTCTGCCACGTGATGGGGACCTCCCAGGCCCTGTCGAATGCGTACGCCGAGCGGATCGAGGAGCTCGGCGGTGAGGTAAAGGTCGGGACGCTGGTCACCAAGATCATCGTCGAGGACGGCCTTGCCACCGGCGTCGAGACCTTCTACGGGGACGTCTACACCGGCCGTTACATCGTGTGCAACACCGATCCCTATCAGATGGTCTTCAAGCTGATCGGGCAGGAGAACCTTCCGAAGAAATACGTCAAGAAAATCAAGGACATGAAGCCCGCCAACTCGCTGTTCGGCGTCTATCTCGGCCTGAACATCGACCTGAAGAAGCTCGGCTACACGGATACCGATATCATCTACAACAAGTCCTACAGCTCAAACGACGTCTACGATAAGTGGATGAAGGGCCAGATCAAAGACAGCGCGTGCCTCATCGGCATCTACAGCAACTACGGCGACCCGATCTACGCGCCCCCCGGAAAGTCGCTTCTGAATATCCTGGTCTACAGCGATATCAACCTGTGGCCGAAGGACTACGACGAATACCAGAAGATGAAAAAGGAGAAGGCCGCCGAGCTCATCGCGCTGGCTGCCGAGGTAATCCCCGAGATCGCCGATCCTAAAAATGTCGAGGTGATGGAAGTCGTCACGCCGGTGGCGCTTGAGGAATTCACGAAAAACTACCAGGGCAGCCCGTACGGATTCTACATGAGCCTCGCGCAGTGGGAGAAGATCCCCAACAACACCCCCATCGACAACGTCTTCATTGCCAGCAATTGGACCCAGGGATTCCACGGGGTCGGCGCCGGGCAGGTCAACGGGTGGAGGGCCGCCCGGCTCATCCTCGATCGGGAGGGTATAGAGTAGGCCGACCTACAGAGGACCATCAAATACGAGTCGGCTCGGACGACAGGTCTCGACGGACGTCGGACAATGAAGCTGCGTATATAGATTCGCGCATGACGGAATCACCCGAATAGACTTTTTTTCGTATAACCGTTCTAACGTTCTAAAGTGCATCACTGGTGAGGTAGGCCATGATCAGATCCAGCTCATTAATCAAGATTCTGTTTGTTCTCATTATCTCGCTTTCTCTTATTACCGCTAATGGGTGCGGCACAAAGAAGCCCGCCCACGAAGCCCAGTACGACGTGATCATCGTCGGCGGAGGCATGGCAGGCCTGTCGGCGGGCGCCCACCTCGCCAGCAACGGGCTCAAGGTGCTGCTCCTGGAGCAGAATGACCGGGTCGGCGGATGCACCACCAGCTTCAAGAGGGGTGACTTTACCTTTGAGGTGGCATTGCACGAGATGGCGGGCGGCGGGCTCTTTCAGCTGATGGACCTCTGCGGGGTCAGAAGCAAGGTCGAGCTCTACCAGCTTCCCGAATTCTACCGATCGATCTATCCCGGCACTACGACGGTCGACGTCACGATGCCCCCGACGTGGGAAGGATGGGACAACACCCTCAAGACCACCTGGCCCGAGGAATCCGAGGGTGTCGACAAGTTCCACAAGCTGTCCACCGAAGTCTTTGCCGATATCATGGGCGTAAAAGATCTCTTCCGCTATAGCGGGGCCAAGGGCCTCTTCAAGACGCTCTCGGTGCCGATCAAGCACCCCGCGCTGGTCAAGTGGAGCAAGAAGACGCTGGCGGAGCTGATGGACTATTGCTTCAAGGGTGAGGACATCAAGGCCGCGGTTTCCCAGCTCTGGGTCTACTACGGCGCCCCGGTTCCCGACGAGATCTCCATCCTTCACATGGCCGCCTGCGAGGTATTCCTGACCGAGGGCGTCTGGCACGTCAAGGGAACGTCCCAGGCCCTGGCCAACGCCTACGCCGAGCGGATTAAGGAGCTGGGCGGCGACGTCAAGACCGGCACGCTGGTCACAAAAGTCACTATCGAAAACGGGCTGGCCACCGGCGTCCAGACCGAGTACGGGGATACCTATACCGCTCGCTACGTCGTGTGTAACACCGACCCCTATCAGATGATCTTTACGCTGGTCGGCGAAGACAACTTCCCCAAGAGCTACGTGAAAAAGGTCAAGGCGCTCAAGCCGGCCAACTCACTGTTCGTTACGTATCTGGGTCTGAACATCGACCTTAAGAAGCTCGGGTATACCGGAACGGAGATCTTCTACAACACCAGCAAGGATTCCGTGTCCGTGTACGACAACATGATGAAGAACAACTTCAAGGACGGAATGGTGTCGATCACCATCTACTCCAACTACGGCGATCCGATATATGCCCCGCCGGGAAAATCGGTGGTGGCGCTGCTGGAATTCTCCGACTATGACGCCTGGCCCAAGGATCAGGACGAGTATCAGAAGATGAAGGACGAAAAGGCCAAGGAGATCATCGATCTTGCCGCAAAAGTCATCCCCGAGCTTGCCGACCCGAAGAACGTAGATGTGATGGAGGTCATCACGCCCGTGACTCTGCAGGAGTTCACCATGAACTACCACGGGATCCCGTACGGCTTCTACATCAACCTCGATCAGTGGAAGAAGATCCCGATCAACACCCCGATCGACAATCTCTTCATCACGTCCAGCTGGACTCAGTCGTGGCACGGGGTGGGGTCCGCGCAGATCAACGGGTGGATGGCCGCCCGGCTCATCATGGACCGCGAAGGGATCGAATAGTAGGCGGCTGACATGAAGAAAGTGGTATTCGTTCCCGGTATGCGTTGTCCTGGCCCTTTTTCTCGCGCTCGTCGGTGTCGCGGCGCTCTCGGCCGATTACGGGCCCGGCACCGATCGTCATTGACGACACCACCAAGGCGACCAACCGGTACCTCGGCGTGGCTTTCAGCCACAAGAGGCACGTGGACACCGTGGGCCTGACCTGCGTCATGTGCCACCATACGGAGAAAAAGGACTTCGTCTCCGGCACGCCGGCCCGGTGCGAGGCGTGCCACAACGCCGTCGGCCGAGATCAGCTTCAAGGACGCGATGCACCGGCGGTGCGTCCTCTGCCATATCAAGAAGGTCAAGGAGGCCGAGCTGGGAGTCGGTGAACAGATCAACGAGACGATCAGGAATGTGCCGCCGACTCAGTGCCTCCAGTGTCACCGGCAGCGCGGGTAGCTGCGGTGCTGTGTGTCGCTACACCTAATCTATGAGGAGGTCTGACCGCCTAAACCGGTTGAGAAATCGCCATTCGTTGGCAAAGCATTACTATCATCCTGAATAGAACGATCCCTGTTGGATCACTACGGTCCGGACAAAACATGGTTTCGGACCTCTGTCGCAAAACTGATCTCCATCGATCATAACCGACAGATTCTATCTATCTTTAATGGAGGCGTGTTAATGAGAAAGAAATCGATGCTCCAAACGATTTTCATCCTCTTTCTCGCTACAACCTTCCTCATCGCGGGGGCATGCGGCGAAAAGAAGCGTCCCACCAATGAGGCCGATTATGACGTTATCATTATCGGAGGCGGGATGGGAGGACTGTCCGCCGGGGCTCACCTGGCCAGCAAGGGCCTCAAGGTGCTGCTGCTCGAACAGCATCATAAGGTCGGCGGATGTGCCACTAATTTCAAGCGGGGTGAATTCACCTTCGAAACGGCGCTGCACGAAATGGCCGGCGGCGGCCCGGGCAGGCAAGACCGGGGTCTGTATAAGCTGCAGGAATTGTGCGGCGTCGGGGCGAAAGTCGAGCTCTACGAGCTCCCCGAGTTGTATCGTTCGATTTACCCCGGCGGCCTTGACGTCACCATGCCCAACAACTGGAAGGACTGGGACGCGACACTGAAGGCCAAGTGGCCGGAAGAATCCGACGGGAATTGACAAGTTCCACTCCATCTGCTCGGGGATGATGAACGATTTCCTCTCGCTCAAAGACCTCTTCCGCTACACCGGACTCAAGGCCTTTCTTATCAAGGCGCAGGTCCCCCTCAAGCAGAAGACCTTCTTCGAGTGGAAGGACAAGACCATAAAGGACCTGATGGACGCCTGCTTCACCAATGAAGACATCAAGGCCGTCGTCTCACAGTTCTGGGTCTACTACGGCGCCCCGGTGCCGGACGAGACCTCGCTCATCTTTGCTGCGGCGACCGACGCTTACCTCACCGACGGCCCCTGGCACGTCAAGGGGACGTCCCAGGCGCTGTCCAACGCCTACGCCGAACGCATCGAGGAGCTGGGCGGTAAGGTCATCGTCGGAGAGCTGGTCACCAAGATCAAGATCGAAGACGGGATGGCGACCGGCGTCGAAACCGCCCTCGGTAACACCTACTCCGGCCGTTACGTCGTCTGCAACACCGACCCCTACCAGATGGTCTTCAAGCTGATCGGCGAAGAGAACCTTCCGAAGGACTACGTCACCAAGCTCAAGAGCTTGAAGCCGGCAAACTCGCTGTTTGGCGTCTACATGGGCCTCAACATCGACCTCAAGGCGAAGGGCTACGATTTCACCGAGGCCTTCTACAACACCTCCAAGGACTCGAAGGTGGTTTACGACAACATGATGAAGGGCGATTACGCCAACGGCGCCACGACCATCACCATCTACTCCAACTACGGCGACCCGATCTACGCCCCTCCCGGGTAAATCAGTGGTCGTGCTGCACGCCTATTCCGACATCAACATCTGGCCCAAAGACCAGGCCGAGTACCTCAAGATGAAGGAAGAGAAGGCAAACGAGCTAATCGCGCTTGCGGCCAACGTGATCCCGGAGCTTGCCGACCCGAGGAACATCGAGGTCAAGGAGATCATCACCCCGGTCACGCTCGAGGAGTTCACGATGAACCAGGACGGCGATAATCTACGGCTTCTACACGAGCGTCGATCAGTGGCAGAAGATCCCCAACGATACGCCCGATCGACAACATCTTTATCGCCAGCAACTGGACCCAGGCATGGTATCGGGGTCGGCTCCTGCCAGATCAACGGATGGAGGGCCGCGCGGCTCATCCTCGACAGAGAAGGTATTGAATAAAAGCGGAGGAAATAAATGAAAAAGAAGAATCTGATATCAATCGCTGCCGCCTGTCTCCTGTTCCTCTTCTTCATGGGCGTGGCGGCCTTTTCCGTCGACTACGGCCCCTCAGGCCCCGTGACGATTGTTATCGACGACACGACCAAGGCCACCGACCGGTACCTCGGGATCAACTTCAATCACGAGAAACACACCAAGGACCTCGGGATTACCTGCGTGACCTGCCACCATACCGAGAAGGCGGACTTCGTCGCGGGCACCCCGTCCGCCCGCTGCGAGGCGTGCCACAAGGCCGACGCCGACGATCAGCTTTAAGGACGCGATGCACAAGAACTGCGTCATCTGCCATATTAACAAGACCGCGGAGGGACTGACCCCGCCGGTCGAGTGCCTGGGCTGCCATACCCAGAGACCGTAAACAGACAACGGTGGACCCCCTCCCGGAGGGGGTCCACCGTATCATCGTCAACCGCTCATGTCCTTTATTTAGTATCGGTAGTCCGTCTCCGCGAGGCAACTAACACGCTCATCCGGCTGCGGTTCTTCACCTTATACAAGGCGCTCCTGTGAAGAAGAGTGATATAGTCTTCATCATCCTGGCGGCCCTCCTGATCGGGGGGGCGTTTCTGGCCTTCGAGCTGATCTCCGGCAATTACGGACGGATGGTCGTCATCGAGGAGGGCAACGAGGTCGTGGGGAGCTACTCCCTCTCGGAGGACCGCACCGTCGAGGTCCAGGGCCCCCTGGGGATTTCGACGGTGGTCATCGAACACGGCCAGGTCTATATGGCCGACTCCCCCTGCTCCAACAAGATCTGCCTTGACATGGGACGCATCTCCGAGAAGGGGGATTCCATCATCTGCCTGCCGAACCGCATCTACATTACCATCCAGTAATCTCGTTTCCCCGCCTCCGATCGCATCGAACCGGACAATACGCGCAGTGACCGGCTTCTTTCCCGAATGTCCAAAAAAGTTGTCTCGTACACAAAAACTCTGGTAGAATGGGAGTGGATTTTTAGGAGGACTGCCGGCCGTTGCGGCAGGTCCCGCGCCAGGTCTGATGACCTGTCGATTCCTATGCGATGCTTCAGGCGGGGTAATTGGAGAAGATGAAAGATCCCAGGCCCGGACGGACGTTTCGGATGAGCAGCTGGGTGCGCCCGTGTGCGCCGGCCCTGGTCCTTCTCGTCGTATCCGCCCTTCTCGTCGGCTGTCTCCCCCGGACCGCCGCCGTCCTCAACAGGGCCGGCCTGGACCACTATCGTCACGAGAAATACGAACAGGCCTACGAATCGTTTTCCGAGGCGATAGAGCTGTCGCCCGGCTCGGCCGACTTCTATTACAACCGCGCCTCAGCCGCCGAAAAGCTCGCCCGCTTCAAGGACGCCAACGCCGATCTTACAAAAGCCATTGAGCTTGACCCGAACTATCTGGAGGCCTATCTCGGCAGGGGGGACCTCTCCTTTGCACGGCGCCACTACGAATCCGCCCGGGCCGACTGGTCGTCGGCCATCGAGATATCCCCGAAGGACGCCGACGCATACCGCAGACGGGGGCAGGCCCTTCAACGGCTGAATCGTATCGACGAGGCCGGCGCCGACTTCGACCGGGCCGTCGCCCTGGCGCCGGGAGAACCGAACGCCCTGATATCCCGCGGAAAATTCTATTTCGAAACGGGACGCTTTGACAAGGCCGTCGCAGACCTCACCGCCGCGGCCCTTCTCGATCCCGAATCGCCCGAGCCGTATCTTCGGCGGGGCGTCGTCTACGAATACGGCCTCTCTTCCTACGATAAGGCCCTGGCAGATTATAACCGTGCCGTCGAAGTCGATCCAAAGGATCCCTATATCCGTAATTATCGGGCAAACCTGTTGAGAAAGCTCGGCAGGACCGAAGAGGCCCAGGCCGACTTTTCGGCGATCTGCGAGATGGGCTATCCGTTCGGCTGCTGGCAATATGATTGGCTCGTCGATGAAACGCGATAACGACACGTCACCTGTCCGCCCGACCCCGGCCGGCCGGACCATTGAAGCCCTTATCGAAGGGGGTGACGGACGGTGCACCCGCCGCGGTTTCCTCCGGGGGCTCGGTCTTGCCGCGGGCCTGCTTGTCGCTTCGGGGAAGTCGTGGGCCGACGGCCCGTCTATCGTCACCGGGCAGCGGACGATCGGCGACAAGGATCATGTCTTCGTCACGACGGCCAGGCACGGTCGCTATCTGGCCAAGGTCGTTACCGCCTGCGAGGTGCTCGGCAAGACATTCGCCACCACCGGAGAGATCCTTTCGGCGACCGGCGCGTTTGTCTGCTTAAACGGAAGTTTTTTCGAGGGGGACGGGTCTCCGAGCGGTTTCTTTGTATGCGAAGGCTCGTATAAAAACCCGATCATGTACGAGAAGGGAGACGGTATCCTTTACATCGATCGCGCCCGGCAGATACACATCATCTCGAAGTACCACTATGCCGAGCATAAGGACAAAATCGTGGACGCGCTCCAGATCAATCTCTTAACGGAAAACGACCTCAAGCTCTACAAGGACAAGGAATACAGGAGTCGCGTTCCCCGCAACCTCATCGGGATAGGTCCCGAGGGTATCGTCGACGTCATCTATAAGAGCACTAATTTCACCCTCGGGTGACCGGTACATGAAGGCAGCCCACGGCTGCACCATCGTTGGGGCGCTGGACGGCGGGAGCAGCGCGTCGGCAGTCGACAAGCTCGGGAACTCCAGTTACCGCGAGGATCGCGGGGATCGCTCGGAGGCCGCCGTCGCAAACTTCGTCATCCTTTACGAGGAATAAACCTCTTTATCTCCCTGATCTCTTCCTTCTGAGCCGCCAGATAGGCATCCACAACGCTGACCGCCCAGGAAATGGCGAGGATCAGGATACACGCGACGATCGCCGTCGTGGACGCACCCAGCTCCCTGCCCAGTACCTCCCATAGCCTTCCCTCCCCCGCCATGGCATATTCCAGCGCGCGATATAGATCCCGCATGACCACAGAAACCAGGGCGATGATGCAACCGATGGTCAGAACGATATAGACCGTCCCCTTCAGCCGTTGACGGTTGTAGAGCTGCCCCGCCCCGGGAAAGATGAGCCCCGACATGAGAGCGGAGACGTACTTCCTTTCCATCTTTACCGTCCCCCTGCCCTGAAAGTCGCGGGCCTGGTACGCGCCCCGCATCTACTCATCACGTAAATCCTTTTTCTTGGCCTCGAGCCACAGCCGTTCCAGGTCATCCATGCTCATCCCGGTCAGCGTCTTGCCGCCCTTTTTTGCGGACTTCTCCATGTCATGGAAGCGCCTTCGGAATTTTCGGTTGGTCTTCCTGAGCGCGAGCTCCGGGTGCACCCCCAGGAACCGTGCGAGGTTGGCGACGGTAAAGAGGACATCGCCGATTTCCTCTTCAACGGCGGACTTTTGGCCGGAAGCTGCCGCCTGACCGAGCTCCTCGATCTCTTCGTTGAGTTTGGCGATCACGGCCGCGGCGTCCTCCCAGTCAAACCCGACATCGGCGGCCCGCTGTCCGTACTTGTACGCGATCACGAGCGCGGGGAGATCCTCGGTGACGCCCCGGAGTGCGCGAATCGTCCCGGCTGCCCCGCGCCTTAATTTGGGCCCAGCTCTCTTCGACCTCGCCCGGCGTGGAGAGCCGCTCCTTGCCGAAGACATGCGGATGCCGCTCGACCATCTTTCGGCCGATGGAATCGGCCGCATCGTCCACCGAGAAGACGCCCCTCTTCTTCCTTGATCCGCGCCACAAAGATGATCTCGAACAGAAGATCTCCCAGCTCCTCCCTGATGCTGTCATCGTCCTTCGAGTCGATGGCCTCGACGAGCTCGAGGGCCTCCTCCATGATATACGGTCTCAGCTTGTCGACCGTCTGCGCCCTGTCCCAGGGGCACCCCTCGGGAGAACGCAGCACGGCCATGAGTCGCACGAGATCATATACGTTCATTTTCTCTTCCGACTGCCCTGTTTACAAGCTATCGGTTATTGCCGCCGTCCTTTTGAATCGCGGGGCAAGTCCAGACGGCGCCGCCGCGTATGGCCGCGCCCGACACGTGGTCGGCCGATCGGCGGTTACCGTCCGAAACGGGGCCGATTTCCGCCCACCTTTTAACGATACGGGAGAAACGATGAAAAATCAATATGAAACGCCATCTCCAAATAAAAACTTGATTTTTTTCTATTTATATGATATATTTAATCAATTTTGTTTTAAGGTGCTCGATGAATCGCCAGACGCATACCAGAATCTTATTATAGCGAGTCATTTTTTCGTGCTTTGCTCACCCTCCCTTGCCCAGGATTTTATTCCGTCGCCTTCCGCCGAGATAGACCCGATGACCGACACCTCCATGGAGTCGGCCTTCCCGGCGATCCGCAAAGAGTTCTATAACTACGACGAGACGTGGTTCCCGTTTCTCCTCAGCCTCACTGAGAGAAACAAGACCGACGCACTGCGGATACTTGAGTCCCTGCATACGGCTAAGTTCAACTACGGGGACAAGAACGCCTCCTTCTATTCCTATGCACTCCTGGCGCTGTCCGGGCAGCAGGAAAAGGAAGGCGATATCGAAACGGCCGCAAGGCTCATCGACGAATCGATCCTGCCTTTCCCCGGATATCCCCCGTCTCTACTTCTCACAAGGCGGCATTTCATCTGGCGTAACGAACCGGGACGGCTGTACGATATTGTCCACCATACGGTCACCGGTCTCAAGCTTTCGCTAAAGGATATCACCATCGTTACGACGCTCGAGCGCCAATCTCGCCCTCGGCCTAATTATCGCGATCCTGGCGATATTCTTCCGTCTTTTCCCTTATGTCTCGCGGCCAAGTATGCATACCTTGCTGCCAAGACATCAGGGAACGATTCGGATGGGACATTCCGCTCCTCCTCTTTTCAGCTTTTCATTGCGGTGTTTTTTATCTTTCTCCTCTCGCTTGATATCGGCCTGCTCTGGCTCGTCATCCTGATGAACGTCGCATTCCTCGTCTACTATACGAAGACCGAAAAAGATCTCTTCGGCCTCTTCTATATTCTGATCCTCGTATGCCCGATCATCCTGAACTACACCTCGGCCCTCATGCTCTCCACTCACCGCGACGTCACCGATGAAATCGTGCAAATCAAAGCAGGATACCTACACCCTGGAGACCGAAACGGCCCTGACCGCTGGGTTGCAGCTAATCCCGACGATATCAGTGCCCTGTTTGCGCTCGGGTCTCTCAATAAGCGCACCGGCTACCTCGACTATGCACAGCGCTACTACGGGAAGATCATCGAGATTGATCCCACGTGCGCCCCCGCCCTCAACAATCTCGGGGCCATCCATTTCATCCTTCGTGACTATCCCCGGGCCGAGGAGCTTTTCATTCGCGGCCAATGCTGCCGATCCGGATCTGGTCGCGCCCTACTATAACCTCTACAAGATCGAGCATGACGCGTTTTGACCTCAAGACCGCCGAGGACTATTACGATACAGCGATGGGGCTGAACCCCGCGCGGATTACAGAGTTCCTGGACGTGGAGGTCAAAGAAGAACGAAGGAGAACCCTCGTTTCTCGAACGGACCAACCGGATGCTCCTCGACGAGGATCTGCCCGATTCCTTCCTGTGGAAACGTGTCCTTACGATGAGCGAGCCCAGGAGCTGGCCGACGGTATCTTCAGCGACCTGATGAAGGGAGTGGGCCTGCGTGTCGTCCCGGTGGTTGGGGTCGTGGGGCTCATCTTCATCATGATCTCCGGATCGCTGGCTCAGAGGAGCGTCCTCTCGAAATTCTGCAAATTCTGCGGTCTGCCTTTTCTCCTCAAGTCCCAACCCCACATGGAACGAAGTGATTCGTGCAACCGCTGTTTTTCAGTGTTCGTCCGAAAGGAGGGGATCGACCCTAAGACCAAGGCCGACCTTCGGATGAAAGTGGACCGTACAAACTATGTACGCAGGATCGTCTTGATCGTCGTCAATTTAGTGATACCCGGTTTCGGACGGATCTATCGGGGTCGCGTTCTGAGAGGTTTTATCTTATTCTCCCTCTTTATCATCTTCGCGGTTCAACTCGTGTATCTGCGCGGTATCGTCGTATATCCGGTAAAGTCGTTTGGGTTTCCCATCATCCACAGTCCCTTTCTGTTTGCCGCAGGCTGTATTCTCGTCTATCTCTTCGCCCAGAGCGACTTTCATCAAATCCGAGTTATCGGAGAACTAATAGGAGAGTACGGTGGCCCTTCAAGGCGACATCAAAGACTTTTCAGTCGTGGACATATTGCAGCTCCTTTACCAGCAGCAAAAGAGCGGGATACTGACCATCTCCGAGAAGGATAACCAAGTCGAGGTCCTCTTCGATCGGGGCCAGATCGTATCGGCCAATCTGAAGAAAAGGAGCGAACACGAAAACCTGGGCGAGATGCTCATAAAGGCCAACCTGATCTCCCGCAAGCAACTGACGAACGCCCTCGAGGTGCAAAAGGAGACGCTCAGGAAGCTGGGCGATATCCTCATCGAGACGGGGTTTATCTCCATCGTCGACCTGCGCCATTTCCTCAAGCTTCAGACCCATGAGACCATCTTTAAGCTCCTTTCCTGGAAGCGGGGAGACTATTACTTTCAACCAGCGTTTGATAAATTACGACAAGAAGGCGATAGAGCCCATAAATACCGAACACTTCCTCATGGACAGCCTTCGAATGATCGACGAGCTGCCCGATCTCAGGGGGAAGGTCTATTCATACAACCTCGTCTTCGAGAAGATGCCGGGGGCCGATGAAGAGATCGGAGTCTGGAGGATTCAGGAAGCCAGCGAGACCGTTGACGAACATGCGATATTCGCCGAAGAAAGAAAGGTCAAGACGGGCGAAAAAGTGATCACCATTGAAGATAAGAAAGTCTTCGACCTCGTCGACGGAACCAAAACGGTCAAGGATATCATCAACATCGGAAGACTGGGCGAGTTCGAGACCATCAAAGCGCTCGTCTCCCTGATGGAAAAGCAGCTCATCGATATTTCCTTTGAGGTCGAGGAGCAAAAAGCCGAAAAACCCGCGGTATCGGTCCAGGACACCCTGCTCAAGGGAATCTTTTTTGGAATCTTCTTCGTGCTGATCGTCTTCCTCTTCTTCACCTATCCGCGCATCGTCTCGAATTTTGCGATATCCGAAAGCAAGCGGGTGGCCTTCGACGATACGCGGACGCGGGCGATCGAGGGTAACGTCACCTATCCCCTTTCCACCTTCTATCTCCTTAACGGGAGATATCCCGATGACCTCGATGAGCTGTCCGGCAGCGGTTACGTCCAAGATCTCAGGCCCGGCTGGCAATCGCTGTTTGATTACGCACCATCACCCCAGAGCTACACGCTCACAATAAGGTAACACGATTGGAAAGCACTGCAAAAATAGAATTTGACGACAATAATCTTGCGCGCACGCTCTTTGGCGAGAATAACCATCATCTGTCCCTGATCGAGAGGGACACGGGGACCAAGATCTCGGCACGGGGCGGCACCGTGGTCATCTCGGGCGACAAGGACGAAGTGGAAATCAGCCAGAACCTCCTCACCCAGCTCTACGAGCTGTTGAAGCGGGGGTATCCGGTTTTTTCGCCCGATATCGATTTCGCCCTTCGCATCATCAAGTCCAATCGCAAAGTTAACCTTAAAGACATCTTCCTGGACACCGTCTATATCTCGGCGAAGAAACATCACATCACTCCCAAGAGTCTCGCCCAGAAGCGCTACATCGAATCGATACGAAAGTACGATATTGTCTTCGGTATCGGGCCGGCCGGAACCGGCAAGACCTACCTTGCCATGGCCACCGCTATGGATTGGATCGGCAGGGGAAAGATCGACCGCATCATCCTGACCCGTCCCGCGGTGGAGGCGGGCGAGAAGCTGGGCTTTCTTCCCGGCGACATCTATGAGAAGATCAATCCGTACCTTCGGCCGCTGTACGACGCCCTTCACGACATGATGGACTTCGATCAGGCCCAGCGGCTCGTCCACCGGGGCATCATTGAGGTGGCCCCGCTGGCCTTCATGAGGGGCAGAACCCTCAACGACTCGTTCATCATCCTGGACGAGGCGCAGAACACCACCGTCGAACAGATGAAGATGTTTCTGACACGGCTGGGTTTCAATTCCAAGACGGTCATCACCGGAGATGTCACCCAGATGGACTTGCCCGAGGGCAAGAAGTCGGGGCTCGTCCAGGCCAGTGAGATTCTCACCGGCATCGAGGGCATAAAATTCTGCTATTTCTCGGAAACGGACGTGGTCCGCCATCGGCTCGTGCGGGAGATCATCAAGGCGTACGACAACATAGACAATCAGAAAAGGGAGAAGAACACCGACCCCCATGGAAATGTGGACTAAACTATCAGGAGCCTACTGGCTCCTCATGAAAAAACTCAACGCAAGCAAAGTCCTCAAGCCCCTGACGAACCTCATAGATCAGGAGACCTATCGAAACCCGCGGATCCAGCGGCTTTTGATGTTTGTGGCCTTTGTGACCCTCATGGCCCTCATCCTCAACCCGAGCTCCCGGATGCCGAGTCTCTCCTATTCGGTCGGCGACTTTGCCACGACCGATATTAAGGCAAATCGGGACTACCTGATAACCGACAAGGTGGCCACCAAGGAGCTCAGGGAAGAGGCAGCCGACAAGATTCCCGCGGTCTACGATCTGGACGTCAACGCGCAGATTAACCTCTTTGACCGAATCGACTCCGCGTTCGGACATATGAGGGATATCGCCGCCGAAACGCGACAGGATGAAAGCCGCGATTCTCTCTTCGACCGGAGCCGATCCGACTTCTTCGACCTGATCGGTACGCAGCTTCCCGACGAGACTTTTTCGGATCTCAAGCGGCAGCGATTCAGCCCCCGGATAGACGAAGCGATCAAGCTCATCATGGATAACCTCTACAGCCGCTATATCGTCGGCTCGTACAGCGCCATTGCCCCGGAGATCAAGAGAAACGGCGTGACCGTCATCAACAATCAGACGAAATCCGAAACGCTCCTGCGCAAGGCGGACGAAATCACCGAGCTTGCCGACGCAAAAGCGATCATCGAAAGACGGGCGAACGCCCTTCGGTCGATGTTCCCCGGTAAAGTCGTCAACGTCGCCCGGGACATTTCGATGCGCCTGGTCAAGCCGAACGTGACATTTGACCTCGTCGAGACCGATCGCCGCAGGGATCTCGCGGCTGAAGGCGTCAAGCCGGTGACGATCTCCATCAAAAAGGGAGAAATGATCATTCGAGACGGGGCCAAGGTCCTCAAATACCACCTGACGATTTTCGAGGGCATCAGGGAATCGCAGAAGGACTACAATGTCCTCATGGCCTATATCGGGATCCTGGCCTTCATCGGCATCGTCGTCTACAGTACGTACCTGTTTGCCTCCACGGAATATCAAGAAATTCAGCCTCACCAATAAGGACCTCCTCCTGCTTGGAATCGTAACGCTGGTGTTTTGCGCCCTCGCCCGCTTTTTCATCTTCATGTCGGGATCGGTCGCCGACACCTTCGCGTTCATCCCCGACATGTCCTATAAGTACGCCGTGCCGTTGGCGGCAGGCGCCATGCTGGTGAGGATTGTCCTCAACTCCGAGGTTGCCGTCGTCTACTCGATCATCATGAGCATCTTTTCGGGGATCATCATCGGCGGCGACATCTTCTTCACCATCTATATCTTTATCGGGTCGATTCTCGGCTCGCATCTCGTCGCGCAGACCAAGCAGCGCTCCACCATCGTCAACGCCGGGCTGATCGTCGGCGTGGTGAACGCGCTGCTGATCTTTGTCATCTATCTGTCCCGGCTCAATCTGCTGTCGACCGATATACTTTCCAGCATCGGATCGGACTACAAGACCATCGTCTTCAATATGATCATGGGATTTACGGGGGGCGTCATTTCATCGGTGATCGTGCTGGGGGTGACACCTCTGGTGGAGTCCGCCTTCGGCTATATCACCGACATCAAGCTCGTTGAGCTCAGCAACCTCGAACACCCCCTCCTCAAGGAGATGGTCATCAGCGCTCCGGGGACCTACCATCACAGCATCATCGTGGGTACGCTGGCAGAGGCCGGCTCCAACGCTATCGGCGTCAACCCGCTGCTGGCCCGGGTCAGCTCCTACTACCACGACATCGGCAAGATCAGAAAACCCAACTACTATATCGAGAACATTAAGGGCGACCGGAACCCGCACGACAAGCTGACCCCCCATATGTCGGGGCTCATCATCATATCTCACGTCAAGGACGGGGTCGATATGGGAAAGAAGTATCGGCTCGGCTCCGAGATCATCGACATCATCAAGCAGCACCACGGGACGCACCTGATGAACTTCTTCTATCAGAAGGCCAGGGAATCCGGAAACTTCAAAGAGAGGCCCATCAACGAAAAGGACTTCCGCTATCCGGGCCCCAAGCCGCAGACCCGGGAGGCGGGCATAGTGCTCCTGGCCGACAACGTCGAGGCCGCAAGCAAGGTCCTCGTCGATCCATCCCCATCGAGGGTCGAAGGGATGGTCCAGAGTATCATCAATCGGCTCTTCCTGGATGGACAGCTGGATCAGTGCGAGCTTACCCTCAAGGACCTGGACGCCATCGGCAAGAGTTTTACGAAAGTGCTCAACGGAATCTTCCACCAGCGTATCGACTATCCCGAACCGGTCATTGACGAGGAGTTTGAGGAACCACTCAGGGAGAAGAATAACGGTGACAGTGCTCCTTACAAAAGAGAAGCACCCGCAGGCAATAACAGGCAAAACAATAACCACAAGGATGCAAAGGCTGCTCGAACACCTGGGAAGGGGCACTAGCGAGTTGTCGATCCTCCTGACCGACGACGCCGGCATCGCGGACCTAAACCTGCGGTTCCTGGGGAGGGACGGCCCGACCAACGTCATATCCTTCGGCGTGGATGGCGCGTTTCCGGTCGGCCCGCGACGTTTTGGGGGACATCGCCGTCAACATCGACGCCGCCGTCAGACAATCCCAGATCAGGGGTGTATCCCCCACCGACGAAATCATCATCCTGTGCGTCCACGGCCTGCTTCACCTCCTTGGGCACGTCCATGACCCCGTGGAAGGGGCGACGGAGCAACAGCGCCAGACCATGGAGCGCGAAGAGCGGCGGCTCCTTTCTTGTATCGGGATCGCTATCGAGTAACCCCCTCCGACAGAGGCACGAGTCATGACACAGAAGAATCGGCCGAGCCCCAAGGTGAAAGGAAAGACCTTCTCATTGACCCCCGCCGACGTTCTCCTTTCCGCAGCCGGCGGCGCGTTGATGGCCCTGTCCTTTCCGAAAGTGGGGATCTTCCTGCTGGCGTGGGTCTGCCTGATCCCGCTGCTCTTTGCCATACGCGACAAGAACCCCGCCACGGCGTCCCTGCTGGGACTCGTTTTCGGCTTCGTCGCCTATATCGGCATCCTCTACTGGATCGTTTACCCGGTCTCCGTATACGGAGGGATATCGACCGCGCTGGCAGTCATCTTTATGCTCCTCCTGGTATCGTATATCTCGGTATATATCGGGTTGTTTGCGTGTTTTGTGGCCTGGACGCGGAAACGCTTCGGCCTTTCCGTCTTCATCTCGGCCCCCGTTTCCTTCGTTTCCCTCGAGTATCTGCGGTCCTTCCTGATAACCGGCTTTCCCTGGGGCTTTATCGGACACACTCAGATCCAATGGCTCCCTCTCGTCCAGGTGGTCGATATCACCGGGGTATACGGCGTATCTTTCGTGATCGTGGCTGCTAACGCAGCCCTGTTCATGGTCGTCGAGCGTTTCACTCGGGCGATCGAAACGATTCCCCCTGGCCGAGACCGCCGTGTCGTGTCTTCTTGTTGCGGCGCTGATCGCCTACGGAATCTTTGCGATCAAGCGGGAGCGGTCCATCATGAGCGGCGGCACGCCGGTCCCCGTGGCCCTCATCCAGCCCAACATCCGCCAGGACCTCAAGTGGGACCCGAGCTTCCAGGAAGAGACGATGAACATATACGAGGAGATGACGCTGGCCACGCGTCCCTACAAGCCGGCACTTATCGTATGGCCGGAGACGGCCACGCCCTTCTTCTTCCAGAATAACCCGGTCTTCCGGCCGCGCGTGGAGGAGCTGCCCCGCCGGGTCGGCGCGCCCCTCCTTTTCGGCACCCCCGCTTTCGAGGACCTGGGCGGGACTCTGAAGTTTTATAACCGGGCTTATCTCCTTTCCGAAAAGGGTGACATCATCGGAACATACGACAAGATCCATCTGGTTCCCTTTGTCGAATACGTCCCGATGAGAAGCCTCTTCTTCTTCGTCGACAAGCTCGCAAACGGCGCGGCCGGGGATTTTTCCAGGGGCACAACTACCCAACCGATACCGACGGCCATCGGCCCCGTTGGAACGCTGATATGCTACGAGGCGATTTTCCCCGAGTCGGCGCGCCTATTCGCACGAAACGGAGCGGCGCTCCTGGTCAATATAACCAACGACGCCTGGTTCGGCACCACGAGCGCGCCCTATCAGCACTTTTCCATGGCGCGCCTTCGTGCCATCGAGACGCGGCTCTTTTTTATCAGGGCGGCAAACACGGGCATCACCGCGGTGGTCGACCCCACGGGCACGTGCGAGGTCAAGACGGACATCTTCACGCGAACGGTCGCCCTGGGTGACGTCATTGTGAAACCACGGACGACCTTCTATACCAGGTTCGGGGACGTCTTCGCCCGGCTCCTTACGCTGATCTTTTTTTCCCCCCTGATCGTACACGGCTATAGTATAATAATGAGAAAGAAACGGAGGTAGCGCCATGGCATCCGAGCTTCCCTTTGATCTGAATCAAACCTACGAATCGTACGAAGACCGCCTCTCCGTCATCCGGAGGTATCTTTGAACCGGATGTCCTGAAAAAAAGGCTGGCGGAGCTCGACTCGATGATGTCGGCCCCTGACTTCTGGAACCACCCGGAAAAAGTCCAGCATATTCCCAAAGAAAAGAACGACATCAGCGACCAGCTCGGCTGGCTGGCGGCCCGCGAAAACGACCTCGAAGAGCTGTCCATCCTCATGGATATGTATCGGGAAGGCGAGACGGATGCGATCGACGAGATCAAGACCAAGCTCTCCGATCTCGAGGCCGCGTTTGCCAGCATGGAAACCAAGCGGATGCTGTCCGATAAGGACGACGTGCTTTCGGCCATCGTGATGATCAATTCGGGAGCCGGGGGCACCGAGGCGCAGGACTGGGCCGAGATGCTCTTTCGGATGTACAGCCGGTGGGCCGAGACGAAAAGCTACCGGATAGAGGTCGTCAACCTCCTGCCCGGCGACGAGGCCGGGGTCAAGAATGTCACCTTTCTGGTCGAGGGGGACTACGCCTTCGGGCTCCTCAAGGCCGAAAACGGCGTCCACCGGCTCATCAGGATCTCGCCCTTCGACACGGGTAAGCGCCGGCACACGTCGTTTGCCTCTGTCTTTGTGTCCCCCGAGGTCGACGAGAATATCGAGATCGAGATAAACGAGAACGACCTTCGGATCGATACCTTCCGCGCTTCGGGCGCGGGGGGACAGCACGTCAACAAGACCGACAGCGCCGTCAGGATCACCCATCTCCCCAGCGGGATTGTCGTTACGTGCAGCAACGAGAAGTCCCAGCACCGCAACAAGGCCACTGCCATGAAGATACTGAAATCGCGGCTCTACGAGAGAAAGCTCGATGAGGAGCGGGCCAAACAGGACCAGCTCCACCATCAGAAGAAGGAGATCGCCTGGGGCAGCCAGATCAGGACTTACACGATGCAGCCCTACCAGCTCGTCAAGGACCACCGGACGGGTATGGAGGTCGGCAACGTCGACGCGGTCCTGGACGGGCAGATCGACCGATTCATCGAGACATATCTCCTCTCTTCTCATTAGGGTCTCAAACACTATGAGGGGACCGACAGGCCATGGGAAAGACAAAAAAGTATCTCCTTGTTCTTTGCGTTCTTCTCGTGATCACTGTTATCTTCCTTGCCGTTGCCCCCTATTTTATCGACATTAACCGGTACCGCCCCGCGATCACCGACCTCCTCTCAAGACAGCTCAACAGGAGTGTGACGATCCAGGATCTCCGCCTGTCGCTCATCGCGGGACCGTCGGTCGTCGTCAGCGACGTCACCATAGCCGACGCGCACCGGCCGGACCATCCCCTCATCACCACCCCGGAGATCAGGGTCGGTTTTGCCCTTCTGCCCCTCCTGGCCGGTGACGTCGTGATTCGGCGGGTTGTCCTCGCCAAGCCGCAGATAATGCTCGTCCGCTATCAGGACGGCTCCCTCAATACCGACGGCCTGGGGATGATGGAGGGAGAAAAAACCTCCACGGGGTCGCCGTCCGTATCGCTGCCCAGTGGCCTTTCCATCGAAATCAGGGAGGTCTTGATCAGGTCGATCTCGATCAAGGACGGCACGTTTGCCTATCTTAAAGAGGAAGCGAATGCACAAGACCGGACCCTCGTTTCGCTCAACGGGATAGATCTCGACGCTCACTCGATCATCATCCCAACCCCAACGAGCTCGAAATCGGGCGGCTCCCTTGTGAGTATCGGCGCTGAAATCAAGGCGGGGATTGACAGCGGCGCCATCGGCTCCGTGCCGTTTACACGGCTCTCCCTCTCGGGCTCGGTAACGGACGGGGCGGCGACCGTGGTCACGCTGAAATCCACGCTCTTTGGCGGCGACCTGACAGCGAGCGGAAAGACCCCCCTCGAGGGATCGGAGCCGAACGGCGTGCTCACCCTCCGGCTTTCGGGCGCCAACGCCAACGAGATGTTGAACGCTTTTTCCGGACGGAAGGATACACTCTGGGGGACCCTGGATCTCACCGGCGACTACACCTTTCCCATCACGGGTTTTTCGGACGGTCTTGCGGGGAGCGGAAAGATCTCGCTCACCGATGGGTACGTCAGGGACTTTAGCCTGCGCGATGAGCTGGCAAAAAGCCTCGGGATTCCTTCCGAGGCCCTTCCCAAGGCGCTGGATACCGGTGCCTACCGTTTTATCGGGGGAGATTACCTCATCCGGTCGAGGAAGGTTACCAGCAATGATCTCACAGTGGACGGGGCCGCCTTCACCGCCGTGGGGGCGGGATACGTCGGGTTTGACAAGTCGCTCGATATCTCGGGGACCATCACGCTCAGGGAAATTGCCGTCATATCGTCACTCTATTCAGCCGCGCTTTCCCTCGTCGGTGTTTCCGGCAGCATTGACAAGTTTCCCTTCCGGGTGTCGGGCACGCTGGACAACGCCGAGTTCTCGATTCCCTTCGTCAGCGGGGTCGAGCGGGGGGTAGGAAACATCTTTAAGTCTCTCGAGGGGGATATTCTGAGATAGCCGCGGGAGTAGTCCCTGGATCGGCTACCCGCTCCAGGTCGCCCGCGTGACCCGCACGATGCGGTAGTTTCTGACGTAGACCGCCATATCGACGAGGACCATCACGCCGTTGAGCGCATAGAGGAATACGACCTGGTCGTAGTTGTAGAGGATCTTGTGGACGATCCCGGAGGCGTATCCGATAAAGACGATCACCAGAAACCAGAGGCTCTTTCCCTGATTGGTTCGCGCCGTCCAGGAACGGTAGATAGAGAAGGGCCAGGCACTCCCGAAACAGACCAGCATGATGATCTCAAAGATGCTCATGGACGGCTCCTGCGCGCCCGCTCTCTCCTGCGAGGGCGCCATCTGAGAGAGACTAGTATCTCCTGAAAAGGACGACCGCAAGCCCGCCCATAATCAGCCCGAATCCCGTTATGTATATCAGGTCCAGGAAGACCGGGAACTGAAAAACCCCGAGCACGGCGCCCCGCATCAGGTCCACCCCGTAGGTCACGGGGTTCAGGCTCACGATCACCTTGAGCCACGTCGGCAGTGTCTGCACCGGATAGATCGCTCCCGAGAGGAAGAAGAGAGGCATGATGACGAAGTTGCTGATCGTGCCGAAACCCTCGTAGGTGTAGATCCTGCTGGCCAGCGCGATCCCCATCGATGAGAGGGCAAGGGAGATGATCAGCATGATACCGAGCAGCGAAAAGAATCCCAGCACGGTTATCTTGACGCCGATCAGGGGCGCAAAAAACAGCGTAATGCCTCCCTGCACCATCGCCTGGGTGCCGCCTCCCATGATCTTTCCCGCGACGATGGACGTTCGCGGGATGGGGGCAACCAGGATCTCCTTGAGAAATCCGAACTCCCGGTCCCATATGATGGAGATGCCCGACCACATAGCCGAGAAGATCAACGACATGGCCACGATTCCCGGAAAGATGAACTGGATATAATCGACCCCGCCGTTTCCCTTGAATACGGGCCTCAGCCCCATCCCGAGCACGACCAGCCAGAGTACCG
Organism: uncultured delta proteobacterium; assembly: GCA_963809875.1. Taxonomy (GTDB): domain Bacteria; phylum Desulfobacterota; class Zymogenia; order Zymogenales; family Zymogenaceae; genus JAFGAS01. The sequence goes on along the minus strand of CAWELC010000008.1, from coordinate 14,344 downwards.
GCCGGGCGAACGATCCGTAGAACTGGTGCTTATCCCGCAGCATCCGTTTCAGGTCGCGCTGCCATATGATAAACGTGCCGTACAGGAACTTTCCCACAAATTCCATCATCTTTTTCGGTCCCCTCCCCTCCGGACCATCCTGAGGTGTTCCATGGGACCGGCCGTCTCCTCCCGGATAGCAGTGCCGGTCAGTTTAATAAAGACGTCCTCGAGGGTCGGCTGGGTGATTATCATTTCGTCGAGGTTTACGCTTCGGGCGATCAGCCGGTTGAGCGTATCCTGAGAGGAAGCCGAGCCCACCGCGATATAGATATGGCTGTCGGCCGTCTTGAAAGGAATCTTCAGCTCCGTTATCTTCCGCTCGTTTCCGTCCTTGCTCAGCAGCACGATCGTCGCCCCGCCCATCCGCCGCTTCAGCCGCTCCGGTGAGTCCAGGGAGACGATCTTGCCCTGGTGGATGATCCCCACACGGTCGGAGTCGTCGGCCTCCTCCATATAATGCGTGGTGAGAAAGAGGGTAACGCCGAAGTCGCGCTTAAGCTCATTGATATATTCCCAGATGACCTTCCTTGTCTGCGGGTCCAGCCCGATGGTCGGCTCGTCCAGGAACAGCACCCGCGGCATATGCAGGAATCCCCGGGCTATCTCGAGCCGCCGCTTCATCCCCCCGGAGAAGGTCTTTACGATCTTGTCACGGGAGCCCTTGAGCTCGACCATCGCCAGGGCCTTGTCTATCCTCGGCCCGATCTGCCGGGACGGGACCCGGTAGAGCGCGGCGTGAAAATAGAGATTTTCGTAAGCGGTGAGCCGCTCGTCCAGGCTCGGGTCCTGAAAGATGATGCCGATCTTCTCGCGAACCTGGTTCTGGTGCCTGGTAACGTCCAGCCCGGCAATCCTGGCTTTGCCCGATGTGGGGGGGATCAGCGTCGTCAGGATCCTGATGGTCGTGGTCTTGCCGGCCCCATTGGGTCCCAGAAAGCCGAAAGACTCGCCCTCCTTTACGGCAAACGAAATATCGTTTACGGCCACGACGTCGTCAAACTTCTTAACAAGGTGTTCAACCTCTATCATCGGTCCTCTTTCTGTGCTTTGTCCGTCGATCAGCGCGCGGCAATTGCCTCGACCTCGACCATCATCTTGGGGTGGGAGAGCCCGGAGACGATCCGGAGCGTCCCCCCGGCGGGGCCGGGCCTTTCGGGAAAGTATTTCGCCCATACCGTAACGAACCGATCCCAGTTCTCATAGAGGCCGGCCTTTTCGGTCACGGTGACGGTTAGATAGACGATATCGGAGAGCTTCATCCCTCCGGTCTGAAGGATCTCGGCAATCCGTTCTATTTCATAGGCGAACTGCTCGTAGGCGTCGGCGATCACGACCTTTCGCAGGTCGTTCATCGGGGGAACCCCCGACACGAAGACCCACTCCCTCACGTCGCGCAGGGCCAGCGCCCAGGGAAATCCCATTACGGGCAGTGTGGTGTTGGCAATCTCGATCTTTTCCATCGGTTCGGCATCACCCTATAAATAGTTTATTATATCACGTGCTCCTCACGTTGAAAAGGAGATGCGGGGACGAGCCCCGCATCTCCTGCCTTTTCTCCACCCAGGGACGAAAACGCTCCGATCTAGTCGGACTCCTTGGCCCGTTTGAGCACGCCCTGGACGTCCTTTCCAAAGACATCGACCATGTCCACGCCCGCCTTCTTGAGCCGCCAGCGCCTCTCCAGGAAGAGTATCGCACCGAGAACGACGGCCCCCATGAAGATACCCACCGACAGCGGGTCTTCCACAAAGCCCAGAAGGACGTAGACCAGTGCAAAGAAGAGGACCCCGATCGGGAAGAACCAGTACCAGAAGCCTTTCAGCTTGAAGGCCGCCCGCTTGTAGTGGTCCGGGAGTTTCTTTTTGATCCGAAGCGACGCGATCCCGATCAGCAGCGAAAAGACCATCACTCCCATGACCGTGATGAAGGCGTATTTCTCGATCGACTGTCCCAGCAGAATCCCGACGACCCCCAGCAGCGTCACGACGCTTATCGAGACCCAGGGGGTCTTAAAGGCCTTGGACGTGGCCGCCAGCCAACCCGGCATGACCCCGTCCCGTGCCAGCGCAAACAGCTCCCGGGGGCTCGTTGCAAGTATCCCGTTTACCGTGGTGAAGGCCGCCATGATCGCGCCGACTGAGATGAAGGCGACGAGCCAGTAGGGAAGGAACACCCGTGCCGCTTCGGCCACCGCGGCCTTCGTGCCCCCGAGGGTCCCATAGGGGAGGATCCCCGTCAGGACGAAGGTCGTCAGGAGATAGGCGACCGTGACCGCCAGAAACGAGATCATGATGGCCAGGGGGATCGTCCGGCTCGGCTTTCTGATCTCCTCCCCGAGCTCGGCCAGCACCATGAAACCGACGTACGAGAAGTATGCGGGAATCGCTGCCATCACCACCGGCGAGAACCCGTTGGGCATGAGGGGAACGATGTTTTCCGGTTTCACGAAGAAGAGTCCTGCGACCCCGAAGATTGCCAGCGCCACCATCATCAACACGACCATCAGGTTCTGGATCCACCCGGTAAAGGATATCCCGATGATATTGACGATCCCGAAAAGCACGGTAACGGCGATGGCCGTCCCCATGGGCGGGAGCCCCGGGATGAAGAACCCGAGGTATTCCGCAAACCCGTAGGCAATCAGCGGTATTCCGATGAGGGTCGTGATCATGATCGTCCATACCGTCATGAATCCCCAGAACGGACCCATCGTCCTGCTGACCAGCACGTAGTTGGCCCCGGCCACCGGCAAGGTGCTCCCGATTTGTGCCGCGGTAAAGCACATGAATATCGCGGGGAGCGAAGCGATCAGGTAGGTCACCCAGAGGGCCGGGCCGGTCTTGAAGGCGATCGGGCCGATCAGGATGAAGATCGATGCCCCGATGACGTATCCGATGAGGATGGATACCGCCCCGCCGAGCCCGAGCCCGCGTTTCAATTCATCTGTTGCCATGATGTACTCCTTACAATGGTGTACGCAATAAAGCCGCTTCCATTATATCATTACCTCCCCTTGTAGAGAGGCTTTCTCTTTTCGAGAAACGCCATAGCCCCCTCCCGGGCATCGGCCGTCATGGCGCAGGCCATCATCGCCTCCGTCTCGTAGACCAGCGCGTCTGAAAGCGCGATCTCACCGGATTTATTCAGGCACTCCTTGACCAGCGCCATCGAGACGGGCGCGTTACCGCCCATATTTTCTGCCGTTGTGAGCGCATCGTCCATGAGTGATTCGGGCGAAACCACCCGTGACACGAGCCCGATCGCGCAGGCCTCCCCGGCGTCTATCCTCCTGCCGGTCAGCATCAGCTCCCGCGCCCTTCCATGGCCGACGATGCGCGGCAGGAGGTAGGTGACGCCGTTGGTCTCAAAGAGCCCGACCTTCACCTCGGCAAACTCAAAGGTCGCTTTTTCGGAGGCAATCCTGATATCGGAAGCGATGGCGATCTCGGCCCCCGCCCCCACGGCGTACCCGTTGAGCGCGGCGACGATCGGCTTGGGAAGCGCAATCATCTGCTCGGTGATCGCCTGGATCTCCAGGAGTCCCTCCCTGACCCTGAAAAAGTCTACCTGCCCCCCGAGTATCTCGCCCATCTCCGCCAGATCCGCCCCCGCCGAGAAGGCCTTGCCCCTGCCGGTTATGACGACGGACCGGACCTCCCGGTCTGTCTGGCAGAGGGAGAGCGCCCCTTTGAGATCCATCCACGTCTGGTGCCTGACGGCGTTTCGCGCCTCCTGCCTCGTGAACGTAATGACGGCAACCCCGTTTCTTTTTTCAAACTCAATATCGGTAAAACCCATTGTCTCCCCCATTCAGTGCCTCCCGGATCGAGACGTTTCCCTGACCCCCGGCGTCCGTCGCTATTGCCCTATTGCCATCTATTCTTTCATCGAATCGACCACGTCTTTTCTCAGCTTCGTGCGGTCGGCCTTCCCGATCCTCGTGATCGGGATGTCATCCTTGATGACGATCTTCCTGGGGACCTTGAACTTGGCGAGCTTCGTCTCGAGATATTTCATAAGGCCTTCGGTGTTGACCTTCGTCCCCCAGACCGGGGCAATGAAGAGCCAGGCCACTTCTCCGTAGATTGTGTCCGGCACCCCGATAGCGGCGGCAAGTCCCACGTTCTCGTACTCAATGGCCACCTCCTCGATCTCCGTCGGCAAAACGGTGTAGCTGCCGACACGGATGATCTGCTTGATCCGTCCCTTGATATAGAGGCCGCCGTCCGATGTCAGGTACCCGAGGTCCCCGGTCTTGCACCACCCGTCTTTTGTGAACCCGGCCTTGTCCTCCTTTGGCATGTTGTAGTATTTGCTGATCGAAAGGGGTCCCCTCGTGAGGATCTCCCCGGCCTCCCCGGGAGGGAGCTGGCCGCCCTTTTCATCGACGACACTAAGCTGCATGCCCCCGATCGGCTTTCCGACGTACCCGTCGGCAAGCCGTGAAAAGTCGTCCCCCGGCTCGGTGAACGTCACCTCCGACCCCGACTCGGTGCTCCCGTACCCGTTGATGACGACGGGCGCGATCTTTTCCCGGATGCCGGTCAGGAGGTCGAGGCCGACCTTCTCGCCGGAGAGGATGGCAAGCTTCACGCAGGAAAGGTCAAATTTCGAGAGGTCCGGCAGCGACAGGATGATCGCGTACATGGTGGGGACCCCCCCGATCCACGGAACCTGTTCCTTCTGGGTCATCTCCAGCACGGCGTACGGGTTCCAGGTGTCCATCATGATCAGCTCGAGCCCCCCGACGATCCCGGTGCCGATGAATTCCACCGTCCCCCCCACGTGGCTGGGGGGAAGCGCCGCCACCGACTTGATCCGTCCCGCCGCCCCATATGGAGAAAGCCACTTGTTGAAGAGCAATACTTCGATATAGGACATGTAGACGGAGTTGGTGTGGGAGAGGAGCGCCGCCTTCGGGACGCCGGTAGTGCCCCCCGAGAAGACGATCAGCGCGCCGTCGTCGGGACTAAGCGACTGCCGTACCCGTTTGAGCTCCTCTCCGCGTCCCGATGAGCCCTCCGCCAGCTTCTCAAACGTGAGGCCGAAGGGCCCCGGCCCCACCGTCGCCTTCCGTATCGAGTCAAACTCGGGACCCAGGGAGCTCAGCGCCCCGATGATGTCGAAGTCCTTGGCCGACGACACCGATATGATCAGGGCGGGCCTCGCGTGAGAGAGGAATCGCTGAAGGTCGGCAACCCTGAACTTCACGTCCATCGGCACGATGACGGCCCCGACGCTCTGGCCCGCGGCCAGGCTGACGACGAACTCGACGCCCGTCGGCATGATCGTGACGATGCGGTCGCCTTTCTTGATACCGAGGGCAAGGAAAGACTCGGCAAGACTCGTGACCATCTGATGGAATCGGCCCGAGGTAACCGTCCGGTCGCCTTCCCGAAGCGCCGGAAAGTCGGGGTCGATCGTGCTCCAGTACTGGACGTATTGCCAGTAGTAGTCGTATTTCGGGATATCCATGTCGTCTCCTTTTCGGAACGATGTGCGTTAAATCCCCAGAAGGCGCTTTGCGTTCTCGTAGAGATATGCCCGTTTGACCTCCTCCTTCAGGGGCAACGCCTCGGCTTCGGCCACCACCCGCTCGAAGGTCAGCAGCGGCCACTCGCTGGCGTAGAGGATCTGGTTCTTCAGGATGTTATCTGCGTATTGGATAAAGGTCTCCCATCCGGTGCCCGGCCGCCCGATGTACTTGGGGCTGACCGCCCCGGTTTCGATATAGACGTTCTTGTGCTTCCAGGCCACCGCTACCATCTCGTTGACCCAGGGCCATCCCCCGTGGCTGGCGATGAGCACGAGATCCGGAAAATCGCACGCGACGACGTCCAGGTTGATGGGCCTCCCGTAAAAGATCGGACGAGTCAGGGTCCAGTTGACGCTCGTGTGGACGGTCACCGGGATGCCCAGCTCGTTCGCCACCTCGTAGACCGGGTAGAACCGCCGGTCGTGGGCCTCCATCCGGTACGCCCAGGGCTGGAGGTTCACCCCGCGCATGCCCGCGGCGACCCAGTCCCGGAGCTCGGCGGCCATGTCCTTAGACTCTTCCGGGTGTACGGTGCAAAAACCGATGAACTTGTCGGGGTATTTCGTGACGATCTTATGGACGGCGTTATTGAGGTGCTTGTAGTCGCCGAACTCCCACTCGGCCTGCATGACCGCGCGCTCGATCCCGTTTTGCTCCATCGACGCCAGCAGTGTCTCCACCCCGAGATCGACCTTGAGCGCGGCCTGGTAGAGCTCGACGTAGTGGCTCATCCAGTGGGGCACAAACGAGAGGTCGCCCGGGTCGGCATCGGGAAATTCGTCTTTGAACGGGAGCCTGACCCTGAAGTCGATGATCCTGTCTTTCATATCTCCTCCGATTGGCATGTCACTCTTTCTCCATTGCGATGACGAGGCCGGGAGCCCGCCGGGCGGGCGCGTCTGCTCCCCGCACGGAGCGCCCCTAGCGCTGGATCGAGGCAAAGATGGTATCGATCAGGAGCCCCTTGATCGTGTCCAGGTCGACGGAGCCCTCGTTGAACACCCACTGGATCATGATCCCGTCGATGGACCCCTGAATGAGCACCGCGGCATTCCGGACGTCCAACGTCCCGGAAGACGCCCGCCTCGATGCCCTCTTTCAGGATCTTCGAGACGATCTCGATGCAGCCCCGGTAGATCTTTTGATTGAACTCTTTCTTGTATTCGAGGTTGGACCAGAGCTCCACCTGCGCCTCATAGTGCCTGCGGTCCGACTTCATGTGGTCGATGCTCGCGCCGATATACTCGGCAAGCCTTTCCCTCGGCGAGGCCGCCTCATCGACCCGTCCCATGATGATCTGCTTCTGGTCGGTCAGGATCCGGTTCATGACCTCCGAGATGAGCTGGTCCTTGCTCCTGAAGTAGTAGGTGATAACGCCGCGGCTGATATCCGCGGTCTCGGCAATCTGGTCAAGCGTCGTCTTGGTGTATCCCACCGATGCGAGGGCATCGATGGCGCTCTCTATGATCTGGTCCTTCCTGATATCCTCGATGATCGATTTTCGTGCCATGGTGCTCCGATTTCCCCTGTCTCTATCGAGACGTTTCAGTACTATCTTGCACTGACATATTTATACTCGTCGTTCTTTTTTTTATCATTCGGGTCTATTTATATATTGCCCGTTCGAATATGTCAAGAGGAAAAGTGAGCTTTTCGACAAACCGGTTCCCGAAAACGGGTATCGACCGGCCCGTGGACGGGGCATGGGATGAATCTCGGTGTTTAGATATCGCGCGGAGACCTTAGTGGAGGGTCTCGGAGTGCACCACGCCCCCCGCCTGTTGCCGGTAGCGCTCCAGCACCAGCAGCATCTGGCTCTCGAGGCGTTCGATGAGCGGCATCAACGTGGAGGAATTGACGGCGGAGACGAACACGGCGTCGTGCCTGGCCCGCATCTGGGCGAGCGTGACCTCGGAGACGAGGTCGGTCTTATTGAAGACGGAGAGCACCGGGATCTCGGAGAGCCCCAGGTCGCCCAGGATCTTTTCCACCGCCTCGATGCGGGACGGGTAGCGCGGGTCGGACGCGTCCACGACGTGCACCAGGAGGTCGGCGCTCTTGAGCTCATCGAGGGTGGCCGAAAACGCGGTCACGAGGTCTTTGGGGAGGTTACGGATGAACCCCACCGTATCGGTGATGATGACCTCGAAATCGCGCGGAAAGCGCAGGCGGCGGCTGGACGGGTCCAGCGTCGCAAAGAGCATATTGCGGGCGTCCACGTCGCTCTTGGTCAGGGTGTTGAGGAGCGTGGATTTTCCCGCGTTGGTGTAGCCGATGATGGAGATGATGGGAAGGCCCTTCTTCATCCTTTGCGCGCGCTGCTGGCCCCGGTCCCTCCCGATATCCCTGATCTCCTTCTCCAGCCGGTGGATGCGGTCGCGGGCGCGCCGGCGGTTGATCTCGAGCTTCGTCTCGCCCGGACCCCTCCCGCCGATGCCGCCGGTCAGCCGGCTCATCGCCGTGTTCTTGGTGATCAGCCGCGGCAGCATGTATTTCAGCTGGGCCAGCTCCACCTGGATCTTCCCCTGCCGGCTCTTGGCCCGCTGCGCGAAGATGTCCAGGATCACCTGGGTCCGGTCGATGATGCGCATCTCGGTGAAGTCGGTGATCGTCCTGACCTGGTCGGGCTCCAGCTCCCCGTCGAAGACGAGGATGCCCGCGTTGAGCTGCTGCGCGCGGACCACCAGATCGAAGAGCTTTCCCTTGCCGATGACCCACTTCGGGTCGGGCTTGTCGCGCTTCTGGACCACCGTATCCAGCACCGTAAGGCCCGACGTGGCGCAGAGCTCCTTGAGCTCCTCCAGGCTGTCGTACGGGTCGGCGCCGCGGCCGAACGAGGTCCCCACGAGGATGGCCCCGTCCTCGACCTTGACCCGGCGGGCCCGGAACTTCCTGACGAACTCGTCCTCGATCGAGGTGATGAGCTGGGTGAAGTCGGTCTCGAGGCGGTGGATCGGGACCGGCGTGTCCTCCTCCCAGACCTGCCCCGTGCCGTTTTCGGCCACCAGGTGGGCCATGTAGACGTCCCCGGGGAGCCCACCCTCTTTGACCGCGATCGCCGCGATCAGATCGAGCTTGCAGGAGCGCAAGGTCGGCCAGGTCGTCCCGGGAGAGCGGCTCTCCCTTGAGGTGCGTGTGGATGGAGCGCAGCCCCCTCAGCCGCGCGTCTCCCATGCGGAACTGGGAGATATCGGGGATGACCACCATCGAGTTGGTCCCGACGATGACAAGCTGGATGTTTCCCTTGCGGTCGATCAGGGTGCAGAGCTGGCGGCCGATCTCGGCCGAAAGCTCGGTGAGGGTGCGGGCGAGCTCCGGGGTGACGATACGATCGGGGGGCACGCGCCTCCGGTAGAGGTTCAGCAGCCTCTTTTCCTCGCTTGCCTTGAGGCCCGTGGTATTACCGTAAAGTTTCGTTGCTTTTCCTTTCTCCTTGCATCGGCGGCGACTGTCTCTTATAATTATCATACACGATAACAGACCTGCTTTTCAAGGAGATTCTCGAGCAGTTCCAAGGGGCGCGACGATGGAGTGGCAAAATACGGGAGCAGCCGATTACCGGAGGCCGGCATGAGGACGGGGTACCGCCACGCTTCCGCTTCACGGCGGAAAGGCCCCGGCCTGGCTCATGAACCGGATGATCCACCTCGCCCGGGAGATCGTCGTCATCATCGTCTCGGATTTCGGCGCCCCCGAGGTGCTGAGACGGCTGTCCGACCCCTTCTGGTTTCAGTCCTTCGGCTGCCTCCTCGGGTTTGACTGGCACTCCTCCGGCGTCACCACCACGGTCTCGGCCGCCGTCAAGGAGGGGATCGCCGGCCTCGAGACCGAGCTTGGGCTCTTTGCCGCCGGCGGCAAGGGCGCGCGCTCCCGCAGGACGCCCGACGAGATCATGGCGAAAGGACCCGCCCTTTCGGTCGACCCGGCCGGCCTCGTCCACCTCTCGCGGCTCACCGCCAAGGTGGACAACAACGCCGTCCAGGACGGCTACCAGCTCTACATCCATAACTTCTTCTTCACCCCCGACGGGCACTGGGCCGTCGTCCAGCAGGGGATGAGCGACGAGACGGCCACCGCCCGCCGCTACCACTGGCTCTCCGACACGGTCGCCGACATGACCGAGGAGCCCCACGCGGCCGTCTGCGACGACCGGCGGCTCGACATGATCATGAACCTGACCGACCGGGGGGCCGCGCGGGCCCGGCGCCGCTGACGACCGAGCTTTCGTGCCAGCGGCCGGAGCGCACCGTGCGCGACATCAGGGCGATCCAAAAGCTCACGCTTCCCGCCCGCCACGAGGTGACGGCCGCCGACATCGACCCGAAGCGGATCGAAAAGATCCTCCTTTCCACCTACGAGCGCAGGCCCGAGAACTTCGAGGAGCTGCTGGGCGCTGCCGGGGGTGGGGCCCGCGACGATCCGGGCGCTGGCGCTCATCAGCGAGGTGATCTACGGCGCGCCCACCTCGTTTTCCGACCCGGCGCGCTTCTCGTTTGCCCACGGGGGAAAGGACGGCCACCCCTACCCCGTCGACCGCGAGAACTACGACCGTTCCATCGAGACGCTGAGGAAGGCCGCCCAGGCCGCCAAGATCGGCATCACCGAAAAGAGAGAGGCCCTCAAGAGGCTCGACGCATTCTACCGGAGATTCTCCTATGACACGATCACCGATTGACGGGGCGGCCGCGGTCGTCTTTGATTTCGACGGGACGCTGGCCGAGCTCAACATCGACTTTCCCGCGCTCTACGTGAAGATATTCGAGCTGGCCGACGGCTTCGGGGTGGACCGGACGAAGGTCTCGGAGCGCTACCTGATCGAGCTGATCGACCAGATGACGGCCCAGCTCTCAGACGGGCAGGCGGCCCAGTTCCTGGCCGCCGCGACGCGGCTCGTGGTCGACGAGGAGGTGGCCTCGGCCCGGCGCGCGTCGCTCTTTGACGGGACGCGCGAGCTGTTGATCGCGCTCAGGGACAAGGGGCATCAGGGTGGGGATCGTAACCCGCAACTGCGAGGCCGCCGTGTTGACCGTCTTTCCCGACGTCGAGGACCACGTCGACTGCTTCCTCCCGCGCGAGCGGGCCGGCCGCGTCAAGCCCCACCCGGAGCATTTGGCCCGGACGCTGGCCTGCCTGCGCACGGAGCCGGGGGCATCGGCGCTGGTGGGCGACCACCCCATCGACATAGAGTCGGCCAGGGCGGCCGGGATGATCCCCGTCGGGGTGACCACGGGAAAGATCACGCCAAGACGAGCTGGTCTCGGCCGGGGCCGTGATGGTGCTGGCCCGGGCGACGGAGCTGGTTGATTACTTGTAGGCATTCTTGTTTGCACCCGTAGGGGCGGCAATGCTTAACGATGCCGCCTTTTGGCGGCGATTACCATTGTCCTTGCGAGCCGTCCGGTAGGACGGCGTGGCAATCAGCCGCCCGTCCGTTTCGGCCGTCCCTCGGGTCGCATGTATGCGACCCCTACGGATTCAAACGCGCGTCGGGTGGCACGGATAGCCCCGACGCCATAGCTCGTCCGAGATGATGAAGCGCGTCTTCATGATAGGAACATAGGATGTTATGAAAAAAAACGACACGAAGCTCCCCACCGGAAAACTGAAATACGACCTGCTTGACAACATCCTTTCCGACTTTCCGGCCGACGACCCCCGGGTGGTCGTGGGGCCGAGCATCGGGGAAGACGCCGCCGTCATCGACATGGGCGACCGCTACCTCATCTCCACGGCCGACCCCATCACGTTTACCGCCGAAAACATCGGGTACTACGCCATCAACGTCAACGCCAACGACATCGCGGTGCGCGGGGCGCGGCCGCTCTGGTTCTTGGCCACGATCCTGCTGCCGCTCTCATCCAGCACGGAGGCCACCGCCCGCGGGATATTCGACGACCTGAGGGCGGCCATGGCCCCCTTCGGGGTGACGCTGGTGGGCGGCCACACGGAGGTGACGGAGGCCGTCAGCCGCCCCGTGGTCTGCGGGCAGATGATGGGCGAGGTGAAAAAGGATAAGCTCGTCACCACCGGCGGGGCAAAGCCGGGGGACATCGTCTTTTTGACCAAGGGGATACCCGTGGAGGGGACGGCCATCATCGCCCAGGAAAAGGCCGACGTGCTGCTCGCACGGGGGATAGATAAGGAGACGGTCGAGCGGGCGCGGCGGTTTCTGTTTGACCCCGGCATCAGCGTGGTGAAGGACGCGATGACGGCCACCGCCGCAGCCCCGGTCACCTCCATGCACGACCCGACGGAGGGGGGCCTTGCCGCGGGGCTGAACGAAATGGCGATGGCGGGAAACGTCACGATCACGGTGCGGGAGGATGCGATCCCCGTCTACCCCGAGGGCCGGGCGCTGTGCGACGTATTCGGGATAGACCCGCTGGGGGTGATCGCCTCCGGCGCGCTCCTCTTCACCGCCCCCCCCGCCCACAAGGACGCAATCGAGGCGGCGTTCGCGAAGGAGGGGATACCGGTCTCGGCAATTGGCCTGATAGGCACGATCGGTGAGAAATCGAGCGAACACGTCTTTATCGTCCGCACGAACGGAAAGAAGGAGCCCCTGCCGTATCGGGAAAGGGATGAGATACTGAAGGTGTTTGAGTAGGATACGTCGTCATTTCGAAGAATCAGTTCTCAGGCAACAACCCAACAAGCATCGTAGGCACATTAATAGGTAGTATGCTAAAGCATGTGTTTGCTAGAGAATAGTCGGCCATATTCTGCACACTCTCTGGTCGAATAGGGAAAAACTTCTTGGGATTTATCGGAACAATAAGCACCGCAAACGACAAGAGTCCATTTGCTAAACCGTACTGGAACTTATAGTAGTCTCTATACAGGGTAGCACTATTGCCAAACTGAATCTCAACGAAGACCAAGCCCTTACGAAAATCCCCTATCAGCTTCGGTTCGCTCCGTAACAGTGGCAGGTATTCCCAATCCCTCTTTTGGAATTCCGTCTTGAAGGCTCTATTGTATCCTGTTTGGTGATTGTAGCTTGTCTCACCTTCGGAGTGTTTGAAGTCGTCAGACCATTGGATGGAGCGAACAATGGATTTGACTTCATCTATCTCGGTTGCCAAGGCTTTCTTGAGATAGTCACCACAGTGGAAGAAGGAGATTCTATATTTCATAAGCAAGTTCTAAATTGATGACCTGGTAGTGTAGCACACGAGAGAGTGCAGACAGTAATATGGATGATAGGAAACAAGAGAGTTATATTCTGTTTCATACTATTCTCCACAATACCAACTGTTTTCTTGTCCAAATATCGTACGTTCACTTATCAATTTCCCGAATCCAAGGAATTCCTTATTCACTGAAACAATCCATCTATCTGAGAATACACCCGTCCTTAAATTGATTTCTTCTATTATATCCTTTTCAATGCATTCTATTGACCAAGAAGAGTTGGCTTCGTATAGATATAGTCCTGAAGGTAACTGGCGTAAGTGAAATCCCGGACCTGGTGAGAAACACAAGCACAGCCTTGGATGCACTACAAAATAGTATGACGAAGATTCCTGTGGTATGCTTCAATACTCGTTTCCCCACCACCTTTCGATTCCCTGCCAATTTCGTAGTATGGATGATTTCCCGTTATGAAATTTGAGAGAGATCGTCATTAAAAAGAGCCATCGTTTTTTCATAGGGGAAACTTTTGGATAGATAGTCCTCCATATTAGATAGATTTCGTAGCTCCACCTCTCTCGCAAGCGGAAGAACATTCTCATAGTTTTTCTGAATTGGCTTTCCATCTCTAGGCTAATTACCTTAACCTCAGGGTCTTCAATCATTTTACTACATATCATTTGGAGCCACTCTTCCCGCTGATCGGGTTGTCTCCATAAAATATGTGCCATATAACGATATGTATTATATTCTTCTTCGGCCATGAGAGAGAGAGAGAGAGAGAGAGAGGGAGGGAGGGAGAGAGGGAGGGAGGGAGGAGGGAGGGAGGGAGGGAGAGGGAGAGAGAGGGAGGGAGGGAGGGAGGGAGAGGAGGGAGGGAGGGAGGAGAGGGAGGGAGGGAGGGAGAGAGAGAGGGAGGGAGAGAGAGAGAGAGAGAGAGAGAGAGGAAGGAGAGAGAGAGAGAGAGAGAGAGAGGGAGAGAGAGAGAGAGAGAGAGAGGGAGGGAGAGAGAGAGAGAGAGAGAGAGAGAGAGAGAGAGAGAGAGAGAGAGAGAGAGAGAGAGAGAGAGAGAGAGAGAGAGAGAGAGAGAGAGAGGAGAGGGAGAGAGAGAGAGAGGAGAGAGAGAGAGGGAGGGAGGGAGGGAAGGAGGGAGAGAGGAGGGAGAGGGAGGGAGGGAGGAGGAGAGAGGAGAGAGAGAGGGAGGGAGAGAGAGAGGAGGGAGAGAGAGAGGGAGGGAGAGAGGAGGGAGGGAGGGAGGAGAGAGAGAGAGAGAGAGAGGAGAGGGAGGGAGGGAGGGAGGGAGAGAGGAGAGAGAGGAGGGAAGGGAGGGAGAGAGAGAGAGGAGAGGGAGGGAGGGAGGGAGGGAGGGAGGGAGGGAGGGAGGGAGGGAGGGAGAGAGAGAGAGAGAGAGAGAGAGAGAGAGAGAGAGAAGGGAGAGAGGGAGAGAGAGGAGGGAGGGAAGGAGAGAGAGAGAGAGAGAGAGAGGAAGGAGGGAGGGAGGGAAGGAAGGGAGGGAGGGAAGGAAGGAAGGAGGGAGGGAGGGAGGGAGAGAGAGAGAGAGAGAGGGAGGGAGAGAGAGAGAGAGAGAGAGAGAGAGAGAGGAAGGAAGGAAGGAAGGAAGAGAGAGTACCT